>JBFLXR010000001.1:0-198655 GCA_040757065.1 Pseudomonadota bacterium
CGGGCGCCGACTACAGCAAAGCCAACCTGTACAACGGCAACTTCGCCAACGCCGAACTGTCGCGCGCCAAACTGAGCGATGCCAACCTGTACAAGGGCAAGCTGAGCGGCGCGAACCTGGCGGGTGCTGACATGCAGCACACCATCCTGTATCAGGCCGACCTGAGCAACGCCAACCTGACCGGCGCGAACCTGTCGGATGCGCGTCTGGACGGCGCATCGCTGGTCGGTGCCAACCTGACCGACGCCAACCTGACCGGCGCACGTTTGACCAGCGTCAAACTGTCGCAAGCGACCCTGTGCCACACTACCATGCCGGACGGCACGGTGAACAACGCCGGTTGCGGCAAGCCGGCCGATGCTCCGGTCGCCCAGTAATTTTGTAGCACCCGGCCTGCCACCCCCCTCTCCCTGACCGGCAGGCCGTAAGACCGGCGTTTTCCCTGAGCGTCGATCGTGTTCAGGCACCCATTCCCTTGGGTGCCTCTTTTTTTGGGTATGAGTTAGTGCGTGTTAATTTGGGCGGCGTGCAATTTTTGCGACTGTACGTTTGCCGATAGGGCTGCGCTGCAGCCAGCCTTGGCTGACGGCGTGGCGGAACAGTTTTTGGCAGGCGACTTCATGTTGGTCGATTAGTTGAGATTTCTGCGGTGCATATTCTTTGCGTTTGTCGCCGCGCGCCAGGTACTGGCGGTAACTTTGCCAGAGTTGCGGTGTTAGTTCTTCCAGCGGTTGTTCGCCATACCATTCCAGAAAACGGCCGATGTAGGCCTGACAGCGCTTGAGCTTTTCCGGGTCGAGTTCGCCATGCAGAAGTGAAAAGCATTCCTGCGCAATTTCGGTGAGCGATGGTGCTGCGTTGTTTATGTCGCGTTCTGCGGGTGCGGATGAAAGACAGCTGACTTGCATTGTTACAATACCCATCCTTGCTACGTGGTTAATAGGACGGGCGAACTATACTAAAATTTGAGCGACAATGCTAGTTTTGATTGTGCCGGATGTATCACGCCTCTTGCAGCCAATCCGGCTGTAAGAGGCGTCAATGTGTTAATCGGATGGCGAGCTTATGCTAGGCTTCGATCCAGCGTTTTGCTTCAGCGTAGTCGCTAAACGCACGAATGTCGGCGTCGACGAAAATGCGCGACAGCCAAGTATGCCATGTCAGCCACTGGTCGCCGGTAACTACAGCGATCTTGCTGAAGTCGTGCTGATGTTCGCGGTTGAAAAACTTAATTTCTTCCCAGGCGACATCGAGGGTATAGCCGACCATGTCGCGCAGATCGATCAGCAGGCTGACTGCGCCCGGCGATTTGAGCTTGTACAGGGCTTGTTCTTCGAATTCCTTGAAGTCGGCAAGGGTGAATTCGCCGATCACGGCGGCATTGAGCAGATTTTCGCTTTGTTGAATAGTAATCATGATTCTTCTCGTGGTGGATGTTTCGGTTGCAACCAGAAGCTTAACACACCGCTGGCGATGATGAGTACGATGCCGAGCCAGCCGCCGAGCGGCAGCGACTCGTGCCAGAACAGCAGGCCGAACAAGCTGCCGAAAGCGATGGTGCTGTAGGACAGGCTGCTGACGACCAGCGTCTGGCCGATGCGATAGGCGCGCGTCATGGCGACTTGGGCAAAAGTGGCGCATGCGCCGATCGCGATTAACAGCGGCAGATTGCGCCAGCTTAGCGCATGCAGTGGTGACAGCAGCATCCATAATCCGCTGACGAAGGTGGCAACCAGGTTGAAATAAAATACGATGCGCGTAGCCGGTTCGCCCAACCGTCCTAGTTGGCGCACATTTAGCAGGGCGATGCCCGCCAGAAAGCCGGAGGCGAGGCCGAGCAGCCCCGGAACGAGTTGATCGCGTTCCAGTGTGGGGTGCAGCAGAAATATGACACCGACAAAACCGACTGCCAGTGCGATCGACAGGCTGGCATGAAAGCGCTCCTTGTAAACCAGAATAGTCAGCGCAGTGAGAAACAGCGAAGAGGTGTAATTCAGCGTGATTGCAGTTGCGAGCGGCAGGGTGGTGATGCAGTAAAAGAAGAGGATCATCGCTACGCTGCCGGAGAGTCCGCGCCAGACGTGCCCCATCCGATACGTGGTGGAGAGTGCGACGCCACTGCCGCGCAGCATGAAAACGACAACAATTAACCCGAAGAACGAACGGTAAAATACCAGCTCGCTGCTGTTGAAATCATGGGCGCCCAGCTTAACGAACAAACCCATGCAGCCGAAAAAGAACCCGGCTGCCAGCATCCAGCGCGCGCCCACAATGAAGCAGCCAGACCCGCAACGGGGTCAGGCAGGTGCTTTCAGGTGCGGGTCGAGATTGCGGCGCAGAAATTCATGGAAATGCTGCATGCCGTCCTCGGTGGGCGACTGATACGGCCCGGTTTCCACGATACCCCGTTGATAAAGTGAACGGCGGCCTTGGTGCATGCGTGAGCAGATAACGTCGTCTTCGATGGCGGTTTCGTTGTAGGCGCGCTGTTCTGCTTCAACATATTCGCGCTCGAACAGCACGATTTCTTCCGGATAATAGAATTCGACGATATTGCTGCAGGACTCGGGGCCGCGCGGCACAATGGTGCTAACGACCAGCGTGTTCGGATACCACTCGACCATGATGTTCGGGTAGTAGGTCAGCCAGATGGCGCCGTACTTCGGCAGTTTGCCGTTGTTGTAGCGGAGTACCTGATCCTGCCACTGTCCGTAGACCGGGCTGCCGACTTTGCGCAGACCCTCGTGTATGCCGACGGTTTGTACGCTGTACCATTCGCCGAATTCCCACTGCAAATCGTCGCAGTTGACGAAGTTGCCCAAGCCGGGGTGGAACGGTACGACATGATAGTCTTCCAGATAGACCTCGATGAAGGTCTTCCAGTTGAAGGCGTATTCGTCCACCTGAATGCGATCCAGCTTGTAGCCGCTGAAATCCAGATCTTGCATGACACCGATCTTGCCGAGATCTTTCAGGATGTCGCGCTTGCTGTCGAACAACAAACCGTTCCAGTTTTGCAGCGGCGTCTTATTCAGGTGCAGGCAGGGATTTTGCGGAAAGTGCGGCGCACCGAGCAGTTGGCCGTTGGTTTCGTAAGTCCAACGGTGCAACGGGCAAACAATGTTTTTTGCATTGCCACGACCGGTTAGCATGGTGGCTTGCCGGTGACGGCAGATATTCGAGAGTAGTTCCACGCCGCCGGCATTGCGCACCAGCATGCGCGAGCTATCTTGCCAGTCGAGTACATGATAGTCGCCCAGTTCGGGCACAAGCAATTCGTGACCGACATAACCCGGCCCCTGATCGAACAGGATTTTCTGTTCCAGCTCCAGAATCTTGGAGTCAAAGTACCAGTTTAGCGGCGGCTGCTCGCCGATGTTTGTCAGTTGTTGGATATTTGCCAGGTCGGACATACCCACTACCCTTAAATAATCAAGCGTGAATACGGTTTTTAGAAGGCGGGATTGTCCCTTAAATCGGGGGGCGGGGCAACAAAAAATTGTCCCGGCTGGGGGGGTTGGGTAAAATGCTTGCCTTTAGATAAACGGAAACTGACATGGCGGGGAAATCCAAGACCCAGAGTTTCGAATCGGCCATGAGCGAACTCGAACAAGTGGTATCCAACATGGAGTCCGGCAAGTTGTCGCTGGAGGAATCGCTGGCTGCATATAAACGCGGGGTGGAGTTGTTGCAATTCTGCCGGGTGAGCCTCGACGACGCACAGCAGCAGGTGCGCGTGCTGGAAGAGGGCGCGCTGAAACCGTTTATTGTTAACGAACTCGGGCAGGCCTGATTATGCCGGTTTTCCAGAATTGGGCATCGGCCCATCAGGCGCGTTTTGAAGAGGTTTTGCGACAGTTGCTGCCTTCGGCGGAAACCACGCCGCAGCGCTTGCATGCCGCAATGCGCTATGCGGTGTTGGACGGCGGGAAACGCGTGCGCCCATTGCTGGCTTTTGCGGCGGGTGAGTTGGTGCAGGCGCCGCTTGAGCGCGTCAACGTCGCAGCGGCGGCGGTCGAATTAATTCACGCCTACTCTCTGGTGCATGACGACATGCCTTGCATGGATGATGATGTGCTGCGTCGCGGCAAACCGACCTGTCATGTGGAATACGACGAGGCAACGGCTTTGCTGGTGGGCGATAGTTTGCAAACGCTGGCGTTTCAATTGCTGGCCGAACACCGTTTGTCCGATGACCCAGTGCGTCAATTGAATATGGTTAAGCTGCTGGCGAGTGCTTCCGGTTCGCACGGGATGGCAGGCGGGCAAGCAATCGATCTGGCTAGCGTGGGCAAACAACTGACCGTGCCGGAATTGGAATATATGCATATTCTGAAAACCGGTGCGCTGATTCGGGCAGCGATTCTGCTTGGCGCACAGTGCGGGACGGCGTTGGCGGACAGCGAGTTGCAGCGTTTAGACCGGTTCGGTAAATGTATTGGGTTGGCATTTCAGGTGGTGGACGATGTGCTGGACGCCGAGGCGGATACCGCAACGTTGGGTAAAACCGCTGGCAAGGACGCCGAGCACGATAAGCCGACTTATGTGACTTTGTTGGGTGTGCAAGCCGCCAAGAAAATGGCTGCCGATTTGCATCAGGAAGCGCTGGCTGCACTGGAGGGGTTCGGTGCGGCGGCTCGTCGCTTGCGCGAGCTCGGCGATTTTATAGTCTTGAGAAAATTCTAAAAATACATGAGTGCGTTGCTGGATACCGTCAATACGCCGGAAGATTTGCGCAAATTAGAGCGCAAGCAGTTGCCGCAACTGGCGGAAGAGTTGCGCCGTTTTCTGGTGGAGTCGGTCAGTAAGACTGGGGGGCATTTGTCCTCCAATCTGGGTACGGTCGAACTGACTCTTGCCTTGCATTACGTTTACAACACGCCGGAAGATCGCTTGGTGTGGGACGTGGGCCATCAGACCTACGCGCATAAAGTGTTGACCGGGCGTCGCGGACGGATGGAAACCCTGCGCATGCTGGATGGCCTTTCCGGTTTTCCTAAACGCAGCGAAAGCGAATACGACGCATTCGGCACCGGGCATTCCAGCACTTCGATTTCGGCAGCGTTGGGCATGGCTGTGGCCGCCAAACTGGCCGGGTCGGATCGCCGTGCGGTCGCGATTATCGGCGACGGTGCGATGACTGGCGGCATGGCCTTCGAGGCGTTGAATAATGCCGGTGCGCTGGATGCGAATTTGCTGGTCATCCTGAACGACAACGATATGTCGATTTCGCCGCCGGTCGGGGCGTTGAACAACTATCTCGCCAAATTGATGTCGGGACGGTTTTACGCGGCAGCGCGCCGCGCCAGCGAAAAAGTGCTGAAGGGCATGCCGCCGGTACTCGAATTCGCCAAGCGGGCGGAGGAGCACGTAAAGGGCATGGTCACGCCGGGTACGCTGTTCGAGGAATTCGGTTTTAACTACATTGGTCCGATTGACGGGCACGATCTGGATACACTGGTAACCACGCTGACTAATATTCGTCAGTTGGAAGGGCCGCAGTTTTTGCACATTGTCACCCGCAAAGGAAAAGGCTATCCGCTGGCGGAGGAAAACTCGATTTTGTATCACGGTGTCGGCAAGTTCGACCCGGAGTGCGGTATTGTCAGTAAGCCATGCACCGGCAAGCCGACTTATACCGAGGTGTTCGGTCAATGGCTGTGCGACATGGCCGCGCAAGACGAGCGCTTGGTTGGTATTACGCCCGCGATGTGCGAGGGATCGGGTATGGTGGCGTTTTCACAGCGCTACCCCGCGCGCTATTTCGATGTGGGTATTGCCGAACAGCACGCACTGACTTTTGCCGCCGGGATGGCCTGTGACGGTGCTAAACCGGTGGTCGCGATTTATTCTACCTTCCTGCAGCGCGCTTACGATCAGGTGATCCACGACATCGCGATTCAGAATTTGCCGGTGATGCTGGCGATCGACCGGGGTGGGCTGGTCGGGGCCGATGGCGCGACCCATGCCGGGAATTACGATCTGAGCTATTTGCGCTGTATTCCGAATATGGTGGTTATGGCACCTGCGGACGAAAACGAGTGCCGCAAAATGCTGACCACGGCTTATCGGTACGACGGCCCGACTGCCGTGCGTTATCCACGTGGCTGCGGCCCGGGGGTGAGCACGCAATCCGAACTGGACAGTATCGAGATCGGGCGCGGTGAAGTGCGTCGTCGCGGTGAGCAAATCGCTATTCTGGCATTTGGTTCGATGTTGACTCCCGCTTTGCAAGCCGCTGAGGCTTTGGATGCGACGGTAGCCAACATGCGTTTTGTGAAACCTCTGGACGAGGCACTGGTGCTGGAGTTGGCGCGTACGCACACTTTGCTGGTGACGGTCGAAGAAAATGCCGTGCAAGGCGGAGCAGGTAGTGCAGTGGCCGAATGTCTGCATGCGCACGGCATGGCGGTGCCGATGCTCCAACTCGGTCTGCCGGACAGTTTTATCGAGCAGGGCGATCCGGCGCGTTTGCTGGCGCAGTGCGGTTTGGATGCGGCGGGTATCGAGGCGGCTATCCGGCAATACAATCCCGAGTGATTTAATCGGGATTGAGGGGTATAATTTTCGCCATACACTTTTTTGAGAGTCTCTTATGAGTTCCGCAGCGAGTAACGCGATTCCTGACGTGCAAAGCAGTGCCGACACCCGTCAACTGGCAATCAATAAGGTCGGCATTAAGGGCATACGCCATCCGGTTGTGGTGCGCGACAAAAGCGTGGGTGTGCAGCACACGGTCGCTACATTCAATATGTATGTCCATTTGCCGCATAATTTCAAAGGCACCCACATGTCGCGTTTCGTGGAGATTTTGAATCAGCACGGGCGCGAAATTTCGGTCGAATCGTTCGAAAGCATCCTGCGCGAAATGGTGCAAAAGCTGGAAGCAGAATCCGGCTATATCGAAATGGCTTTCCCGTATTTCGTGAATAAAGCCGCACCGGTGTCGGGCGTGCAAAGCCTGTTGGATTACGATGTGGTGTTTACCGGCCAGATCGAGAACGGCGCGTATCGTTTTACCATGAAGGTGCAGGTGCCGGTGACGAGTTTGTGTCCGTGTTCCAAAAAGATTTCCGAGCGCGGTGCGCATAACCAGCGCTCGCACGTCACTATTACCGTGCGTACCCGCAGCTCGGTCTGGATCGAGGAAATCGTGCGTTATGCCGAAGAGCAGGCGTCTTGCGAGCTGTTCGGGTTGCTGAAGCGGCCTGACGAGAAGTATGTGACCGAGCGCGCGTATGACAATCCCAAATTCGTCGAAGATTTGGTGCGCGACGTGGCGGCTGTGCTGAACGCCGATGAGCGTATCGAAGCGTATGTGGTGGAATCGGAAAACTTCGAATCGATACACAACCACTCGGCTTATGCGCTGATCGAGCGCGACAAACTGATTCACCCCGTTCCCTGATTGTTGCAGAGGCCGATCGTGAAGCCGATTGCGATTTTTCAGCATGCCGCTTCGGAAGGGCCGGGTTATCTCGCCGATTTTCTGAATGCCCGGCAGTTGCCGTGGCGTTTGGTGCGCATCGACGAAGGCGAGGCGGTGCCGGAGGAGGCGTCGCTCTTCTCCGGTCTGGTGTTCATGGGCGGGCCGATGAGCGTCAACGACGAACTGTTGTGGATTCCGTCGGCGCTGTCTTTGATACGCCAAGCCGTTGAAAATCGCATTCCTGTGCTGGGACATTGTCTTGGTGGGCAGTTGATGAGCAAGGCGCTGGGCGGGCAGGTGACCCGCAATCCGGTCAAAGAAATCGGCTGGGGGCAGGTGCATGCGGTCAACCCGGTTGCACACAATTGGTTCGGAGAGACAAAAACCTTCGACGTTTTTCAGTGGCACGGCGAGACTTTCAGTGTGCCGAGTGGCGCGACCTTGCTGCTATCCAGCGATTATTGCGTCAATCAGGCGTTCGTCTTCGATGGTATCCATATCGGCTTGCAATGCCATGTCGAAATGACCGATGGCATGATTCGTACCTGGTGCGATGTCGGTGCGGACGAAGTCGCTGAAAACCTGCATAGCCCCGCTGTGCAGCCATCCGGTGAAATGCTGGCTGCGATGGGGGCGAAGCTGCCCGATTTGCAGCAGCGCGCAGAAATTTTGTATGCCAACTGGCTGAAAAGGGTTTCCGGTTCGCTATAGAAGACCCCTAATGCCGTGCTTTGTGGTACTTTACGAAATATTTCAAACTACAGAGTACCGAATGGCATTGGTTCCAAGCGATATTACGTTGGCTGTTTCATATTTGCGGTCTGCTCCGGGCACAGGGGCGACGCATGGCTAATTTTTTTCGCAATAAAATCCGTTTGCTGCTGACGCTGGCCAATGTCGTGCTGGTGGTGGTTTCGCTGCTGAGTGCGGTGATGTTCTACGATTTACTGACGGATATCGGCGAAGAGGCAGTGCGCGTATTTAAGCCGGTGACGGATATGGTGGATACCTCGCGCAAGGCGCATGTGGCGTTTCAGCGCGAGGTGCAGGCATGGAAAAACGTGTTGCTGCGCGGTCGCGATCCCGAGTTGTACCGTCGGCATTACGATGAGCTAGCAACGCACCACGAGGCGGTGCGCTCGGCCCTGCGTCAGTTGGCGGTGGATATGGCGCAGCGCGGTCTCGATAATGCGCAAGTGCTGCAAGTGTTGCGCCAGCACACCGAAATTAAGCGTCGTTACGACGAGGCTCTCATTGCCTACCCGCCGGGCAAGACTCCCGATAACCTTTATAAGGCGGATGCAGAAGTGCGCGGCATCGACCGCGAACTTTCATCGGCGCTGGATCAGCTAACCGAACACACCGAAGCACAGGTCGTTGCGCAGATGTCGTCGCTCGGCGGTGTCGTGCGCAGTCAGCATACCGGAGAGGATTATTATTTCCTGATGGTGCTGCTGATTTTACTGCCGATGAGCGGGATTGCAGCCTTTCAATTGGCGGCAAGGCTTTCCCGCCAGTTGAATGAGGAGAAAGAGCGCGCCGAGGTGACGTTGTCCTCAATCGGCGATGCGGTGATTGTGACGGATGCGGTGGGGAAAATCGAATACATGAATCCCACTGCGGAAGCGTTGACGCAGTGGGGGCTCCAAGAAGCGCGGGGCAAGCTCAGGCTGGAGATTTTCCACGTGGTCGATGCGCGTAGTCGTCAGGTGGTGGCCGATCCCGTTGAGCGTACAATCCGTGAGGGACGAGGCGGAGCGCTTGGCAGCGACTTGGTGCTAATCGGTCGCGAAGGCAAAGAATACGCTATCGAAGGTACGGCGGCACCGATGCACGATGCTGACGGCAAAATACGCGGGGTGGTGTTGGCCTTCTACGACATGACCGAAAAACGGCAAGCGTTGAACGAGCTGGAACGGCAGGAAAAACTATTCCGTTCTACTTTTGAGCAAGCAGTAGTCGGGATTGCGCACGTGGGATTGGACGGTACCTGGATGCGTCTCAACCAGCGTTTGTGCGACATTGTGGGCTATCGTCACCGCGAACTGCTGCAACATACCTTTTCCGATATTATCCATCCGGAAGACCGCGAGGACAGGCAGCATATCTTCAATCAACTGATCGCGGGCGAGTTGCGGACATACAACAGCGAGAAGCGTTGCCTGCACAAGGACGGTCATTCGGTTTGGGTCAATCTGACTGTCGGTCTGGTGCGGACTGCCGAGGGTGAACCCGATTTCTTTGTTGCTGTGCTGGAAGACATCAGCGAACGCAAGCGCATGGAAAGCGAAACGCATGCCTTGCAGGCGCAATACCGCGTGTTGTTCGAGCAGTTGCCCGATGCCGTGGTGTTGCTGAACCGTGACGGCAGGGTAGTCGGACATAACGAGCGGGCCGCGATTCAGTTGGGGTACAGCCATCAGGAGATGACGGCGCTGAATATCGCCGATCTGGAAGCCGAGCAGTCGCCTGAACAGATTACTGCACACATGTGGCACATGTTGCAAACCGGTCAGCTCGATTACGAAACCCGTCACCGCAAAGCATCCGGAGAGTTGCTCGACGTGCATGTTTCCATGCGTACTGTGGAAATGCTGGATGGCAGCAAGTTGTATCAGTGCGTATTACGCGACATTTCCGAGCGGCGCGATGCGCAGCGCAAAATTGAATACCTAGCCTACCACGATGCGTTGACCGGATTGCCAAACAGGCGCTTGTTGCAAGACCGCATCGAAAAAGCCGTCGGTAATGCGCAGCGCCGCGATGCCCGGTTGGGATTGCTGTTTATCGACATGGATCGCTTCAAGGTGATTAACGACACTTTGGGGCATGAGGTCGGCGATGCCTTGCTGAAACTGGTGGCCGCGCGCTTGCGCGAATGCGTGCGCGAGCAAGACACCATCGCGCGTATCGGCGGCGACGAATTCGTGGTGTTGCTGCTCGATATCCGCGAGTCCAGCGATGCCGCCGTGGTGGCGGAGAAGCTGGTGAGCCGCTTGTCGATGCCTTACGATGTGCAAGGGCATACGTTGTACAGCACGCCCAGCATCGGAATCAGTATCTTCCCGGAAGACGGCAGTAATTTCGATGTGCTGATGCAGCATGCCGACGTAGCGATGTACCACGTCAAGGAGAACGGGCGCGCCGGCTATCACTATTTCGTCGAAGAAATGAATGCGCGTACGCACGAGCGGCTGAAGATGGAGCATAAGCTGCGTCTGGCACTGGAGCGTAACGAATTTGAGTTGTTCTACCAGCCCAAAGTAAATATCCGCACACGCGGGATCGTCGGTGCGGAAGCGCTGATCCGTTGGCGGCATCCCGAGGATGGCATGATTCCGCCGGGAAAATTTATTCCGGTTGCAGAAGAAAGCGGCCTGATTTCGCAGATCGGCAATTGGGTGGCACACGAAACTGCCCGCCAGTGCAAGGCTTGGCAAGATGCCGGGCTGCCGCGGATTCCGGTCAGTTTCAACGTCTCCGCCCGCCAGTTTTTGCACGGCAACCTGTTGAGTGTGCTGGACGATGTGCTGGCGGCAACCGGCGCGGATCCGCAGTATCTGGAGTTGGAATTGACGAAAAGCTTGCTGATGCAGCCTCAGAATGTGCAGAGCGTGCTGCAACAACTGAAAGAGCGCGGTTTCTCGGTCGCGCTGGACGATTTCGGGACCGGCTATTCCAGTCTTTCTTATCTGAGCCGCATGGCGATTGACACGCTGAAGATCGACCGCTCGTTCGTCGATGACCTCGGCAAAAAGGCAGACGACGAAGCCATTGCGCATACCATTATCGCGATGGCGCATAACCTGCGTATGGAAGTCGTGGCAGAGGGGGTGGAAACCGCCGAGCAAGCCGATATTCTTTTGCGCGGCGGCTGTGAGGTGGCGCAAGGCTACTTCTTCGGAAAACCGCAGCCAGTACCCGAATTCGCCGAACTGCTGCGTAAGGGGTTGTAACCGGCATGAAGGGCGTGCCCATCGGCAGCGTTCCGGCGGCGGTCGTTTTCTTCGAACAGATCGCGCAAGTCATACTGGCAGCGCATGCTCCTCCCGACCTGCGTGGTGTGGTCGTCATTCTGCCTAATTACCATGCCGCCCAGCCGTTAGCGCAGGCGCTGATGACCCAAGCCGGGGCTTCAATCCTGTTGTTGCCGCAGATGGTGACGCTAAATGATTGGGCGCAAACCGTTCCTTTGGTTGCTTCTCCCGTTTCCGACGATCAGCGGCTAACCGCGCTGTACCATGCTTTACGTAGCCGCAACTGGTTTCCCGATGCCGAGCGTTGGGGGTTGGCGCGTGAATTGCTCGATTTGCTCGATGAGCTGACTGCGCACCGCGTAGTTTTGCCGCAGGATGAAATAGAATTCGCCGAACAACTGGAGGCGGCCTATCGTGCGCGCAACAATGCGCCGATGCAGTTTGAAGCGCGCGTGGTGCATGAGTTATGGTACGCCATGCAGGGTGACGGCGAATTGTGCGCGGTAGCCGCTTATCAGCAGCGTTTGGCACGCTTGGCCGAGCAGGCAAATGCACCGTTGTATGTGCTTCAGGTTTCGGCACTGGCTTTACCGGAAGTGCGTTTTCTTGAACGCTATGCAGAATGCGCTCCGGTTACCTATTTCGATCTGCGGGAAATGGCCGCTGAACAGCCGGTTGGGGCTTTTTTGCGAGCGGGGTGCGAGGCCGGCAACGAAGTCGAAGCGTTCAGCCAGACGGCAGAGCGGATAGTTGGCTGCTTTCCTGTTAGTCCCGTGCAGGACAGGCTGATATTGTTCGCTGCGCAAAGCCTGGAGCAGGAAGCGCAAGCTGCCGAGTTGCAAGTGCGTCGTTGGTTGCTGGCCGGTAAGCGCAACATTGCGTTGGTGGCACAGGATCGGATGGTGGCGCGGCGTGTACGGGCGCGACTGGAGCGCGCAGAAGTGCTGGTGCGCGACGAAACTGGCTGGACATTTTCCACGCTGGCGGTCAGTGCGGTGCTGATGCGCTGGCTGGAAGCCTTGCAAAGCGATTTCTATCATCAGGATATGCTCGACCTGCTGAAATCGCCGTTCATATTTGCCGATATGCCGGTAAACGAGCGCAAAGAAGCGCTTTATCAACTCGAAAAATTGGTACGCGAGCGCAATGTGGTCGCGCATCTGGCGGAATTTATCGAACTGGCCGGGCGCGATGCCGATTTGCAGCGTCCCTTGCTGCGCTTGCAGCGGGCTGCACAATGTTTGCAAAAACGCAGCGATACGCTGGAAGGCTGGCTGAGCCGGTTGTATGAAAGTCTGGATATCCTTGGCGTGTTGCCCGGATTGGCTGCGGATGCGGCCGGGCAGCAGTTGCTGCACCACTTGCACCAATGGCAGGAAACGCTGGCGGGAGAGACGGCGCGTTTCAGTCGGGCGGAATGGCGTGCATGGCTGGCGTTGCAACTCGATCGCATGACGTTCCGCGATACCGATATCGACAGTCCGGTGTCGATCACCCATTTGGCTGCGACGCGCTGGCGACAATTCGACGCGGTGCTGCTGCTCGGCTGCGATGCGGCGCATCTGCCCGCCCTGGCGACAGGCGGGCAATGGTTTAACGACGCTGTACGTAGTGCACTGGAATTGCCGACCGGGACGGTCAGACTGGCGCAGCAGCGCGACGACTTGCTGGGTTTGCTCACGCTAAACGATTGCGTGCTGGCGACTTGGCAGGCCAGTCGCAACGGCGAGCCGAACCTGCTCAGCCCCTATCTGGAATTGCTGCGGGCTTTGCACCGTCTGGCCTACAAGGCTGACTTGCTGGACAGCGAGTTGGCGGAGTTGCTCCCGACCGCGCAGGTTCGGCCGCCTCCTGCACCGTTGCCCCAGATACAGCCGCCGCCTGCGCCGACGGTTGCGCCTGATGTTTTGCCGACGCGGATTTCGCCCAGCGGCTACAACCGGCTGGTTGCGTGCCCCTACCAGTTTTTTGCTCGCTATGTGTTGCGCCTCGATGAGTTGGAGGAGGTGCGCGAGGCAACCGATAAGCGCGATTACGGCGTTTGGGTGCATGCCGTGTTGCAGCGATTTCATCAGGCCTATCCGCAAGTGGCGGGACATGCACGCGAGGAGCTGGAGCGGACGTTGCGGCAAATCAGCGCGGCAGTATTCGACGAGGCTTTAGAACACGACTATCTGGCGCATGCTTGGCTGCTGCGCTGGCAAGCGCGCATAGCCGAGTATCTCGACTGGCAGGTGCGCAACGAAGCCGAAGGCTGGCACTTTGTTGCCAGTGAGCAGCCGTTCGAATTGACTCTGGACGGCGTAACATTGCATGGTCGCGTCGATCGGTTAGACCGGCAGGCAGACGGTGCTGTGCGCGTGTTGGACTATAAGACCAAGCCGCTGAATGCCTTGAAAACGGTGTTGTCCGAACCCGGCGAAGACGTGCAACTTGCTTGCTATGCCGCAGCTTGCCATGCCGGTGCGGCGGCCTTCGTCAGTGTCGAGAAACCGCGCATAGGCGATGTTGCGCCGGAGCAGGAAATGGATGAACTGGCTGCCGCGAATATGCAGCGTTTGCAAGATTTGTTCGCGCAAATGCGCGCGGCGGCGCCACTGCCTGCGAACGGTGTGGAGTCTGCCTGCGCTTATTGTGAGATGCGCGGGCTGTGCCGCAAGAATTTCTGGGGGGAGCAGCATGGATAACCGTGCCGCGCTCGATCCGCAAGCCAGCGTCGTGGTAGAGGCCTGCGCAGGCAGCGGCAAGACTTGGCTGCTGGTGTCGCGCATTTTGCGTCTGCTGCTGGATGGCGTTGCGCCGGGTGAAATTCTGGCGATTACCTTTACCCGCAAGGCTGCGCAGGAAATGCAAGAACGCCTGCACGGCTGGCTTTACTTGCTTGCTTCCGCCGATGAAGCGACGGTACGAGGCTTTTTGCGCGACCGCGCCTTGGACGATGCTGAGTGCGACCGTTTGCTGCCGCGCGCGCGTCAGTTATATCAGGAATTTCTATTGGCTCAGCCGGGAATTACTATCAGTACATTTCACGGTTGGTTCATGCAAGTATTGCAACGCGCCCCCTTACAGTCCGGCTTGGCGGGCGGTATTCAGTTAGTCGAGCAGACCTCGGCTTTGCAGGAGGAGGCATGGCAGGCCTTTGCCGATAGTTTACGCGATCCGGAACAGACTGAAACTGCCGAAGCCTTCCTGTATTTGCTGGATGAATACGGTTTGTCCAACACGCGCGAATTGTTGTTTAACTTCGTTGGCAAGCGCAACGAATGGCTGGCCTATACTGCGGAAAGTGTTGAGCCGCTGGCTGCCGCTTTGCACGCGTTACGCGAGGGCTTGCAAGTCGATCCTGACGTCGATCCGTTGATGCAACTGGCGGCGTATCCGCACTTTGCCGCCGAGGCGGCTGCATTTGCCAATTTGTTGCAGGGCGGTACGCCAACCCAGCGCCAGCTCGGCAGCCAAGTGGAGGCGGCTTTGCAATGCGCCGGTGAGGCTGAACGCTTTGCTGCATTGGCCGCGGCGCTGTACACCCAGAAAAATGAGCCGCGCAAGCTGAAGCCTAGCAAGGGGCAAGATGCTGCAGAGTTCGATCGATTGATGGGGCGCGTGTATGAAGCGATGGAGGCGGTGCGGCGCTACCGTACCGAACAGCAGGTTTACCGTTTTAATGCGGCCACGTTGCGATGCGGTACGACTTTGCTGGAAGCTTATCAAGCCTTGAAGCAACGCCAGCAGTTGCTGGATTTTTCCGACTTGGAATGGCAGATTTGCCGCTTGCTGAACGTGAGCGCGTTTGCCGAATACATGCAGTACAAACTCGATCGTCGCTATCGGCACGTCTTGCTGGACGAGTTTCAGGACACCAACCCCTTGCAGTGGCAAATCCTGAAGGCGTGGTTCGACGCCTCCGCCGCAGTGGAAAGCGCGCCGAAGGTGTTTGTAGTAGGCGATCCTAAACAATCGATCTATCGTTTCCGCCGCGCCGATGCCCGCTTGTTCGGTGTGGTGCGCGACTTTCTTTGCGATGCATTCCAAGCGCATTATTTGAGTCAGAACGTGACTCATCGCAATGCGCCTGCGATTCTGGAAGCCGTGAATGCAGTATTTTCCGGTGAGCCGCTGTATCAGGATTTCGTGGCGCACGAGGCGCGTCAGGCCGGGTTGCCGGGTTATACCGCTTGTCTGCCCTTGGCGCAGGCGGAAAAGACCGAATCGTCAGAGGGCAACCCCGTCTGGCGTTTGCGTAACCCCCTGCTGGAAGCGCGGGCGGAGGCCGAAGCGGGGGCGCGCAGTCTGGAAGCTGAGCAGTTTGCGCGCTATCTGACTGAAATTATCGGTCAGTGGCATGTGCACGACGGCGGAGTGGTGCGTCCGGCGGAGTGGTGCGATGTGATGGTGCTGGTGCGTAAGCGTACGCATTTGCGTGTATACGAACAGGCATTGCGCGCCTTGCATATCCCGTTCATCAGTTCTCGGCGCGGCGGTTTGCTGGAAACGCTGGAGGCGGAAGATTTTCAGGCGCTACTAAGCTTTCTGATGACCCCGTTTGCCGATCTGGCTTTGGCGCAGACTCTGCGCTGTCCGATTTTCGATTGCAGTGATGAAGAGCTATTGTTGCTGGCTCAAGAAGCCGAGGAGGGCAGCTGGTGGGCAAGCTTGCTGCGCTTGGCTGATCGCGCCGATACGCCCGTCCGGTTGGTGCGTGCATGCAACTTGCTGGTCGGCTGGGTGCAACGCGCCGACCGTTTGCCAGTACACGACCTGCTCGACCGTATTTACTTCGAGGGCGATGTGCTGAATCGTTACGCGCATGCCGTGCCGGAGTCCATGCGCCAGAGCGTCGCCGACAATTTGCAGGCATTCATGGAAATTGCGCTGGGCGTAGATGCCGGGCGTTACCCCAGTTTGCCGCGCTTTTTGCAGCAATTGCGGGAACTGCGCGAGGCAGCGGATAACGAAGCGCCGAGCGAGGGGCGTTCGGCCGATTCGGGAAACGTGCTGCGCATTTACACCGTGCACGAATCGAAAGGGCTGGAGGCGCCGATCGTTTGGTTACTGGACGCCAACGACACTTATGAGCGCGCCGACCAATACGATGCTTTGATAGACTGGCCGCCGCAGGAAAATCGTCCGTGCCATTTTTCGCTTTATGGACGTAAAGACGAGCGCGGTATACAGCGTCAGAAATATTTTGAAGCGGAGAACCGCACCGCGGAACGCGAGAACTTGAACTTACTGTACGTGGCGATGACGCGCGCCAAGCAAGCCCTGCTGGTAAGCGGTAGTGGCGATTTCGGGGCCGAATCCTGGTACGGGCGCATTGCGCTCGCACTGGGGAATGAGGTGCGGGAGAATCCTTTGCTGCGCGAGGCGGATACACCGCTAGCGACTGAGGCAGTGCGAGTGATTGAGGCTGATGCCGCTTTGCGTCGCCCGCTGCCAACCGGTACACGCCGGACGCGTCCGAATGCTGCCCAGCAGCGCGGCATTTGGCTGCACGGTTTATTGCAATATCTGGTGCCGCCTGCACAACCTGCTGAGCCGGAAATTTGGGTGCAGCGTCTTGGCATTCCTCCGGAAGAACTGAACGGTTTGCTGGAGCAGGTGCGGCACTTGCTGGCATTGCCAGAACTGCAACGCTTTTTCGACCCCGCGCAGTTTTGCAGCGCAACCAACGAAATGCCCTACATCAATGCGCGCGGCGAATTGCATCGTATTGACCGGCTGGTGGAATTCGCCGATGCCGTTTGGGTACTCGACTACAAAATGGGCGAGCGTGAAGAGAGCAGGCCCTATCAGGCGCAAATGCGCGAATATTGCAACGCAATGCGTGCGGTTTTCCCGGGAAAAGCCGTGCAGGGTGCATTGATTTACGCAAACGGCACGCTGGAATATACCTGACTAAAAGGCTGTGGTATTATTCCCCGGCTGACGACGAGGTTTTGTCGCGCGCTCGACCGAACACAGAACATTGCAACGATTCGTAAAAGGAGAAAAACAATGGAACACACGCTGCCCGCCCTGCCTTATGCGATGGACGCCCTGCAACCGCATATGTCCAAAGAAACCTTCGAATACCACTACGCCAAGCACCACCAAGCGTACGTGACCAATCTGAACAACCTGATTAAGGGCACCGAATTCGAAAACGCCTCGCTGGAAGACATTATCAAAAAATCCTCCGGCGGCATTTACAACAACTCCGCTCAAGTGTGGAACCACACCTTCTTCTGGAACTGCATGAAGCCGAACGGCGGCGGTGCCCCGACCGGCGCACTGGCCGACGCTATCAATGCTAAGTGGGGTTCGCTGGACGACTTCAAAAAAGCCTTCCAAACCTCCGCAGTCGGCAATTTCGGCTCCGGTTGGACTTGGTTGGTGAAGAAGGCAGACGGTTCGCTGGACATCGTCAACATGGGCGCAGCCGGCACCCCGCTGACTACCGGCGACAAGGCGCTACTGTGCGTGGACGTGTGGGAGCACGCCTACTACATTGACTACCGCAACCTGCGTCCCAAGTTCGTGGAAACCTTCCTGAACAATCTGGTGAACTGGGACTTCGTGGCGGCAAACTTCGCCTAAGCGCCAGCGCCAGAAAGTAAAAAGCCCGGCATGCCGGGCTTTTTTATTGCGGCTTAGCAACACTTAGCTTGGTAAGTGCACCTGTATTTTTGGCGCAGAGCCCTTGCGCTGTGCTGCACGGGCTCGCAACTGCCCGCATGCGCCTTCCACCTCCTGCCCGGCAGAATCGCGGATGCAGGCAATAATGCCTCGCTGGCGCAGAGATCCGGCCATGAAGGCGATGCGATCCGGCTCGGGGCGGCGGAAGTCGAGACCGTCTACCGCATTGAACGGGATGAAATTCATAATGGCGTATTTGCCGGCGAGCAGTGCGGCAATCCGCTTCACCTCTTCAGGCGTGTCATTCACGCCTTCGATCAGCGTCCACTGGTATTGCGTGGGGTAGCCGGTGGCGCGGGCGTAAACCTCGGCGCGTTCGACCAGCTCGGCAACGGGAATCTGCGGCGCATGCGGCAACAGCTTCGCGCGCAGTGCATCGTCGGCGCTGTGCAGCGAAAGCGCCAATGCCGGTTTAACGCTTTCTTGCGGCAAGCGCTCGAAAACGCGCAGATCGCCCACAGTAGAAAGCACCAGATTCTTATGGCCGATGCCGCCTTCCGTACCCAGCATGTGGATGGCTTCGAGCACATTATCGAGATTGTGAGCCGGCTCGCCCATCCCCATGAAAACCACCTTGCTGACAGCACGCTGACGCCGCGCCAGCACCACCTGCGCCGCGATTTCCGCACTGCCGAGCTGGCGTTGCAGACCGTCCCGCCCGCTCATGCAAAACACACAACCGACTGCGCACCCCACCTGCGTCGAAACGCACAACCCGCCGCGCGGCAGCAGCACACTCTCCACCATCTGCCCATCGGCTAATTTCACCAACAACCTCGCCACACCTTCGCCTGCCGGATGGCTACTGTGCAACTGCACAAGCCCGTTTGCTTCCGCCTCGATCTCCGGCAAAGCATGGCGCACCGAAAGCGGAAAAAACGTCTCCGCAGGACTGTGCTTCCGGTCATAAGCGCGCAACTGACTCCAACTGCGCAAAAAACGGTCTTCATGGCACGGTTTCGCACCGGCATCACGTAAACGCTGACGAAGCTGAGTAAGACGCATGGAAATGAAAATAGGATCAACAAGAAAAACTGCCGAATTCTACCCTATGTTCGATTTGGCAGAGCACCCGAAAGTACTCAGGATAACGGCTGTCGGGGAAGTAAATTGTTATTGGGTGTGGGGATGAAGGTCAGATTGTCGGTCATAGCAGCCATTTTAGTTTTCTGAATTATTATCTGTTGTTGTATCTATTGCGGAAGAGATTATTTCTACGGCGCGCCCGACACGATGAGTGTGGGCACTGTAAAGTAGTAGTTCTATTCTCCTAAACGCGTACTGGGCGCTTGAAATTCTTGCGTGTGCGCTCAACCTTGGCTCTAATCACGCAGTCCTCAACATGATCGTTGATCAACCCCATTGCCTGCATGAAGGCATACATCGTAGTGGGACCCACGAATTTCCAGCCCCGCTTTTTTAGTTCCTTCGATAGAGCAGACGATTCCGCAGAGGTTGATGATGACTGCGGTATTTCTAATTGGTTAATATCAGGCTCGTAGCTCCAAATGAAAGCAGCCAGCGATCCCTCATTTTTGACAAGCACCTGAGCTTGCTTGGCGTTGTTGATGACTGCCTCAATTTTACCCCGATGCCGGACGATACCTTCGTCTTTCAGCAGGCGATTTATATCTCGCTGAGAGAAGCGAGCTATTCTATCGAAATCGAAATTATGGAAGGCGGCACGGAAGTTCTCGCGCTTGACGAGGATAGTGCGCCAGCTTAGTCCAGATTGAAAACCTTCCAGACATATCTTTTCAAATAGGCGATGATCATCACTGATGGGGAAGCCCCATTCGGTATCGTGATAGTCGAGAAATTCCGGAGCTGCAGTACACCAGCGGCAGCGTGATTTTCCGTCAGGTACTATTATCGTCATGCTTATGCATTGTCCTCGTTACGAAAAGGCATGGAATTGGAACTTAGCCGAGTAGGAATTTCAGCCGTTCATCGACTTTTGCCGGTGTGATTTCAAGAATCTCCGCGCTTACAATATTTTCCGTAACGAATGGATCGTTGTTCACCCTGCGTTGGAGGTCAGGCAGTGACGTGTTGTGTGCCACGATTCCACCGCCCAAATTTGGCTGAAGACTACCGACCAGCACAAACACCCCATCTTCAATGCCGCGCTCGATCCACTCTTTGTGCCCTTCCATGAATTGTCCGGCTTGGCTTTTGTTACTGGAAAATTTAAGCAGCACGATAAACATTCAATTTCTTTCCTATTAATCTAGTTGAAAAACTGCTCATATTGAGCTTTTCATTCGGTGCCCTTAACGCATGAGCTTAGCCAATCGTTCATTTGCTGTACTTCGTGCTTGATAAATTTCTCATCGTGAAAAGCATTAGCCAATGTTGCGACGCCTTGGCTGCGAGCAAGAAGATGCATCGCCAGTTCGTCGGCAACTGACTCTCGCCCCAACAACGTAAATTGCCTACGCAACCAAGTGCGAAACAGCGTAAACAGGCTGTTGGCCTCGGGTTGCGCTGAGTGATTCAGTTTAGCCAGTTCTGTACAGAGCGTGCCAACTGGGCAGCCGTACTGTTTTATTGTGGCTTTGTTCGCGATCAGAATATTGATGAAACTCCGGATTCGATCCTCTGGCATTTTTCCCTCGACTTCCCACTTATCCAACATCATCTGGGTGTTAGCCAGACGCACATTGATTACGGCATCTAGGATTTCATCCTTGGATTTGAAGTGATGGTAAAAATTGCCACGGGAAATTTGAACGGCATCCGCAATATTTGAGAACGACGTATGCTCGAAACCTTGCCGATAGAACAACTGGTCGGCAGCTTCAATAATGTGGTCACGTGTCGTCATGTCGCTCATAATAAAACCTCCTACAACTTCTGTGCCTCAAGGGTTGGTTTGCTCAAGCACTTCACTACGATAGAACGGATAATCGGTATACCCGACCTCAGCACCCCCATAAAAGGTGGAAGGATCGACCTCGTTTAGCGGCAGGCTCTCCCGATAGCGGCGCACCAAATCTGGATTAGACAAGAAGGGGATTCCGAACGCTACCAGGCTCGCGGCACCGCTTTGTATTGCAATTTGCGCACGTGCTAGGTCATAACCGTTGTTGGCAATATACGGGCCTGTAAACCTTGATCGCAACGCGCGATAATCTACTGAGCTGTTTTTCGTCATCATGTCGCCTTCGAGCATATGCACGTAGGCCAATTTGCGAGAGCTTAGCTGTTCTGCGAAATACTCGAAGTGCGCTTGCGGATTGGAATCTGTCATCGAATTAAAACTGTTTTCTGGGGTTAGTCGCACACCCACGCGCTGTGCATGCCACACATCGCATATCGCATCCAGAATTTCATTCAGTAGGCGCATGCGGTTCTGCACACTACCACCATATGCATCTGTGCGATGGTTGCTCCCATCCCGCAGGAACTGGTCGATAATATAGCCGTTGGCACCGTGAACTTCTACGCCATCGAAGCCAGCGAGTTTAGCCATTTCAGCGCCAAGCCTGAATTGCGCCACGATTCCCGGAATTTCACTGATATCGAGTGCGCGTGGTGTCACAAAATCCTGCATGCCGGTATAGGTGACTGCCTGCCCTACAGGTTGCAACGCCGACGGGGCAATAGGCGTGACGTTGTTTGGAAGCAAGCTCGGATGGGAAATACGTCCGCAGTGTTGCAACTGCGCAAAGATATGACCACCAATTAAGTGCACCGCATCGGTCAGGTGAAGCCAGCTTGCCGCTTGAGCCTCAGTGTAAATCCCCGGGGTATAGGGATAGCCCACACCCTCAGCCGAAACTGGGGCAGATTCAGCAATGATCAGACCAGCGCTGGCTCGTTGCTGATAGTAGGTCACCATCATGGGGGAAACAATACCGCTTCGATCAGCACGGTTACGCGTCATTGGTGCCACGACCATCCGGTTGGCGAGTGTCAGGTCACCCAACTGAAATGGCTCGAATATATCTGCAGACAAAATGATCTCCTTGTATTAACCATTAGAACTAGGATTCTTGTCCTAATTTGGGGCGAATATTAGGATGGTCGTCCTAGGTTGTCAAGGAGCAAGATAAGTACCCAGACTCTTCCGGTTGAATGGCAACTGAAAATGAAGATTTCCCTTATGGAGCAATGGGGGGGCAGAAGTGATTAATACTTTCGCAATTGATACAGTAACAGACAAAATTCAGGTAACTGAATGGCTGCAATGGCCGAATAGCTGACCTTTAAGAAGAGGGTGTGTGTTTGGAATTGCCGACGGCAGGTAACCCACGCCCGCAGTGCGGGCGTGGGGTTGAGGGTTTTAGGCGGTTTGCGGTTCGAAGACGCGAATCTGCCGGGGTTTGAGGTAGATGCGTGTGCCGGGTTGCAGGGGTTGGGTGTCGTAACGTTCGCGGCTGAGTTCGATTTCGATCAGTTCGCCGTTCGTGTCGGCGGCTTCGATGCGGACGAAGGGGCCGACTGCGCGCACTTGTTGCACGTCGGCGGGCAGTGCGCTGTGGTCTTGCGGGGTGAGGGCGATGTCGATGTCGTGCGGGCGGACATAGGCGACGGCGTCGCCGTGCGCTTGCGTCCATGCGGCATGGGTGCGGCTGTGGAAGAGGTTGACGTTGCCGATGAACTGGTAGACGAACGGGGTGGCGGGGTTGGCGTAGATTTCGTCCGGTGTGCCGACTTGTTCGATGTTGCCTTTGTTCATGACGACGATGCGGTCGGCGACTTCTAAGGCTTCTTCCTGATCGTGGGTGACGAATACGCTGGTGATGTGCAGTTCGTCGTGCAGGCGGCGCAGCCAGCGGCGCAATTCTTTGCGCACTTGGGTGTCTAGTGCGCCGAAGGGTTCGTCCAGCAGCAGAATTTTGGGTTCGACGGCAAGGGCGCGTGCCAGTGCGATGCGCTGGCGTTGTCCGCCGGAGAGTTGTGCGGGGTAGCGGTCGGCCAGCCAGTCGAGTTGTACCAGTTCGAGCAGTTGGTGTACGCGGCGTTTGATTTCTGCTTCGCTTGGGCGCAGTTTTTTCGGTTTGACGCGCAGGCCGAAGGCGACGTTTTCAAATACGGTCATGTGGCGGAACAGGGCGTAGTGCTGGAACACGAAGCCGACATTGCGTTCGCGGGCGTCGCGTTCTTCGACGTCTTCGCCGTGAAACAGGATTTTGCCGTCGTCGGGTAGTTCCAGTCCGCCGATGATGCGTAGCAGGGTGGTTTTGCCGCAGCCTGAGGGGCCGAGCAGGGCGACCAGTTCGCCGCTTTCGACATTGAGGCTGATGTTGTTCAGTGCGGTGAAACCGCCGAAATGTTTTTCCAGATTTTGAATGCTAATGCTCATGCTGCATCTCCATGTAGGGGTTCTCCGCTGCGGCGGGCTTGCCATTCCACCAGCGTTTTTGCGAGCAGGGTCACCAGTGCCAGGAGTGCCAGCAGGGAGGCGACGCTGAAAGCGGCCACAAAGTTATATTCGTTGTACAAAATTTCGACATGCAGGGGCATGGTGTTGGTCATGCCGCGTATGTAGCCGGAGACGACCGAGACCGCGCCGAATTCGCCCATCGCACGGGCGTTGCACAGGATGACGCCGTATAGCAGCCCCCATTTGATGTTGGGCAGGGTGACGCGCCAGAAGGTTTGCCAGCCGGATGCACCGAGCGAGATTGCGGCTTCCTCTTCTTCTTTGCCTTGGGCTTGCATCAGCGGAATCAGCTCGCGGGCGATAAAGGGGAAGGTGACGAATACGGTGGCAAGGACGATGCCGGGTACGGCAAAGACGACTTTGATATCGTGCTCTTGCAGCCACGGGCCGAACCAGCCTTGTGCGCCGAACAGCAGTACGTATATCAGGCCGGAAATCACCGGGCTGACTGCGAATGGCAGATCGATCAGCGTGAGCAACAGGCTTTTGCCGCGGAATTCGAATTTGGCAACGGCCCAGGCGGCTGCGATGCCGAACACCAGATTGAAAGGCACGGCGATTGCGGCGGTCAGCAGGGTAAGCTTAATGGCCGACCAGGCATCCGGGTCTTTCAGTGCCTCCAGATACAGCGACCAGCCCTTGCTGAGCGCTTCTGTGAATACGGCAGCGAGCGGTAAGCCGAGAAATAATGCCAGATAGCCCAGTGCCAGTACGATCAGGCCGAAGGTAACGCTGCGGCTTTCTTGCGTGGCGATTTTGCGTGTGCGTGTTGCGGTTGTCATCATTTTCCTCCCCGGCGGCTGCTCCACCATTGCAAGATGTTGATAACCAGCAGCAGTGCAAACGAGATCAGCAGCATCAGCACGGCAATGGCCGTTGCGCCGGCGTAATCATATTGTTCGAGTTTGGAAATGATCAGCAGCGGAGCGATTTCCGAAACCAGTGGCATGTTGCCGGCGATGAAAATCACCGAGCCGTATTCGCCGACCGCACGGGCGAAGGCCAGTGCAAAGCCGGTGAGCAGCGCGGGGTAGATCGCTGGCAAAATCACGCGCCGGAATACATCTAAGCGACTTGCGCCAAGACAGGCGGCGGCTTCTTCGACTTCGGCCTCGACGTCTTCTAGTACGGGTTGTACGGTACGCACGACGAACGGCAGGCCGATGAAAGTGAGCGCCACCGCAATGCCGAGCGGGGTGTAGGCGATTTTGATGTCATGCGCGGCGAAATACTGGCCGACCCAGCCGTTCGGCGCATACAGCGTTGCCAGCGTAATCCCCGCTACAGCGGTCGGGAGTGCGAAGGGCAGATCGACCAGTGCATCGATGATTTTTTTACCGGGGAAGCGGTAGCGTACCAGTACCCACGCCACCAGCAAGCCGAACAGCGCATTAATTAAGGCTGCCGCAAACGATGCACCGAAACTGACGCGCAACGCAGCCAGTACGCGCTCGCTGGAAGCAACTTCCAGAAAGCCGGACAGGCCGAGGGTTGCGGTTTTGAAAAACAGCGCAGACAGCGGGATCAATACAATCAGCGCGAGGTACAGCAGGGTGTATCCCAGCGCCAGATTAAAGCCCGGCAAAACGCTATGTTCTTTAAAGCGGACGGTTGTCATAGTTTTGCCAGCGAAACTTCCGTTGCTTTAACCAATGCAACGACTTTTGTGCCTGTTGTTAAGCCGAGATCGTGTACCGAGCGGGTCGAGATGATCGATGTAACCGGGCCGAAGGCTGTTTCCACAACTACCTCGCTGACTACCGGGCTTTCGACGATTTCTTTAATCCTGCCGATGAATTGGTTGCGCGGATTAACTGCAGCAATGCTCATGATTAACTCCTGTTCGGTAAGGGATTATTTCTTGGTGTAAATCTGGTCGAAGGTGCCGCCGTCGGCAAAGTGTCCCTTCTGAGCCTTTTTCCAGCCGCCGAAAATCTCGCCGATGGTAAACAGGTTCAGCTTGGGGAAGTCCTTCGCATGCTTGGCAGCCACCTTGGCATCAATCGGGCGGTAATAGTTCTGCGCAGCGATTTCCTGACCTTCCGGGCTGTACAGGTAGCTCAGATAGGCTTCCGCTACTTTGCGGGTACCGTGCTTGTCGGCAAACTTGTCCACGACGCTGACGGGCGGTTCGGCCAGAATGCTCAGCGAGGGGGCGACGATTTCGAATTTATCCGGTCCCAATTCTTTGATAGCGAGGAAGGCTTCGTTCTCCCAAGCCAGCAAGACATCGCCCAATCCGCGTTCTACAAAGGTGGTGGTCGAACCGCGCGCACCGGAATCCAGTACCGGCACGTTGGCATACAGTTTGGCGACGAAATCTTTGGCTTTGACCGGGTCGTTGCCGAATTTCTTCAGCGCAAATCCCCAGGCAGCCAGATAGTTCCAGCGCGCGCCGCCAGAGGTTTTCGGGTTCGGGGTAATGACCGAAGTGCCGGGTTTCACAAGATCGTCCCAGTCGCGAATCTTTTTCGGATTGCCCTTGCGTACTAAGAAGACGATGGTTGAGGTGTATGGGGCGCTGTTGTGAGACAGGCGGGTTTGCCAGTTAGCCGGAATCAGGTTGCCGTGATCGTGCAGGGAGTCCACATCGTAAGCCAGTGCCAGCGTGGCAACATCGGCTTCCAGACCATCGATGATGGCGCGTGCTTGCTTGCCGGAGCCGCCGTGCGATTGTTTGACGGTGACGTTGTCGCCGGTCTTGGCTTTCCAGTATTTGGCGAACGCTGCGTTATAGTCTTGGTAGAGTTCGCGGGTCGGGTCGTAGGAGACGTTCAGCAAGGTGACATCCGCTGCGTATGCGGCGGGGGTAAACAATGCGGTCAGCAGAGTTGCGGCTACAAGAGTTTTCTTCATGGTGTTCTCCGTGTGTGTGAATGACTACGGAGCGCACTATAGAGAAATCTTCAAATGACGAGAAATGATATGTTTTCATTTTTATATGAAAATATCTTATATGCGTAGGCGAGTGATGCGACTGTGTTTACTTCTTGCGGAGTGGGGTGAGCAAGTGAGATAAGCCGTTATGGTCGAGCTCTTGCATCAGGGCCAGCAGGCGGCCGATTTCGCCCGGCGGAAAACCTTCGCGGGCGAACCAGTTGAGATAATGGCCGGGCAGATCGGCGATGAGACGCCCTTTATATTTGCCGTAGGGCATCGCCAGGCTAACTAGGCGTTGCAGGTCTTCCGGCTGCATGGTGAGATTACACCTGTTCGGCCCAGAGGTCGTGTTCGTCCGAGTCGGTAATGCGCACGGTCACGAATTCTCCCGCTTCCAAGTTCTGGCCGTCTTCGATGTATACCAAGCCGTCAATTTCCGGCGCATCGGCGGCACTGCGGGCAATTGCCCCGTCTTCGTCTACTGCGTCCACCAGCACTTTGATTTCGCGGCCTACCTTGCGGGCCAGTTTTTCGGCACTGATTTCGGCTTGCAGTTGCATCAGGCGAGCCAGTCTCTCCATTTGTACTTCGGCGGGGATGTGGTCAGGCAACGCGTTGGCGGCTGCACCTTCTACCGGGGAGTACGCAAAAGCGCCGACGCGGTCGAGCTGGGCTTCTTCGAGGAAATCGAGCAGTTCTTCGAATTCTTCTTCGGTTTCGCCGGGGAAGCCAACGATGAAGGTGCTGCGCAGGGTGATGTCCGGGCAGATTTCGCGCCATTTCTTGATGCGTGCCAGCACGTTTTCACTGCTGGCCGGGCGCTTCATCAGTTTCAAAATGCGCTCATTGGCGTGTTGGAAGGGGATGTCGAGATACGGCAGAATTTTGCCTTCGGCCATCAGCGGAATGACTTCGTCTACGTGCGGGTACGGGTACACATAGTGCAGGCGCACCCATGCACCCAGGCTGCCGAGTGCCGAAGCCAGTTCGGTCATGCGGGTTTTCAGCGGGCGACCGCCCCAGAATCCGGTGCGGTATTTTACGTCCACGCCGTAGGCGCTGGTGTCTTGCGAGATGACTAACAATTCACGTACGCCGGCATTGACCAGATTTTCTGCTTCCTGCATCACTTCGCCAACCGGGCGGCTCACCAAGTCGCCGCGCAGCGCGGGAATGATGCAGAAGGTGCAGCGATGATTACAGCCTTCGGAAATCTTTAAGTAAGCGAAATGCTTGGGTGTCAGGCGGATGCCTTGCGGCGGTACCAGATCGGTATAGGGATCGTGCGGTTTCGGCAGGTGCGCATGCACGGCTTCCATGACTTCATCGGTAGCGTGGGGGCCGGTCACGGCTAATACTTTCGGGTGGGCTTGCTGGACTACATCGCCTTTCGCGCCGAGGCAGCCGGTGACGATCACTTTGCCGTTTTCTGCTAAGGCTTCGCCGATGGCATCCAGCGATTCTTCTACTGCGCTGTCGATAAAACCACAGGTGTTTACCACCACAATATCGGAATCGGTATAACTGCCCGAAATAACATACCCTTCTGCGCGCAGCCGGGTGAGAATGTGCTCGGAATCGACGGTGGCTTTGGGGCAACCCAGCGAAACGAAACCGACGCGCGGTGGTGTGGAATGCTTGCTCATGGCAGGTCCTTAAAGAGCGTTAAACGTGGATCAGGGCGTTGACTAGCGCCACGGTGCCGACACCCAGCGCGATCAGAATCACTTGCTGAAGGGTGTCGCGTAACTGGGCGCGCTTGTGCAGGCCGGGAATCAGATCGGCTACGGCGACATAAATCATGCTGGCGGCAGCCAGTGCCAGCAGGGTGGGCACCATGTTTTGCATAGATTGCAGCGCGAAATAGCCGAGCAAACCGCCGGCAACCGTGGCGAAGCTGGAAATCACATTGAGCTGGAAGGCGCGCGCTTTGCTGTAACCGGAGTGGATCAGCACCAAGAAATCGCCGACTTCTTGCGGAATTTCGTGGGCGATGATTGCCAGAGCAGTGACGATGCCGAGCTCGATGTCGGCGAGAAAGGCAGCGGCGATAATGATGCCGTCCACAAAGTTGTGGAATGTGTCGCCGACGATAATCATCATGCCACTGCGCCCGTGATCGCTGTGGCTGTGCTGATGCGGCTCGTGTACCTCGCAGTGTTCGTGGTGGCAGTGTCGCCATAGCACCAGTTTTTCCAGCACGAAGAACAATAAAATTCCTGCCAGCACGGTGGCGCTGACGGTTGCGCCGTTCGGACTGCTTTGGATAGCCTCCGGCAGCAAATCGAGGAAAACTGCGCCCAGCAGCGCGCCGATGGCGTAGCTGACCAGCGTACCGACATGCTGCGCGCGCGCGTTCAGCGCGAATACGGCAGCTGCCGAAACGCTCAGTGCACCGCCCAACAGACTGGCGGCCATAATCCAGCTTAATACGCTCATGTCGCGTCCGAAAAATCGATAAGGGGCGAATTATAGCGGATTGCGCCCGCGCGTTCCGCTGCCGGATCGCCTACAATGCGCAAACTTTTTCTGGATGACAGTTATGCAAACCATAGAATTTCCCATTCGGGGCGAATTTATCGAGCTGAATCAACTGCTCAAGCTGGTCGGTGTGTGCGACAGCGGCGGTGCGGGTAAAGCGCTGGTGGCGGAGGGAGCGGTGAAAGTGGACGGGCAAACCGAGTTGCGCAAAACCTGCAAAATTCGTCCCGGACAGACGGTTACTTTGCCGGGCGTGCGTATTCATACCATTGCTGAGGTTTAAATCTGTCCCAGCAGATAGCCCTTGCGGCGCGGTTCCGGGAACCGTTCGATTGCGTAGCGCAGCATGGTGCGCGGCATGCTGCGGTAGCGCGGCAGTAAAAATGCTTCTTCTACAGTTTGGTCGCGTTTGCCGACTTCGCGCAGCATCCAGCCGACGGCTTTGTGTATCAGGTCGTGATTATCGCCGAGCAGCTGTTCTGACAGCCTCAGCGTATCGTCGAACTGATTCAGGCGGATAAAGTGGAATGTGGCGATGATAGCGATGCGTCGTTCCCACAGCGATTCGGATTGCACTAAGTTGTAGAGTGGCGCGCGCGGGCGTTCAGCAAGGTAATGGCCGACAATGTGCGGTGCGGAAATGTCCACCAAGTCCCAATTGTTAATGTAGGCGGTGCGGTCAAGGTAGAGATGGTAGGCGCTTGACTGCGCGGCACTATCGCCGCGCGCGTAATAATCCATCAATAACAGCAGGGCCAGAACGCGCTGTTCGTGCACTTCGTCCTGCAACAGGTTCTCGATCACCGGCAACGGCGTGCCGCGCAGGGTTTTCGCCAGAGCGCGCAACTGCGGTACTTTGATGCCGAGAAAAACGTCCCCTTCGCCGTATTCGCCCGGTCCGGTCTTGAAAAATCCTTGCAGGATTTTCGCTTGCGCCGGGTTGGCGAGGGCGTGCAGGCGGGTCTGAATGTCGGTGAGGTTCATGGACTTAAATTTGGATGCCGAAGCGGCGCAGCAATGGGTACGTGAGCAGATAGCTGCCGCTTGTCGCTACGATTGCAAGCGTCAGGCTCAGCCAAAAACCGAAGCCATGTTTCAGTAACAGCGGCAGTGCGATGAACAATACCAGCGAAGGCAGTACCAGCCAGAAAATTTGGCCGGATAGCGCGGCGATTCGCTCGGGCGGCGCGGCTTCCAGATGAAGCCAGATGAACGCCAGCAAAGAGGTCAGCGGCAATGCGGCGAGCAGGGCGGCCAAGCCGGTTGAGCGCTTGGCGACCTCGGAAATAGCGACGATCAGCAGCGCGGAAATGGCTACCTTGAGCGCGTAATACCACATGGTCTAACGCTTGCCTCCGAAAATCGAGCCGAGTACGCCGCGGATAATTTGACGTCCAACTTCAGAGCCGATGCTGCGCGCCGCACTTTTGACCAGCGCTTCGCCGGCTGTTTGGCGGCGAGTGCTGCGACCGGCGTTACTTTCCCCGAAAATGCCACCGACCAAATCGCCGAAACCGCTTCCTGCACTATCGCTGCCGGTATCGGACGGGGCGTTTTCGCTGAAAATGCCGCGCGGTGTCCAGCCAGTGTCTTGAGTTTCAGTGTTGCGGAGGGTCGGGGACTGGCTATCTGAACCGGCTGGCATTCCCGGTTGTTTGGAAACAGTGCGGCCTTTGAGAATTTCATAGGCCGATTCGCGATCCGATGCATTTTCGTAGTGGCCTGCCAAAACGGATTGCGCGATGACTTGTTTACGCTCGGCATCGGTGACAGGGCCGATTTGCGCTTGCGGCGGTACGATGAAGGTGCGTTCGACGATGCCGGGGCGTCCTTTGTCATCCAGTAGAGAAACCAAGGCTTCTCCGACGCCTAGTTCGGTAATGGCGGTCTCCTCATCCAAATTGGCATTGTCGCGCATGGTTTGCGCGGCGGCGCGTACGGCTTTCTGGTCGCGGGCGGAAAAGGCACGCAGCGCATGCTGGACGCGGTTGCCGAGCTGAGACAGGATCTTATCGGGTACATCCGCCGGGTTTTGCGTCACGAAATAGACACCGACGCCTTTGGAGCGGATCAGTCGTACGACTTGTTCGATCTTGTCTAGCAGGGCGTTGGGGGCATCACTGAACAGCAAATGCGCTTCGTCGAAGAAAAATACCAGTTTGGGTTTTTCCAGATCGCCAGCTTCCGGCAGGTTTTCGAATAATTCGGAGAGCAGCCAGAGCAGCAGTGTGGAGTACACTTTGGGCGCCATCATCAGCTTGTCGGCGGACAGGATGTTGATCATGCCGAAGCCTTGGCGGTCGGTCTGCATCAGGTCGTCGATGTTAAGCATCGGCTCTCCGAACAGCTGTTCGCCGCCCTCGGCCTCCAGCGCGAGCAAACCGCGCTGAATCGCGCCGATGCTGGCGGGGGAAACATTGCCGTATTCGGTGGTGAATTGCTTCGCATTGTCGCCGACATGCTGCACCATGGCGCGCAAATCTTTGAAGTCGAGCAGCAGCATGCCGTTGTCGTCGGCAATCTTGAAAACCAGTGTCAGTACGCCTTGCTGCGTATCGTTCAGATTCAGCATTCGTCCCAACAGCAACGGCCCCATGTCGGAGACCGTAGCGCGTACCGGATGGCCTTGCTCGCCGAAGACATCCCAGAAGGTAACCGGGAAAGCGCGGTTTTGGTAATCCTCTAGCTGCAATTGTTGTACGCGCGCTTCGACTTTGGCGTTGCCGCCGCCCGCTTTGGCTAACCCGGAAAGATCCCCTTTAATATCGGACAGGAACACGGGGACGCCAATCCGGCTGAACGATTCGGCCAGACTTTGCAGCGTGACTGTCTTGCCGGTGCCGGTGGCGCCGGTAATTAAACCGTGCCGGTTGGCCATGTGCGGAAGCAGGTGAATTTCCTGATGGTCGTGCTTGGCGATCAGAAGCGGGGCGATCATGCGGTCTCCGGTTTAGTTGAATGCGCGAAAATGATACCATTGCGCGGTTAATCGTTCGATAAGGAATGCAACATGGCAGGTCACAGCAAATGGGCGAATATCCAGCATCGTAAAGGTCGGCAGGATGCGAAGCGCGGCAAGATCTTTACGCGCCTGATTAAGGAAATTACCGTGGCGGCGAAGCTGGGCGGCGGCGATGCGGACAGCAACCCGCGTCTGCGCCTGGCGATGGAAAAGGCCTTCGACAACAATATGCCCAAGGATAACGTGGAACGCGCGATCAAGCGCGGCTGCGGCGATTTGGAAGGCGTGGACTATGTGGAATTGCGTTATGAAGGCTACGGCATCAACGGCGCAGCCGTGATGGTGGATTGTCTGACCGATAATAAGACCCGTACCGTGGCCGATGTGCGTCATGCGTTCACCAAGTACGGCGGCAATCTGGGAACCGACGGTTCGGTTTCTTTCCTGTTCAAACATTGCGGGCAGATGATTTTTGCACCGGGTACCGATGAAAACGCGCTGATGGAAGTGGCGCTGGATGCGGGTGCGGAAGATATCGTGACCGACGAAGACGGCAGTATCGAGGTGATTACAGCGCCGAACGATTTCGTGGAAGTGAAGCAGCGTCTGGAAGCAGCGGGATTCAAGGCGGAAATGGGCGAAGTAACCATGAAGCCGACCACAGAAGTGACGTTCACCGGAGACGATGCGGTGCGCATGCAAAAATTGCTGGACGCGTTGGAAAGTCTGGACGACGTGCAGGAAGTGTATACCAACGCCATCATCGAAGAATAACGGAGCGCGCGCCGTGCAAGAGATGCAGGCAGGCGGGAGCGGGCGGGCATGAGCGCGCCCGTTCGCATTTTGGGCATCGACCCGGGCTTGCGCATTACCGGCTTCGGCGTGCTGGATAAGGTCGGTTCGCAGTTGCAGTATGTGGACAGCGGCTGCATCAAAACGCCGGAGGGCGAATTGCCGCTGCGCCTGAAAGCGATTCTGGATTCGCTGTCCGAGGTGATTGCAATGCATCGACCTCAGCAGGCGGCGGTGGAAAAAGTGTTCGTGAACGTAAACCCGCAGTCTACGCTGTTGCTCGGGCAAGCGCGCGGCGCAGCCATATGTGCGGCGGTGCTGGCACAGTTGCCGGTGGCGGAGTACACCGCCTTGCAGGTGAAGCAGGCGGTGGTGGGCAACGGACATGCCGGCAAGGAGCAGGTGCAGGAGATGGTGCGCAGATTGCTGAATTTATCCGGTACGCCTAGCCCGGATGCGGCAGATGCGCTGGCCTGTGCGATTTGCCATGCCCACGGCGGACTCGGCTTGGGGAGTTTGGCAACCAAAGGTTTCCGCGTGCGCGGCGGCCGCTTGGTGTAACCGGAAAACAGGAGGCACACTTGGCTCAACCGATGGAACCGACGCTCGCGCGTTTTCGCAATCCGTTCGCCCTCTATCTGGCAGCGACCCGTCCGGCGTTTCTGACCGCCAGTCTGGCGGCTGCGATGATCGGGCTGGCGTCGGCGTCGTTTAGCGGCGTACCGCTGAACGGGGGGCTGGCGGCGGCAACATTGATTTTTGCATTGTTGGCGCATGCCGGGGCGAATGTGCTGAACGATTATTACGATGCCTTGAACGGCACTGACGAATGCAATGTCGAGCGCATTTTTCCGTTTACCGGCGGCAGCCGGTTTATTCAGAACGGTGTGCTCACCAAGGCGCAAACGGCACGTTTCGGTTTTGCGCTGATGGCGGGAGTTGCGTTGGCGGGTCTGGTGCTGATGCGGGCTTCGTCGCCACAACTGTTGTACATTGGTTTGGCCGGATTGTTCATCGGTTGGGCATACTCCGCGCCGCCGTTTAAGTTGAATAGCCGGGGTGTCGGCGAAATTTGCGTCGCTGCCGGTTTTTTGCTGATTACCGTAGGAACCGATTTCGTGCAGCGCGGACATTTCGCGTTGGAGCCGGTGTGGGCGGGCATGTCGTACGCTTTGCTGGTGGCAAATCTGTTGTATATCAACCAGTTTCCTGACCGTTCGGCAGACGGTATCGCCGGAAAGTTGCACTGGGTTGCGCGGCTGGAAGTCCGGCAGGCGCGTTGGGGCTATGCTTTGATTGCCGCTCTGGCCTATGGATGGTTGACGCTGGCGGTAGCCTCCGGTAAGTTGCCCGCTTTTGCGCTGGCGGCATGGCTGGCCATGCCGTTGAGTCTGGCGGCTGGAAAACAATTATTTCGCTACGCGCATCAGCCGCAGCGTCTTGCACCGGCGATCCAGTCGACCATCATGGCGATGCTGATGCACGCCGGGCTGTTGGTGCTGGCATTAAGTTTATCGAAGGGAAGCGCATGATCGGTCGTTTGACGGGCATTCTGCTGGAAAAAAATCCGCCGCAGATTCTGCTCGACGTGCAGGGCGTGGCCTATGAAGTGGATGTGCCGATGAGCACGTTTTATAACTTGCCTGCATTGAGCGAGCGGGTGGTGCTGCATACGCATCTGGTGGTGCGCGAAGATGCGCATCTGCTGTACGGTTTTGGCAGCGATGCCGAGCGTGCCGCATTTCGTCAGTTGTTGAAAATTAGCGGCGTCGGGCCGAAGCTGGCATTGTCGGTGCTCTCCGGCATGAGTCTGGACGATCTGGCCGATGCCGTGACGCGCAAGGAAAGCGGCCGTCTGGTGAAAATTCCCGGTGTTGGCAAGAAAACCGCCGAACGTCTGCTGCTCGAACTGCAAGGTAAGTTTGAGGCTGCTTTGCCGAAGGGCGGCGCAGTCTCTGCTGTTGCCGATAACAGCGGCGACATCGTGAATGCCCTGCTGGCACTGGGCTACAGCGACAAAGAAGCAAGTTGGGCCGCAAAACAACTACCGGCCGAAACCGGCGTGTCGGACGGAATCCGCCAGGCGCTTAAATTCTTATCCAAGGCATGATACACAGCGATAATCTGACATCCGGGGAGCGTTTGATTTCTCCTGCTCCGGCCTCGCAGCATGAGGAGGCGCTGGAACGTGCGCTGCGTCCGAAACAGCTCGATGAGTACGTCGGGCAGGAAAAAATCCGCGATCAGTTACAAATCTTTATCGAGGCGGCGAAGAAGCGCGGCGAGCCGCTCGACCATGTGCTGCTGTTCGGTCCGCCGGGCCTTGGCAAAACGACTCTGGCGCACATTATCTCGCGCGAGATGGGGGTGAATCTCCGGCAGACTTCGGGGCCGGTGCTGGAGCGTGCGGGCGATTTGGCGGCGCTGCTGACCAATCTGGAGCCGCACGATGTACTGTTTATCGACGAGATTCACCGACTGTCGCCGGTAGTGGAAGAAATTCTGTACCCCGCGTTGGAGGACTACCAGATCGACATTATGATTGGCGAAGGCCCGGCAGCGCGTTCGGTAAAGCTGGATTTGCCGCCGTTTACACTGGTGGGGGCGACTACCCGAGCCGGGATGTTGACCAACCCGCTGCGCGACCGTTTTGGCATCGTGGCGCGGTTGGAGTTTTATACGCCGCAGGAATTGCAGCGCATTGTGCTGCGTTCGTCTAAGTTGCTGGACATGAATTTATCGCCCGATGCGGCGCTGGAGGTGGCGCGCCGTTCGCGCGGCACGCCGCGTATCGCCAACCGCTTGTTGCGTCGGGTGCGCGATTACGCCGATGTAAAAGCGCATGGCGAAGCTTCGCGCGAAGTGGCCGATGCTGCGCTGACGATGCTGGATGTAGATGCGCAGGGGCTGGATTTGATGGATCGCAAGTTATTGCAGACCGTGATCGAGAAATTTGCGGGTGGCCCGGTCGGGGTGGATAACCTCGCGGCAGCCATCGGCGAGGAGCGCGATACCATTGAGGATGTGCTGGAGCCGTATCTGATTCAGCAGGGCTACTTGCAGCGGACGCCGCGCGGACGGATGGCGACGGAGAATGCCTACCGGCATTTCGGCTTGCCGCTGCCGCGCAATCAGGCGGTGAAGGAGTTGTGGGATGAGTAAGGTGTTCGAGTGGCCGATCCGGGTGTATTTTCAAGATACCGATGCGGGCGGCGTCACCTACCACGCCAGTTATGTGAACTTTTTAGAACGGGCGCGGACTGAGTGGTTGCGTAGTTACGGTTACAGCAATGCCGGGATGATGAAAGAACTCGGCGTGATGTTCGTGGTGCGTTCGCTCAAATTGGATTATTTGCGTCCTGCCTTGCTGGACGACATGCTGACCGCGACGGCGGAAGTGCGCGAAATCGGGCGTAGCCGTTTAACGTTGCATCAGACCGTGCGGCGCGGAGAGATGCTTTTGCTGGAAGCCGAGGTGCATCTGGTGTGCGTCGGCGTGGAAAGTTTTAAGCCGGTCAGTGTGCCGGATGTGTTGCGTAGTCAATGGAAGGAATGACATGGAAGTTTCTCAGGATTTATCGTTCTTGAGCCTGATTCAAAACGCCAGCGTACTGGTGCAGTTGGTGATGGGAGCGTTGCTACTGGTGTCGCTGATGTCTTGGTGGTACATCTTCCGTAAAATGTTTGCGGTGCGGTTGGCGACCACGCAGTCGGAGATGTTCGAACAGTTGTTTTGGCAGGGCGGCGATCTGGGTCAGTTGTACCAGCGCGTACATGCCGCCCGCGACGAATCCGGCAGCATGGAACGCATTTTTTCGGCTGGCTATGCCGAATTCGTTAAATTGAAAAAGAAATTCGGGAACGATAATACTGCCGTGATGGAAGGTACGCGCCGTGCGATGCGCGCCACCTATCAGCGTGAGATGGATCAGCTGGAGTCGCATCTTGCGTTTCTGGCTTCGGTCGGTTCGGTCAGCCCGTACGTCGGCTTGTTCGGTACGGTATGGGGCATTATGAATGCCTTCCGCGGTTTGGCGAACGTCGGCCAGGCGACGCTGGCGCACGTTGCGCCCGGTATTGCCGAGGCGTTGGTGGCAACTGCGATGGGCCTGTTCGCGGCGATTCCGGCCGTGGTGGCCTATAACCGCTATTCGCATGAAGTGATGCGCCTGTCGTCGCGCTTCGAAAGCTTCATGGAAGAATTTTCCAACGTGCTGCAACGCCAGCCCTGACAGATCGCAGATTGAGGAACGCATGAGCTACTCTTCGCGCCGCTCGCTTCGCCCGGTCAGCCAGATCAACGTCGTGCCGTATATCGACGTGATGCTGGTCTTGCTGGTGATTTTTATGGTGACTGCGCCGCTGATGAATCCGGGGCAGGTGGATTTGCCTTCGATTGGTAAATCGTTGACGCCGCCGGTTGCGCCGCTGGAAGTGATTATCAAAAAAGACACCTCGCTCGCCTTGCGCGATCACAATAAAGGCGGCAGTGAGCGTACTTTGTCGCGCGGCGATCTGGTGGAGGCGCTCAAGCAGAAACAAAGCGCGAACGCCGAGCAGCCCGTAGTGATTTCTGCTGATAAGAGCGTACGCTACGAAGAGGTGATTAAGGTGATGGAGATGTTGCAGGCGCAACATGTCCAGAAGGTCGGTTTGCTGGTGCAAAGCAAGGGGCAATGAGCATTTTGCAGGATAGAACCGAACCCGGAAAAATGCGCGCTGCGCTGTTCGCGCTGGTCGTGCATGCTGCGTTTTTCGCCTTTTTGTATTTCGGCGTGAGCTGGCGCGAAGAGCAGCCGCAGGGGATCAAAGTCGATATTTGGAGCAGTCTGCCGGAACACAGCAGCGTTGCCAAAGAATCACCGCCTCCGAAAGCGCCGGAACCTCCGCCACCGCCGAAGCCCAAAGAGATTACGCCGGAGGCAAAGCCGGCGCCGAGCAAGGCGGAAATCGAATTAAAAGACAAGAAAAAACCAGCGCCGGAAAAGGCACCGGAAAAACCGGTGGTGCCGGAGAAAAAAGTGCCGGATAAGAAGTCGGCCGAGCCTAAGCGCGATGATGCGGCGGCGAAAGCTGCCGAAGCTGCTCAGGCTGAACAAGCGCGTCAACAGGCGGCACAAGCGGCCGCGATGGGTAAGGTGATCGACGAACATAAGGCAAAAATTATTGCCAAGATCCGCCGCAATATCGTGATGCCGCCCGATGTGCCGGATAATATTAAGGCGGAGTACGACGTAACACTGTTGCCGGGCGGGACGGTGCTGAACGCCCGCTTGGCGCGTTCGAGCGGTAATGCAGCTTATGATACGGCGGTGGAGCGGGCGATTCTGAAGTCGCAACCGCTGCCGTTGCCGCCCGATCCGGCGTTGTTTTCGCGTTTTCGCGAATTGCATTTGATCTTTAGCCCGAAAGACTGACGAGAGGAAAAGTATGTGGCGAAGTGGCTTATTGTTATTGCTCAGCTGGGTGGCGTTACCGGCTCAGGCAGCTTTGCAAATCGAAATTAGCGGAGCCGGGGAGACGCAGATTCCGGTGGCGATTGTGCCGCTGGCAGATGAAGGTAAATTGAAAGAGAGTATTAGTTCGATCGTGTCCGCCGATCTGGCGCGCAGCGGGCTATTTAAGCTTGTCGATCCGGCGGGCAGATTACCGCATGAACCGAGTCAGGTGGTGGCCGCGCAATGGGCGGGTACCGATGCATTGTGTATCGGCAAAGTGATTGTGCAACCGAACGATCGTATTGAAGTGCAGTACCGTTTGTATGATGTGGCGAAACAGAGTTGGATCGCCGGGCAGTCTGTTTCGGCGAGTGCAGATCAGGCCCGTGCAATCGGGCATCGCATTGCCGACCTGATTTACGAAAAGTTGACCGGCGTGCCGGGGGTGTTTAGTACCCGCATTGCTTACGTCGTGCGTAACGGGGCGCGTAGCCGTCTGGTGGTGGCCGATAGCGACGGTTACAACGAGCAGACCGTGCTGGCGCTGAGCGAGCCGATTATGTCGCCGTCATGGTCGCCGGACGGGACGCACTTGGCATATGTAACTTTTGAAGAAGGTCATGCCGCAGTGTATGTGCAATCGCTCCTGACTAACCAACGCCGTGTGGTGGCAAACTTTCCGGGCAGTAACAGCGCACCGACCTGGTCGCCGGATGGTCGCCAATTGGCTGTGGTGGTGTCGCGCGACGGTGGGGCGCAAATCTGGCTGGTACGGCCGGACGGTAGCGGTGCTCGCCGTCTGACCGAAGGCGGATCGATCGACACCGAGCCGAATTTTTCACCGGATGGGCAATCGCTGCTGTTCGCTTCCGATCGGGGCGGCAGCGTTCAAATTTACCGTATGGCTGCCAGCGGCGGCCGCGCCGAGCGGCTGACTTTCGAAGGGTCAAGCAATTTCTCGCCGCGCTATAGTCCGGACGGTAAGAGTTTTGTGTTTTCCCATCGCAACGGCGGGCAATTCTATATTGCTGTGCAAGACTTTCAGACTGGCCAGATGCAGACGCTGACCGAGGGCGGCTGGGACAAAAAACCGAGCTTTGCGCCGAACGGCAAAATAGTGTTGTTTGCCACTGAGGCGCAGGGTCGTGGTATATTGATGACCGTGTCCAGCGATGGCCGGGTGAAGCAACGCATGTCCGCGCAAAGCGGCGCGATTCGCGAGCCGGTTTGGGGACCGTTCCTGAAACAATAATTCTCGATAGGGGTATGACGATGAAGAAAATCCTGATTAGCGTATTGCTGGCGAATTTGTTGGCGGCTTGTGCGAGCGACAAACCTAAGGCGCCGGTTGAAGAGCAAAAGCCCGCTGCTACCGCCCCGCAGACGGCAGCTAAACCTGTTGCGGCCAAGCCTGCCGCGTCGGTGGCCGTGGATCCGCTGGATGACCCCAAGAATGCCGATCTGGCGAAGCGTAGCGTGTATTTCCCGTTTGACGTCGATGTCGTGCAGGACGCCGACAAGCCGACCGTGCAAGCGCACGGCAAGTATCTGAGCACGCGCGCAAACCGCACAGTGCGTGTGGAAGGCAATTGCGACGAACGCGGCAGCAGCGAATACAACCTGTCGCTGGGGCAACGCCGCGCTGACAACGTGAAGAAGGGTTTGATTGCCAGCGGCGCGAAAGACGGTCAGGTTCAAACGGTGAGCTACGGCGAAGAAAAGCCGAAAGCGACTGCGCATAACGAAGAGGCTTGGGCGCAAAACCGTCGTGCCGACCTGAACTACAGCGCGAAGAAGTAAGCACCATGAAACTGCGCGTCTTAAGCCTTGTTCTGTACAGCGTTCTGACGGTTGCTCCGGCGCATGCCGGGCTGTTTACCGACGATGAGGCGCAAAAAAAGATCAAGACGCTTGAGACGCGCGTTTCGCAGTTGGAAGAAACTGAATCGAAGCAAGCTGCGATTCTGCTCGATCTGCAAGGTCAGATTGAAGCGCAGAATACTGAAATTCGTCGCCTGAGAGGGCAAAACGAAGAGTTGCAGCATGGTCTGCAAGATGCTGAAAAGCGTCAAAAAGATTTCTACATCGATCTCGATAGCCGCCTGCGGCGTTTCGAGGCGGCAGAGGCTGCCCCGCAGCCGCAGGCAAGCGCTAGCGGCAAGCAGCCGGAAGCCGCGAACGATCCCTCGTTGGAAAACCGTGCTTACGAAGCAGCGTATGCTTTCTATAAGTCGGCCAGTTACCAGAATGCGCTGGGTGCCTTTCAGGATTTTCTGACCAAGTTTCCGCAGTCGGTGTATGCGCCCAATAGTTATTTCTGGATGGGGCAGGCCTATACTGCACTGAAAGATTGCAAGAGCGCGCTGCCGATGTACCAGATGGTCGTGGATAAATACGACAATAGTCCTAAGTTGCCGGATGCGCTGTACGGCGTGGCGAATTGTCAGGCTGAGCTCGACAAGAAACCGGCTGCCAAAAAAACGCTGAAACTGATCGTCAGCAAATATCCCGACACCTCCGCTGCCGAGAAGGCCAAGAAGCTGCTCGGCGAACTGAAGTAGTCTTGTCGTGTCGGACGCTCTAGAACGCGCCACTCTGCGCATCAACGAGATTTTTTATTCCTTGCAGGGCGAAACCAGCCGGGCGGGCCTGCCCACGGTATTCGTGCGTCTGACGGGGTGTCCGATGCGTTGCACTTACTGCGATACAAGCTACGCTTTTACCGGCGGGCAGACTATGGCGCTCTCGGCTGTGCTCAACGAAGTGGCACACTACGCGCCCGAATATGTCACGGTGACCGGCGGCGAGCCGCTGGCGCAGAAAAATTGCTTGCTGCTGCTCCAGGCGTTGTGCGACGCAGGTTACCGGGTTTCACTGGAAACCGGCGGGGGGCTCGATATTCGCGGCGTCGATCCGCGCGTGATGACTGTGCTGGACATCAAAACGCCCGGCTCCGGCGAGGTCGAAAAAAACCTGTGGGGCAATCTGGAACACCTGAAACCGCAGGACGAAATCAAATTTGTGCTATGTGACGAGGCTGATTATTTGTGGGCGCGCGATGTGCTGCGGGAGCAGGGCTTGAGCGAACGCTGTGCAGTGCTGTTTTCCGCCGCGCAAGGCCAGTTATCGCCCACCGTATTGGCTGAATGGATACTGCGCGACCGGTTGCCGGTGCGGATGCAGATACAATTGCATAAATTGTTGTGGGGTAATCAGCAGGGCAAATGAAAAATGCAGTCGTTCTACTTTCCGGGGGCCTAGACTCCGCGACCGTGCTGGCAATGGCGCGCGCGCAGGGTTTTACCTGCTATGCCCTGAGCGTAGATTATGGGCAGCGCCACCATGCCGAACTGGCCGCCGCGCAGCGCGTAGCGCAGGCACTGGGTGCGGTTAAGCATTCGGTGGTGAATATCGACCTCACGACTTTCGGTGGTTCGGCGCTGACCGACAAAAATATTGCTGTGCCCGAGCAGCCAACGACCGGTATCCCGCTTACCTATGTACCGGCCCGCAACACCATCATGCTGTCGCTAGCGCTGGCTTGGGCGGAAGTGCTGCAAGCGCAGGATATTTTTATCGGCGTGAACGCGGTGGATTATTCCGGCTACCCGGATTGTCGCCCCGAATATGTTTCAGCCTTCCAGCAAATGGCGAATCTGGCGACCAAGGCCGCCGTCGAAGGTAAGCCGTTAACCGTGCATGCTCCGCTGCAATACTTGAGCAAGGCCGAAATCATTCGTCAGGGCGCACAACTCGGGGTGGATTACGGTTTAACGGTATCTTGCTATCAGGCCGACGAAGCCGGGCGTGCGTGCGGTGTGTGCGATTCCTGCCGCTTGCGCCGTGCCGGTTTCGAGGCGGCCGAGGTGCCGGATCCGACACATTATCGCATTTTGCGTTGACAGATTTAAGGCAATCCGTATAATTCGCCCTTCCTTCAGGACGGGTCGTTAGCTCAGCCGGTAGAGCAGCGGACTTTTAATCCGTTGGTCGCGTGTTCGAATCACGCACGACCCACCAGTTCTGCTAGCCGCTTTAGCTCAGTTGGTAGAGCAACCGCCTTGTAAGCGGTAGGTCGTCAGTTCGAATCCGACAAGCGGCACCAGTTTCCTTATCCTCTAGTATTTGTTCGTTTCTGCATGTGTGTTGCTGTGCACATGCCGGGCTATGTTTCTTTTGCACTTTCTAGTCGGTTGCGTCCGAGCAATTTGGCGCAGTAACGCGTACAGCCGGTGCTTTCCCAATCCTTGGATGCGCTTGCCGATTCGCGAGAGGCGTCGGGTGCAGAAATGCTTCTGTATGAATTAATTAGATAAATTGGCCTATTTACTTGCTCTGGGTTTGTGCGTAGGCTGTATCTGTCGCATAGAGTGGAGGAGAGGTTTAATGCATATTGATGATAAGCTTTCCGAAATGGTGGCGCACCACCGTCAGGTGCACACGCGCTATTTGTCTGCACACTTCCGGCACATTATGCTGAAAATCTATGCCTATCTTGAACAGGGGCGGTTTCAGGAATGTTTGCATTACATTCAAAGCCTGTTTCTGGAGACGCGTGGAGGTACTCGACGCGGTTTTCCTCTTCCGGCTGCGGTCGAGTTGGTCGCATTAAGTGCTGCCATTGCAGAAATAGCCTAAGTTTTTGGCGGATACCAGCCCTGAAGGCCGTGCCAGCCTTCAGGGCTTATTTTTTCCGGCAGCGGAATTACCTGTGGTAGTGCTGGATAGCGCTACCGACTTGGTAGATTAACAAGTGCTGCAAGTTTGGCTGCTTGGTCGAGTACACGCTGTGCCTGGTCTAAAAGGTGTGCTATGCCGTCCGGTTTGCTGGCCTGAACGATCTGGCGCGCGCTGAGGCAGAGTCTTAATGCACTGTAGTCGTTGGTACAGTGTATCGGTTGAGCAAGTTGGCAGCGTGTCGAGGCATGGGGCAGCGCCTTGTAAACCTGAGTGGTCTGGTCTGTATCGAGCGTTTTCCAACCGAAGCCGTCCGGTTGGCGGAGCAGGAACGGAAATACAGTTTGTATACAGTCCCAATTCTGCTTCAGGCCGAGCGTGCTGCGCTGCAATGGCGGCGTGACGATGGGGATAAATGCCGGGTCGCGGTTCAGCCGATCTTGTAAGACACGGGCGAAGCGGTACAGCAGGTCGGTGATTACAGACTCCGGCACGCTGCGGAAGGCGCGCAGCTCATACAAGGCGGCTTCCCAGCGCAGCACCAGTCCGAAATTGGGTGTTGCGTCCAGCGGTGCGGTAGGTGTTTCATTTTCTTCGGAGGGAATGAGCAGCACGCCGGAAAAACTGGGGCCGCCGACGAATTTCGAGCCGGTCAGCGCGATGCTGTAGCCGTGTGCCAGACAGGCGCGCAGCGTGTCGGGGGCGAGGCGGAATTGGCAGGCATCGATCATGACTTCCAATCGTGCGCCGTAAGTCCGTTTCAAATCGGTCGAACAGGCATAGCTTGGGGCAATCAGCCCGCTTTTCGAAATGTCGGTTTGAATCAACAATACCTGGCATCCGGCTGCCTGTGCCTGATGGGTGAGTGAGCTGAATTCGGCATCGATTTCGTGCGCGGGGCGCGGCGTGCCGTCCGGCAATCGCAAAGCCACAGTCACGGTTTCTGGCGAGGGATGCATGCTGTGCAAGGTGCGCAGTACGCCGCTGCCGGTTTCGTTTTCTTCAACGCTAATGACGCGTAGCGGTTGCGGCGAACGTGCCAGCATACGCTGGGCGGCGAGGCAATGCAGGTCGGTGCCGGAGGGGGCAAACAGCATCTGCGGCTGGGTATCTTCCAATCCGCACAGTTTCAGCAGTTCGGTGCGTAAACGCGCTAGCGCGTCAGCATAAACAGTGGAGGGCGATGCATGGCGCAGCGCTTCGCTCAAATGCACTCTCAGTCGGTCTGCTGCGTCGAATGCGCCGGGGGAGATGAACGATGCTGTGGCTGAGGCAAAGTCTAATAATTCAGGCTCTGGGACGGGGCGGCAGCCGTAGCGGTTCGTACCGCTTACCGGGTCAAGTGCAATGCGCGCATCGCCGCCCTGCGTCAGCAGCGCGGCAGTGTCCGGCAGCATCGACCCGGAAGCGTTTAGTGCGCGCCCAGCGGTTGGCGTCATGCCAGATCAGGCTGCCTGTTGTTTTTGCATGGCATGCAGCAGCAGGTTGCGGAAGGCAGTGAAAACCTTGCGCATTTGCGGCTGTTTGTAGGGGTAGAGATCGATCGGATCCATGGCGTGTACGACTGCACTGGTGTCTAACTCAAATAGTAACAATTCGCCCGCAGGCGTTTCCGCGCAATCCAGAATCAGATAATCCAGTCCGGTGCGTTCATAGATCGCTTGCAGCGCAGAAGCATGTTTGCGGGCGAATTCAGCGTCGAACTCTGCCATGAACTTTTCTTCTTCGGCGCGTTTCTCTGCGCTTTCGTTCATGCCCGCATTCATGTAGTGGATCATCCAGTGCGCGGACACGCCCAAATGCACGGCGTAAGGGCGACCTTCGATCAGTGCTACCCGGAATTTGCGGAACAATCCGTCGGTATTGCGGTAATCGATGAACGGCGACAGGTAGAACATCTCGTCCGACATGGCGGAGAGGTAAATTTGCAATGCTGCCGGATCGTCGATTCTTTCCAGTCCGCGACCGGCATGAGAGCCGACCGGACGAACAACGATCGGATAATCGGCATCAGGCAAAATTTTGGATAGTGTAGCTTGATTGTTGACAAGGGCACTCAGCTCAGCGCGGGTTTGTCGCACGGTGGCTGGCATCGCGACGCCCGGAATGTCGGCCAGCAGGGCATGTGCACGGTCGCGCGCCAGATTCAGAATGCGATCAGCCCGGTTGAGTACCGGGAGCGGCCAATCGGGCAACGCTTTACCCAGTTCTTCTAAAAACATGCGGTTCTCGTCTGCTTCGGCGATGGCGACGAACAGCACGTCATGCGGCGGAATGGTCTCTGGAAAGGGCAAATGCGGCGCGAGATAGAGATAATCCAGCGAAATATCCGAATCTTCCAGCAGAAAATCCAGCGGGGTGTTCGACATCAGATCGCCCGGCGTCATGATGGCCAGCAGCCGAATGCGCGCCGGTTGGTGCGGTGCGGACAAGTGGTAATGCTGTTTGCTGCGCAGGGCTTCACTTTGTACGGACAGTGCAATGTCCCGATTGCCGTTCAACTGCAAAATAGTAGAAAGATCCATCAGCGCGTCGGCGGCTGCGAGCGGTGGCAAGTGTTCGACACCGGCAATCAGCTCATTGCCGAGCGGGGTTAGGTCGATACCTTGATAGGCGAATTTCATCAGGGCTGCCGGGCCCATAAAAGTGTAAGTGACTGGCGCGTTCATTCTGGTAGTTCCGGTCGGATTGATCTAGTTCGCTATTCTGGCGCGTCCGAAGCGTAGTGTTGTTTCGATTAGCGCATCAATATCGGCAGTATTCGTGCGATGGTTGACGATGGCGGCGCGAATGGCAAGTTTGCCGTCGATAGTGGTGGCCGAAGGTGCGGCGACGCCGGATTCTTGCAAATCGGCAATAATTGCACCGTTGATGCGGTCGGCATCGGCGGCGCGGTAGCGGAAGCATACAATGTTCAGCGAAACTGGTGCGAGTAGCTCCAGTTCCGGTTCGGTGCTGATGCGTTCGGCAAGGTAATTCGCGAGTCGGCAGGTATGCGCAATGGTTTTGCCTAATTGGTCGGTGCCGTAAACCTGCAAGGTAAACCAAGTTTTCAGCGCGCGGAAGCCGCGTGAGAGATCGGGGCCGAAATCGCACGGCCACGGCGAACCGGCTGCCATGCCGCGCGTCTCGCGACGCAAATAGGCGGCGGACGAGGCGAAGGCAGACATGTGCAAGGCACCGTCGCGAATCAGGATAAAGCCGGCATCGTAAGGGACTTGTCCCCATTTGTGGAAGTCGAAAGCAATCGAGTCGGCCTGTTCGATGCCTTGCAGGCGGGATGCGAGTTCCGGCGAGAGCATGGCGAGCGCACCGTATGCGCCATCGACATGGAACCAGAGTTTTTCCCTCTTGGCCAGTATGGACACTTCCCTCAGCGGGTCGATTGCGCCGGTGTTGACTGTGCCGGCGGTAGCGGCGACGAAGAAAGGGGTTAGTCCGGCGGCGCGGTCGGCCGCGATGGCATCGGACAGTGCATCCAGACGGATGCGGTGTTCGGCATCCACCGGGATGCGGCGTAATGCCTCGCTGCCTAGACCTGCTACTTCCATCATTTTGGCGATCGAGCCGTGCGCATCGGTCGAGGTGTAGGCGACCAGTCTTTGGCCGCATTCGACCAGTCCACGGTGACGCACTTCCGCACCGAGCGCGGCGTGGCGGGCAACCAGCACGGCGATCAGCGTTGCCATGGATGTGCCGGTCACGAATAGGCCGCTGGCTTCCTTGGGGAAGCTGAACAGTTCGCGCATCCATTGCACGATTTGCTGTTCGACGACGATGGGCATTTGGTCGCGGCCGCCTAAATTGGCGTTCAGTCCGGCGGCCAGCATTTCCGCCAGCATGCCGACCGGCGTACCGCCGCCATGCACCCAGCCCATAAAGCCGGGATGGGCGTTGCCTACTGCATACGGCAATACGTTTTCCATGAATTGACGATGTGCGTCGGACAGCTCGCTCGGTGCATGGGGAAGCGGGCGGCGGAATGTATCGCGCACCTCGTCCGGTGCGGGCTGCCAGACCGGACGGCTACGCAAGTGTTCGAGGTAATCGAACATGTCATCCAGCATGCGGTGACCTTGGGCGCGCAACGCATCCCAATCATCCGGATCGAGCGAGGCGTGCGGTATCGGCGGCGTGTCGTGCATGAAGGGTCGGCGCGAGGTTCGGTTGAATTAAGCGTGTGGGTGAATCATCGTATAACCGGAACAAATTGGCAATGGAATTCGCGCGGGGTGGACGGTAAGGCGCGCAGGCTATGCAATAGCGCGGGTTGCCAGTGCTGTACGCCCCATGCCAGCACTTCATCTGGGCGGCACGCCGGTAGGTCGGCGGGCGGATTTTGCCGCAGGAATTGCAGCGCCTGTACCAGTGCCAAGCTGGGTTGTTGGACGGCTATCGGTTCCGCCAAAGTTTGCTTGCTCAATTTTTCGCCTTGGGCATTCACTGCTACCGGCAAATGACGGTAATGCGGTGTCGGCAAGCCGAGCAGATGTTGCAAATGTATTTGCCGAGCGGTTGAGGTCAGCAGATCCGCGCCGCGCACGATGTCGGTAATGCCCTGTTCCGCGTCGTCCACAACCACTGCTAGTTGATAGGCGAATAACCCATCGGCGCGTTTGACCACGAAATCGCCGATTTCGCGTTCCAGATTTTGTTCGATGCGCCCCTGAATACCGTCTTCGAAAACGATGGTGGTATTGTGTGTGCGCACCCGCCAAGCGCGGGCGCTGCGCCCGCTTGGTAGTCCGTCGCGGCAGGAGCCGGGATAAATTTGGCCCTCTGCGCCGTACAGTGCGGAATCGGCGATTTCTTTGCGAGTACAGGCGCAAGGATAGGCGCTGCCGGAGGCGATCAGGCGGTCGAGTGCTGTCTGGTAAGCTTCGTCGCGCTGGCTTTGGTAGAGCACAGACTCATCCCAGTACAGATGCAGGGCTTCCAGTGTCCTTAATATGTCATCCCCGGCACCGGGGACGCAGCGCGGGCGATCTAAATCCTCCATCCGTACCAGCCATGCGCCTTGATGCCGGCGGGCGTCCAGATAACTGCCGACCGCAGTAACCAGCGAGCCGAAGTGAAGCGGGCCGGTGGGCGAGGGGGCGAAGCGACCGCGGTAGTTCAAATGTTCCCTCTCTATACTGCGCGACCCCTACATTTGGGCTTGCTCGTGTCGGTACAGAAAAAGTGCGTAGTTAGCGCCGGATACACGCGAGCTGGATCAAGCCGTCACGGCTTCTTCAGCAAATTCCAACCCCACCTTGCCATCCTTCACATCGACAATGACCTTGCCGCCGTGTGCGAGGCGACCAAACAGCAGTTCGTCGGCCAGCGCACTGCGGATGGTGTCCTGAATCAGGCGCGACATCGGGCGTGCCCCCATCACTGGGTCGAAACCGTTTTCGGCCAGATAGTCCTTCAGGCTGTCGGTGAATACCGCTTCCACTTTCTTTTCATGGAGTTGCTCTTCCAGTTGCATGAGGAATTTGTCCACTACACGCAGGATCACTTCTTTATCCAGCGGTGCGAAGGAGACGATGGCATCCAGCCGGTTGCGGAATTCCGGCGTGAACATGCGCTTGATGTCGGCCATTTCGTCGCCGGAGGCAACGGTCTTAGTGAAACCGATCTGCGTTTTAGTCAGCGCTTCCGCGCCCGCATTGGTGGTCATGATGATGACTACGTTGCGGAAATCGGCTTTGCGTCCATTGTTGTCGGTCAGCGTGCCATGATCCATGACTTGCAGCAGCACGTTGAAAATATCCGGGTGGGCTTTTTCGATTTCGTCCAGCAGCAGCACACAATGCGGTTGCTTGCTGATCGCTTCGGTAAGCAGGCCGCCCTGATCAAAGCCGACATAGCCGGGGGGCGCACCGATCAGGCGCGAAACGGCGTGGCGCTCCATATATTCCGACATGTCGAAGCGATGCAGCGGCATGCCCATGCAATACGCCAACTGACGGGCGACTTCGGTCTTGCCGACGCCGGTGGGGCCGGAGAACAGGAAGCTGCCGATCGGTTTTTGCGGGTTGCCCAGACCGCTGCGCGACATTTTAATGGCGCGTGCCAGCACGTCGATGGCTTTTTCTTGGCCGAATACAACGGCTTTCAAGTCGCGATCCAGCGTCTTCAGCGTGTTGCGGTCGTCCTGCGAGACGGTGCGCGGCGGGATGCGCGCGATCTTGGCGATGATTTCTTCGATCTCGTGCTTGCCAATCATCTTCTTTTGCCGGGATTTCGGCAGAATGCGCTGCGCAGCGCCGGCTTCGTCCAGTACATCGATCGCTTTGTCCGGCAGATGGCGGTCATTGATGAAACGCGCCGACAGTTCGGCGGCTGAAGAGATGGCTGCAGCGCTGTATTTCACGCTATGGTGCGCTTCGAAGCGCGGTTTTAGGCCGCGCAGAATTTCGATAGTCTGTTCTACGGTCGGTTCGGGTACGTCCACTTTCTGGAAGCGGCGCGACAGCGCATGATCTTTCTCGAAAATGCCGCGGTATTCTTGATAAGTGGTTGCGCCGATGCATTTCAGCGAGCCATTCGACAGTGCGGGCTTCAGCAGGTTGGAGGCATCCATCGTGCCGCCGGTGGCTGCACCTGCACCGATCAGGGTATGGATTTCGTCGATGAATAAAATTGCATTCGGTGCGTCGGCGAGTTCTTTCAACACCGCTTTCAGGCGCTGCTCGAAATCGCCGCGATATTTGGTGCCGGCCAGCAGCGCGCCCATGTCGAGTGCATATACCTGTGCGTCTTGCAGAATTTCCGGGACTTCGTTTTCCACGATGCGACGCGCCAATCCTTCGGCGATAGCGGTTTTGCCGACCCCGGCTTCGCCGACTAGCAGCGGATTGTTTTTACGGCGGCGGCAAAGGGTTTGAATGACGCGTTCCAGCTCCAGATCGCGCCCGATCAGCGGGTCGATTTTGCCTGCCAGTGCTTGTGCGTTCAGATCAACGGTGTATTCGTTCAGTGCGCCTTCCGCTGGTTTTTCCTGCGTTTCTTCCGCGCTGCTGCTGTTTCCGGCGGCGGATTTCTGCGGCTCGCTTTGTTCGCTGCGGATGCCGTGGGTAATGTAGTTCACCACATCCAGACGGGTGATGTTGCGCTGGCTGAGGAGATAAACCGCTTGCGACTCTTTTTCTCCGAACAGGGCGGCAAGAATGTTCGCGCCGGTAACTTCCTTCTTGTTGCTCGACTGCACATGCAGAATCGCGCGTTGTATGACGCGCTGAAAGCCGATAGTCGGTTGCGTGTCGGCTTCGCCGCTGCCCGGGATGATCGGAGTATGCACAGCGATGTAGTCAGTTAGCTCTGTGCGCAGCTCTTCCAGATCTGCGCCGCAGGCGCGCAGGACTTGCGCGGCGGACGGGTTATCCAGCATGGCGAGTAACAGATGCTCTACCGTCACGAATTCGTGACGTTTCTGGCGAGCCTCGACAAAGGCCAGATGCAGGCTGACTTCCAATTCTTGCGCGATCATTTCAATTTTCCTCCATCTTGCAGCGGAGCGGATGCTCGTGCTGCCGGGCGTATTCGGCTACTTGCATGACCTTGGTTTCCGCGATGTCCCGTGTATATACCCCGCAAACGGCCGACCCCTCGTTATGTACTTGGAGCATGATTTGCGTGGCGCGTTCACGGTTCATGGCAAAAAATCTTTCCAGAACCTCGATGACGAACTCCATAGTGGTGTAATCGTCATTTAGCAGGATCACCTTGTACAGCGGCGGCGGCTTTACTTTGCCGCGTTCGGTTTCCAGCACCGAGGCGTTTTCGTGTTTCGTGCTCATCGTTAGCAGTATTGTTGCATGTTTAACGGTTGCTATTTTGACGATTAGCGGGGGTTTTTCAAGCATATTTAAAAAAACATGCAATTACCCCTTGACTGTATCAACTAAACGGGAGTAAAAAGCAACTTGGTGTTTGATTCAAAGTATCTGCAGTACTGGTTTTGCCGTGTGCGGTCTTGGATTCAAACAGATTAGGGGGAATCTCCGGTTTTTTGAAGGAAAAAATACACATGGCAACTGGTACCGTTAAGTGGTTCAACGACGCAAAGGGTTTTGGCTTTATTACTCCCGATGACGGCAGCGAAGATTTGTTCGCGCACTTCTCCGCAATCAACATGAGCGGCTTCAAAACTCTGAAGGAAGGCCAAAAGGTTTCCTTCGAAGTGGTGCAAGGCCCGAAGGGTAAGCAAGCTTCCAACATCCAGGCTGCTTAATCGCAGGTTGGTGTTCAAAAAGCCCGCCTTCCGGCGGGCTTTTTGTTTTTGTCGGTTCGCGTTGATACCCCCCGGCGCATCGGGTATAATTCACCCTCAATTCCAGCGGGGGGAACGGAAGTTCGTCCCGCTTCTTTGTATCCACATTCTTGGGAGTATCCGGTGCAGCAAACGAACCCTGCCATTCTTGTGTTAGCCGATGGGACAGTGTTTCGGGGTGTTGCCATTGGCGCCGAGGGGATGCGCGCTGGCGAAGTGGTGTTCAATACCTCGTTGACCGGCTATCAGGAAATCCTGACCGACCCTTCTTATTGCAAACAGATCGTGACACTGACGTATCCGCATATCGGGAACGTCGGGGTAAATACCGAGGATGTCGAATCCCGTCAGGTGTTTGCCAGTGGTCTGGTGATTCGCGACTTGTCGCAAACTGTCAGCAATTGGCGCAGCACGCAATCACTTACCGATTATCTGAAAGCCAACGATGTCGTGGCGATCGCCGACATCGATACCCGTAAACTGACGCGCATTTTGCGCGAAAAGGGTGCGCAGAACGGCTGTATCGCCACCGGCGATAACGTCGAGGCGGCACTGGAGGCTGCACGCGCCTTCCCGGGATTGGCTGGGATGGATCTGGCTCAGGCAGTGACTTGCAGTGAGTCTTATGTCTGGCGTCAGCGCGAGTGGGCGCTGGAAGCAGGTTATCGCGATGTGAGTGAACCGCAGTTCAGCGTAGTGGCCTACGATTTCGGCGTGAAGCACAATATTTTGCGTAAGCTGGCCGAGCGTGGTTGTGCGGTGACGGTGGTGCCGGCGAAGACTCCGGCTGCGGATGTGCTGGCGATGAAGCCGGATGGTGTGTTCTTGTCTAACGGCCCCGGCGATCCCGAGCCATGCGATTATGCGATTGAAGCGACGCGGGAATTTTTGGCCGCGGGTGTACCGCTGTTCGGTATCTGTCTGGGGCATCAGTTGATGGGCTTGGCCTGCGGCGCGAAAACGGTGAAGATGAAATTCGGTCATCGCGGGGCGAACCATCCGGTGCAGGATGTGTCAACCAAGCGTGTGATGATTACCAGCCAGAATCACGGGTTTGCAGTGGATGCGGCGACCTTGCCGGCCAATGCGCGCGTGACGCATATCTCGCTGTTCGACGGAACCTTGCAGGGCTTTGAGCTGACCGATAAGCCGGCTTTCTGCTTCCAAGGTCACCCTGAAGCCAGCCCCGGCCCGCATGATGTGGATTATTTGTTTGACCGCTTCGTTGACTCGATGCGCCAGTAACGGTTCGACCCTATGCCAAAACGCAGCGACATTAAAAGCATTCTGATTATCGGCGCAGGCCCTATCGTCATCGGGCAGGCTTGCGAGTTCGACTATTCCGGCGCACAAGCCTGTAAGGCGTTGCGTGAGGAGGGCTACCGGGTGATTCTGGTGAACTCCAATCCGGCGACGATCATGACCGATCCCAATATGGCCGATGCGACTTACATCGAGCCGATTACTTGGCAGATGGTCGAGAAAATTATCGCGAAGGAACGTCCCGATGCGATTTTGCCGACGATGGGCGGGCAGACGGCGCTGAATTGCGCGCTCGACTTGGCCAAGCACGGCGTGTTGGAAAAATACGGCGTGGAAATGATCGGCGCTTCGCGTGAGGCGATCGATAAGGCAGAAGACCGCGAGAAATTTAAACAGGCGATGACCAAAATCGGCCTGTCCTCGGCACGTTCGGCGATTGCGCACAGCATGGAAGAGGCGTTGCAGGTGCAGGAGGCCATGGGCTATCCGACCATTATCCGCCCCTCGTTTACCATGGGCGGCTCCGGTGGCGGGATTGCTTACAACCGTGAAGAGTTTGTTGAAATCTGCGAGCGTGGCCTGGAGGCTTCGCCGACTCGTGAATTGTTGATTGAAGAATCTCTGCTCGGCTGGAAAGAGTTTGAGATGGAAGTCGTGCGCGACCGCGCCGATAACTGCATTATTATCTGTTCGATCGAAAACCTCGATCCGATGGGTGTGCACACCGGCGATTCGATTACGGTGGCGCCAGCGCAAACTCTGACTGATAAAGAATATCAGATCATGCGCGATGCCAGCATCGCAGTGTTGCGGGAAATCGGTGTGGATACCGGCGGCTCCAACGTGCAGTTTGCCATCAACCCGAATAACGGGCGCATGGTGGTCATCGAAATGAACCCGCGCGTATCGCGTTCTTCCGCGCTGGCCTCCAAGGCAACCGGTTTCCCGATTGCGAAGGTGGCGGCTAAGCTGGCAGTCGGCTATACGCTGGACGAGCTGAAGAACGATATTACCGGCGGTGCAACTCCGGCTTCGTTCGAGCCGACCATTGACTATGTCGTCACTAAGATTCCGCGTTTTGCATTCGAGAAATTCCCACAGGCTAACGATCGCCTGACTACACAGATGAAGTCGGTGGGCGAAGTGATGGCGATTGGCCGCACTTTCCAGGAATCGTTCCAGAAAGCTCTGCGCGGTTTGGAAGTCGGCGTGGACGGTCTGGACGAACGTTGCGATGACCGCGATGCGGTGATTGCCGAACTGGGTGCGCCGGGGCCGGATCGCATCTGGTACTTGGCCGACGCGTTCCGCATCGGCATGAGCGTGCAGGACGTGTTCGATGCTAGCAAGGTCGATCCTTGGTTCCTGGTGCAAATCGAAGATTTGGTGAAGCGCGAACAGGCTTTGCTTGGTCGTGCGCTCGGTAGCTTGAGCTATGACGAGTTGCGTCAGTTGAAGCGTCGTGGATTCTCGGATCGTCGTCTGGCGAAACTGTTGAGCAGTGACGCTGCCACTGTGCGCATGCGTCGTCATGCGCTGGGCGTCCGTCCGGTATTCAAGCGCGTGGATACGTGTGCGGCGGAATTCTCTACGAATACCGCATACATGTATTCGACTTATGAAGAAGAGTGCGAGTCGCAACCTTCCGATAAGAAAAAGATCATGGTGTTGGGCGGTGGTCCGAACCGGATCGGTCAGGGCATCGAGTTCGACTATTGCTGTGTGCATGCTGCGCTGGCGATGCGTGAAGACGGTTACGAAACCATTATGGTCAACTGTAACCCGGAAACTGTGTCTACCGATTACGATACGTCCGACCGCCTGTATTTCGAACCGCTGACGCTGGAAGACGTGCTGGAAGTGGTGGATGTCGAAAAGCCCTACGGCGTGATCGTGCAGTACGGAGGGCAGACCCCGCTGAAGCTGGCGCATGGTCTGGAACAGAACGGCGTGCCGATCATCGGTACCACGCCGGATATGATCGACTGCGCAGAAGACCGCGCGCGCTTCCAGCAAATGCTGCACCAGTTGAACCTGAAACAGCCGCCTAACCGTACGGCATCCACTGTTGAGGAAGCGGTGACCGGTGCGCAGGCTATTGGTTATCCGCTGGTGGTACGTCCCTCTAACGTGCTGGGTGGTCGTGCGATGGAAATCGTGCATGCACAGTCCGACTTGGAACGTTATATGCGCGATGCGGTGGAAATGTCGAAGACTTTCCCCGAACGCATGCCGATTCTGCTCGATCGTTTCCTCAACGACGCAATCGAAGTGGACGTCGATGCGGTATCCGACGGCAAAGATGTACTGATCGGCGGGATTATGGAACACATTGAGCAGGCCGGCGTGCATTCGGGCGACTCAGCTTGTTCGCTGCCCCCCTATAGCTTGTCAGCCGGCATGCAGGACGAATTGCGCCGTCAGACAGTAGCGATGGCGAAAGCGCTGAACGTGGTCGGTCTGATGAACGTGCAGTTCGCGATTCAGGGCGAAACCGTATATGTATTGGAAGTGAACCCGCGGGCATCGCGTACAGTGCCGTACGTTTCGAAAGCGACCGGCGTGCCGTTGGCCAAGGTGGCTGCGCGCTGCATGGTCGGTCAAACGCTGACCAAGCAGGGCGTGACTAAAGAAGTGACTCCGCCCTATTACTCGGTGAAGGAAGCCGTGTTCCCGTTCATCAAGTTCCCGGGGGTGGATACCATTCTGGGGCCGGAAATGAAATCGACCGGGGAAGTGATGGGGGTGGGCGTTAATTTTGCCGAAGCCTTTGTTAAGTCCCAGTTGGCGGCGGGCGTCAAGCTGCCGTCTTCCGGTAAGGTGTTTGTCAGCGTGCGTGATGCCGATAAAGAGGGTGCGATCGAAGTGGCGCGCAATCTTGGTGCGCTGGGTTTCACCATTTTGGCGACCCGCGGTACGGCTGCAGCGATTGAGGCGGCTGGCGTGGCGGTAAAGCGCGTCAATAAGGTGGCCGAAGGGCGTCCGCACATTGTGGATATGATCAAGAACGGCGAAGTCAGCCTGATTGTGAACACCGTCGACAGCAAGCGTAGCGCGATGCAGGATTCCTATTCTATCCGGCATGCTGCGTTGCAAGGACGGGTGACGTATTACACCACGCTTGCCGGTGCGCGTGCTGCCTGTATCGGTATGCAGCATCTCGACGAGTTGCAGGTGTACGACGTGCAGTCTCAGCATCAGCGTTTGTCGCATTAACTTTATAAGTATAGATTCAGGAAGCGAAGCGTATGAGTACGATTCCATTGACGGTAAATGGCGCAGAACTATTGCGCAATGAATTACATCATTTAAAAACTGTGGAGCGTCCATCGGTAATTAACGCGATTTCCGAGGCACGCGCGCAGGGCGATCTTTCGGAAAATGCCGAGTACGATGCGGCCAAAGAGCGTCAAGCCTTTGTGGAAGGGCGCATTCTGGAGCTGGAAGGCAAACTGGGCAGTGCGCAGATTATCGATCCGAAGGCAATCAATGCCGACGGGCGTTGTGTTTTCGGTGCCACCGTGGTGCTGGAAGATACCAATACCGGCGACGTGGTGACCTACCAGATCGTCGGCGACGACGAAGCGGATATCAAGCAGCGCAAGGTCTCGATCAGCTCGCCGATTGCGCGCGCCTTGATTGGGAAGTACAGCGGGGACGTAGCCGAAGTGCAGGCACCCGGCGGCGTGCGCGAATACGAAATCGTGGACGTTCAGTACATCTGAGCGCGATAGGATGGGGATGTATCGCATCCCCGCCGGGCGGATTAAGTGCGGTTGCCGAGGGCTTTTTTAGTGAGCGGCTTGGCTTTGCGGCGCGCCGGTTTTTTGGCGGCTTGATCTTTCGGCTGCGGCTGGTAAATCACCAGCGTTTTGCCGATGTGCTGTACCGGAGCGGCATTCAGCGCGGTGCAGATCTCCTGCAGCATGGCTTCCCGCGCTTCGCGGTCGTCCCCGGCAACGCGGACTTTGATGAGTTCGTGACTTTTCAGGCTGCGGGCGATTTCATCCAGCACGGCGGGGGTCAGCCCTCCCGATCCGATCAGGACAACCGGCTGCAAGCCGTGCGCTTGAGCTTTCAGTTCGCGGCGCTGTAATACGGTAAGCGTTAACATATAACCTCTCGACAAAACCGGATTTTAAACGATGAAGCGTTCCAAAACCAGCAAACAATGGATGCGCGAACATGTAAACGACCCTTTTGTGCAATTGGCGCAAAAAGAGGGTTATCGTTCACGCGCCGCATATAAGCTGATGGAGATCGACGAGCGCGATCATTTGCTGAAGCCCGGCATGGTGGTGGTCGACCTCGGGGCGACGCCGGGCGGCTGGTCGCAGGTGGCGGCCAGAAAGCTGGGCGGAAACGGCAAGGTGATTGCATTGGACTTGCTGCCGCTGCATCCTTTGCCGGGTGTCGAATTCATTCAGGGCGACTTTCGCGAGGATGAAGTGCTGGCCGAATTGGAAGCGCGGCTGGAAGGTAAGAAAATCGGGCTTGTAATTTCAGACATGGCCCCCAATATAAGCGGCATCGGTATCGCCGATCAGGCGCGGGCAATGCACTTGGCGGAGCTGGCGCTGGATTTTGCCGCACAACACTTGCAACCGGGCGGCGCTTTTCTGGTCAAAGTGTTTCAGGGGGCAGGGTTTGCCGAATACTTCAAGCTGATGAAACAGCACTTCGGCAAAGTGCTGACCCGTAAACCGAAGGCATCGCGCGACCGCAGCAGCGAGTTATATCTGCTTGGACTTGAAAAGCTTGAGTAAATTGCTGGCTCGGTGTCTAATGTAATCTTGTAATGCGCTCTTGAGGAGCAAAGATTGAATAATTTATTTAAAAGTATCGCTATCTGGATGGTTGTCGCCATCGTGCTGATGACCGTCTTCAATCAGTTCAACTCGCATCAGCAGCAATCCGCGCAGGCGCAGCTTGAGTATTCGCAGTTTCTGGACGAGGTGAAACAAGGGCACATCGCCAAAGTCACCATCGAAGGGCGCACGCTGAAAGCTGTGACGACGGATGGTAAGCGCGTCAGCAGCTATGCGCCGAACGACTTGTGGATGGTCTCCGACCTGCTGAAGAACGGTGTCAAAATCGAAGCTAAGCCGGAAGAAGAATCCTCCTTGCTGATGACGATTTTCGTCCAGTGGTTCCCCATGCTGTTATTGGTTGGCGTGTGGATTTTCTTCATGCGTCAGATGCAGGGCGGCGGCAAGGGCGGGGCATTCTCGTTCGGCAAGTCGCGTGCGCGCATGCTGGATGAAGCGAAAGAGCGCATTACCTTCGCCGATGTGGCGGGGTGCGACGAAGCCAAAGAAGAGGTCGGCGAATTGGTCGATTTCTTGCGCGATCCTTCCAAGTTCCAAAGTCTGGGCGGCCGTATTCCGCGCGGCGTATTGATGGTAGGCAGCCCGGGTACCGGTAAGACCTTGCTGGCGAAAGCGATTGCCGGCGAGGCCAAAGTGCCGTTCTTCTCGATTTCCGGTTCCGACTTCGTGGAAATGTTCGTCGGCGTGGGCGCGGCGCGCGTACGCGATATGTTCGAACAGGCCAAGAAGCATGCGCCGTGCATTGTGTTCATCGACGAAATCGATGCGGTCGGACGGCAGCGCGGTGCTGGTCTGGGCGGCGGCAACGACGAACGCGAACAGACTCTGAACCAGTTGCTGGTGGAAATGGACGGTTTCGAGGGCTCCAGCGGGGTGATTGTGATTGCTGCGACCAACCGGCCCGATGTGCTGGATCCGGCTTTGCTGCGTCCGGGACGTTTCGACCGTCAGGTGGTGGTGCCGCTGCCCGATATTCGCGGCCGCGAACAAATCCTGATGGTGCATATGCGCAAAGTGCCGATGGCCGGAGATGTGAAGGCCGATATTCTGGCGCGCGGCACACCGGGTTTTTCCGGTGCCGACCTGGCGAATCTGGTGAACGAAGCAGCGTTGTTTGCAGCCCGCCGCAATAAGCGGTTTGTTGAAATGGATGATTTCGAGGCGGCCAAGGATAAGATCATGATGGGTGCGGAGCGCCGCTCGATGATTATGCCGGAAGAGGAGCGTCGCAACACGGCTTACCATGAGGCTGGTCATGCGCTGGTAGCGCGTTTACTGCCCAAGACCGACCCTGTGCATAAAGTCACCATTATTCCGCGCGGTCGCGCTTTGGGGCTGACCATGCAGCTGCCGCAGGAAGATCGCTACAGCATGGATAGAGACCGTATTTTGGCAACGATCGCTGTGCTTTTCGGCGGGCGTATTGCGGAAGAAATTTTCATGCACCAGATGACGACCGGTGCCTCGAACGACTTCGAGCGTGCAACCGACATGGCGCGCCGGATGGTAACCCAGTGGGGGATGTCCGAAGCTTTGGGTCCGATGGTGTATGGCGAGAATGAAACCGAACTGTTTTTGGGGCGCTCGGTGACCTCGCACAAGAATATTTCCGAAGCGACTATGCAAAAGGTCGATGCGGAAATCCGTCGCATCATCGATCAGCAATACGCACTGGCGCGGCATCTGATCGAAGAGAACCGCGACAAGATGGAGGCGATGGCGAAGGCGCTGCTCGAATGGGAAACCATCGACGCCGAGCAAATTGACGACATTATGACCGGCAAACCGCCGCGTCCGCCGAAATCCGGTGAGGCTGCCAAGGCAACGCAACAGCCTCCGGAAGATCACGCACCGCCGGCTCCGGCTGCGACCCCGACGCCGCCTGCACCTCCTACGCATCCGGCGCAAGAAACCTGATCGACAGTTTGCGGAAGGCATATTGCCTTCCGCTTCGTTTCCGATGATCCTGCACTGCGGCTCTTTCCGTCTCGATTGCTCCCGTCCGTTGGTGATGGGGATCGTGAATGTCACGCCCGATTCGTTTTCCGATGGTGGGCGCTATATGGTGCGCGATGCGGCTTTGTCTCATGCGCACCGCTTGATTGCGGAAGGGGCGGACATATTGGATATCGGCGGGGAATCGACCCGTCCGGGCGCAGCCCCGGTCAGCGAGCAGGAAGAACTGGACCGGGTGATTCCGGTAATCGAGGAGTTGGCGGATGCCGGGGTGCCGGTGTCGGTAGATAGCTTTAAGCCCGCGGTGATGCGGGCGGCGTTGGCTGCCGGTGCGAGTATGGTGAACGATATCCGCGCCCTGCAAGAGCCGGAGGCGCTGGCGGCAGTGGCAGCGAGCGAAGCGGCTGTGTGCCTGATGCACATGCAAGGACAGCCGCAAACCATGCAACAGCAGCCCTCTTATATCGACGTGGTTGCCGAAGTCGGTGATTTCTTGGCCGACAGGGTGAGCGCGGCTCAAGTGGCGGGGATAAGTCGTGAGCGCATTGTCGTGGATCCGGGTTTCGGTTTCGGTAAAACGCTGGCGCACAATTTGACTTTGCTGCGCGGGGTGGGCAAGCTTTCCGCGCTGGGTGTACCGGTACTGGCAGGACTGTCGCGCAAATCGATGCTCGGTGCGCTAACCGGGCGCGATGCAGATCAGCGGCAGGCGGCAAGCGTTGCCGCAGCGTTGGCGGCGGTACGGCAAGGGGCGCATATCGTGCGGGTACACGATGTGCAAGCTACGGTGGATGCATTGAAAGTTTGGATGGCTGTCTACGGGGAGCAATGAGTGAGTCGTAAGTATTTCGGTACCGATGGGGTGCGGGGTAAGGTTGGAGAATTCCCGATTACGCCGGATTTTGTTATGCGCTTGGGTTACGCTGCAGGTAAGGTGTTGGCGGCTGCGGATTGGCATTTGGGGCAGGGCGAGCATCCCGGGGTGTTGATTGGTAAGGATACCCGCATTTCGGGTTATTTGCTGGAGTCGGCGCTGGAAGCGGGCTTGATTGCCGCCGGGGTGGATGTGTATCTGGCCGGGCCGGTGCCGACCCCCGCCGTGGCTTATCTGACCCGTGCTTTGCGCTTACAGGCCGGTATTGTGATTTCTGCTTCGCACAATCCGTTTGAGGACAACGGTATTAAATTCTTTTCGGCGAGCGGTGCGAAATTGCCCGACGAGATGGAATTGGCGATCGAGGCTGGCTTGGAGCAGCCGATTGAAACCATGCCGTCCGCACAGTTGGGCAAAGCGAAACGCATCGACGATGCCGCAGGGCGTTATATTGAATTTTGCAAGAGCAGCTTCCCGCACGATATGGATTTACGCGGCATGAAGCTCGTCGTGGATTGCGCGCACGGTGCGGCTTACCACATTGCCCGGCATGTGTTTCACGAGCTGGGGGCCGATGTGATTGCTATCGGCGCGGAGCCGAATGGCATGAACATCAACGACGGTTACGGTGCGACCGCGCCGGGTAATTTGCGGGTAGCGGTGCAGCAGCAGCGGGCCGACTTGGGCATTGCACTGGATGGCGACGGCGACCGCTTGGTGATGGTCGATGCCGAAGGTAATCTTTACGATGGCGATCAGTTGCTGCACATCATCGCCAAGCATCGTCAGGCGCAGGGCAACCTGAAGGGCGGGGTGGTCGGTACGCTGATGACTAATTTGGCGTTTGAGCATGCCCTGCAACGCATGGGCGTGCCTTTCATCCGTGCCAAGGTGGGCGACCGCTATGTCATGGAGCAATTGCAGCAGCAGGGATGGCAGCTCGGCGGCGAGAATTCCGGTCACATCATCTGCTTGGATCGCCATTCTACCGGCGACGGCATTATCTCGGCTTTGCAGGTATTGCATGCCTTGCGGGCGAGCGGACAATCCTTGGCGGAGGCGGCATCCGATCTGATGTTGTATCCGCAAGTGCTGGTAAATGTGCGCGTGGCTGAAAAGCGCGATTTTGCATCGATTCCGGCTGTGCGCGATGCCGTTGCGGAAGCGGAAAAAGCACTGGACGGTCGAGGGCGCGTATTGCTGCGCCCTTCCGGCACGGAGCCCTTGCTGCGCGTGATGGTAGAGGGCGAGGATGCGGTGCTGGTGCGTCGTTGTGCCGACAGTATTGCCGATGCGGTGCGCAGCACGGTCTAGCTTTACTTTTAGCGAGTCTTACCAACAAGCAGCCTACGGGCTGCTTTTTCATTGAATTGTCATATTGCCGTCATCGTTCTGTCATGCCGTAAAGCTATTCTTGCGCCCATCGATAAAGTGAGGGAAATGCTATGTTAAGAATGGTTCAGATGCGCACGCAGCGCAACCGGCTGTCTCTCGGACTAGCCAGAAATAAGCGCGAAATCGAAGAGGCGCAGCGCTTGCGTTATAAGGTTTTCGGCGAAGAACTGGGGATGTCGCTGATCGGCTCGGCACAGGGCGTCGAGCGCGATGTATTCGATCAATATTGTACGCATCTGATGGTATGCGACATGTGGAACGATAAACTGGTTGGCACCTGCCGTGTTTTGCGACCGGATCAGGCGTTAGCTGTCGGCGGATATCGCGCCGAACTGGAATTCGATCTTGCGCGTTTGCGCCATTTACGCCCCCGTTTGGTGGAAATCGACCGTTTATGCATCCACCGCAAATACCGCAACGGTGCGACCGCTATGCATTTGCTGCGCGGTCTGAGAGAGCAGTTCGGTAACGGTGCTTACGATTATGCTCTGTGTACCCTGAGCATCGGCATGGGGGATGGCGGACATTATGCTGCCAGCCTGTATGCCAAGCTGTACGAACATCACAGTGCACCTGCTGAATACCGCGTGTTTCCGCGTTGTTCGCTGCCGCTGGAGGCGCTGAATAACTTGATGGAGGTCGAGGCCCCGCCGGTATTGCGTCTGTGCCTGAAAATGGGCGGTATGCTGTGTGGCGCACCGGCTTGGGAACCGGAATACAATACAGCCGAGTTTCTGTTGTTGTTGCCCTTGGCAAAGCGAAATTGAAGCATGCTGCCACCAAGCAAAACGGCTGCTAAGGCAGCCGTTTTGCTTGGTCCCGCCGACTTTGCGCCGCCGGAGATGGGGTTATCTTAGCCGAAGCGGCCGGTAATGTAATCCTCGGTTTCTTTGCGCTTCGGATTCGTGAAGACCGTGCTGGTGTCGCCGAATTCGATTAGGTCGCCCATGTACATGTAGGCGGTGAAATCGGATACGCGTGCGGCTTGCTGCATGTTGTGCGTCACGATCACGATAGTGAATTCTTCTTTCAGCTCGTCGATCAGCTTTTCGATGTGCGCGGTCGAAATCGGATCGAGCGCGGAGGTCGGCTCGTCCAGCAGCAACACTTGCGGTTTGACGGCAATCGCGCGGGCGATGCACAGACGCTGTTGCTGGCCGCCGGAGAGTCCGGTGCCGCTTTGTTTCAGTTTGTCTTTCACTTCCGTCCACAGCGCGGCTTTTTTCAGTGCCCATTCCACGCGTTCGTCCATGTCGTGACGGTTCAGACTCTCATAGAGTTTTACGCCGAACGCAATATTGTCGTAAATCGACATCGGGAAGGGGGTGGGCTTCTGAAATACCATGCCGATTTTGGCGCGCAGGGTGTTCAGGTCTTGCTTCTTGTCGAGAATGTTGTCGCCGTCGAGCAGAATTTCGCCGGTCGCCTTTTGCTTCGGATAAAGCTGGTACATCCGGTTGAAGGTGCGCAACAGGGTGGACTTGCCGCAACCGGACGGGCCGATGAAGGCGGTGACCATCTTTTCCGGGATGGTCAGATTGATGTCCTTCAGCGCGCGATAGCCGCCGTAGTAGAAATTCAGGTCGCGCACGACCAGCTTCGGGGTGATTTGTTTTTCACCATTCATGGGTTTGCATCCTTAACGGGTTATTTGCACTCTCAACTAGTGACCGGTCTGGCCTTGGCGGAACAGCACGCGCGCGACAATGTTCAGTGCCAGCACGCTGAAGGTAATCAGCAATGCGCCGGCCCATGCCAAGTGATGCCAGTCTTCATAGGGACTCATGGCGAACTGGAAAATTACGACGGGCAGATTCGCCATCGGCTGATCCATGTTGCTGTTCCAGAACTGATTGTTTAGCGCGGTAAACAGCAGCGGTGCTGTTTCGCCGCTGATGCGGGCGACCGCAAGCAGCACGCCGGTAATAATGCCCGCGCGCGCGGCGCGCAGCGTGACGAAATTGATGACTTTCCATTGCGGCGCACCCAGTGCGGCAGCGGCTTCGCGCAGGCTGTTCGGCACCAGACGCAGCATGTTTTCGGTTGTACGAATCACGATGGGGATCACCAGTATCGACAGCGCGAATGCGCCGCCCCAGCCGGAGAAGTGCTTCACCTTGACGACGTACACTTCGTAGACGAACAGGCCGATCACAATCGACGGCGCAGAGAGCAGTACATCGTTGATGAAGCGTGTAATCGGCGCCAGCCAGCCGCGCTGGCCGAATTCGGCCAGATAGGTACCAGCCAGAATGCCGACCGGCGTACCAATCAGGGTGGCGATCACTGTCATCATCAGGCTGCCGGCAATAGCGTTAATCAGGCCGCCGTCGCTGCCGGGTGGCGGCGTGGTTTGAGTAAAGACAGCCAGGCTCAGGCCGGGAATGCCATGCTCCAGCAAAGTCAGCAGGATCCAGCCCAGCCAGAACAGGCCGAAGGCCATGGCAAGAATGGAAATGTCCAGACTAAGCGCATTTATCAACCGGCGACGGGTATACAGATTAACCATAATTAGCTCGTGCTCCCTTCGCGTTTCGACAGTTTGTACAACATGAAGCGCGCGATCGACAGTACGACCAGCGTAATAAAGAATAGGATCAGGCCGAGTTCGACCAGCGAGGAGGTATACAGATCGCCGACCGCTTCAGTGAATTCGTTGGCCAGCGCCGAGGAGATGCTGTTGCCCGGCATCAGCAGGGATTGACTGAGTTCGTGTGCGTTACCGATTACGAAGGTGACCGCCATGGTTTCGCCCAACGCGCGGCCAAGCCCAAGCATAATGCTGCCCACCACACCGATGCGGGTGTAGGGCAGAACCACGTTCCACATGACTTCCCAAGTGGTCGCGCCAAGGCCGTAGGCGGATTCTTTCAGTAAGGTCGGCACGACTTCGAATACGTCTCGCATGACCGAGGTGATGAAGGGGATGACCATGATGGCCAGAATAATCCCGGCGGTGAGCATGCCGATGCCCATCGGCGGCCCGGAGAAGAAGGGGCCGATCACGGCCAATTTGCCCAGATGATCGTTCAGCCACGGCTCGATATGGTCGCCGAACAGCGGAGCGAAAACGAACAGCCCCCACATGCCGTAAATAATGCTGGGAATGCCGGCCAGCAATTCGACTGCAATGCCCAGCGGGCGGCGCAGCCAGCGAGGAGATAGTTCCGTTAGAAACAAAGCGATGCCGAAACTCACCGGAATGGCGATCAGCAGGGCGATACCGGCGGTCACGATAGTGCCGGTAATCGGAACCAGTGCGCCGAATTGATCCGTTACCGGATCCCACTCGGGACTGATCAGAAAATGGAAGCCGAAGGCTTTGATCGCTGGCAAACTGCCGATAACCAGCGAGGCGATAATGCCCAGCAACAGGGCGAGGACGGCGAATGCCGACAGGCGCGTAATATTGCGGAACAGGATGTCCAGTCCGACCTGGCGTTTTAAGCGCGTTTCGCGTAAGAACATGGGCATATCGTTATTTTATTTACCGTAGAACCGAAAAATCGAGGGGGCTTGTGCCCCCTCGATTATAGCTTGGAATCGCACATTCTCGCTGCAATTCCTTGCATGTTTACTTCCAGATGGCCTTGCCGGCTGCATCCTTGATCTGTGCTTTCCAGGCAGCACGAACCAGTTGCTGCACTTTTTCCGGCATCGGCACGTAGTCCAGCGCTTCGGCTGTTTTGCCGCCGTTTGCATAGGCCCAGTCGAAGAACTTCAGTACTTCCTTCCCGGTTTCAGGCTTTTCCTGTGCCTTGTGCATCAGAATGAAGGTGGCACCGGTAATCGGCCAGCTTTCCTTGCCCGGTTCGTCGGTCAGCAGTTCATAGAAGCCGGGGGCTTTGTCCCAGTGTGCATTGGCGGCAGCGGCCTTAAAGGTGCTGTCGTCCGGCTTGACGAACTGACCGTCGCGGTTCTTCAGTTGCACGTAGTTCATCTTGTTTTGCAGGGCATAGGCGTATTCCACGTAACCGATGGAGTTCTTGATGCGTTGTACGTAAGAAGCTACGCCTTCGTTGCCCTTGCCGCCGGTGCCGGTCTTCCAGGAAACGGCGGTGCCTTCACCGACTGTGCTCTTCCATTCGGCATTGACCTTGGACAGGTAGTTGGTGAAGATGAAGGTTGTGCCCGAGCCGTCGGAGCGGTGAACAACGGTGATGTTTTCGTCAGGCAGATTCACGCCAGCGTTCAGGGCTGCGATAGCCGGATCGTTCCACTTGGTGATCTTGCCCAAGAAAATGTCGCCCAGAACTTTGGCGTCCAGCTTCAGTTTGCCAGCTTCGATACCGTTGATGTTCACAACCGGCACAACGCCGCCCATCACTGCCGGGAATTGCATCAGGCCGTTCTTTTCCAGATCTTCAGGCTTCATCGGCATGTCGGAGGCGCCGAAATCGACGGTTTTAGCGGTGATTTGCTTAATGCCGCCGCCGGAGCCGATCGATTGGTAGTTCAGGCCGACGCCGGTTTGTGCTTTATAGGCTTCTGCCCACTTGGCGTAGATCGGGTAGGGGAAGGTTGCGCCTGCGCCGGTCAGGTCGGTTGCCAGAGTGGTACCGGAAGCGAAGATGCCGGCGATCAGGGTCAGGCTGCAATAAAGACGATTCGTAGTGTTCATGGACTCTCCGTGAGTTCGTATATTCGGGTGCTGTTCGATCAGCGAGTCGCATCATAGCTCTTCTATGTTACACAATTATTACATATTCCCGGCGAGCGGGGGCGGCCCGCACAATTTTTGATTCGGATCAAGATTGACCATTTGTTTATTCATCGGTAGGATTGCCAACTTTCGTAGGGGGAGAGGACAAAAATGCGTCGCAAACTGGTTGCCGGGAATTGGAAAATGCATGGTTCGCTTGCTCAAAACGCAAGCCTGCTGGATGCAGTGGCAAACGGTATGGCGCAATTGTCCGGCGTGGACTGCGCAGTATGCGTACCTTTCCCTTATTTGTATCAGGCGCAGCAGAAGCTGGCGGGTACGCCGGTATTGTGGGGCGCGCAGGATGTGCACCAGCTGGAAAAGGGTGCATATACCGGCGAGGTTTCTGGCGCGATGCTCAGTGATTTCGGGTGCCGGTATGCGATTGTCGGGCATTCCGAGCGTCGTGCGATTTACGGTGAGAGCAGCCAGTTGGTGGCGGAGAAGTTCGCTGCGGCACAGAAGTCGGGGTTGATTCCGATTTTGTGCGTCGGTGAAACGTTGGAAGAGCGCGAGTCCGGTACAACGGAGGCTGTGGTGGCCGAACAGTTGGACGCTGTAATTGCATTGAGCGGCGTGCAGGCATTGCGAAATGCAGTGGTGGCTTATGAACCCGTGTGGGCGATCGGTACCGGCAAAACCGCAACGCCGGAGCAGGCGCAGGCGGTTCATGCTTTTATCCGGCAGCGCGTTGCAAAGCTGGACGAGCAGGTTGCAGGCGGTTTGTGTATACTTTATGGTGGTAGCGTTAAAGCCTCTAACGCGGCCGAACTGTTCGCAATGGCGGATATCGATGGCGGATTGATCGGCGGCGCTTCTTTGATTGCTGAAGAGTTTCTGGCAATTTGCCGCGCCGGACAGGCGTAGTTTTAAGACAATCAGTTTGGAGTAGTGTGTTGGAAACATTGGTTTGGGTAGTGCATGTGATCGCAGCGATCGCGCTGATCGGCTTGGTGTTGATGCAACACGGCAAGGGTGTGGATATGGGCGCGGCGTTCGGCTCGGGATCGGCGGGCAGTCTGTTCGGATCAAGCGGTTCGGCAAATTTTCTCAGCCGCAGCACGGTAGCAGCGGCAACCGTATTCTTTATTACCAGCCTGACGCTGACTTACTTGTCAACGCAGCCGGCAAAATCTTCCGGCGTGATGGATAAAGTGGATGTTTCCAAGTCGGTGGCTCCGGCCGCGGGCGGAGCGGACGATGCATCCAAAGCGAAAGAGATTCCGAAATAAGTGATAAAAGAATAATAAGCAATTAAGTTGCAAGCCGATGTGGTGAAATTGGTAGACACGCTATCTTGAGGGGGTAGTGGCGAAAGCCGTAGCAGTTCGAGTCTGCTCATCGGCACCAGAATCAGGTCGGAATCAGGGGATTCCGGCCAAGTTGGCAAACTAGAGGATGCCTGCGCCACCCGGTGCAGCGCAGTGGGGAGAACTCAGATGTTGGAAAGCTACTTTCCGGTACTGCTGTTTATCTGTATCGGTCTGGCAGTCGGTGTTGTGCCGTTGGCGCTCGGTAAGTTTTTAGGTCCAAACCGTCCCGACGATAAAAAACTCTCACCTTACGAGTGCGGCTTCGAAGCCTTCGAAGATGCGCGCATGAAGTTCGACGTGCGCTACTATCTCGTCGCCATTCTTTTCATTCTTTTCGATCTGGAAATTGCCTTTTTGTTCCCGTGGGCGATTGTGCTCAAGGAAATCGGTACATTCGGATTTGTCGCGATGTTGGTTTTCCTGGCCATTCTGGTGGTCGGGTTTATCTATGAGTGGATGAAGGGGGCGTTGGAATGGGAATAGAAGGGGTTCTGGAGAAGGGGTTCGTCACTACTTCGCTGGACACAGTCATTAATTACACCCGTACCGGCTCCTTGTGGCCGATGACCTTCGGTCTGGCTTGCTGTGCGGTGGAAATGATGCATGCTGTGGCTTCCCGCTACGACTTGTCGCGTTTCGGCGCCGAAGTATTCCGCCCGAGCCCGCGTCAGTCCGACTTGATGTTCGTGGCCGGTACGCTGTGCAATAAGATGGCTCCTGCCTTGCGCAAGGTTTACGACCAAATGGCCGAGCCGCGTTACGTCATCTCGATGGGTTCCTGCGCCAACGGCGGCGGCTACTATCATTACTCGTATTCTGTGGTGCGCGGTTGCGACCGCATCGTTCCGGTTGACGTCTACGTGCCGGGCTGTCCGCCCACTGCCGAAGCACTCCTTTACGGCCTGATCCAGTTGCAAAAGAAGATCAAGCGCACCAATACCATTGCGCGATAGGTGAGACATGGCTGCTGATTTGAATGTATTGCAAGAAAATCTGCGGGCAGTTCTGGGCAATAAGGTGGTAAACCTCGAATGCCGCCTCGGTGAGGTGACATTGACAGTGCCCGCCGCAGGACTGACGGAAACAATGACGGCGCTGCGCGATGCAGAGCCGTTGCGTTTCGAGCAAATGATCGATTTGTGCGGTATAGATTATTCGACTTACGGCGACGGTATTTGGGAGGGCAAGCGTTTCGCATCGGTCGTGCACCTGCTATCGGTTGCCAATAACGCCCGTTTGCGCGTACGCGTTTTCTGCGAAGACGACGGTTTCCCGATGCTGGATTCGATTACCGGCATTTGGCCGTCTGCCAACTGGTTCGAACGCGAAGCTTTCGATCTGTACGGGATTGTGTTTACCGGCCACCCGGATCTGCGTCGCATCCTGACCGACTACGGCTTTATCGGCAATCCGTTCCGCAAAGATTTCCCGCTGTCCGGTACGGTGGAGATGCGCTACGACGCCGAGCAGAAGCGCGTGGTATATCAACCGGTGACGGTCGAGCCGCGCGAAGTGACGCCGCGGATCATCCGCGAAGAGCATTTCGGGTGTAACTGAGTTGACGGAGTGAGACGCAACGATGGCTGAGATTAAAAATTACACGATGAACTTCGGGCCGCAGCATCCGGCGGCGCACGGGGTGCTGCGTTTGGTGCTGGAGCTGGACGGTGAGGTAGTGGAACGCGCTGATCCGCACATCGGACTGCTGCACCGCGCGACGGAAAAACTGGCAGAAAGCAAAACCTTTCTGCAAACAGTGCCTTATATGGATCGTCTCGACTATGTGTCGATGATGTGCAATGAGCACGCCTATGTGATGGCTGTGGAAAAACTGATGGGCATCGATGTGCCGATCCGTGCACAGTATATCCGTGTGATGTTCGATGAAATTACCCGTATCCTGAATCACCTGATGTGGCTGGGCGCGCACGGGATGGACTTGGGTGCGATGACCATGTTCTTCTACACCTTCCGCGAGCGCGAAGACCTCATGGACGTGTATGAGGCGGTCTCCGGCGCGCGTATGCATGCCGCTTACTACCGTCCGGGCGGGGTGTACCGCGATCTGCCGGATACTATGCCGCAATACGAGGCTTCCAAGATTCACAACGATGCCGCTGTGCGGAAGCTGAATGAAAACCGTCAAGGTTCCCTGCTGGATTTCCTCGAAGATTTTACCAACCGTTTCCCCAAGTGCGTTGACGACTACGAAACCCTGTTGACCGATAACCGTATTTGGAAGCAGCGCACAGTCGGTATCGGTGTGCTGACTCCCGAGCGTGCGCTGGCACTGGGGATGACCGGCCCGATGCTGCGTGGTTCCGGTATTGCGTGGGACATGCGCAAGAAGCAGCCTTATGAAGTGTATGACCGTATGGATTTCGATATTCCGGTCGGCACCGAAGGGGACTGTTATGACCGTTATCTGGTGCGCGTGGAAGAAATGCGTCAGTCGAACCGCATCATTAAACAGTGTATCGACTGGCTGCGCAAGAATCCCGGTACCGTCATCACTTCCAACCTGAAGGCGGCTCCGCCCAAGCGCGAAGCGATGAAGGAAAATATGGAAGAGCTGATTCACCACTTCAAGCTGTTCTCGGAAGGCATGCATGTGCCGCCCGGTGAAGCGTACAGCGCAGTGGAACACCCGAAGGGTGAATTCGGTATTTACTTGGTTTCGGACGGTGCGAACAAGCCCTACCGGATGAAGATTCGCGCACCTGGATTTGTTCATTTGTCTGCGCTGGATGAAATGTCGCGCGGTCATATGTTGGCCGACGTGGTGGCGATTATCGGTACGCAAGACATTGTTTTTGGAGAGGTTGACCGCTGATGTTGTCCGAACAAACACAAGCCAGGATCGAGCGCGAGCTGAAGAAATATCCGGCGGATCAGAAGCAATCCGCTGTGATGGCCGCATTGCGTTTCGTTCAAGACGAGAAGGGCTGGATTTCCAGCGACGATATGGCGGATGTTGCCGTCTACCTCGGTATGCCGCAAATGGCGGTCTACGAAGTGGCGACTTTCTACCACATGTATAACCTGAAACCGATGGGGAAATACACGCTGACCGTGTGTACCAACCTGTCCTGCCAACTGACCGGTGCGAATGAAACGCTGGAGCATCTGGAGAAAAAACTTGGCATTGGTTTGGGCGAAGTGACGCCGGACGGCAAATTCGGTCTGCGCGAGGGCGAATGTATGGGTGCTTGCGTTGCGGCTCCGGTGGTGACCGTCAACAACAAGAAGTTGTGCGCGCACATGACCCCGTCTGAAATCGACAATCTTTTGACGGAGCTGGATAAATAATGAACGCGCCGGTCATTTACAATACGATGCATTTCGACCAGCCCTGGACGCTGGAAAATTATCTGAAAGTCGGCGGTTACCAAGCATTGCGCAAGATACTGACCGAGCAAATTTCGCCCGACGCGGTTATTGCCGAGGTGAAGGCTTCCGGTCTGCGTGGCCGCGGCGGTGCGGGTTTCCCGACCGGTTTGAAGTGGAGTTTCATGCCCCGTCACTACGAAGGCGATAAATATATCGTCTGTAATTCGGACGAAGGCGAACCGGGTACCTGCAAAGACTGGGATATTCTGCGTTATAACCCGCACATGCTGATCGAAGGCATGGCGATCGCTGCTTATACCATTGGCGCCAAGACTGGCTACAATTATATTCACGGTGAGATTTTCGAAGCTTACGAGCGCATGGAGGCAGCTTGCGAGGAGGCGCGCAAGGCTGGTTTCCTGGGTAAGAACGTGATGGGCTTCGATTTCGAATTCGATCTGCACAACCATTTGGGTTACGGCGCGTATGTGTGCGGCGAAGAAACTGCTCTGCTCGAATCCATCGAAGGTAAGAAGGGGCAGCCTCGCTTTAAACCGCCGTTCCCGGCCAGTTTTGGCCTGTATGGCAAGCCGACCACCATCAACAACACCGAAACGCTGGCCAGCATTCCCTGGATTATCAACAATGGCGGCAAAGCATTCGCCGACCTCGGTGTGCCGAACAGCGGCGGGATCAAGCTGTTCTCCGTTTCCGGTCACGTCAACAAGCCGGGCAACTTTGAAGTGCCGATGGGTACGCCTTTCAAAGATTTGCTGGAAATGGCGGGCGGCGTGCGCAACGGCAATAAATTGAAGGCGGTGATTCCGGGCGGTTCGTCCATGCCGGTGCTGCCGGCCGAGATCATCATGGATGTCAACATGGACTACGATTCCCTGCAAAAGGCCGGGTCGTATCTCGGTTCCGGCGCGGTGATCGTGATGGACGAAACGACGTGTATGGTGCGTGCACTGGAACGTCTGTCGTACTTCTATCATGAAGAATCCTGCGGTCAGTGTACGCCCTGCCGCGAAGGCACCGGCTGGCTGTACCGCATTATCCACCGCATCGAGCACGGGCAGGGCACGCCGGAAGATCTCGATTTGCTGTTGGAGCTGTGCGACAACATCGCCGGACGCACGATTTGTGCATTGGGCGACGCGGCGGCATGGCCGGTTCAGGGCATGCTCAAGCATTTCCGCAAGGAATTCGAATATCACATCGAGCACAAGCGCTGCTTGGTGTAAGGCTGACGGTACGGGTGAGCAATGATTAATATCGAAATCGACGGCAAGCAGGTTCAGACGGAAAACGGTCGTACCGTGATGGACGCTGCGCATCAGGCCGGTGTGTATATTCCGCATTTCTGTTACCACAAGAAACTGTCCATCGCTGCTAACTGCCGCATGTGTCTGGTACAGGTCGAAAAGGCGCCCAAGCCGTTGCCGGCCTGCGCGACGCCCGTGGCAGAAGGCATGAAGGTGCTGACGCGCTCCGAGCAAGCCGTGAAGGCGCAAAAGGGGGTGATGGAGTTCCTGCTGATTAACCACCCGCTGGACTGTCCGATCTGCGATCAGGGCGGCGAGTGCATGCTGCAGGACATTTCCGTGGGTTACGGTGGCATGAAGTCCCGCTACCACGAATCCAAGCGCGTTGTGTCGCGCAAGGACATCGGCCCGCTGGTTTCTACCGAAGAAATGAGCCGCTGTATTAACTGTACCCGCTGTGTGCGCTTTGGGCAGGAAATCGCCGGCATCATGGAGCTGGGGCAGGCTTTCCGTGGCGAACACGCCGAAATTATAAGTTTCGTCGGCAAGTCGGTGGATTCCGAATTGTCCGGTAATATGATCGATCTGTGCCCGGTCGGTGCGCTGACCAGCCGCCCGTTCCGCTACAAGGCGCGTTCGTGGGAGTTGTCCCGCCGCCGTTCGGTGAGTCCGCACGATGGTCTGGGTTCTAATCTTGCGGTCAACGTAAAGAACAACCGCGTAATGCGCGTGTTGCCGATCGAAAACGAAGACATCAACGAATGCTGGCTGTCCGACAAAGACCGTTTCAGCTATGAAGGGCTGAATTCCGCTGAACGTCTGACCAAGCCGATGATTAAGCAGAACGGCGTATGGCAGGAAGTGGAATGGCAAGGCGCGCTGGAATATGTCGCCAATGCATTGCGTCAAGTGGCCAACGGTGCCGGAGCCGATCAGGTAGCCGCGCTGGCGACGCCGCATTCGACTTTTGAAGAACTGTACCTGCTGCAAAAGCTGGTGCGTGCACTGGGTAGCCACAACGTCGATTTTCGTCTGCGTCAGGCCGATTTCAGTGCCGACGGCAAGCAAGTTGGTGCGCCGTGGCTGGGTATGGCGGTAGCCGACCTGAATCGTGCGGACCGCCTGTTGGTGGTCGGCAGTTTCCTGCGTAAAGATCATCCGTTGTTGGCACAACGCATTCGTCAGGCGGTGAAGAAGGGGGGCGCGCAGCTCAATGTAATTCACTCTGCGGATGACGATCTGCTGACTACGCTCAGCAACCGTGCCGTCGTCGCGCCGGACGCTTTGAGCGATATGCTGGCGCAAGTACTGAAGGCGCTGGCCGCGGAAAAGCAAGCAACGGTTGAAGGTCTGCAATCCGTCAGTGTTGGCTCCGAAGCCGCCGCGATTGCTAAGAGCCTGGCAAGCGGCGAACGGGTTGCCGTGCTGTTGGGCAATTTCGCGCAACAACATCCGCAAGCTGCGCAACTGCAAGCGATTGCACAACAGATCGCCGCATTGTGCGGGGCAAAATTCGGCTTCCTCGGTGAAGCGGCTAACAGCGTCGGCGGTTATCTGGCACATGCCGTACCGGACGGTTCCGGCATGAATGCACAGACAATGCTGGCTACTCCGCGTAAAGCGTATTTGCTGCTGAACGCCGAACCGGAGCTGGATTGTGCGAACCCGCAGCAAGCGGTGGCTGCGATGCAAGCAGCCGACTTGGTGGTGGCGATGACCGCCTACAAACACCATGCAACCGAGTATGCCGACGTGCTGCTGCCGATTGCGCCGTTTACCGAAACTTCCGGTACATTTATTAGTACAGAGGGCCGCGTACAAAGCTTTAAGGGTGCAGTGAAGCCTTTGGGCGAGGCGCGTCCGGGCTGGAAAGTTTTGCGCGTGCTGGGCAATCTCTTGAGTGCGCCGGGATTCGATTATGAAACCAGCGAGGCTGTGCGCGACGAAGCGCTGGCCGGTGTGGATGTTGCCGCTCAATTGAATAACCACCTGCAAGGCGTGTCGGTGCACCCCTCCGTGCCCGGCACAACCGGCCTGCAACGCGTGGCAGAGGTGCCGATTTATTCAGCAGATGCTGTGGTTCGTCGCGCTGAATCTTTGCAAAAAACGCATGATGCTGCATCGCCGGTGGCGACGCTGCACAGTGCAGAACTGGCCAAGCTGGGCGTGCAACCGGGCGACCGTGTGAAGGTGACGCAAGGCGCGGCCAGCGTGACGCTGCCAGTTGCTGCGGATGATAAATTGCCGCAAGGCGTGGCGCGCGTCCCGGCAGGCCATCCCGCAACTGCCGCGTTAGGCGCGATGTTCGGAACGATTACTGTGGAGCGTGCATAATGGAATATTTGCAAAACATGCTCGGCGCAGCCTGGATTCCGGTCTGGACGCTGGTCAAGATCGTTGCCATCGTCGCGCCCCTGATGATTGGTGTGGCTTACCTGACGCTGGCCGAACGTAAAATTCTCGGCTGGATGCAAATTCGTATCGGCCCGAACCGCGTCGGTCCCTGGGGTTTGCTGCAACCGATGGCGGACGGTATCAAGCTGATGTTCAAGGAAATCGTGCTGCCGACCCGCTCCAGCAAGAAATTGCTGCTGTTGGCTCCGGTGCTGTCGATTATGCCTGCACTGGCCGCGTGGGCTGTGGTGCCGTTCGGCGATGCGCTGGTGCTTTCAAACGTCAATGCCGGTCTGCTGTACATTTTGGCGCTGACTTCGCTGGGGGTGTATGGCGTGATTATCGCGGGCTGGGCGTCCAACTCCAAGTATGCATTGTTGGGCACGATGCGTTCCGCTGCGCAGATCGTTTCGTATGAAATCGCGATGGGCTTTGCGTTGGTGTGCGTGTTGATGGCATCACAAAGCATGAACCTCGGCGATATCGTACACGGGCAAGATAGCAAGGCCGGTTTGTTTGGATGGTATCTGATTCCGTTGTTTCCGATGTTCTTGGTATACCTGATCGCGGGTGTGGCGGAAACCAACCGTGCGCCGTTCGATCTGGCGGAAGGCGAATCTGAAATCGTGGCCGGTTTCCATGTGGAATACTCCGGTATGGGTTTTGCGATCTTCTTCTTGGCTGAGTATGCCAATATGATTTTGATCGCGGCATTGACCAGCATCATGTTCCTGGGCGGCTGGCTGAATCCTTTCCACGGGTGGCCGGTACTGGGCGCGATGACTGACTGGATCCCCGGTCTGGCTTGGTTGCTCGGCAAGATGTCCTTCATTTTGCTGCTGTTCCTGTGGTTCCGCGCAACATTCCCGCGCTATCGCTATGACCAGTTGATGCGTCTGGGCTGGAAGGTCTTTATTCCGGTAACTTTGGTTTGGGTCGTGGTTGTCGGCGTATGGATGCAAACCCCGCTGTGGTTCTGGTAAGCGGGAGGGGATGAAATATGAATGCAATTAAGAAGTTCTTTAAGACCTTTTTGCTGCTTGAGCTGCTGAAGGGGATGGCGGTTACCGGACGGCATATGCTGTTCGAACGCAAGATTACCGTACATTTTCCGGAAGAAAAGACACCGTTGAGCCCGCGCTTCCGCGGTTTGCATGCTCAGCGCCGCTACGCCAACGGCGAAGAGCGCTGTATCGGCTGCAAATTGTGCGAGGCGGTGTGCCCGGCAATGGCAATCGGCATCGATGTGGCGGAACGCGAAGATGGCACCCGCCGCACGACTCGATACGACATCGATCTGACCAAGTGCATTTTCTGCGGTTTCTGCGAAGAATCCTGCCCGGTCGATGCCATCGTAGAGACTCGGATTTTCGAGTATCACGGCGAGAAGCGTGGCGATTTGTATTACACCAAGGATATGCTGCTGGCGGTGGGCGATAAATACGAGGCTCAGATCGCTAAAGACAAGGCGGCTGACGCCAAATACCGATAAGGGACGAGGGCAGAGCGATGAGTTTCGTAACGATGGTTTTTTTCCTGTTCGCGGCGTTGACGGTATTTTCGGCATTGCGCGTGATCACTGTGCGTAATCCGGTACATGCGGCACTGTATTTGGTCATGGCATTCTGTAGTGCGGCCGGTATCTGGATGCTGCTGGAAGCAGAGTTCCTGTCGATTGCACTGGTGTTGGTGTATGTCGGTGCGGTGATGGTGCTGTTCCTGTTCGTGGTGATGATGCTGGACGTCGATCTGGCGCAACTGCGCGAGGGATTCTGGCGCTGGTTCCCGTTCGGTGCGGCGCTGGCGGCACTGATGGTGTTCGAAATGGTGTGGGTGCTGGGCAGCCGCCTGACTGCAAGCAGCGGCGCGCCGGTGCAGCATGCCGCCGACTACAACAATACGAAGGAACTGGGACGATTGATCTATACCGATTACGTCTATCCGTTCGAACTGGCGGCGGTCTTGCTTTTGGTGGCGATTGTGGCCGCGATTGCGCTGACCTTGCGTCGCCGCAAGGGTGTGAAGTCGCAAAACGTGGCGCATCAGGTGAGCGTCAAGGCGAGCGACCGTTTGCGTGTCGTTCAGGTTCCGGCGGAAACTAAGCCGGATGCGGTGGAACAATAAGAGGGGAAGGGGAGGTTATGTTGAATCTGAGTTTGTCGCATTTCCTGGTGCTGGGGGCGCTGTTGTTCGCCATCAGCGTCGTGGGTATCTTCCTGAACCGCAAAAACGTTATCGTGCTGCTGATGGCGATTGAGCTGATGCTGCTGGCAGTGAATACCAATTTTGTTGCATTTTCGCATTATCTGAACGATACGGCCGGTCAGGTATTCGTGTTCTTCATTCTGACCGTGGCGGCTGCAGAAGCGGCGATCGGTCTGGCGATTCTGGTGGTTCTGTTCCGTAATCTGCGCACGATTAACGTGGACGATCTCGACAGCTTGAAGGGGTAAGAGAGCAAATGAGCATGCAAAATCTGTATCTGCTGGTTCCGCTGGCGCCGTTGACCGGGGCGATTGCCGCGGGCTTGTTCGGCAAAGTGCTGGGACGCGCGTGGTCTCATCGTATTACCATCCTGATGGTGGCGATTTCCCTCCTGGCTTCGATTGCAATCTTCCGCGACGTGATGGCAGGCCATCAGTTCAACGGCCCGGTCTATACCTGGATGACTTCCGGCGATACCCGCTTCGAAGTCGGCTTCCTGATTGATCGTCTGACCGTCATGATGATGCTGGTGGTGACCTTCGTATCGTTGATGGTGCATATCTATACAATCGGCTATATGGAAGAAGATGCCGGTTATCAGCGCTTCTTCAGCTACATTTCGCTGTTCACCTTCTCCATGCTGATGCTGGTGATGTCGAACAACTTTATGCAGTTGTTCTTCGGCTGGGAGGCCGTGGGTTTGGTGTCCTATTTGCTGATCGGCTTCTGGTATACCCGCCCGACCGCGATTTATGCCAACTTGAAGGCATTCTTGGTAAACCGCGTGGGCGATTTCGGCTTCCTGCTCGGCATCGGGTTGGTGCTGATGTCGTTCGGCACGCTGGACTACGCAGCCGTGTTCGCTGCTGCTCCGGCGCATGCGAACGATGCTGCGCCGATTCCGGGTATGCACGCTAACCTGATTACCGCGATGTGTATTCTGCTGTTCATCGGTGCGATGGGTAAATCGGCACAGTTTCCGCTGCACGTTTGGCTGCCGGATTCGATGGAAGGCCCGACCCCGATTTCTGCGCTGATTCACGCCGCGACCATGGTGACCGCCGGTATCTTTATGGTGGCACGCATGTCGCCGCTGTATGAAATGTCGGAAACAGCTCTGTCCTTTGTGATGGTGATCGGTGCGATTACTGCATTGTTCATGGGCTTCCTCGGCATTATTCAGAACGACATCAAACGCGTGGTGGCCTATTCCACGCTGTCGCAACTGGGTTATATGACCGTGGCGCTGGGCGCATCCGCTTACTCGGTTGCGGTGTTCCACCTGATGACGCACGCCTTCTTCAAGGCGCTGCTGTTCCTGGCAGCGGGTTCCGTGATTATCGGGATGCACCACGATCAGGATATGCGCAATATGGGCGGTCTGCGCAAATACATGCCGATTACTTGGATTACTTCTTTGATCGGTTCGCTGGCGTTGATCGGTACGCCGTTCCTGTCCGGCTTCTACTCCAAGGATAGTATTATCGAGGCCGTCGGTCTGTCGCATTTGCCCGGCTCCGGTTTCGCCTACTTCGCGGTGGTGGCTGGCGTATTCGTGACGGCGTTCTATTCTTTCCGGATGTATTTCCTGGTATTCCATGGCGAAGAGCGTTTCGGTAAGGCGCATCACCACGATCACCATGGCGACCATGACGACGAGGAAGAGTCGCACGATCACCATCACGGCTTGGCTCCGGGTCAGAAGCCGCACGAAACTCCGTGGGTGGTAACGCTGCCGTTGGTGCTGCTGTCGATTCCTTCGATCGCAATCGGTTTCATCGCGATCGAGCCGATGCTGTTCGGCGGCTTCTTCCGCGATGCGATTTTCATTAGCGAACATCACGAAGCGCTACAAGAAATGCACGAAGAATTCCACGGTGCGGTGGGAATGGCGCTGCACGCGTTGACTACGCTGCCGTTCTGGCTGGCATTGGGCGGCGTGGCGACGGCATGGTTCTTCTACATGAAGCGCCCGGACATTCCGGCGAAAATCAGCCAAACCTTCCAGCCGATCACGACCTTGCTGGAAAACAAGTACTACTTTGACCGCTTCAACGATTGGTTTTTCGCGGGCGGATCGCGTGGCGCCAGCCGCTTCCTGTGGCGCGTGGGCGACGTAACCCTGATCGATGGTCTGTTGGTAAATGGTACGGCAAATTTGGTGGGCAAACTCTCCGGTGTGCTGCGCCGTATGCAAACCGGCTACATCTACCATTATGCGTTCTCGATGATCATCGGCGTGTTTGTGCTGCTGACCATCCGCGACTGGTTTTGATTGATGCAGTGACCGCAAGAAACTGAGGAATTGACAGCATGATTTTTGGATTACCTGTGATTAGCGTGACGATTTGGTTGCCGATTGTGTTCGGCATTCTGGTGCTCGCCACCGGCAACGACCGTAACGCGCAGTTAGCTCGTGTGATTGCACTGGTCGGCGCCGTTCTGGGCTTCTTGGTGACGATCCCGCTGTATACCGGCTTCGACAAAACCACCAGTGCGATGCAGTTTGTCGAAATGAAAGAGTGGATCGTCCGCTTCAATATTCACTATCACTTGGGCGTGGACGGCATTTCGATGCTGTTTATCATTCTGAACAGTTTCTTCACCCCCATCGTGGTGTTGGCGGGGTGGCAAGTGATCGAGAAGCGCGTGGCGCAGTACATGGCGGCTTTCCTGATTATGTCCGGTATTGTGAACGGTGTGTTTGCTGCGCTGGATGCTGTGCTGTTCTATGTGTTCTGGGAAGCGATGCTGATTCCCATGTTCATTATCGTGGGTGTGTGGGGCGGCCCGAATCGCGTGTACGCTGCGATCAAGTTCTTCCTCTACACCTTGCTCGGTTCCTTGCTGATGCTGGTTTCTCTGCTGTATTTGTATAACAAATCCAATGGCAGCTTTGAGATTCTGGAATACCACCGTATGGCGATTCCGATGACAGCGCAGATTCTGATCTTCCTGTCGTTCTTCATGGCCTTTGCGGTCAAGGTGCCGATGGTTCCGGTGCATACTTGGTTGCCCGATGCTCACGTAGAAGCGCCCACTGGCGGTTCCGTGGTGCTGGCGGCGATTATGCTGAAAGTCGGTGCGTACGGTTTCTTGCGTTTCTCCATGCCGATCGCGCCCGATGCCAGCCATAGTCTGGCCGGTATGATGATTGCGCTGTCGCTGATTGCGGTGGTGTATATTGGTCTGGTTGCATTGACGCAGTCCGATATGAAGAAATTGGTGGCCTATTCTTCCATCTCGCACATGGGCTTTGTGACGCTCGGCTTCTTTATCTTCAATGCCTACGGTGTTGAGGGCGCGTTACTGCAAATGATTTCGCACGGCTTCGTGTCCGGCGCTCTGTTCCTTTGTATCGGCGTGCTGTATGACCGCGTACACTCTCGTAAGATTGCCGATTACGGCGGCGTAGCGAATCGCATGCCGATTTTCGCAGCGTTTTTCATGCTGTTCGCCATGGCTAACAGCGGCTTGCCAGGTACCAGCGGCTTCGTCGGCGAATTCATGGTGATTCTGGGAGCTGAAAAAGCCAATTTCTGGTATGCCTTCTTGGCTGCTGCAACCCTGATCTTCGGTGCTGCCTATACCTTGTGGATGTATAAGCGCGTGATTTTCGGCGCAATTGCTAATCATCATGTAGAAGAACTGACCGATATTACTGCCCGCGAAAAGCTGATTTTTGCGATTCTTGCAGTGACGGTGTTGGGTATGGGTTTGTATCCACTGCCGTTCAGTGAAATCATGCACGCGTCGGTGAACGACTTGCTGGTGCATGTTGCGCGTTCTAAGTTATAAGCCATCGTCAATCGAGGAAAGCTATGAGTTTTTTGTCTACCCTGTTTCCCGCCTACGCAGAAATCTTTCTGCTGGTGATGGTGAGTGCGATCCTGATTCTGGATCTCATGACGACGAACAAGACAGTGACCTATCTGCTGGTGCAACTCACCCTGCTCGGATGTTCGCTGATTACGGTGTTTACCCATGAACCCGGTGTCGTGCATTTGTTTAATAACATGTACGTCGACGATTTGATGTCCGATGTGCTGAAACTGCTGACTTACTTGGCGATTTCGATGATGCTGGTGTATTCGCGCAGCTATCTGTTAGTACGCAGCTTGTTTACCGGTGAGTTTTTGGTACTGACGCTGTTTGCGATGCTCGGCATGATGGTGATGATTTCCGCCAGCCACTTCCTGACGCTCTATATCGGTCTGGAATTGCTGTCGCTGAGCTTGTACGCGATGGTGGCACTGCATCGCGACTCGGTCACCGCCACTGAAGCCGCCATGAAATACTTCATTCTGGGGGCGCTGGCTTCCGGTCTGTTGCTGTATGGCATGTCCATGCTGTACGGTGCAACCGGTTCGCTGGATGTGAACGCGATTTCCGCTGCGATTCAGGGCGGTGTACAGAACAAGGCGTTGCTGGTGTTCGGTCTGGTGTTCGTTGTGGCCGGTCTGGCATTTAAGCTGGGTGTCGTGCCGTTCCATATGTGGGTTCCGGACGTGTATCACGGTGCGCCGACCGCGATGACCATGCTGATCGGCTCTGCACCTAAGATGGCCGCCTTTGCTTTCGTAATGCGCATTTTGGTGGAAGCGCTGCAACCGCTGGTGTTCCATTGGTCGGCCATGCTGGCAATTCTGGCTGTGCTGTCGATGGCGATCGGGAATATCTCCGCGATTGCGCAAACCAACCTGAAGCGCATGTTTGCTTATTCCACCATTTCGCACATGGGCTTTTTGCTGCTTGGCGTGCTGTCGGGCACAGTGGAAGGCTACGGTTCTTCGATGTTCTACGCCGTGGTCTATGTGCTGATGTCGCTGGGCGGCTTCGGTATGATTATGCTGTTGTCGCGCGAAGGCTTCGAAGCAGATACGCTCAACGACTTCAAGGGGCTTAGCCAGCGGAGTCCGTGGCTGGCATTCATGATGCTTTTGCTGATGTTCTCGATGGCAGGCGTGCCGCCGACTGTGGGTTTCTATGCCAAGTTCTCCGTGTTGCAAGCTGTCGTGAGCAGCGGCCATGTGACGCTGGCGGCGGTTGCGGTGATGTTCTCTCTGATCGGTGCATTCTATTATCTGCGCATTGTGAAACTGATGTATTTCGACGCACCGGAAAGCAATGCGCCGATTTATTTCCAACCGGATAGCCGCTTGCTGATCTCGATTAACGGGTTAGCGATGTTGCTGCTCGGCCTGATGCCAGGCACGCTGATGTCCGTGTGTGCCATCTCGGTGCAACAGTCGCTGCTCGTGCATTAAGGCAAGCGTTGTTTTTAAATTGAACACTCCCGCTTCGGCGGGAGTGTTCGTTTAGGGGGTGAAAATGGATTTAACGGAAACGCAACTGGACACCGCGCTGGTATACAACGGCGATTTTATTAAGGTGCATAAGGATACTGTGCGCTTGCCGGACGGCAGCCGGAGTTCGCGCGAGTATATTGCCCATCCGGGTGCGGTTGCAGTGCTGGCTCTGCTCGATAACGGTAATTTGGTGATGGAGCGCCAGTACCGCTACGCCCCACATCAGGAATTCATTGAGCTGCCCGCCGGTAAAATTGATCCGGGCGAAGATATTCTGCTGACCGCTCAGCGCGAGCTGCTGGAAGAGACCGGCTATGTGGCGGACGAATGGGTGCATCTGACCACGACTTGGCCCTGTATCGGATATGCTGATGAGCGTATGGAGTATTTTCTCGCGCGCGGTTTACGCTACGAAGGCCGGCACTTGGATGAGGGGGAGTTCCTTGAGGTTTTCGAGCTTTCTGTGAAGGAGGCGCTGGAATGGGTGCGTACTGGCAAGATACGCGATAGCAAGAGCATCGTCGGCTTGTTTTGGTTGGAAAAGCATCTGTCGAGCTGGTAGCTTGCACACCTACGGTGCGCGTCTGTGCACATAATGGGTGCTCAATGTGGTGCGGAAAGCGGAAATATGCACTGTATTGATGCGTTGCCGTTCTGATTTGCGCGTGCAATCCATTAATAAACAGTTTGTTATGTATTTGGCATGCGAATTGCTTTTGCTTCTCCGTTTTGCACCAAACTGGGGGTATGATGGAGAGCATGAAAACAGGTCACGACGTATTATTTATTCTGCTGGGCGCTATTATGGTGCTTGCGATGCACGCAGGCTTTGCTTTTTTGGAGCTGGGCACGGTGCGCAAAAAGAATCAGGTCAATGCGCTGGTCAAGATTCTGGTGGATTTCGCCGTTTCTACGCTGGCATATTTCTTTATCGGTTACGGCATTGCCTATGGCAGTCACTTTCTGACCAACGCCGAAGCCTTGACTCAGCAAAACGGCTATGAACTGGTCAAATTCTTTTTCTTGCTGACCTTTGCTGCGGCGATTCCGGCGATTATTTCCGGCGGAGTGGCAGAGCGCAGCCGTTTTAATCCGCAGTTGGCGGCAACCTTTATTTTGGTTGGGTTTGTCTATCCCTTTTTCGAAGGTATCGCGTGGAATCACCGTCTGGGGATTCAGGATTGGCTGAATGCGACATTCGGTGCGGAGTTCCACGATTTTGCCGGCTCGGTGGTGGTACATGCCGTCGGCGGCTGGATGGGGCTGGCGGCTGTGCTGTTGCTCGGCGCACGCCGCGGGCGTTATACCAAGGAAGGGCGCATTTCCGCGCACCCACCTTCCAGTATCCCGTTCTTGGCGCTGGGCGCGTGGATTCTAACGGTTGGCTGGTTCGGTTTTAATGTGATGTCGGCACAAGAGATCGGTAAGATCAGTGGGTTGGTGGCCGTGAACTCGCTAATGGCAATGGTGGGGGGAACGCTGGTAGCAACATGGATGGGTAAGAATGATCCGGGTTTTGTGCATAACGGACCGTTGGCAGGCTTGGTGGCGGTGTGTGCTGGCTCCGATCTGATGCACCCGGTAGGCGCGCTGGCCGTCGGCGGTGTGGCAGGCGGGTTATTCGTTTGGCTGTTTACGGTTACGCAGAACCGTCTGAAAATCGACGATGTGCTGGGCGTATGGCCCTTGCATGGTGTATGCGGTGCATGGGGCGGTGTGGCAGCCGGGATTTTCGGTAGCAAAGCGCTTGGCGGGCTGGGCGGCGTCAGTTTTATGGCGCAACTGATCGGTACGCTGCTCGGTGTCGGTATTGCTTTTGCCGGTGGATTCGTTGTTTACGGCTTGCTGAAAAAATCCGTCGGGATTCGACTGGATGCCGAAGAGGAGTTCAATGGAGCTGATTTAAGCATACATAAAATTACCGCGACGCCGGAGCGTGAATCCGGGTGGTAATAGTAACTGCATGAAAGCCGAAAGCCCGCAACTGCGGGCTTTTTGCATATTGAACCGATTCGGCAGAGCATAAGTAATGCGTATATTTGCAAGCGGTTTTAATCGCGAGACAATGGTCACCTAAAGCATAGCAGCAGAGAAATGAAAGCAAAAAACTTTTTCCCTACGGTCGGAGAGATCGCGCACATGGGTGTGGTGCTAGCCACAGGGCGGGATACCATCGTTGAGGCCGTTGGATTAATGGAAGCCAGCAATCTGAGCGATGTGGTTTTCGAGTGCGATGGCGGTCATGCGATTTTTACTGTCGAAGACCTGATGCAGTTCCGCCAGCACAAGCGCGATTATGCGTTGCGCTTGGATGAGATTGCTGTTCCCCGGCTGAATTACGTCCGTGCGGCGGAAAATGTGCTGAATGTATTACCCATCTTCGATGCGCATCAATGCCGCTACCTTGGAGTGCGCGATGACAGTGAGCACCTGATTGGCGTGGTGTCCTATACCGATGTGCTGGCTTCGGTGGATCCGGTTGTCGTCATGGAGCGTAAGAAACTGATTGAGGTGGTCAGTAAGCGGCATATCGATATAGTGCCGGCTTCCATGTCGGTTGAGCAGGCAATGATGCACCTGATTTATGCCGAGGACGCTGTGCTTGTCGAGCAGGACGGGAATATTGCCGGGATTGTGACGACCAAGGATGCCATTCGTCTAATTAAGGAACAGGTCGACACCGATGCGCAGATCGGATGCTATATGACTTCGCCGGTCTGGACGATTAATCAGCGAGAAACGATTAAATCCGCGATCGATGCATTACGGCAGCGGCAATATAAACGTGCCATTGTGACCGACGAGCAGGGGAAGTTGGTCGGTGTGGTGACGCAGCGGGAATTGATCGACCTGACTTATGGGCGCTGGGCGGAGTTGATGAAACTACATGCGCACGAATTGGGCGAACTGGTGCATGTGCTGGAATCGAAGAACTATGCTTTGCAACAGGAAACGCTGACCGATACTTTGACCGGGGCGGGCAACCGCCGCAAAATCAATCAGGCAATCGAGGCAGAAATCGGGCGCTATTACCGGCACGGCATGACCCCGTTCTCGGTGATGTTGTTAGATATCGATTTCTTTAAGAAAATTAACGATATGCATGGGCATCTGTTCGGCGACAAGGTGTTGCGTCATGTTGCGCAACACGTGTCGGGAATGCTGCGCATTACCGATGTATTTGCGCGCTGGGGCGGCGAGGAGTTCGCCGTGCTGTTGCCTACGGCGAACCGGGAGGCTGCTGCGATTTTGGCTGAGCGCATACGCGAGGTGATTGCTTCTAGCCCATTCGACAAGGTGTCGGTAACGGTGAGTATCGGTGTGGCGGAATACGTCCGCGGCGAGTCGCTGGAGGGGGTGTTGCGCCGCGCAGATCAAGCACTGTATGCGGCTAAAGAGGGCGGGCGCAACCGGGTGGCAACTGGTTCCTGATCGCGCCGGACACTAACTGTCGCGGTTATCGTTGTTCCAGTCGCTGCTGTCGGTCAGGTCGAAATCTTCGCCATCCATCTCTCTGTCCGGGGTTTCCTCTTCGCTGTCTTCAATAGGCATGAAGTCGTTTTCGATTTGGCTATCCTCGTTGCCGTTGTTATCCAAGAAGCGATCTGCCAAGGCTTCGCTCGCTGCTGCTGCACCGACACCCAGTGTGGCACCTGTTGCCAACGTGGGTAGAATGCCGGTTCCGTAATGCGAATATTTGTCGGTATGCGTACCGGAATGCAGAGTCTGAAGGTGGAAATCGTTCCGCATGCGCTGGGTGCGAACCATTTGCGCGAGGAAGAAAATTACCAGCAGCAGACCGGCGATGACCAATAGATTGTTCAGGCCGAATCCGCTGCTTTGCCCGGAAGTGGGTGGCGGTAGAGGGGTAGGGGCGGTGGCTTGCGCTTGTGCTAGTCGAGCTGCACGTTTTTCGTGCCAGTTCGCGATGCGCGCTTTCATTTGTTGCACGGCTTCGGGGTGCGCAAAAGATAGGCTGGGTTGCAGCGACTCGGCCTGCTTCAATTCCAGTTCGGCATGTGCGTAATGATTTTGCTTGCTGTCGAGCTCGGCTTTGACGAAGTGCGCCTTGGCGCTATTAGGATGCGCTTTCAGGACTTCGTCTATCATGCCTTGCGCTTCGTCCAATTTGCCGTCTTGGGCTGTTTGATAGATATCGCGTATCGTCGGTTCTTTAGCCGCCGCAGCTTGAGCGAATAGTAAGGTACTGGCGATCATGGAGATATGGATTACCGTCTTCAGCATGGGGCCTCCGTGTATTTAGCTTTATTAGTATAGTTGTGCTATTTTTGAGTGGCAATCGGAATATATGCGAAGAGCGAATAAAAATAGCCCGCATCGGCGGGCTATTTTTATTCTAGGGCTATCGGAGCGTTTATTGTCCGAAAAATTCCTTGACCTTGCTCATCCATGATTTAGCTCGCGGACTGTGTCGTGCACTGTCTGCCTGGTTGATTGACTCCAGTTCGCGCAGCAGCTCCTTTTGCCGCTCGGTCAGGTTTACCGGGGTTTCAACGACGACATGGCAATGCAAATCGCCATAGGTAGAGCTACGCACACCCTTAATACCTTTGCCGCGCAGTCGGAATACTTTGCCGCTTTGCGTTTCGGCCGGAATCTTGATGCGTGCTGCACCGTCCAGCGTCGGAATCTCGATTTCGCCGCCCAGTGCCGCCGTGGCGAAGCTGATCGGCATTTCGCAGTGCAAATCGTTGTGATCGCGCTGGAATACCGGATGCGACGTGATATGGATCACGACATACAAATCGCCGGGAGGGCCGCCATTGACTCCGGCTTCACCTTCACCAGATAGTCTGATGCGATCATCGTTGTCTACCCCGGCGGGGATCTTGACCGACAACGTCTTGTGCTGTTTTACGCGGCCTGCGCCATGACAGGTGCCGCACGGCGAGGCGATGGTCTTGCCGCTGCCGTGGCAGCGCGGGCAGGGTTGCTGAATTGAAAAGAACCCTTGCTGCATGCGTACCTGACCTTGACCGGCACAGGTGGAGCAGGTTGTCGGACTGGTGCCGGGCTTGGCGCCGGAGCCTTTACAGCTATCGCACTCCACCATGGTGGGGATGCGGATTTGTGTTTCGGTACCGCGCGCGGCTTGTTCCAGCGTGATTTCCAGGTTGTAACGCAGATCGGCACCGCGATGCACATTGCTGCGGTTGCCGCGCCCGCCGCCGAAGATGTCGCCGAAAATATCGGAGAAATCGAATCCGCCGGCAGCGCCGCCACCGAATCCCCCAAAACCGCCGCCACCCATGCCGCCGGCATCGAAGGCCTGGTGGCCGAATTGATCGTAGGCGGCGCGTTTCTGGGCGTCGCTCAGGGTTTCATAGGCTTCCTTGGCTTCCTTGAAATGTTCCTCCGCTTTCGGGTTATCCGGGTTGCGGTCGGGGTGGTACTTCATGGCCAGCTTGCGGTAGGCCTTTTTGATTTCGTCGTCCGAGGCGTCGCGATTGACACCCAGTACTTCGTAATAATCTTTTTTCGACATGGTCGTGACCTAATGGAATGACGAAAGGGGAGCGTACGTTACGTCGCCCCCCTTGCGTGTCGTTTCGGGCGATTACTTCTTTTCGTCCTTCACTTCGGTGAATTCGGCATCCACCACGTTGTCGTCTTTGGCATGCGATGCACCACCTTGTGCCGCGCCGGCTTCGGCATCCTGTGCCTTGGCTTGTTCGGCGGCGTACATTTTTTCAGCCAGCTTGTGCGCTGCAGTTGCCAGTGCTTCGGCTTTTGCGTCCATTGCGGCCTTATCGTCGCCTTTTACGGCTTCTTCGGCTTCCTTCAGCGCAGCTTCGATGTTGGCTTTTTCATCGGCAGCCAGTTGGTCGCCATGTTCCTTCAGCGACTTCTGTGTGGAGTGAATCAACGCATCGAGTTGGTTGCGCGAGGCGACCAGTTCCATCGCTTTGCGGTCTTCGTCGGCATGCGCTTCGGCATCCTGCACCATGCGCTGGATTTCGTCTTCGGACAAGCCGGAGTTCGCTTTGATGGTGATCTTAGCTTCCTTGCCGGTGGCCTTGTCTTTTGCGCCGACATGCAAAATGCCGTTGGCGTCGATGTCGAAAGTCACTTCGATTTGCGGCATGCCGCGCGGTGCCGGCGGAATATCGGACAGATTGAACTGACCCAGGCTCTTGTTGCCGGAGGCCATTTCGCGTTCGCCCTGCAAGACGTGAATCGTCACGGCGGATTGGTTGTCATCCGCAGTGGAGAACACTTGCGATGCCTTGGTCGGAATCGTGGTGTTCTTCTTGATCAGCTTGGTCATTACGCCGCCCAAGGTTTCGATACCCAGCGACAGCGGGGTTACGTCCAGCAACAGCACGTCCTTCACTTCGCCTTGCAGCACGCCGCCCTGAATTGCTGCGCCCACGGCTACGGCTTCGTCCGGGTTGACGTCCTTACGCGGTTCGCGACCGAAGAATTCTTTTACGCGCTCCTGCACTTTCGGCATGCGGGTTTGACCGCCGACCAAGATGACATCTGCGATGTCGGAAGTCGAAACGCCAGCGTCCTTCAGTGCAATCTTGCACGGTTCGATGGTGCGGGCGATCAGATCTTCCACCAGGCTTTCCAGCTTGGCGCGGGTGATCTTCACGGTCAGGTGCTTCGGGCCGGTGGCGTCTGCGGTGATGTAGGGCAGATTCACTTCGGTTTGCTGGGCGGAAGACAGCTCAATCTTTGCTTTTTCCGCTGCATCCTTCAGGCGTTGCAGTGCCAGCATGTCTTTTTGCAGATCGATGCCGCTTTCTTTCTTGAATTCTTCTACCAGATGCTCGATCACGCGCATGTCGAAGTCTTCGCCACCGAGGAAGGTGTCACCGTTGGTGGACAGCACTTCGAACTGGTGTTCGCCGTCGATTTCTGCGATGTCGATAATGGAAATGTCAAAAGTGCCGCCGCCCAAGTCGTACACCGCAATTTTGCGATCGCCTTCTTGCTTGTCCAGACCGAAGGCCAATGCGGCTGCTGTGGGTTCGTTGATGATGCGCTTCACTTCCAGACCAGCGATGCGACCGGCATCCTTGGTTGCTTGACGTTGGCTGTCGTTGAAGTAGGCCGGAACCGTAATCACTGCTTCGGTAACGGGTTCGCCCAGATAGTCTTCGGCAGTTTTCTTCATTTTCATCAGCACTTGCGCGGAAACTTCCGGCGGTGCGATATCTTTGCCGCGCACGGATACCCATGCGTCACCATTTTTCGCTTTGGTGATGGAGTAGGGCACCATGTTGATGTCTTTTTGCACCATCGGCTCTTCGAAGCGACGGCCGATCAGGCGCTTGACCCCGTACAGGGTGTTCTTCGGGTTGGTGACGGCCTGACGTTTTGCCGGTGCGCCGACCAGTACTTCGCCGTCGTCCATGTAGGCGATGATGGAAGGAGTGGTACGGGCGCCTTCAGCGTTTTCGATCACCTTGGGTTTCCCGTTTTCCATCACAGAGACGCAGGAGTTGGTCGTGCCCAAGTCGATACCGATAATCTTGCCCATCTTGATAATCCTTTCTGTAAATTCTCAAATAAGTGTATGCGTTTCCGCTTGCCCACTAACTGTGGGCGGCGGGCGGTAATTTCAAGAGTTAATCTTTTGCTTTTGCCACCATCACCAGTGCGGGGCGCAGTACGCGTTCGTGCAGGGCATAACCTTTTTGCATGACGCTCACTACTGTATTGGCGGGCTGGTCGCTTTCCAGCATGCCGATGGCTTGGTGTTTGTGGGCATCGAATTTCTCGCCGACCGGGTTAATTTCCTGAATGTTGAATTTCTCGAACACGCTGGTGAGTTGCTTCAGCGTCAACTCCATGCCGCTCTTAAAGCTTTCAACGTTTTCGGTTTGTACCGACAGGCCGGCCTCCAGGCTGTCTTTTACGGCAATGATTTCGCCGGAGAAGCGCTCGACAGCGAATTTTTGCGCTTTGGCGACGTCTTCCTGTGCGCGGCGGCGGATATTTTCGCCCTCGGCCTTGGCGTACATCCAAGCGTCGTAATGCTCCTGTGCCTTGCGTTCGGCTTGTTGCAGCATTTCTTCCAGACTGGGCATGGTTTCCGGCGCAGTGTTTTCTACGGATTGCTGGTTAATTTCTTGGTTTTCCATGGTGTTCTCCAAACTCGACTTTCGGCAAATGGAGGCGAGTTTCCCGTTTTCAAGTGGGGAAATAAAATTTTTTGCATGACGGCATGAGATAATGCGCCATCCTATGTTGTCGTCTTAGTCTTCGGTTCCATGCATGCCAGCCACTACCGGTCGATAGCCGGTTTTTATTTTTTCTACTTCGCTTTCGTGGGGATGTTTTCGCCCTACTGGAGTTTGTATCTGAAGTCGCTCGGCTTCGGCGCGGTGGAAATCGGCGTGCTGATGTCGGTGCAGCCGGTGATGCGCATGCTGGCACCGGCATTGTGGGGCTGGCTGGCCGACCATACCGGCAAACGCTTGCTGGTAATTCAGGCAGCGGCACTGTGCGGTGCGCTGGCGTATCTGGGGGTGTTTTTTACGACGCAATTCTACGGCCTGTTGTTGGTTATAGCGCTGATGAGCTTCTTCTGGAGTGCATCAATGCCGCTGGTGGAGGCGACCACGATGACCTATTTAGGTAAGCATACGGCCCGTTACGGCCGCTTGCGTTCGTGGGGTTCGCTGGGTTTTATCGCGTCAGTACTGGGGTTGGGTTACGCCTTCGACTATGTGGCGATCGGCTGGCTGTTGTGGGCTGGATTGCTAACAAAAGCCGGTATCCTGTTTTATTCGCGGCGCATCCCGCAGGTAGAGGCGGCGACCCATCACAGCGATGCCGAGCCGATATTCCGCTTGTTGTTGCGCCCGCAGGTGCTGGCTTTGTTCGGCGCGTGTTTCCTGATGGCGCTGGCGCACGGCCCGTATTACACCTTTTATTCGATTTATCTGGTCGAGCACGGCTATGCCAAAAGCTTGGTCGGCTGGTTGTGGGCATTGGGGGTGATTTGCGAGATCGGGGTGTTTTTCGCTATGCCTTGGTTGCTGCGCCGCGCAACGTTGCCGCAAATTCTGATGGCGAGTCTGGCGCTGGCGGTGGTGCGCTTTATGCTGATTGCATGGGGGGTGAATGTGCCGGTGCTGTTGCTGGGGGCGCAGATATTGCATGCGGCGACCTTCGGTTCGTTTCATGCGGCGGCGGTGGCGTTGGTGCATCATTTCTTTAAGGGACGGCATCAGTCGCGCGGCCAAGCCTTGTTCGGCAGCGTAACGTACGGAGCAGGCGGGATGTTGGGCGGTTTACTCAGCGGCCCGTTATGGCAGCATTTCGGGGCGAGCGTGATGTACTCCGCCAGTGCCGGTGCCGCGTTAATCGGGTTGACATTGCTGCTGTGGAAGTTGCGTCGTCTGGACAGCGGGAACCCCACCGTGCCAAGCACGGTCTGATATGGCATAATGTTGTGCTAATTAGGAATGGATTTTATGAGCGCGCAGACCCTTTACGACAAACTTTGGAATTCACACGTTGTCCGTCAGGAAGCGGACGGTACGGCACTGATTTATATCGATCGCCAACTGGTGCATGAAGTAACCAGTCCGCAAGCGTTCGAGGGGCTGAAGCTCGCCCGTCGCAAGCCGTGGCGCGTGGCATCCATGTTGGCCGTGCCTGATCACAATGTGCCGACCACGGCGCGCGACAAGGGAATTGCCGATCCGATTTCACGCCTCCAAGTGGAAACGTTGGATGCCAACTGCGCCGAATTCGGTGTCACCGAATTCAAAATGTCCGATGTTCGTCAGGGTATCGTGCATGTTATCGGCCCAGAGCAGGGGGCGACGCTGCCTGGTATGACTGTGGTATGCGGCGATTCGCATACCAGTACGCACGGCGCGTTCGGCGCGCTGGCGCACGGCATCGGCACCTCTGAGGTCGAGCATGTCATGGCGACGCAATGTCTGGTGGCGAAAAAATCCAAAGCGATGTTGGTTAAGGTGGATGGGTCGCTGCATAAGGGCGTAACGGCCAAAGACATCGCGCTGGCAGTGATCGGTAAGATCGGTACTGCAGGCGGTACGGGCTATGCCATCGAGTTCGCGGGCAGTGCGATTCGCGGTTTGTCGATGGAAGGCCGGATGACCCTTTGCAACATGGCAATCGAGGCGGGTGCGCGTGCGGGGATGGTGGCAGTGGATCAGGTGACCGTCGATTATGTGAAAGGCCGTCCTTTTGCACCGCAAGGCGAGCTTTGGGATAAGGCTGTGGCCTATTGGAAGACTTTGCACAGTGACGCCGATGCGAAATTCGATGCGGTCGTCGAGTTGGATGCAGGTTCGATCAGGCCGCAAGTAACCTGGGGAACGTCGCCGGAAATGGTGACTTCTATTGATGGGAAGGTGCCGAATCCGGCGGCGATTATCGATCCGGTTAAGCGTCAGGATACTGAACGCGCATTGCAGTACATGGGTTTGCAGGCCGATATGCCGATTGCCGATATTCAAATCGATAAGGTTTTTATCGGCTCTTGTACTAACTCGCGTATTGAAGATTTGCGTGCGGCAGCAGCAGTGGCGAAGGGCAAGCGCGTTGCGGCCAATGTTAAATTGGCCATGGTGGTGCCGGGTTCCGGCTTGGTGAAGCATCAGGCCGAGCAAGAGGGACTGGATAAAATTTTTATCGAGGCCGGTTTTGAATGGCGCGAGCCGGGTTGCTCGATGTGTCTGGCGATGAACGATGACCGTCTGGCGCCGGGCGAGCGTTGCGCTTCGACGTCTAACCGTAACTTCGAGGGGCGTCAGGGGCAGGGTGGACGCACACACTTGGTTAGTCCGGAAATGGCAGCGGCAGCAGCGATTGCCGGACATTTTGTCGATGTCGGTCAGTGGTGAAAGGATAGGCGATGAAGAAGATTCTGGTGTTGGTGGCTGCAATGGCCGTACTGGCGGGGTGCAATACCGTGAAGGGCTTCGGACAAGACTTGTCCAAGGTGGGCGATAAGATCGAGCAAAAGGCTGCGAAGTAAGTTATGCAGAAATTTAATGTGCTGGACGGCTTGGTCGCGCCGTTGGATCGTGCGAACGTCGATACCGACGCGATCATTCCGAAACAATTCTTGAAGTCGATTAAGCGTTCCGGTTTCGGCCCGAATGCGTTCGACGAATGGCGTTATCTCGATCACGGTGAGCCGGGCATGGACAATTCCAAGCGTCCGTTGAACCCGGATTTCGTGCTGAATCAGCCGCGCTATCAGGGTGCGCAAATCCTGCTGGCACGGGAGAATTTCGGTTGCGGATCCTCGCGGGAGCATGCGCCTTGGGCGCTGGAAGATTACGGTTTCCGTGCGATCATTGCGCCGAGTTTTGCCGATATTTTCTTCAATAATTGTTTTAAAAACGGTTTGTTGCCGATCCGTCTGGATGCCGCGCAGGTAGATGCCTTGTTCAAGGCAGTCGAGGCCGCGCCCGGATATCGCCTGAAGATCGATTTGGCGCAGCAGACCATTACGGCACCCGATGGTGCGGTGTTTCCCTTCGAAGTGGATGCTTTCCGCAAGCATTGTTTGTTGAACGGTCTGGATGACATCGGGCTGACCTTGCAGCATGTGGAAGAAATCAAGGCGTTTGAAGCGAAGCATCGTGCGGCGCAGCCGTGGTTGTTTGCGTAATTTTTGATTTGAGTTGAATTGGAAGCATCATGAAGATTGCAGTTCTGCCGGGTGACGGCATCGGTCCCGAAATTGTGGCGCAAGCCGCCAAAGTGTTGGAAGCGCTGCGCCGCGAAGGCATGGCGATTGAGCTGGAATATGCCCATATCGGTGGAGCGGGTTACGATGCGGCGGGCGATCCTTTGCCTGAAGCTACCTTGAAATTGTCGCAAGCTTCCGATGCGGTGTTGCTCGGTGCGGTCGGCGGTTACCAGTACGATACACTGCCGCGTCCGATGCGCCCTGAGCAGGGTTTGCTGCGTATTCGCAAAGGTTTGAACTTGTTCGCGAATCTGCGCCCGGCTTTGCTCTATCCGGAATTGGCAAGCGCCTCCACGCTGCGTCCGGAAGTGGTGTCCGGTCTGGATATCATGATTTTGCGTGAACTGACCGGCGATATTTATTTCGGCCAGCCGCGCGGTATTCGCACGCTGGACAACGGCGAGCGTCAGGGTTTCGATACCATGCATTACAGTGAGTCCGAAGTGCGCCGCGTGGCGCATGTCGGTTTCCAGATTGCCATGAAGCGCAACAAGAAGCTCTGTTCGGTGGATAAAGCCAATGTGCTGGATACCAGCATGTTCTGGCGCGAAATCGTGACCGAAGTGGCGAAAGAGTATCCGGAAGTCGAGTTATCGCACATGTACGTGGATAATGCGGCGATGCAGTTGGTGCGTGCACCCAAGCAATTCGACGTCATTCTGACCGGCAATATTTTCGGCGATATTCTGTCTGACGAGGCTTCGATGTTGACCGGGTCGATCGGGATGCTGCCTTCCGCTTCGCTGGATGCAAACAATAAAGGCTTGTACGAACCTTGCCATGGTTCTGCACCGGACATCGCCGGTAAGAATATCGCCAATCCGCTGGCGACGATTTTGTCGGTGGCGATGATGATGCGTTACACCTTTGCGCGTGAAGACGTGGCGCAACGCATCGAGGGCGCGGTGCGCAAGGTGTTGCAACAAGGTTTGCGCACTGCAGACATCTACGAAGCCGGGACGCAAAAAGTGGGAACGGATGCAATGGGCGATGCCGTGGTGGCAGCGCTGTAATAGGTTAGAACGATAGGGAAAATCATGAAAGTAGGTCTGGTTGGCTGGCGCGGGATGGTGGGGTCGGTACTCATGCAACGGATGCGTGAGGAAAAGGATTTCGACCTGATTGATGCCATATTCTTCACCACTTCCAACGTCGGCGGTGTTGCACCGGCGGAAGGGCGCGGCGTGCCGCTGAAGGATGCCTATAATCTGGACGAACTGAAGGCGATGGACACCATTATCTCCTGTCAGGGCGGCGATTACACGACTGAAATTTTCCCTAAACTGCGCGCAGCAGGTTGGAACGGCTATTGGATCGACGCGGCTTCCACGCTGCGCATGGAAGAAGATGCGGTGATCGTGCTGGATCCGGTCAATCTCGGTCTGATCAAGAACGCGATTGCCAACGGCGGTAAGAATTTTATCGGCGGTAATTGCACCAACAGTATTTTGCTGATGGGTCTGGGCGGTTTGTTCCATGCTGGTTTGGTCGAATGGGTCAGCTCCATGACTTATCAGGCCGCTTCCGGTGCGGGGGCGCAGAATATGCGCGAATTGCTGAATCAAATGGGCGTGGCGCATGCCTCAGTGGCTGATCTGCTGGCCGATCCAAAATCGGCGATTCTGGAAATCGACCGTCGTTTGGCGGACACCATGCGTTCCGATGCGTTTCCGACCGAGCACTTCGGTGCCCCGTTGGCTGGCAGTTTGATCCCGTGGATCGACAAAGCCTTGGATAACGGCCAGTCGAAAGAGGAGTGGAAGGGCCAAGCCGAGGTCAATAAGATTCTCGGAACGAGCGAACGTATTCCGGTGGATGGATTGTGCGTGCGCATCGGTGCAATGCGCTGTCACAGTTTGGCGTTGACCCTGAAGCTGAAGAAAGATGTGTCGCTGGAGGAGATCGAGGGCTTGATTAAGGGGGGGAACCCTTGGGTCAAGTTTGTTCCGAACCAGCGCGAAATCAGCGTGAAGGAACTGACGCCGACAGCCGTGACCGGCAAGCTGGATATCGCGGTCGGACGGGTGCGCAAGCTGAATATGGGGCCTGAATACATCAGCGCCTTCGTGTGCGGCGACCAGTTGCTGTGGGGGGCGGCCGAGCCGTTGCGCCGTACCTTGCGGATTTTGCTGGGTAAGTAATACAGTGGGGCAGACGCATTCCGCTTGCGTGGGGGGCGATCGGGATGCTAGTCTGCGGTTTATAATGACATCATGGGGAGTGATGTGCTGAAGTCTGTTCTGAAACCGTGCAGTGTGCTTGCGTTAGCGGCTTTGTCTAGCTACGCCTGTGCGGTCAATATGGGCGGCATCCACGTTACCTCGTCGTATAATCAGCCTCTGCGTGCCGAAATCGAACTGGTCAATCTGGCCGAGCAGGAGCGAGCGAACCTGACGGCACGCCTGGCCGCGCCGGAAGCCTATACCCGTGCCGGGGCAGAATACCCCGCCAATTTCCCTAAGCTGGATTTTCAACTAGCCAAGCGACCGAGTGGCGCTGCCTATTTGCTCGTCAGCTCAGACGAGCCTGTCAAACAGAAACTGGTTAGCTTAATTGTCGAATTGTCCTGGGCTTCAGGCAAGACGCAGCACCAGTATTCCTTCTTGCTGGATGCGCCCGACTTTGTGCCGGTGCAACCGAAGCCAATCGAGGTTAAGCCCTTGGCGCCGCTGGTGGCAGCCACGCCTGCGGCAGCGAAGTCGGAGCCTGTTGCCGAGCCTGCAGCAACTGTGACGGCAAAGCCGCTCCCGGCCCCGGCTGCCGAACCAAAAAAAGCCGAAGAACCCAAGAAGATTGCCGCCGAACACGCTGCCCCGAAGAAGCGTTTCGTGAAGGTGCGTAAAGGCGATACGCTGCATAAGATTGCACGTCGCTACCGCCCGGAAGAGGTCAGTGTCGAGCGCATGGTGGCTGCACTGTACCGCGCGAATAAGCCGGCCTTCGAAGGCCATAATATGAACCGTCTGGAAAAAGGTCGCGTATTGCGTTTGCCGACGGAAGGCGAACTGGATGCGATCTCTCAGCGTCGCGCCGTGCGTTTGATTCGCACCCACAAGATCGGCTTGCATACACCCGTTCCGCATTCGCCGGTCGAACGCAAGCCTTCTCCGGCCGAGTATGAAACTTCGAAGAGCGTGCAGCCGAAGCCGCCTGTGCCGCTCGAACACGATAAACCGAAAGAGCCGGTCAAGGAAGAGCAGAAACCCCGCCTGCCGAAATTGTCTGCGCTGAGCGAAGAAGCGAGGGCTGAGGCTGCGCGCGAGGCGGGGAAGGAGCCGCCCAAACCTACGCAGAAAGAAACGCCGAAACAGGAAATGTCCGGCAAGGTCGGGGCTGCCAATTTGCAGGCCGATGTGGCGCGCGAACAGGCTCAGGAGGTGTTGCGCCTCTCCAAGGGAATCGACGAGCAAGGTGGTCGTTTGTCCCGGTTGGATGGGCAGGTGCGGGAACTGCAAGATAAGCTGAATGCGAACGAAGAAGATCGCATTGCTAAGGAAAAATCGCTGAAAGACCATAACGAGCGGATTGCGGTTCTGGAAAAGAATGTCGAAGAGTTGCGCCGTCTGGTGGCATTGAAGAATGAAGCAGGCGGGCTGACGGTCAAGCCGCTGGAAACGCCGAAGCAGGACGCAGCGGTTTCCGCACCCGAGCCTGCCGCTTCGCTCGAACCGGCTTCTGCGACCGAGGCAGTGAGTGCGCCAGCGGCTGTTTCCTCGCCGGTCTCGGCGCCGGTTAAAGCCAAGCCCGCCGAGAAGAAAGAAGAAAAAACCGGCAGTCTGCTGTCCAGTCCGATTGTTTTGGGCGGGGCGGCGGCACTGCTGTTGGCTTTGGGCGGGATCGGGTACTGGATATTTAAGCGCGGGCGGAAACCGGCCGCGCCAGTGAAGAAAACCGTGCGTAAAGAGCCGGAGGTGGCAGCAGAAACCGAAGCCGAGCCGGTCGCAGCTGCAGTCGCCGATGAGGTTGCACCGGCAGATGAGGCGATGGAAGCTGCTTTGGACGATGTTCTGAAAGAAGAGCCTGCAGCCCCCGTCGCAGAGGAAGAGCCAGCAGTTCCGTTCGCCGATGTGCTGGAACAGACCATGACAGCGCAGCCGGAACCCGAAGCGCCCGTGGAAGAGGCGATTACAGCGGATGACTGGGCGAAAGCCATCGAAGAGCAAGCGGCGCCGCAGCCGGCATCCGAGCCTGCGCCGTTGCCGGACGATGTGGCAGTGGATCTGAGCTTCGGTACCGATTTCGCCGCGCCTGAGGAGACGGCGTCCGAAGGCCCGAAAGCAATGAGTGCCGACCAAATGGCGCAAGCCATTTCCAAGTTGACGCAGGAATATGAGACTTCGCTGGCGCAGCAAACTGAGGAAGCTGTGCCGGAGCCGGTTGCACCGGATGAATTCGCGGCCCCGGCTGCAGAACCGGAAACGCCTGCCCCTGCAACTTCGGTTGCGGAACCTGAGGCGGCTGTTCCGGCCCCGGCAATGGAAGCGCCGCCGTTTGCGATCGATATTCCGGTATTCGGTAAGGAAGCCTCTGCGAGCACTCAACCGACCCCTTCGCCGGTGGCGCCTCAACCGAGTGTAGCGCCGGCCCCGACGCAGGTGCCCCCGGCAGCCGCCATGTTGCAGGAAATCGATCTTGATTTGAGCGGTGTGCAGAATGCTGCGCCAGTGCCGGAAGAAGCGAAGGATGCCCACTGGCACGAAGTGGCAACCAAGCTCGATTTGGCGCGCGCCTATCATGAAATGGGCGATTCGGCCGGTGCGCGCGAGATTCTGGATGAGGTGCTGGCCGAGGGCGACGCGCAGCAGCAGGCTGCGGCAAACGAGATGTTGCAACAATTATCCGCCTGATGTGCGGGGCGATGGAGTAGCGGCAGCCGTCGATTAACGGCTGCCGTTTTTGTTTAAGGGAGCGTATGCCGAGTCCGGCAGTGCAAATCGTGATTTGGGTGTTGGTCGGGATCGCTCTGCAGGTGGCGGTTCCGCGTATTTTGCTGCCAGTCGCATTCGTACTATTGCTGACAGCTGCCGTTTGCGCGCACGGACGCCTGCGGCAGCTTCTGCGCCGGACGCGCTGGATTATGCTGTCTCTGTTGGCGATTTATGCATGGGCGACACCGGGCGAGCCGGTCTGGTCGGGGGGCGGGAGTTATAGCCCGACTGTGGAAGGTTTGACGGATGGGGCGATACAGTTGTTGCGGTTGACTGGCGCTTTGGGGGCATTGGCGATTTTGCTGTCACGTTTAAGCCAGCAGCAACTGATCGGCGGGTTGTATGCCCTGAGTTACCCGCTGAAAGCTTGGGGCGGTCTGCGCGCCCGTTTGGCAGTGCGGCTATCCTTGACGTTACGCTACGCCGAGGAGACCTTGACAGCACGCGACGGTAATTGGCGGGCAGTGCTGGAATCGTTGATGCAGCCACCCGTGACGCACACGGAAAATGTAGATGTCGTACGAACGCGTATGAAATGGCGCGATCTGGCATATCTTGCGCTGGCGTGCGGTTTTTTAATTGGAGTTTGGCAGTGAGAATTGCGCTCGGCATCGAATACGATGGTCGTCTTTATACCGGCTGGCAGAGTCAGCCGGACGGCAATACCGTACAGGATGCCCTGCAGGCGGCCGTCGGTGCGATTGCTGGTGCGCCGGTGCGCTTGCATGCCGCCGGTCGCACCGATACCGGGGTGCATGCGACGGAACAGGTGGCGCATTTCGATGCACCTCAGGCACGGCCCGAGACGGCTTGGGTACGCGGCGTGAATGCCTTGTTGCCTGCCAGTATCGCGGTTCGTTGGGCGCACCCGGTGCCGGAGGCGTTTCATGCCCGTTTTTCCGCGACCGGCCGTAGTTATCGCTATGTGCTGTTGAACCGGCCGGTGCGTAGTGCATTGCTGGATGGCAAAGTCGGCTGGTTCCATGCGCCGCTGGACGAGGCTGCAATGCAGGACGCAGCACTGCACCTGATCGGTATGCACGATTTCAGCGCTTTCCGTGCAGCTGAATGTCAGGCGAAGACGCCGGTCAAGAACTTGGCGCGATTGTCGGTGACGCGCTCGGGCGACCTGATCGTGTTCGATCTCGATGCCGATGCCTTCTTGCACCATATGGTACGCAATATCGTCGGCTGTCTGGTTTATGTCGGCAAGGGACGTTATCCTGCCGATTGGATGAAAACCGTATTGGAAAGCCGCGACCGCAAAATCGCGGCACCGACTTTTATGCCGGACGGTTTGTATTTGCGTAAAATCCGTTACGATGCACACTGGGGATTGCCGCAATTGGCAGATTCGGGCAATGTGTGCGGACTATAAGCCTTAATTATCCGGCTGATTTGCCGTTAAATCGGTCAGGAGGGTCGCATGGAACAAGAAGAAAAACGTGATTTAAACGGTTGGGTGGATTTTCTCGGACGCGCAGAAATTCCCGTGCTGAAAAGCACGATTCGCGATTTGACCGTGCTGCGCGCTAACCCGGATAAAGTAAGTGCGGGTGCGGTGGCCGATCTGATTGCCCGCGACCCGTTGATGACGGTACGCCTGCTGCGTTACCTCCAGCAGCATAAACACAGTAAACAGCAGCGCGAATTGGTGCAGGTCGAGCAAGTGCTGCTGATGATGGGGGTTGAATCTTTCTTCAATAAAGTCATGCCGCAGGTGCTGGTCGAGGATATGTTGCGTCCGCATTTGCAGGCATTGGTGAATGTGCTGCAAGTTATCAATCGGTCGCACCGCGCTTCGGGTTACGCCATGCAATGGGCGGGCAAGCGCTATGACATGCATTTCGAAGAGGTGCGGATTGCAGCGTTGTTGCACGACATCGCCGAGATTCTGATGTGGTGCTTCGCCCCGCAGTCCATGCTGAGAATTCGTGAGCTGCAGGTGCGCGATAAGCACATGCGCAGCCGTAGCGCCCAAGAGGAGGTGTTGGGCTTCGCATTGATGGACTTGCAGCGGGTGCTGGCGAAGGAGTGGGCATTGCCGGAATTGCTGTTGACGCTGACGGATGCCGAGTTTGCGAATCAGCCGCGCGTACGGAATGTGTTGCTGGCGGTGAATCTGGCGCGTCACTCGGCCAACGGCTGGGACGATGCCGCATTGCCGGACGATTATGCCGGAATCGCGGAACTTTTGAATATTACGCCGGAGCAGGTCATGGTGATGATCGAGGCCGAGGCGGGGATTGCGTGCGACATTTCAAAGCCGCATGCATGAGTGTACCCGGCGACTAAAACGAAAAAGGGGGCTTTGCGGCCCCCTTCGTGTTGATCAGGCTTCGCGCCCGATGCCGTAATACTCGAAACCGATAGCTTTCATGTCGGCAGGTTCGAATAGGTTCCGACCATCGAAAATCAAGGCGTTCTTCAGGCGGCTGCGTACAGCTTCGAAATCCGGGCTTTTGAAGGCTTTCCACTCGGTGACGATAATCAGCGCATCGGCATCGTTCAGTGTATCCAGCGGGTTGTCGGCATAACGTAAATTGGCGTGTTCGCCGTAAATGCGCTGGGTTTCGTGCATAGCAACCGGATCGTGGGCAACCACGGTTGCTCCTTTCGCCCACAAACCTTCCATGACTACGCGGCTAGTGGCTTCGCGCATGTCGTCGGTGCCGGGTTTGAAAGATAGTCCCCACAATGCAAAGCGTTTGCCGTTCAGGTTTTCACCAAAACGGCGGGTAATCTTGTTCAACAGTACCGACTTTTGCTCGTGGTTGACGTCTTCCACCGCCTGTAGAATTTTCAGAGGCAGACCGTATTCTTCGCCGGTGCGTTGCAGGGCGCGAATATCCTTGGGAAAACAAGAGCCGCCGTAGCCGCAGCCGGCGTACAGAAAGTGGTAACCGATGCGCTGGTCGGAGCCGATTCCCTTACGAACGTGCTCAATGTCCGCGCCGACCTTTTCGGCCAGATTGGCCAGCTCATTCATAAAGGAAATGCGGGTGGCCAACATGGCGTTGGCCGCATATTTAGTCAATTCTGCTGATTTGATGTCCATCACCATCAGACGGTCGTGATTGCGCTGGAAGGGCGCATACATATCGCGCATAACCTTGATGGCGCGTTCATCTTCTGCACCGATAACGATGCGATCGGGGCGGTTGAAATCGTCGATGGCCGCGCCTTCTTTCAGGAATTCCGGGTTGGAGACTACGCTGAATTCAAGGCCGGCTTTACGCGCATCCAGCTCTTCCTGCACAGCAGCGCGCACCTTGTCGGCGGTGCCGACTGGCACGGTGGATTTATCCACGACGACTTTGTATTCGGTCATTGCGCGTCCGATGTTGCGAGCCGCGGCGATCACGTATTGCAGATCGGCGGAGCCGTCTTCGTCGGAGGGCGTGCCGACTGCGATCATTTGTACCAGACCGTGCGCCACGCTTTCGGCGATGTCGGTGGTGAAGCGCAGGCGACCGGCGGCAACATTGCGTTTAATGACTTCGTCGAGGCCCGGTTCGTAAATCGGTACGCCGCCGTTGCGCAGAATTTCGATTTTGCGCGGATCGACGTCCAGACACAGCACATTGTTGCCCAAGTCGGCCAGACATGCGCCGGAAACCAGACCGACGTAACCGGAGCCAATAACCGTAATTTTCATGTTGCAGTTTTTCCTTTATTTCTAAGGAGCGCATTATGCCGCAGAACCGTGCCTTTCGTCATGTAAACGCCACAGTGTAGGGTTAGGGGCATGTAACCGGCACATTGTATAAACTCGCTTGATCGCGCGCGAAAACGGGCGGCGGTTGCAGGCAATAAGTGGTGCCGGCGCTGGTGGTGATGCGCCGCATTCCGTTTCCCAGCACTTCTTCCTTGGCAATAGAAGGCGCATTCAGCGTACCGACTGGGCTGGCGGCACGTTTTTGTTCGAGTTTGCTGGTGTTTTGTGCTTCTTCTCTGGCAGCGTGTTTGGCTGATTCCAGCCATTGCGAAGGATTGATTGCGGGCGTATTCGGCAGCGCGGGTGCGGTATCAGGGGCTGTCATGAGGGTGCGCGCAGGAGTCGGTTGGACGGAGGGGGTACTGCGGTTGGCGCGAGCGGGCGGCATGTCTCGTGCTGGGATAACGGGCGGAGTAGTGATGCGCGGTCGCAGGCTGACCGTCAGCGTTTTCGGTTCGGGCGGCGACGGCGGAACGACGCGCAGCGGCACGCCCGTCAGCAAGGCCAAGTGCAAGAATAGGGCGAATGCGAAATATGGCGCAAGATGCGCCTGCTGAAAACGATGAGCCGCCATCGGGTGGACAATTCCCGAAAATCAGTTAGTCGGCGGATGTAACGTTTAGTTCCTGAGTGTCGGTAAATGCGTGTAAATGGCGTCGAAAACGCGGTCGGTTAAATCGTGGGCGAGGCAGTCGAGTTCGAGACTGTCCGGCATGCCGCGCAGCCAGGTTAGTTGGCGTTTGGCGAGTTGACGCGTAGCCGCGATCCCTTTTTCTAATAAATCGTGTTCGTTGATGTGACCATCGAGATATTCCCAGGCTTGGCGGTAGCCGACGCAGCGCATCGAAGGTAGATCGGGGTGTAAGGGGTGGCGGTCGCGCAGCCGGCGTAGCTCATCGAGCAGGCCATCGTGCAACATGGTCTGAAAGCGTACCGCAATCCGCGCATGCAGTTGCGCGCGATCCGAGGGAAGCAGTGCAATCGGTAGTGTGCGGTATGGCAGGGGTGTAGCGGTTTGCTGCCGGAAGAGTACGGACATCGGCTGGCCGGTTAAATGGTAGATTTCCAGCGCGCGTTGAATGCGTTGCGAATCGTTCGGCGGCAGACGCGCAGCGGTTTCGGGGTCGACTTGTTGTAGGGCGGCATGCATATGCGGCCAGCCGTGTTCGGCGGCCTCGGCCTCCAGTTTGGTGCGCAAAGCTGGATCGGCTTGCGGCAAGTCGCTGATGCCTTCGCGCAGGGTGCGGAAATACAGCATGGTGCCGCCGACCAGCAGCGGGATTTTGCCGCGCGCGGTGATGTCAGCCATCAAGCGCAATGCGTCGTGCCGGAAGGCGGCGGCCGAATAGGCTTCGGTCGGATCGATAATGTCGATCAGATGATGCGGTGCTTTGGCTAGGGTGGCGGCATCGGGTTTCGCGGTGCCGATATCCATCTCTCGATAAACTAATGCGGAATCGACACTGATGAGTTCGACCGGCAGGTGTTGCGCGAGTTCGACTGCGAGCGCAGTCTTGCCGCTGGCGGTCGGACCCATCAGAAAAATGGCCGGTGGCAGAGTACTCATTGGCCGCGCATAAACATCGCATCCAACTCAGCCAGCGAAATCTGAAACCAAGTGGGGCGACCGTGGTTACATTGATCGGCGCGCTCGGTCGATTCCATTTCACGCAAAATGGCATTCATTTCCGTTACGGTCAGTTGCTGGTTGGCGCGTACTGCCGAGTGGCAAGCCAGCGTGGCCAGCAGGTGATTGCGTCGTTCGGTTAATACGCGCGATGCACCGAATTCCCGCAATTCGCGCAAGACATCGCGCGCGGCTGCTTCTGCATGGCTGGATTTCAGCAGGGCAGGCATGCTGCGTACCGCTAGCGCGGTCGGCGAGATCGGCGCAATATCGAAGCCAAGTTGCAGCAAAGTGTCGCGCTCGTCTTCCGCCGTGGCGATGTCGATGGGTGTGGCGCTAAATGTGACCGGAATCAGTAGCGGCTGGGTGGCAAGTTGTTGGCGGTCGAATGCCTGCTTCAGCTTTTCATACACAATCCGCTCATGTGCAGCATGCATATCGACGACTATCAAGCCTTGTGCGTTCTGCGCCAAGATATAAATGCCGGACAGTTGTGCCAAAGCGTAGCCCAGAGGCGGAACGGTTTCGGTTTGTCGAGCGGCATATTCAGTTTCGATCGACGGTGCAACAGGCGCTTCGGCAGGGGGCGGCTCAGTTTGTTGCGCTGTGCCGAAGAGGGTATCGTAAAACGCCAGCGGCTGCGCGGCCTGCAGTCTCAGCGGTTGTTGCTGCGGTGCCGGTTGCGGCGGAGGGCTAGAGACAGGTCGGTTTTCGCCGGAAGTTGCGGTGGGTTGCGCGGAAGGCGCGCTCAGTGCGTCTTCCAGTGCATGGAATACGAACTGGTGTACGGCCTGACTGTCGCGGAATTTGACCTCGCTCTTGGCGGGATGCACGTTGACGTCGACCCGATCCGGCGGCAGTTCCAGAAAGAGCACATAAGCCGGGTGACGCTGGTTATGCAGTATGTCCTGATACGCCTGCCGTACGGCATGTGTCAGCACTTTGTCGCGTACAAAGCGGCCGTTTACGTAGAAATATTGGGTGTCGCGCGCAGCCCGCGAGTAGGCCGGTTGCGATGCGAGGCCGTATAGATGCAATCCGCCCGCTTCCCGATGCACGGTTACCGTGCCTTGCGAAAGGCTGTTGCCCAGCAGGTCGGCAATGCGCTCTGGCAGAGCGCGTTCGCCATGACGGGCGGGCAGTTGCCAGACGGTGCGCTGGTTATGTTGCAAGCTGAACGCGATCATCGGATGCGCGAGTGCAATGCGCTTGAATGTTTCTTCGCAGTAAGCGAATTCAGTGGCCTCCGACTTCAGGAATTTGCGGCGCGCCGGGGTGTTGAAATACAGCTCGCGCAATTCCACGCTGGTGCCCTGCGGGTGGGCAGCAGGCGCGGGTGCGCTGTGCAGGCCGTCGGCGGCTTCTACTTTCCATCCGTGTGCCGCGTGTTCGGTGCGGCTGCTCAGCGCAAGTCTGGCGACAGCTGCCATGCTGGCCAGCGCTTCGCCACGGAAACCCATGCTGGCGACGCGCTGCAAGTCTTCCAGCGAGGCGATTTTGCTGGTGGCATGCCGTTGCAGGGCCAATGCCAGTTGTTCTGCGTCGATGCCGCTGCCGTTGTCGCGCACGCGCAGCAATTTAATGCCGCCGCCCTCCAGTTGTACCTGAATTTCGGTCGCGCCGGCATCGAGGCTGTTTTCCATCAGCTCTTTCAGCGCAGACGCCGGTCGTTCGATCACCTCGCCGGCGGCGATTTGATTAATGAGCAGGTCGGGCAGAAGCTGAATGGCAGGCATGGTTCGCGGCATTGAAAAGTCTGTGCATTATAGCGGATATGGTGCGTTTTCCGGCGCGTTGCGCCTTCAGTCGCAACTTGACTGCAGGCGAAAGGTCTATTTTTTTATTGTTCTTCATGGGCTTGGTGGCGGATGGCGATGCTTGAGCATTTGGCATGGTTTTTTTTCGATTGACGGGCGTATAATCAATGTTTTTTAAACCATGCCCCTTTATGTTTCGGGGTGTGAGTCGCAGTTGAGGAGGGGAGTTTCATGCGTATTGGTATTCCTGCGGAAACGCGCGCCGGGGAGACGCGCGTCGCGGCAACACCGGAAACCGTCAAGAAGATGCTGGCGGCAGGTCATCAGGTGTTGGTTGAACAGGGGGCTGGCGCGGGTGCCAGTATCCCGGACGGAGAGTTTCAGGCGGCAGGTGCAACGCTGGCCTCAGCGGCTGATCTGTATGCACAGTCTGAAATGGTTCTGAAAGTCAAAGCGCCGACGGCGGATGAGCTTGCGCAAATGCGCGCCGGCACCGTGCTGATCGGTTTGCTCTCGCCTTATCAGCCTGAGCTGGTGTCGGCTTATGCACAGCAGGGCGTCACGGCTTTTTCTATGGAGAAATTGCCGCGTACAACCCGTGCACAAGCAATGGATGTGCTCTCTTCTCAAGCGAATATCGCCGGTTATAAGGCGGTGGTTTTGGCTGCTTCGCTGTATAAACGCTTTATGCCGATGCTGATGACGGCTGCGGGTACGGTTAAGGCCGCGCGTGTGGTGATTCTGGGGGCAGGGGTGGCTGGTTTGCAGGCAATCGCGACTGCAAAGCGTTTGGGCGCGGTGGTGGAAGCGTCCGATGTGCGTCCCGCTGCGAAAGAACAAATCGAATCGCTGGGTGCGAAATTCATCGACGTGCCGTTCGAAACCGACGAGGAGCGTGAAATCGCACAGGGTGTCGGCGGCTATGCACGCCCGATGCCGGCTTCCTGGATGCAGCGTCAGGCTGCGTTGGTAGCCGAACGCGTTAAGCAGGCGGATATTGTGATTACCACTGCGCTGATTCCGGGGCGCCCTGCGCCGGTGTTGTTGCAGGAAGAAACCGTGAAGCAAATGAAGCCGGGTTCGGTGATTGTCGATATGGCGGTCGAGGCGGGCGGGAACTGTCCGTTGACTGAATTGGGTAAGGTGGTAGAAAAGCACGGGGTGATCTTGGTGGGCGAGCCGAATCTGGCCGCTTCCGTGGCGACCGATGCTAGTGCGCTTTATTCGCGTAATTTGCTGAATTTCCTGAATTTGCTGTGCGACCCGAAAGCGGGCGGCGCAATCAATATCAACCGAGAAGACGACATTATCGCTGCGACCCTGTTAAGTATGGGCGGCGAAGTGATCGCGAAATAATCTGCGGAGAAGAAGATGAGCGGAGTGGATCCTTTTATCCTGAATCTCACCGTGTTCGTGCTGGCGGTTTTCGTCGGTTACCACGTGGTGTGGAACGTAACCCCGGCTTTGCATACGCCGTTGATGGCGGTGACCAACGCGGTGTCCGGTATCATCATCGTCGGCGCTATGCTGGCGGCAGGCCCCGAGCAACTCGATATCGGCACTGTGCTTGGACTGATTGCTGTGGCGCTGGCCGCCGTCAATGTGTTCGGCGGTTTTATGGTGACGCAGCGCATGCTGGAAATGTTTAAGAAGAAAGGTAAGTAAGCATGTCGGCGAATTCTATTGCTCTCGCATATCTTGCAGCCGCCGTCCTGTTTATTCTGACGCTGAAGGGGCTGAGCTCCCCGGTTTCGGCGCGCCGCGGCAATCAATACGGCATTATCGGCATGACGATTGCAGTGTTGACCACACTTAGCCTGACGCATAACTGGTTGTACATTCTGATCGCGATTGCCGTCGGCGGTGCAATCGGCGCAGTGGTGGCGAAGCGTATTCAGATGACTGCGATGCCTGAACTGGTAGCAGCGATGCACTCGCTGGTTGGCTTGGCGGCCGTGCTGGTGGCGATGTCGGCATTCAATAACCCGTTTGCCTATGGCATTGTGGCGCATCCGGGCGAAGCACTGCATGCTTCCAACCGTATCGAACTGTTTATCGGCACCTTCGTCGGTGCAATCACCTTCACCGCTTCTATCATTGCATTCGGTAAATTGTCCGGCAAGATTTCCGGCAAGCCGGTGCGTTTCGGCGGGCAGCATGCGCTGAATCTGGTGCTGGGTCTGGTGATGGTCGGTTTCGGCGTCGCGTTCTTCCTGAACCCGAGCTGGACGCCGTTCCTGATTATGACCGCGATTGCCTTATTGCTAGGCGTGTTGCTGATCATTCCGATCGGCGGTGCGGATATGCCGGTGGTCGTATCCATGCTGAACTCCTACTCCGGCTGGGCGGCAGCGGGCATCGGTTTTACCCTGAACAACAATATGCTGATTATCGCCGGTTCGCTGGTGGGGAGTTCGGGTGCGATTCTGTCTTACATTATGTGTAAGGCGATGAACCGTTCGCTGTTCAATGTGATTCTGGGCGGTTTCGGCGGTGAAGATGCCGCTGCTGCAGGCGGCGAAGCTGTGCAGAAAACCTATCGCAGCGGCAGTGCGGACGATGCTGCCTTCCTGATGGGTAATGCCGACAGCGTGATTATTGTGCCGGGCTACGGTCTGGCTGTGGCGCGTGCACAGCATGCGATCAATGAAATGTCTAAAATGCTGACCGAACAAGGCGTGAAGGTGCGCTATGCGATTCACCCTGTGGCAGGGCGCATGCCGGGGCATATGAACGTGTTGCTGGCGGAAGCGGAAGTGCCATACGATCAAGTATTGGAAATGGATGAAATCAATAATGATTTCTCTGACACCGATGTGGTGCTGGTAATCGGTGCAAACGACGTGGTTAATCCCGCCGCGAAAACCGACAAAACCAGCCCGATTTACGGCATGCCGATTCTGGAAGTGCATAAGGCGCGTACCGTTCTGGTGGTCAAGCGCAGTATGGCTGCCGGATATGCGGGTCTGGATAACGAATTGTTCTATATGGATAAAACCATGATGATCTTCGGTGATGCCAAAAAGGTGGTAGAGGACGTCATCAAGGCTTTGCAACATTAAAAAGGATGTTGTCGTCATACGCAAAATGAAACAGACGGGTTTCAGCGGAATGCCGGGGCGTGTTGAAAAGACTGCCTGCGGCATTCGAACAATCCATCTGGCTGCGCGGCGCGCTGCTGGCGGGGGCCTATTTCATTACGGCACAGATCGGCTTAACGCTGTCCCTGATGGGGCATTCGGTGACACTGTTCTGGCCGCCTTCGGGTATCGCGCTGGCGGCTTTGCTGCTGTTCGGCATGCGTTGGTGGCCGGCTGTTTTCATCGGTTCATTTTTTGCCAATCTGACTTCCGGTTTGCCGGTGTTAATCGTAACCGGCATGGCAACAGGCAGTACCCTTAGCGCGCTTGCCGGTGCATATATTCTGCGTCGGCAAACGCAGTTCAATCTGAGTCTTCGCGAGACGCGCGATATCTTTAATTTACTGATCCGGGGCGGTGTGCTGAGCACTTTCGTCAGTGCGGCGATCGGCCCGGCCAGTATGGCGCTCGGCGGAGCGATTTCGTGGGAACTGTATACTAAAACGCTGTTGTTCTGGTGGATGGGCGATGCCTTGGGTGTGGCTTTATTTACGCCCGCTATTCTTTCTTTCCGTCTGCATCGCCGGATGGCGACCTGGAAGACAACCCAGCGCCGCGAAGCGGCGATATTCGTAGCCATTCTGGCGGCCCTGTGTGTGGTGCTGTTCGCTGGCAGTGAGCTGGATATCCCCGGCAGTGGCGACAGCCCGCGTATGTTTCTGCTGTTCCCGATCATCGTATGGGCTGCACTGAGCTTCAATATGCGGGCGGTCAGCGCAACTTTGCTGGCGGTGTTCGGTAGCGCACTGGCCGGAATGGTGCAGCACGGAGAAACCGAACTGACCGAGATTGTCGATCTCTGGCTGGATGTCTCATTTCTGACTGTAGTGGGGATGGGCTTGTCCGTGCTGACCTATCAGCGTGCGCGTGCCGCAGAGCTGCTGCGCGAGCGCGAGGCGCACTTGAGTCGCGCTCAGCGTGTGGCGAATATGGGCAGCTGGGAACTGGATATCGCGCGCGACAAATTGAGCTGGTCGGATGAGGCATGCCACATTTTCGGTGTGGAACCGGGTGCTTCGATGAAGATGCAAGAGTTTATCAACCGCGTGCATCCCGACGACCGCCTCCGCGTCAGCCAGTCTTGGACATCCGCCATGCAGGGCGAGGCCTACGATGTCGAATACCGCATCATGGCGGACAACCGCGTGAAGTGGTTGCGCGAAACCGCTCAGATGGATTTCGATAAGAATGGTCATGCCATTCGTGCGGTCGGTGCGGTGCGCGATATTACTCCGCGCCGCCGCGCCGAAGAGGAGCGTAACCGTTCGCAATACATGCTGCGGGCAATTATCGATGCCGTGCCGGTACGTTTATTCTGGAAAGACCGCGAGTCGCGCTATTTGGGGGCGAACCAGCTCTTTTTGGCAGATGCCGGGGTCGGCAGCGTGGACGATTTAATCGGTCACTCCGATCAAGACTACTTCCCCGAACAGGCAACACGATACCGTGAAGTCGACGAGGAAGTCATGCGCAGCGGTAAGCCCAAGCTGAATGTCGAAGAGCACGCGCGTCTGGCGGACGGGCGCGAGGCCTGGCTCTATACCAGCAAAACTCCATTGCATGGCGAAGACGGTGAAATTATCGGGGTGCTGGGTGCATACATCGATATTACCGAACGCAAGCAGGCGGAAGAGGGGTTGCGGCTGGCGGCGAAAGTGTTCGAGAGCAGCGGCGAAGCGATTCTGATTACCGATGCTAATGCCAATATCATTTCGGTGAATGAAACCTTTACCCGGCTGACAGGTTATTCCGCCGAGGAGGTAATGGGTAAGAATCCGCGCATCTTGTCTTCCGGCAAACACGATGAAGCCTTCTACCTTGCTATGTGGGCAGACATTCAGACGCATGGGTTGTGGCAGGGGGAAATCTGGAATAAGCATAAATCGGGGCGCGTCTACCCGAAATGGATGTCGATTAATGCCGTGAAGGACGATCACGGCAATGTGACCCACTACATTTCGATTGCGACGGACATCAGTCAGCGCAAGCAAGCTGAGCAGGATATTCAGTTCCTGGCTTACTACGACGTGCTGACCGGCTTGCCTAACCGCTCCTTGCTGCGCGACCGGATGGAGCAATTGCTGCTGGCGGCGCACCGCGACAAGGAAAGTTTCGCCTTGCTGTTCCTCGATCTGGATCGCTTTAAATACGTGAACGATTCGATGGGACATGCGGTTGGCGACAAACTGCTGCAAACCGTCGCACTGCGATTGCAAGAGTGTGTGCGTGAGGGCGATACCGTGTCGCGGCTGGGCGGCGACGAATTTATCGTGTTGCTGCGGCAGACCGATGCGGCCGGCGCCGCGCTGGTGGCGGACAAATTGCTGAAGGCATTGGCGCAACCCTATGATATTAACGGCATACAAATTGCGACCCACTCCAGTATCGGGATCGCGATTTACCCAGACCATGCCGACAATATCGACACGCTGATTAAGAACGCTGACATGGCAATGTATCGCGCCAAGGAGGAAGGGCGCGGCAATTTCCAGTTCTTTGCGCCGGAAATGAATTCGCGCGCCAATCAGTTGTTTGCGATGGAAAAAGATATTCGTCTGGCACTGGAGCGGGGCGAGTTCATGTTGTATTACCAGCCGCAAGTGCGTCTGGTGGATGGTGCGGTATGCGGTGTTGAAGCACTGATTCGCTGGAAGCATCCCGAGAAGGGCTTTATCTCGCCCGCGGAATTTATTCCTGTGGCGGAAGAAACCGGGCAAATCGTGCCGATCGGCGAGTGGGTATTGAAAACCGCATGCCGTCAGTTGGCCGAGTGGCGCAATGAATTCGGCTTGCCGAATTTCCCGGTGGCCGTCAACGTCTCCACCCGTCAGCTGCGTCAAACCAATCTGGCGCAATACGTCGAAAATGTGTTGACCGAGGCCGGGCTGCATGGAGAGGATTTGGAGCTGGAACTGACCGAAGGCATTATGATGGGCGATACGCAGGCCGCGCTGGATTTCCTCGAGCGGATGCGCCACTTAGGTGTTGCACTGTCCATTGACGATTTCGGCACCGGCTTCTCCAGTATGAGTTACCTCAAGCGTCTGCCGCTGGATAAACTGAAGGTGGATCAGTCGTTCGTGCGCGACATTGAAACCGACGAAGACGATGCGGCTATTGTGCGTTCGATTATCAGTCTGGCGCACCGTCTCAATTTGCGTGTGATCGCCGAAGGCGTGGAAACGCAAGGTCAACTCGACTTCTTGCGCGTGCGCGGTTGCGACGAAATTCAGGGCTACTATTTTAGCCGTCCGCTGCCTGTCACCGATCTGATCCGTTTTATTCAGAGTGGCCCGCGCCTGAATTAGTGCGCTACGGCGGCGCTTTCATGTGCGGCATGCAGCCAATAGCGCGCATGCGTATTGCGGTACGGCGCAATTTCCACTCCTTTTTTGCTCATGCTGATTTGCAGCGCGCCTTCGCGGTCGCTGCGCCAGATGCGACTGCCGCCAGTGCGGTATCGCTCGACAATTTCTTCTTTGGGGTGGTTGAAGCGATTGCGGTAGCCGATGGTGAAAATTGCTTCCTGTGGCTGGACGGTCTCCACAAACGGGATGCCGGACGAAGTTTGGCTGCCGTGATGCGGAACGACCAGCACGGTTGCCGGCAGTTCGTTCGGATGAACGCTCAGTAGTCGCCGCTCGCTGCGCTGCTCGATGTCGGCAGCAAGCAGCACGCTGTATGCGCCAGTCTGTATGCGCAGCACGCAGCCGCGGTCGTTATCGCGCAGGTCGTCCCACGCGTAGCTTTCCAGAGTCGGGTGCAGGATATCGAAACGTACTCCGTCCCATTCCCACTGCTGGCCGTCCATGCAATGCCGTGTTTGCGGAAGAGCAACCCGCAAGGGATGGTCTGGCGGGAGCGAACTATAGGCTTCGCGAACTGGCATCCCCTCCAGAATAGAGCGCGCACCGCCGGTGTGGTCGATGTCGTCATGCGTCAGAATCAGCGCATCGAGTTCGGCGATGCCTTGCGCGCGCAAGGCAGGAAGTAAAATTCGGTTGCCGCTGTCGCTCTCGCCGCTGAAATCGGGGCCGGTGTCATAGAGCAGGGCATGGTTCTGCGTTTGTGCGGCAATTGCGGTGCCTTGCCCGACATCGAATACGGTGAGCCTGAGCTGGCCTTCCGGCGGCGGAGGCGCACCGACCAGAAGCATCGGCAGCATGGCCAGTGCGCCGAGCCAGCGAGCGGAGAAACCGCGCGGCAGCAATAGCCATATCGCACCTGCTGCACCGAGCAGAATGCTCCAGACAGGCGGCGTATGTTGTACCCAAACGGCTTCCGGCAGCCTGCTGAGCCAGTTGAGTGCGTCGATCCCGGTTTGCATGATCTGCTGCGCGAGCAATAGCGGCCAGTCGAGCGGCAATGCCGTGCCGAGCAGGGTTAGCGGCACGACGAGCAGGCTGATGAGTGGAATGGCGAAGGCGTTGGCGAGCGGCGAAACTACCGATACTTGCTGAAACAGGGCGAGCGTCAACGGGATGAGCCCGATAGTGATGGCCCATTGAACGTGCAGAAATTCGTGTAGCCAGTGCCGTGTGCCGACCCGGTTGGCAGTGACGTAGAAAATCAGCGCCACCGCGCCGAATGATAACCAGCAACCGGGTGAAAGCACGGCCCACGGATCGAGCGCGACAACGGTTAGCAATGCCAGCGCCAGTAACTGCGAGGGCGCAAGTGCGCGCGACCAGAACAATGCCGCTGCGACTGCTGCCAGCATGTACAAGGTACGTTGCGCAGGGATCGAATTGCCGGAGAGTAAAACATACAGGCAGGCGATTGCCAGACTGGCGAGGGCGGCTGCCTTGCGGGCAGGCAAGCGTAAGGTAAGCCGTGTGCTGCGCCTCCATAGCCAATAGACCGCAGCGAAGGCGAAACCAGCCAGCATGGTGATGTGCAGGCCCGAAATGCTGATTAAATGATTGGTGCCGGTGCGGGTGAAAATTTGCCACTGGGATTGCGGAATGGCGGATTGGTCGCCAATGGCGAGTGCAGTCAGCACACCGGCGGACGGACGATCGCCTAGGATGCGCTGTAGCCGTTCGCGGGCGGTTTCGCGCCATTGTTCGATGCGGTAACCGGGCGCACCGGCTGTCGCGTCCAGTCGCGTGTTTTGTCCTTTGCGCACGTACCCACTGGCTCGCAGATTACGTTCCAGCAGCCATTGTTCGAAGTCGAAACCGTTCGGATTGGCCGTGCCGTGCGGTTGTTTCAGGCGGACGGTGAGCTGCCAGCGCTCCCCGGCGCGAAGGGGCAGCGGGGGTTCCTTATCGTTGTTATAGGTGGAAAGCAGAATATGCGCGGGAACATGGGCTTCCGGGGTCAGCGTTCGCTCGACATCGAATGCGAAACTCAGGCCGCGAATATGCTGGCGCGGCAACTCGGCAACTACACCAATCAGCTCGATGTCTCGGCCTTGCCATGCGTCGGGCAGACCGTCGGCCAAACGTTGTTGCGCAACGAAGGCGGCATAGCCGAAGCCGAGCGTCGCGGCGAACGCGACCAGTAAAAGGCGGCGGAGCCGCCGGAGTGCGATTTCGCCTTCCGGTAGCAGCAGAGCGGGGGCGAGCAGGATGGGAAGATAACCCCATGCCGCTTCGGGCAGCCGGGCTTGCTGCTGCAATGCCCAAACCCCGAGAGCGAAAGCCAAAATCATACTGCGCATGGCGTGTTACCGCGTTCTGAGCAATTTGGCGAGTTCGAACCAGAGCACGCTTCCAAATCCGAGCGCGAGGCAGGTCAGAAAAGTTGCAAAACCGAGTGGCGCAAAATGGAAAATCGCCGCCAAGGCGGGCAGGTAAACGGCTCCGCCCAAAAAGAGCAATGCACTTGCGGTGATCCACCACAGGGCAGGGTTATGCAGGTGCAGCATGCCGAGCAGTGTGTACTGCCATGAGCGGTTGACCAGAATCAGGCCTAAATTGCCGGCAACCAGCGTTACGAAGGCCATCGACCGGGCAACCGGCGCGGCCAAGTCGTAATGCTGCGCATAGCCGAGGGCGAACAAGCCGGCGACCATGACTGTGCAGCCTTGCAGCATGCCGAGCAGCAGCATGCTGCGTCCGAACAAAGGTTCGTCCGGGCGGCGCGGCGGGCGCTGCATGACATTGCGGTCGGCGGCTTCTGCTTCGAAAACAATGGAACAGGCTGGGTTGATAATCATTTCCAGAAACAGTATGTGGACAGGTTCGAATACCAGCGGCCAGCCTAAGAGCAGTGGGATCAGCGACAGTCCTGCGATGGGCAGGTGTGCCGCGAACAGATAGGCCATCGCTTTGCGCAGATTATCGAAGATGGTTCGCCCCAGACGGATGGCACGTACGATAGAGGCGAAATCGTCGTCCAGCAGCACCAGCGAAGCGGCTTCGCGCGCGACATCCGTCCCGCGTTGCCCCATTGCAATGCCGATGTGCGCGGCTTTGAGTGCGGCTGCATCGTTGACTCCGTCTCCGGTCATGGCCACGATTTCGCCATTGGCTTTCAGTGCATCGACCAGGCGCAATTTTTGTTGCGGCACCACGCGGGCGAATACATTACAAGTGCGTACTGCGTTGCGTAGTGCATCATCGTCCAGAGACTCAAGCTCCTGTCCCGTCACTATCTGCCTCTGCGCGGTATCCAACCCCGCTTCATGCGCAATAGCGGCAGCGGTGGCGGGATAGTCACCGGTAATCATCATGACGCGTATTCCGGCCTTGCGGCATTCTTCGACCGCTCCGGCGGCAGTGGGGCGCAACGGGTCGGACAGGCCGAGCAGCCCGAGAAATTGAAAGTCGAAATCGTGTTGTCCTTGCGGCCAGTTTGTTCCAGTAAAAGTGGCTTTTGCAACACCCAGTACCCGCATGCCTTGTTCGGCGAGCTGCTCGATTTGCCGCGCAAGTTTGGTCTGCGCATCGGCTGGCAGGTGACACAGGTCGGCAATAGCCTCGGGCGCACCTTTCGCCGCGACAATGTGTACATCGCTATTGTGTGCCCGCCAGACATGGGAGAGTGCTAATAATTGCGGTGACAGCGAATATTCGTGTACTAGGTCCCAATCGTCGTGCAAGTGCTCGCTATTGACCAGATAGCGTTTGCCGGTTTGATGGATGGCGACCTCCATCGGATCGAACGGTGCGGTTTCGCTGGCCAGTACGGCGAATTCCAGCAGCGTGTGAAAAGCTTCCGGGAGTTCGGCGTTTTGCGTATCGAAAGCAGCATCCGGCGTCACGAGTTGTCGCAGGGTCATGCGATTTTCGGTCAGCGTGCCGGTCTTGTCGACGCACAAGACTGTCGCAGAGCCGAGAGCTTCCACAGCTGGGATACGGCGGGTCAAGACTTGATGCTTGGCGATGCGCCATGCCCCCATTGCCAGAAAAATAGTCAGCACGACCGGATATTCTTCCGGCAGCAGCGACATGGCGAGGGTGATGCCCGCCAACAGGCCGTGCAGCCAATCGCCATTGGTGCGGATGTGCAGGAAGGCGAGCAGTAAACTGAGCGTCACACCGATCAGGGCGATGGTTTTGACCAGTCGGGCGGTTTCGCGTTGCAATGGGGTGGATTCGACATCGAGCGTTTGCAGCGACTGACCGATTTTGCCGATTTCGGTGCGCGGCCCGGTCGCAATTACGCGTGCAGTAGCGCGGCCTTGCACCACTAGCGTACCGGAATAGACGAAGGGGGAATCATCCCCGCCGGGCGCTTGATAATCAGGGTGGCTGTGCGCGGCGATCTTGCGTACCGGCACCGATTCGCCGGTGAGCAAAGACTCGTCCGCCGCAAAATCGTTTTGATCCAGAATCAGCGCATCGGCGGCGACGCGGTCGCCTTCTTCCAGCAATAAAATGTCGCCGGCCACCACTTCCCGGCCCGCAACGCGCCGCTCGACGCCGTCGCGTCTGACCAGTGCGCGTGGACTCGATAAATCGCGCAGGGCTTCCAGCACATGCTCGGTTTTGTATTCCTGCCAGACGGTGATGAAAATCATCAGGCAGACGAATCCCAGTAGCATCAGCGCATCGGTTGCATCGCCCAGCAGAAGGTAAACCGCACCGGCGGCGAGTAGCAGCAAAAACATCGGTTCGCCGAGCACTTCTCGAACAATCGCCGGTAAATTCCGTTTGTTGTCCTGCGGCAATTCGTTCGGCCCGTCCAGTTGCAGGCGACGTTCTGCTTCGGCTTTCGACAGGCCGTCGGGCGAATCGGAATAGGGCTCAGGCACTGGCATATTGGCAGTATTCAGGTAAGCTATCGGTACAGACATTCCCATCCGGGATTTTGCCGGAAACTAAAGGCCGTGCCGAGAAAATTTTTCAGGAAATTTTTACCCAGCCACGAATCCGTGCGCCAAAACCGCTGGATCAAACCGTTCGGCAGTTGGCTGCATCATCCGAATTTATGGCATCTTAACCGTCGCTCGGTGGCCGGCGGCGTGGCGATCGGTTTGTTTTGCGGGCTGATACCGGGGCCGCTGCAAATGCTGGGGGCTACGGTGCTGGCGGTGCTGTGGCGGGTGAATTTGCCGGTGGCTCTGGCTACGACGTTGTACACCAATCCGTTAACCATAGTACCCCTGTATGTGGCGGCGTACGAACTCGGCGCGTTGGCGACGGGGCAGCATAACAGCCTGACCGCAGCGCATTTTGCTTTGCCGGAGTTTCATTGGAATGATTGGTGGGATGTACTGCTGGGTTGGCTGAGCTCGCTGGGGCATCCGTTTGTGGTGGGCTTGCCGCTGCTGGCCTTGAGTCTGGCCGTGACCGGTTATGCTGCGGTACGTCTGCTTTGGCGCGGCTGGGTGGTTTGGCAATGGCGCAAACGGAAGGAAAAACAGTGAGTGAAATGCAAGCGGTAGCAACTTTGGCGGGCGGCTGTTTCTGGTGTTTGGAGGCGGTATTCGAACGTTTGCGCGGGGTGGAAAGCGTGATGCCCGGCTATACTGGAGGGCAGGCCGAGCATCCTGATTACGAAAGCGTGTGCGGCGGAAAAACCGGTCATGCCGAAGCGGTGGAGATTCATTATGACCCTGCGCAAATCGGTTACGATGAATTGCTGGCGATTTTTTTCAGTATTCACGATCCGACGACGCTCAATCGGCAGGGAAACGATATCGGCACGCAGTACCGCTCGGCGATTTTTTGGCATGACGAGCGGCAACATACAACCGCACAGGCGATGATCGACGAATTGAATACGGCCGGTGTTTGGCACGCACCGATCGTGACGGAATTGCAACGTGCCGGGCGTTTTTATCCGGCTGAACCTTATCACCGGCATTATTTTGCGCAACATCCAGAGCAAGGTTACTGCCAGTTCGTGATTGCGCCGAAGGTGGAAAAATTCAGCCAGGTATTTAGGGATAAATTGCGGTAGGATACGCACAGGAGGAGGGGAAGCAATGTTGAAGCGGAGATGGAAATGGCTGGCGGGCGCGGCATGTTTGCTGAGCGCACTGACGGTTTCGGCGGATGAGTTGCCGTTGTCCAAAGGTCAGGCATTGTATCTGCCGATTTATTCGCATATTTGGTACGGCGATTTGGATGCCGGCGGCAAGCCGATGAAAGCACTGCTTTCTGCATTGGTGAGTCTGCGCAATACCAGCCTCAAAACCCCGATCAAGGTAACCTCGGCGCGTTATTACAGTACCGACGGCAAACTGCTTAAAGAATTTATTCCTGCACCGAAAAATATTCCGCCGATGGGAACGCTGGAATTGTTTGTGGAAAAGAAAGAATCCGAGGGCGGTTCCGGTGCGAATTTTGTCATTCAGTGGGAAGCGGCGATCCCGACCAACCCCTTGCTGGTCGAGGCAGTACATACCGACATCCAAGTTAACCGTTCACCCGCCTTCGTGACGACGGCGCGGGCGATACGTCAATCAGAATAAGTCGGTACGATCAAGTTAAAGCGGTTGTAGCAGGCCATCGATCAACTTGAGTTGTCGCTGCATTTGTCGCGCCAGATCGAGATCGTGCGTCACGATAACGAAGCTGGTGCCTAGTCGCCCGTTTAATTCCTGAATCAGTTCAAATAGCGCTTGTGCGCTGACGCGGTCGAGATTGCCGGTCGGTTCGTCAGCCAGCACGCAGGCCGGTTCGGTAACGAGCGCGCGTGCGACTGCGACACGCTGGCGTTCGCCGCCGGAAAGTTCCGATGGCATATGTTCCAGTCTCTTGCCGAGACCGACGTTCTCCAGCATGGCGGCGGCTTTCTCATGCGCTTCATGGCGTTTCATGCCGCGAATCAGTAGCGGCATGGCCGCATTCTCCAGTGCAGTGAATTCCGGCAGCAGGTGGTGAAACTGGTAGACGAAGCCGAGTGCGCGGTTGCGCAGTTCGCCGCGCTGAGTTTCGTTCATGGACAGCAAATCGCGTCCTTGAATTTGCACCGTGCCGCCGCTGGCTTTATCCAGCCCGCCCAGCAGATGCAGCAGGGTGCTTTTGCCGGAGCCCGATGCGCCGACGATGGCGATGCGTTCGCCGGGAGCGATGTCGAGATCGATGCCGTTCAGGACAGGGACATTCAACTTGCCTTGATCGTAAATTTTGCGCAGACCGCGACAGGCAATGACTGGGTTACTCATAGCGCAGTGCCTCCGCAGGTTGAGTTTGTGCCGCGCGCCAGCTCGGGTAAAGCGTGGCAAGCACGCTGATGCCGAACGAGAAGGCGGCAATAGTGACGACCTCGTCGAAATGCAGATCGGACGGCAATTCGCTGATGTAGTACACATCTTTGGCGAGGAATTGAATGCCGAACAAGTGTTCGATATAGCCGACCACCGTGCCGACGTTCAACGCCAGCAAGACGCCGCCAAGAACGCCCAACAGTGTGCCGATTACGCCGATCATGGTGCCTTGCACCATGAAAATCCGCATGATGCTGGCAGGCGACGCGCCCAGCGTGCGCAGAATGGCGATGTCAGCTTGTTTGTCCGTTACTGCCATCACCAGCGTTGAGACAATATTGAAGGCGGCTACTGCGACGATCAACGATAATATGATGCGCATCATGCGCTTTTCCATCTGTACGGCGCGGAAATAATTGACGTTTTGCCGGGTCCAGTCGCTGGCATAAGTGTCAGGCGGCAGAGATGGCTCTAGGTCGGCGGCAACTTGCGGGGCAAGATCGAGATTCTTTAACCGTGCACTGATGCCGCTAACGGCATCGCCCATTTGATAGAGTTTTTGCGCATCGTTGAGATGAACCAATGCCAGCGCATTGTCATAGGGAGACATGCCGATTTCAAAGACACCGACTACGCGGAACTGCTTCAGGCGCGGCATCATGCCCGCAGGCGTGATTTGCCCCTGCGGGGTAATCAGCAATACTTTTTCGCCGATACGCACGCCGAGTGCGCGCGCCAGATCGACCCCCAGCACGATGCCGAATTCACCTGGTTTCAGGTCGGCAGTGCTGCCGCTCTTCATGCTGCTGCTCAGATCGGTTACCCGACTTTCTTGCTCCGGCAAGATGCCGCGCAGCATCACGCCCTGTACGCTTTGCCCGAAAGAAATCATGCCTTGCCCGTCCACATAAGGCGCGGCGGCTAATACTTGCGGGTGTTTGGATGCGGCTTGCAGGGCGCTGTTCCATTCGGTCAACGGTCCGGTGTAGGCAGAGACCTGCAGGTGCGGCGAGACGCCCAGCATGCGGCTGCGGATTTCCTTCTGAAAGCCGTTCATGACCGAAAGCACGACAATCAGCGCAGCGACGCCGAGCGCCATGCCGAGCATGGAAATCAGCGAAATGAATGAAATGAAATGGTTGCGCCGCTTGGAGCGGGTATAACGCAAACCGATCAGGAGTTCGAAGGGACGCAAGGCTGTACGCTTTTTAATAAACCGCGCTAGTTTGCCACAAGTGCGCCCCGCGCGGGATGGTAAACTTGCGGCATGACTGAACTGCATTTGTTGATATCCGATTTGTTGTTACCTGCCGAGGCTGCGCCGATGGCAGGCGAAGGGCTGAGTCTTTCTGCATTGGAAACGTTGCTGGCGCGTGCCGGGCGATCGTCTTTGCCAGACGACTCGATGGAAGCGGCCTTATGCCGGGCGTTTGAAGTGTCGGGCGGCGCGATTGCACCGATTGCATTGCAGGCAGATGGGATTTCTCCTTTAACGCACGATTGGTTGCGCGCCGATCCGGTCTATCTGAGCGACCAGCGCGGGCATATGGTGTTGTACCCCGAAGTTTTTTTGCAGCCGGATGAAGCAGCGCAGATGTGCGGCGACCTGAACCGGCATTTTGCAGATGGAGGGATCGAGTTTTTTGCACCGCATCCTACCCGCTGGTATGTGCGTCTCCGCGAGACCCAGCAAATGCAAACCGTGCCGCCGGCCCGCGTGGCGAATCAACGCATTAACGCCTTTTTACCCCAAGGAACGGATGCGTTGCGCTGGCTAAGTGTTGCCAATGAAATTCAAATGTTGTTCTATGAGCATCCGGTGAATCAGGCACGCGAAGCGCGCGGACTTGTGCCGGTGAACAGCGTTTGGTTCTGGGGCGGAGGGCGTGCCGTACCGTTGGGTGGGCGCTATACCGAGGTTTGGGGCGATTATCCGCTGGCAGCAGCGTTTGCACAGGCGGCCGGGTTGCCCTATGTCGAGCTGTGTGACGGCGCGATACCGGCACTGCCGCTTAACGGTCGAGTTCTGGTTGTGTTGAACGGTATGGGGTTGGCCTTGCAGCGAGGAGATTTGCAAGCATGGCGCAGTGCTGTGCAGCAAAGCGAAACTTATTGTCAGTCTTGGTTGTCCGATTTGCGTGCAGGAAGATTGAAACAGTTGACGCTGGATGCGATTCGGAACGACGGTACGCAACGTTTTGTTTTGTTGAGAACGGATGCCTGGAAATTCTGGCGGAAGCGGCGACATTTGGCGCAGTATAGTTTGGCGGCTGAGACCGTCTGATTTTTTCGGGAGCGGCGCGCATGATCGAGAGCCTGTTTTATCTGCAATCCCCGGAAGAGGTGGCCGCCGAGTTGCTGGTGGCGATTCTGTTTTCTGCGTTGTTGTTTCATTTCCGCTCGGAAGAGCGGAAAAGTCTGATCAATACAGCCCGATTCTTTTTGGTCTGCTTGCTCGGTCAATTCGTCAGCAACTTCATTTATCAGCTTGCGTTGCCGCGCGCGGCATCGATTCTGCATGAATTTTTCCTGATCGGTACCGGTATTGCTGTTATCCGGCTTGGCGGGCAAGTGCTGTTCCGGTTGTTGTTGCCGACCTTCAAGCTGCCCCTGCCACGCATTACCGAAGATATTGCGGTGATTGTGGCCTATATCGCCTGGATTATGGTGCGACTGCGCTACGCCGGGCTGGATTTGGGCAGCATTCTGGCGACTTCCGCTATGCTTACCGCAGTGGTGGCGTTCGCCATGCAGGACACCCTCGGTAATATTCTCGGCGGGCTGGCGCTGCAACTGGATAACTCCATCGATGTGGGCGACTGGGTCAAAGTGGACGAGGTGAGCGGGCGGGTGGTCGATATTCGCTGGCGCTCGACTTTGGTTGAGACGCGTAACTGGGAAACAGTGGTAATTCCGAACAGTATGCTGATGAAAGGCAAGTTCCAGTTGCTCGGGCGGCGCGCCGATCAGCCTTCCGAATGGCGGCGTACCGTGGGGTTTAATGTGAGTTTGGATACGCCGCCGAATGTCGTGACGCAGGTGGTAGAGGAAGCTTTGCATGACACCGATTTACGCTATGTCGCGAAGCGACCGCAGCCGAACTGTGTGCTGCTCGATTTGAATCCGCGCGGCTATGCGCACTATGGCGTGCGCTACTGGCTGACCAATTTGTATGAAGACGATCCGACCGATGCGCTGATTCGTTGGCATGTGATGACGGCGTTGCAGCGAGCCGGCATCAAGCTGGCGGTGGAAGAGGGGGCGCTGCGTATCACCAAGGAGAACGATAAGCACGAAGAAGCCCGCCATGTAAGGGAAATTCAGCACCGCAAGGCGACACTGCGCCAAGTCGAGTTGTTCGCCAATCTGTCGGACGAAGAGCTGTATGTGTTAGCTGAGAAATTGCAGGATGCACCTTTTTCGAAAGGCAACCTGATCGCTAAACAGGGGGCGGTGGCGCACTGGCTGTATATCATCATCAGCGGCGAAGCGGAGGTGTATCTGGAGCTGGCGGACGGCAGCCGGCGTACGATTAGTCGCCTGATGCCGGGCAGCTTTTTCGGCGAAATGGGGCTGATGACCGGCGCGCCGCGTGCAGCTTCGGTCGAGGCGCTGACCGATATGGAATGCTACCGGCTGAACAAGGACGGCTTGGAAGAGTTGTTGCAAGGCAGGCCTTCCATCGCCGAGGAAATGTCCAAGATATTGCTGGAGCGTCAGGCTGAGCTGGATAGGATTATGCAAACTATCGATACTTCAGTGGTGCCGAAACCGATGTCGCCGCAGCACAACGAATTGCTGAGTTCGATCAAACGCTATTTCGGGCTGCGCAGCTAGGGTGACGATTTGGTCTAATCCGGCTTTGCTTTTACAATGCGCTTTTATCCTTAGGGCGGAAAGGGCTGCGGCATGACGCGCGCCAAAATTTGCGGCATTACCCGGTTGGAAGACTTGAAAGCTGTGGCAGTATCCGGTGCCGATGCGGTCGGGCTGGTGTTCTACGAAAAAAGTCCGCGCCATGTGACACTGGAGCAAGCAACTGCGCTGATGGCGGCGATGCCGCCGTTTTTGACGACAGTCGGATTATTCGTCAATGCGCCGCCGGAGGCCGTGCGTGCGGTATTGCAGGCCGTGCCGCTGGATGTCTTGCAGTTTCACGGGGAAGAACCCCCGGAATATTGTGCGCAGTTTGGACGTCCTTATCTGAAAGCAGTACGGGTCAGGCCGGGGCTGGATTTGCTACAATACGCAGCTTGTCATGCCGGTGCGCAGGGCTTATTGCTGGATGCCTATGTGGAAGGGACGCACGGAGGAACCGGTGCCTCTTTCGATTGGGGCTTGATCCCGCACGATTTACCGCTGCCGGTGATTTTGTCCGGAGGATTGCATCCCGGCAATGTCGCGGAAGCAATTCGCCAGGTACGGCCCTGGGCGGTCGATGTTTCCAGTGGCGTAGAGGCAAGCAAAGGAATTAAGGATGCGGCGAAAATCGCAGCATTCATGAACGAGGTTAAACAGACTGATGTACAACTATCCTGATAAAAACGGACATTTCGGGCCGTATGGCGGTATTTACATGGCGGAAACGCTGATGCCGGCCGTGGACGAGCTGCGCCGCCAGTATCTGCATTTTCGCGACGATCCTGATTTTAAGGCCGAGTTCGAATACGAACTGAAGCATTACGTCGGCCGTCCTAGCCCGATTTATCACGCCAAGCGTTTATCCGAACATCTCGGCGGTGCGCAAATCTATCTGAAACGCGAAGATCTGAATCATACCGGCGCGCACAAAGTGAACAATGCCATCGGTCAGGCGCTGCTGGCGAAACGCATGGGCAAGAAGCGCGTGATTGCCGAAACCGGGGCAGGGATGCACGGTGTGGCGACGGCGACCGTGGCTGCGCGTTTCGGTATGGAATGCGTGGTGTACATGGGGGCGGAAGACGTGCAGCGTCAAGCGCCGAACGTGTTCCGAATGAAATTGCTCGGCGCAACGGTAGTGCCGGTGGAAAGCGGTTCGCGTACCCTGAAGGATGCCTGTAACGAAGCGATTCGCGATTGGGTGACTAACGTAGAAAGCACATTCTATATTTTCGGGACAGCGGCAGGGCCGCATCCTTACCCGATGATGGTGCGCGATTTCCAATGCGTGATCGGCAACGAAGCGAAGGTGCAGATGCCACAACTGATCGGTCGTCAGCCGGATGTGGTGATTGCTTGCGTCGGCGGGGGGTCTAATGCGATCGGGATGTTCCATCCCTATATCGATGTGCCGGATGTGCGTCTGATCGGTGTCGAGGCCGGCGGCTACGGTGTGGCAAGCGGCAAGCATGCTGCACCGCTGACGGCAAACGCCAAAATCGGTGTGTTGCACGGCAACAAAGTGTATTTGATGCAGGACGAGAACGGGCAGATCATCGAGACCCATTCGATTTCCGCAGGGTTGGACTACCCCGGGGTCGGCCCTGAGCATTGTTTGCTAAAAGACATTCATCGTGCGGAATATGTGGCGATCGACGACGATGAGGCGATTGCGGCTTTCGATGCGTTATGCCGTTTTGAAGGCATAATTCCGGCGCTGGAATCCAGTCATGCTTTAGGGCATGCGATGAAGATTGCGCCGGCGATGGGCAAAGATCAGGTGTTGCTGGTGAATTTGTCCGGTCGAGGCGACAAGGATATGAATACGGTGGCTCGCATCAAGGGGATTACGCTATGAGCCGCATTCAAACGGTTTTCGAAAAACTGAAGTTGCATGGCCGCAAGGCGCTGATTCCGTTTGTGACGGCGGGCGATCCGCATCCGACGCAAACCGTGCCATTGATGCACGCATTGGTAAAGGGCGGGGCGGATGTTATCGAACTGGGTGTGCCGTTTTCCGATCCGATGGCGGATGGCCCGACTATTCAGCGTGCTTCCGAGCGGGCATTAAAACACGGTGTTTCGCTGCGCAACGTACTGGATATGGTGGCCGAATTCCGTAAGCAGGATGCGACGACGCCGGTGGTGCTGATGGGGTATGGGAATCCGATTGAGGCAATGGGCTGGGAAACTTTCTCCAAGCGTTGCGCCGAAGTCGGTGTGGACGGGGTGTTGACGGTCGATTTTCCGCCTGAAGAAAGCCACGAGGCGTTTGCCCATCTGGAAGCGCATGGACTCGATCCGATTTTCTTACTGGCGCCGACTACCATCGATGAACGGATTGCCGAAGTTGCCAAACTGGCGCGCGGCTATGTTTACTATGTTTCGCTGAAGGGCGTGACCGGGGCGGGGCACTTGGATCTGGGCGATGTGGCTGCCAAGATTCCGCATTTGCGCAAATATTTGGACGTGCCGATTGGTGTCGGTTTCGGGATTCGCGATGCTGAAACGGCGCAGGCGATTGCCCGTTTGTGCGATGGCGTGGTGGTCGGTAGCCGCATCGTGCAGGAAATCGAACAATCGGCAGAACAACAAGCGGCCGCGAATGTGACGGCACTGGTGAATACATTGCGCCTGGCGATCGATCAGGCCTAAACGAGGGAGAATACAATGAGCTGGTTCCAGAAACTGTTGCCGCCGAAGATTAAGCGGCGCGTTGGGGAAGAAAGCAAGAAAAATGTGCCGGAAGGTTTGTGGCATAAGTGCCCCTCTTGTCAGGCGGTGTTGTACCACTCCGACTTGGAGCAAAACCTGAGTGTATGTCCGAAGTGCGGACACCACCACCGTATTCCTGCCCGCCAGCGTCTAGATTGGTTGCTAGACCCGGAGGGGCGTTTTGAAATCGGCGCGGAAGTGCTGCCGGTGGATACGCTGAAATTCAAAGACAGCAAAAAATACAGTGAGCGTTTGACCTCGGCCAAGCGCGATACCGGCGAGGACGATTCGCTGGTGGTGATGCAGGGCAGCATTCATGCCTTGCCGGTAGTGACTGCCGCCTTCGAATTCACTTTCATGGGCGGTTCGATGGGTTCAGTGGTCGGTGAACGCTTTGTGCGTGGCGTACAGCTCGCGGTCGAGCAGAATATGCCGTTTATTTGCTTCGCAGCCAGCGGCGGTGCGCGCATGCAGGAAGGTTTGTTGTCGCTGATGCAGATGGCGAAGACCTGTGCCGCATTGACGCAACTGAGCGAAGCTAAGTTGCCGTTTATCTCGGTGCTGACCGATCCGACCATGGGCGGGGTATCCGCCAGTTTCGCCTTCATGGGCGATGTGGTGGTGGCCGAGCCGAATGCATTGATCGGTTTTGCCGGTGCGCGGGTGATTCAGCAAACCGTGCGCGAGACTTTGCCGGAAGGATTTCAGCGCGCCGAATTCCTGTTGGAACACGGTGCGGTCGACATGATTGTAGACCGCCGCGAAATGCGCAATCAACTGGCGACCCTGATTACCTTGCTGGGCAATAAACCCGCAGTCGTTGCAGCGGAAGCATAATTGCAAATACCAGCACCGGCGACGCTGGCCGAGTGGCTGGCCTATCTCGAATCGCTGCATCCCAAGACCATTGCGCTCGGTTTGGAGCGCGTGGTCGAGGTCAAACGCAGGTTGAACCTGCATCCCGAGTTTCCTGTCATCGTCGTTGGCGGTACCAACGGTAAAGGCTCAGTGTGCGCCATGCTGGAAAGCATGCTGCATGCTGCCGGTTACCGGGTGGGCTGCTACACTTCGCCGCACTTGCTGCGGTATAACGAGCGAGTCCGTATCGAAAAGCAAGCGCTCGACGATGCGGCGCTATGCGCCTCTTTCGAAAAGATTGAGCAGGTGCGCGGCGAAATTCCGCTGACATATTTCGAGTTCGGTACGCTGGCAGCAATGGAACGTTTTGTTGCAGCACAGGTCGAAGTGGCAATACTGGAAATCGGGCTGGGCGGGCGGCTGGATGCGGTGAATGCATTCGATGCCGATTGTGCGGTGATTACCAGCGTGGATATCGACCATACCGATTACCTCGGCGATACCCGCGAAGCGATTGCTTTTGAGAAAGCGGGCATCCTGCGGGCGGGGCGGCCGGCGATATACGGTGAAGCAGATATGCCCGTTTCGATTGCGGAACAGGCCAAGCAAGTCGGCGCGATACTTTGGCAGGTGGGCGAAGCCTATTCGTTCCGTAACGAGTCGGGGCAGTGGAGTTATCGCGGTCCTGGCGGTTTGCGCAGCGGGTTGCCGCTGCCATCGTTGCGCGGCGGTTATCAGCTATATAACGCCAGTGCTGCGTTAGCGGCATTGGACGGATTGCGCGACCGGCTGCCGGTGAGCATGGAGGCGGTACGGCGCGGGCTAGTCGAGGCGAGTGTCCCCGGACGCTTTCAGGTATTACCCGGACGTCCGCAAATTATTCTCGACGTGGCGCATAACCCGCATGCGGCCCGTGCGTTGGCGGGCAATCTGGCGGCTTTGCCCCCGGCTGGCCGGACGTGGGCAGTGTGTGCCATGCTGAAAGACAAGGATATGCAAGCGGTGGCACAAGCGCTCGGCGAGCGCATTGACGTTTGGCTGCTTGGCGGGATAGATGCGCCGCGGGGCGCGACGTCTGAAGAATTGGCCGGGGCACTGCGTGCGGCGCAGGTGTCGGGAAAGATACTGACTTTTTCGACCGTGACCGATGCGTTGCGCCATGCCTGTAATGCCGCTGCCGAAAATGATAGAATTGCTGCATTCGGATCATTTTATACGGTAGCGGAAGTGATGCACGCGCTGAATCTGCGCACTAACTGAGGCTGCGAACACTCGATGGCGAAACAGGTAACAGACGAAGAAGCCAAACTTAAGCTGCAAGCGCGTCGGCGCTTGATCGGTGCGGTTGCGCTGACAACGGTGGTCTCCATCGGTTTGCCGATTCTATTCGATAGCGAACCCAAGCCGGGTGGGCAAGACATCGAGTTGCGCATTCCAGACAAAGATAAAGTGGCCGAATTTCAACCGAACGCCTCTGCGCCATTGCCGCCTGTCGCGCAGCATCCTGCTTCCGCCCCGATAGTCGCCTCTGCGCCGGCATCCCCGGCTGTCTCTGAGAGTGTCGCTATTGTTCCTGCGGTTGTACCTACATCGACGGCTCCGGCTGTCAAAGCCGTGACGCCCGCTTCTGCACCGGCTGCAGTCGATAAAGAGAAAGCGTCTGTCAAAGAAGCTGAGACGGCGAAACATAAAGAGGCTGAGAAGCCGAAAGAAACAGCTAAGCCTAAAGAGGTCGTCAAGCCTAAGGAAAAGACCGAAACCCCGGCAGCAAAGCCCGAAGTGAAGGCGAAGTCCGATAAGCCGCCTAAGAGCGAAGCGAGCGAGAAACCGGCAAAGGTGGAATCTCCGGCAGAACCCAAGAAAATAGAGGCGGCTAAACCGAGCGAGAGCGGCGCGTCCTCCGGTGGTTATGTGCTGCAAGTCGGCGCTTTTTCCGATGCGAATGCCGCCAAAACTTCGCAAGCCAAATTATCCAAGCTGGGTTTCCATGCCTATACTGAAAAAGCGGGCGATAAAGTGCGCGTGCGGGTCGGGCCGTATTCAACTCGCGATGCGGCAGATAAGGCGCGACACAAGTTGGAAGGAGTCGGGCTGCATCCGAATCTGGTTGCCGTCGAGTAAGGTATGGAGATGACGATGTTCGATTACTGCGTGTTCGCAGTAATCATGTTTTCGGTGCTGTTGGGTGCTTGGCGCGGCTTTGTTTACGAAGTGCTGTCCATGCTCGGCTGGGTAGCAGCTTATGTCGTGGCGCGCACTTTTGCCTCCAGCGCTGTGTGGTATATGCCGGATAGTCTGCAGGAAGAAGGCTTGCGCACGGCGGTGGCGTTTACCGTGTTGTTTATCATTGTCTTGCTGGTTTGGGCGGTGTTTACCTGGGCATTGTCGGGGCTGGTGAAGTTTATCGGCTTGCGCTGGATGGACAGTTTTTTTGGCGCGTTGTTCGGCGTATTGCGCGGTTTGATGCTGGTGGTGGCGTGTGTGTTGTTGGCCGGGCTGACTAAAATACCGCAGGAGCAGTTCTGGCAAAACGCTTGGTTGCACAAGCCGATTGAAGATTTGGCGCTTACGGTTAAGGCTTGGTTGCCTGAAGACGTGGCGAAACGGATTAAGTACTGATTTAACTTGAAGGGCTGAAACTATGTGCGGCATTTTGGGCGTTGTTGCTCACACACCGGTCAACCAGTTGTTGTACGACGGACTGCAAGTGTTGCAGCATCGCGGGCAGGATGCTGCCGGGATCGCAACGCTGGAAGGTAATACCTTCCACTTGCACAAGGGCAACGGTTATGTGCGCGACGTGTTCCGCACTCGCAACATGCGCGCGCTGCGCGGTAAGGCGGGCATTGCGCACGTGCGTTACCCGACAGCCGGTTCGGCGGTAGATCACAACGAAGCGCAGCCATTTTACGTGAATTCGCCGTTCGGCATTGTGCTGGGTCATAACGGTAATTTGACCAATACCACGCAGTTGCAGAAAGAGTTGTTTCTCGACGACCTGCGTCATGTGAATACCAATTCCGATTCCGAAGTGTTGCTTAATGTGCTGGCACACGAGCTGCAAGCCAAGGCGACCCAGTATCGCCTCGATCCCAAGACGATTTTCGAAGCGGTTTCCGGTGTGCACCGCCGCTGTCGCGGCGCGTATGCGGTGGTGGCGATGATTGCCGGTTACGGTCTGCTGGCCTTTCGCGATCCATACGGCATCCGCCCGCTGGTGGTGGGCAGCAATCTGAGCGATCAGGGCGTGGAATATCTGGTGGCCTCAGAAAGCGTTGCGCTGGATACGCTGGGCTTTAAGTTTTTGCGTGACATCGCGCCGGGCGAGGCGGTGTTCATCGATTTTGACGGGCGCTTCCACAGTCAGCAGTGCGCGGAAAGTCCTGTGCTGAATCCCTGTATTTTCGAATTCGTCTATCTGGCGCGCCCCGATTCCGTGATCGATGGCGTATCGGTTTATGAAACACGGCTGAACATGGGCGAATATCTGGCCGACAAGCTGAAGCGCGAATGGCCGGATCACGACATCGACGTAGTGATTCCGATTCCCGATTCCAGCCGTCCGAGCGCATTGCAACTGGCGAACCGTTTGGGTATTCCGTTCCGCGAAGGTTTTGTGAAGAACCGCTATATCGGTCGCACCTTTATCATGCCGGGTCAGGCGATGCGCAAGAAATCGGTGCGCCAGAAGCTGAATGCGATCAGCGTCGAATTCAAGGACAAGAACGTGTTGCTGGTCGATGACTCCATCGTGCGCGGCACGACCAGTCGCGAAATCGTGCAAATGGCGCGCGACGCCGGCGCGCGCAAGGTGTATTTCGCTTCCGCTGCACCGCCCGTGTGCTATCCGAATGTCTATGGGATTGATATGCCGTCGCGCCGCGAATTGATTGCCACCGGTCGCAGCGATGAAGAGATTTGCCGTGAAATTAGCGCCGATCGCCTGATTTATCAGGATTTGGAAGATCTGAAAGCATCCGTGCGCAAAAGCAATCCGGCGCTTGAGCGCTTCGATGCCTCCTGCTTCGACGGCGAGTACATTACCGGCGACATTACCCCGGAATATCTCGACCGCGTGGAGGCGGCGCGCGCCAACGGTAAGAGTAATAAATCTTCCGAGGACGACCAGATGGAACTCGATCTGGCGATGAGCGCCACCTCGATGTGAGTTGACAACAGTAAAACCGGGGTGTAATTTTCACCCTGCGCCGATTTGATGGACAGCTTGCGGGCGCGTAACAAATACAGCTAAAGCGCGGGAAACCCGGTTTTAGCGCAAGCTGCCGGGTTTTTGCTTTATTGACGCTGGGGTAAAGATGTATCAGCCTGTTGCATTCCAAAATAATGCGTTGACCGACTTGCATGAGGTGATGCGCACATATAGTTTTGCGACGGTTGTAACGCAGGTCGACGGACATCCGTTTGCAAGTCATGTCCCGCTTTTGCTTGAGGATGGCGGTGAGTATGGGGTGTTGAGCGGACATTTGGCGCGCGCGAATCCGCAATGGCAAAGCTTCGCGGACGGGCAGGAGGTTTTGGTGATGTTTCACGGGCCGCACACCTATGTTTCGCCGAGATGGTATGCCAGTCGCCAGTCGGTGCCGACTTGGAATTACATCGCGATTCATGCGTATGGCACGGTGCAGTTGATGAGCGAAGAGGAAACGCGGGTTTTACTTAGCAAAATGTCCGCGCAATACGATCAAAACGATCCATTTGATTGGTCGGATTTGCCAGAGGCAATGGCTATGCGTATGTTGCAAGAAATTGTTGGTATACGGATTCATTTAAGCAAAATTGAAGGTAAATTCAAGTTAAGCCAGAATCGCTCGGAGACCGACCGGAGAAGTGTCATGGAAAAATTGGCTTTGAGTACGGAAATGAATGCCAGTCAGAGCGTTGGGTATTGGATGCGCAAACAGTTGTAAGAAAGGTAGAGCATGTCTGAAAATTTGTATCAGCCGGAAACGTTGGCCTTGCGCGCCGGAACAGAGCGCAGTCAGTTTCATGAACACAGCGAGGCGTTGTTTCTGACGTCCAGTTTTATTTTCGACAGCGCCGAGCAGGCGGCGGCGCGTTTTATCGGCGAAGAGCCGGGCAATATTTATTCGCGCTTCACCAATCCTACGGTGACGATGTTCGAGCAGCGTCTGGCGGCGTTGGAGGGGGCAGAGCAGTGCGTAGCGACGGCATCGGGCATGTCGGCGATTTTGTCCTGTTGTATGGGCTTGCTGAAGGCGGGCGACCATGTGGTGGCGTCGCGCAGTATTTTCGGTTCGACAGTGAATCTGTTCAACAACGTGCTGAAAAAATTCGGCGTTGAGACGACTTTTGTGTCTGCGACCGATGCCGCTGAGTGGGCTGCCGCAGTGCGACCGGAAACCAGATTGTTCTTTTTGGAAACGCCGTCCAATCCATTGACTGAAGTATCGGATATTGCGGCGATCTCTGCGGTGGCGAAATCCTGTGGAGCCTTGCTGGCTGTGGATAACTGTTTCTGTACGCCGATTCTGCAACGTCCGTTGGAATTGGGCGCTGATATCGTGATTCATTCCGCGACCAAGTATCTGGACGGACAAGGGCGCGTGCTGGGCGGTGCGGTGCTAGGCAGCAAGAAAAACATGGAAGGGGTATACAACTTTTTGCGTACTGCCGGTCCGACCATGAGCGCTTTCAATGCTTGGGTTTTTCTCAAAGGGCTGGAAACGCTGGGTGTGCGTATGCAGGCTCACAGTGCCAATGCCTTGGCGCTGGCACAGTGGCTGGAAGCGCAGCCGAATGTCGCGCGGGTGTTTTACCCCGGTCTGGCTTCGCACCCGCAGCATGCATTGGCCGGTAAGCAGCAAAAAACCGGCGGCGGGATTGTCTCTTTCGAAGTGAAGGGCGGCAAGGAAGCAGCATGGAAGGTGATCAACCAGACACGCATGCTGTCGATTACTGCCAACTTGGGCGATACCAAGACGACTTTGACGCACCCGGCAACGACGACGCATGCGCGGATCACCCCGGAAGCGCGGGCGGCGGCCGGCATTACCGACGGGTTGCTGCGGATCGCCGTCGGTTTGGAAGCGGTGGTCGATATCCAGGCCGATCTGGCACGCGGGTTGGGCTGATGGACATCCTGGCAGCGCAAGTTGGCGGATTGCTGAAGTCGCATGGATATATGTTGGCGACGGCAGAGTCCTGCACGGGCGGCGGGGTGGCGCAGGCGGTAACCGAAATTGCCGGGAGTTCTGCATGGTTCGACCGCGGTTTTGTCACCTATGCCAACCTTGCCAAGGTCGAGCAGCTTGGCGTGCAGCAAGCGACGCTGGATATGCACGGGGCAGTGAGCGAGGCTGCGGTGCGCGAGATGGCGGAGGGGGCGTTGCAGCATAGCCGCGCGCAGGTTGCGCTGGCTGTTAGCGGAATCGCCGGTCCAGACGGCGGTACGCCGGAAAAGCCGGTCGGCACCGTGTGGTTCGCATGGAGTGTGAAAGGCAAGCCGACGGTGGCGCAGGTACGCCATCTGGCGGGCTCGCGCAGCGAAATCCGGGCGCAATCGGTGCGCATCGCGCTGCAAGGGGTGGTGCAACAACTTGGCAATCACACCCTGCTGGCCTAGCGTTGTTCTCTGTCCGGTTATTCTTCCAGCCAGCGGTTTAGCAGCCAACGCGCCCATTCGGTAACTTCACCGGCAGTCATGCCGACGCTGGCAAGCTGTTCCGCCAGTGCATCTCCTGCGGCTCCGTGCAGATGCACGCCGAGTAGCATGGCTTCGTTCACTGCCAGACTTTGCGCCAGAAACGCCGCGATCATGCCGGTCAGCGCATCGCCCATGCCGGGGCTGCTCATGCCGGGGTTGCCGCTACTGTTGCGGTACAGCTTGCCGTCGGTGGTTACGCACAGGCTGTCGGTTCCTTTCAAAACAATTGCGCAGCCGCATTTTTCCGCTAAGGCCTGCGCGGCAGCGGGGCGGTCTGCCTGCACTTGTGCGGCATCGCAGCCGAGTAAGCGCGCGGCTTCTCCGGGGTGGGGCGTCAGCACGGCGTTTGCGCCCCGTGCGGCGAGCATCGTGCGCAAATCGGGACGAACGGCCAACAGATTCAGCGCGTCGGCATCCAGTACCAGCGCAGCGGGCAGTTTGAGGGCGTCGTGCAACAACTTTTGCGCTTCCAGACTTTGTCCGAGACCGCAGCCGATTGCTACTACGTTAGCGCTTGGCATTAAGGCCGCTGAGGCGGGATGCAACATTAATTCCGGTTGAAGCGGGTCGACGCCGGGCGCTTGCGGCGCCAGCAGGCCAACATGTACGCAACCCGCGCCCAGCTTGAGTGCGGCGCGTCCGGCAATCAGCGGCGCACCGATCATACCGGCTGCACCGCCGATCACGGCAACCGTGCCGAACTGACCTTTATGGCTGTCGCGCGGACGCGGCGGCAAGAGTTTGGCGACGTGTTTGCGGGTGAGCGGGGTGATGCGTGCAATTTTCGGCATGCTGAAATCCTCGGTTTCGGTGTGTCGCATAGTATAATCGGGCTTCGTCATTTCTTCTTACAGTCTTTGCTATGTTCCGAGTCTCTGCCGGTCAAGCCGCCCTCTCTGCTTTTCGTTTGGAAAAATTGCGCGCTGCGCTGAAGAAAGTTGCGCCGCAGGTTACGCTGGCGGATGCCCGCCACTGGTATTTCACTGAGTTGGAAAGCGACCTGAGCAAGAAAGAGGTTGCGCTACTGGACCGTATTCTCGGGCTGGATGGCAAATCGGGCGAGCCGGATGATGCGGGCGCGATGCACCGCTTACTGGTGGTGCCGCGCTTGGGTACCATTTCGCCGTGGTCGTCCAAAGCGACCGACATTGCCCGTCACTGTGCTTTGCCGCAGGTGGGGCGTATTGAGCGCGGCGTGGTGTACTACTTTAAGACCCGCAACAAGGGCAATGCGCTGTCTCCGGCGCAAGCGCAAGCTGTGTTGCCGTTGCTGCACGACCGTATGACTGAGTCGGTGCTGAGCGATTTTGCGGGCGCACCGGAAAAGATCTTCCGGCACGGTAAGCCACAACCGTTGAAAACGGTCGATATTCTGCGGGGCGGGCGCGATGCGCTGGCGAATGCGAATGTGGTGATGGGCCTGGCGCTGTCCCCGGACGAGATCGACTATCTGGTAGAAAACTTCAAAAAACTGCGACGTAACCCGACAGATGTCGAGCTGATGATGTTCGCACAAGCGAACTCTGAGCACTGTCGACACAAAATTTTTAACGCCGACTGGGTGATCGACGGCAAGAAGCAAAATATGTCGCTGTTCGGCATGATTCGCAACACCCATAAGGTCAGCCCGGAAGGAACGATTGTCGCTTATTCGGATAACTCTTCCGTAATTGAAGGTGCGGAAGTCGAGCGTTTCTATCCGCGAGCCGACGGAACCTATGCCTTCAGCAAAGAGCTGACGCATACCCTGATGAAGGTGGAAACCCATAATCACCCCACTGCAATCGCTCCCTTTGCCGGTGCGGCAACCGGTGCAGGGGGCGAAATTCGAGACGAAGGCGCAACCGGCTCTGGCTCCAAGCCGAAAGCGGGTCTGACAGGCTTTACAGTGTCGAATCTGGCGATTCCAGGTTTCGAACAGCCTTGGGAAAAGCCTTATGGCCGCCCGTCTCGCATTGCCTCCGCCTTGCAGATCATGCTGGAAGGTCCGATCGGCGGCGCGGCGTTCAATAACGAATTCGGTCGTCCGAATCTGGCCGGATATTTCCGCACTTACGAACAGTGGGTCAGCGGAGAAATGCGTGGCTACCACAAGCCGATCATGTTGGCGGGCGGTTTAGGCAATATTGCTGCAAATCATACCCATAAGCACGATTTGCCCGAAGGCGCATTGCTGATTCAACTCGGCGGTCCCGGCATGTTGATCGGCTTGGGCGGCGGGGCAGCATCCAGTATGGATACCGGTGCCAATGCGGAGAATCTGGACTTCGATTCTGTGCAGCGCGGTAATCCGGAAATGCAGCGCCGGGCGCAGGAAGTGATCGACCGTTGCTGGCAGATGGGCGAAAACAACCCGATTCTGTCGATTCACGATGTCGGCGCGGGCGGGGTGTCGAATGCTTTGCCGGAATTGGTGCATGGAGGCGGGCGCGGCGGTCGTTTCGAGTTGCGCGCGATCCCTTCCGAAGAGCGCGGTATGTCGCCGATGCAAATTTGGAGTAACGAAGCGCAAGAGCGCTATGTGCTGGCAATCGCTCCTGATCGTTTGGCGGAATTCAAAGCTATGTGCGAGCGGGAGCGTTGTCCGTACTCCGTACTCGGCGAGGCAGTCAGCGAAGATCGCCTGACCGTGCATGACGAAGAATTCGACAATAATCCGGTAGACATGCCGCTGTCGGTGTTGCTCGGGAAGCCGCCGAAGATGACACGTAATGTGCGCCGCGAAAAAGTGCGGCAGACGCGCTTCAAAACGAAAAAAATCGATCTGCGCGAGGCGATTGAACGTGTCCTGCGTTTGCCTTCGGTGGCCGATAAAACTTTCCTGATCGCCATCGGCGACCGCACTGTGGGCGGCATGACTGCACGCGACCAGATGGTGGGGCCGTGGCAAGTGCCGGTGGCCGATGTGGCGGTAACAACTCTGGGGTACAACACATACCACGGCGAAGCATTTGCCATGGGCGAGCGCACGCCGTTGGCATTGATTAGCGGCCCGGCATCCGGACGTATGGCGGTCGGCGAGGCGATCACGAATATTGCAGCGGCGCGTATCGAAAAAATCGGCGACATCAAACTGTCGGCAAACTGGATGGCGGCCGCCGGACACCATGGCGAAGATGCGGCTTTGTTCGATACCGTACGGGCGGTAGGCATGGAGCTGTGTCCGGAGCTGGGGGTCAGCATTCCGGTCGGTAAGGACTCGATGTCCATGAAAACCGTTTGGCCGGATGAGGGCGGTAAAAAATCGGTTACTGCGCCTTTGTCGCTGATTGTCTCCGCTTTCGCACCGTGCAGCGATGTGCGCGCTACTCTGACGCCGCAACTGGTGGCCGATCCCGATACCGCAATCGTGTTGATCGATCTTGGAGCAGGCAAGGATAGGCTGGGTGCCTCAGCGCTGGCGCAGGTATACAACGCGGTGGGAACAGAAGCGCCGGATGTGGATGATCCTGCGGCATTGAAGGCCTTCTTTAATGTTATTCAGCGGCTGAATTCCGAAGGCGTTTTGCTGGCATACCATGATCGTTCCGACGGCGGTTTGCTGGCAACTTTGTGTGAAATGGCTTTCGCATCGCATATTGGCTTGGATGTTGCGCTGGATGCGTTGTCGAAAGATGTGATGGCTGCCCTGTTTAATGAAGAATTGGGTGCCTGCGTGCAAGTGCGTCGCGCGGATCTGGTGGCTGTGATGGAGCAACTGCATCATGCCGGGCTGGAAGCGCATGTGGTGGCGCAGCCGAACACGCGCGGGATGATCGACATCGTCCGTAAGGGTAAAACGCTGTTCAGCGAAAATGGTGTGACGTTGCATCGTATCTGGTCGGAAACAACCTATCAAATGCAGAAGCTGCGTGATAATCCGGCCTGCGCTCAGCAAGAGTACGACCGTCTGCTGAATGCAGCCGATCCGGGTCTGCATGTCAGCCTGACCTACGATCTGAATGCAAGCCCGGTTGCGCCCGCGCTACTGAAGACGCACCCGAAAATTGCTATTCTGCGCGAGCAAGGCGTAAACGGCCATGTCGAAATGGCAGCGGCCTTCGACCGTGCCGGATTCTCTGCGGCTGACGTGCACATGAGCGATGTGATTTCGGGGCGCGTGAGACTGTCGGACTTCAAAGGGGTGGCGGCCTGTGGCGGCTTTTCCTACGGCGACGTGCTGGGGGCGGGCGAAGGGTGGGCGAAATCCATCTTGTTTAACCCGCGCGCGCGCGACGAATTCGAAGCCTTCTTCAAACGCCGTGATACCTTCGCGCTTGGTGTGTGCAACGGTTGTCAGATGATGAGCAACTTGCACGAGATTATTCCGGGGGCGGAGAACTGGGCGCACTTCGCGCGCAACCAGTCGGAACAATTCGAAGCCCGCTTTGTGATGGTAGAGGTGCAGCCGTCGCCGTCGATCTTCTTCGAGGGCATGGCGGGCAGCCGTATGCCGATCGTGGTGGCGCACGGCGAAGGTTATGCCGATTTTGGTACCGCGGCGCGTCTGAAAGGCGCACAGCCGTTGGTTGCGCTACGTTATGTGGATAACGGCGGCAAGCCGACCGAAATGTACCCGTTCAACCCGAACGGTTCGCCACAGGGAATTACCGGCCTGACGACGCCGGACGGACGCTTCAGCATTATGATGCCGCATCCTGAACGGGTGTTCCGCGCGGTGCAGCATTCGTGGCATCCGTCCGGCTGGCAGGAGAACGGCGCATGGCTGCGCATGTTCCAGAATGCCCGTAAGTGGGTGGGTTGATGCTAGGTTGATGTGATGCACATAACAAAAAAGCCAAGGTTTGCACCTTGGCTTTTTTGTTGTCCGAACCGGGGACGCGCAATGCAGCCCCGGTCGGCGGCGATTATTCCACCTTTGCTTTTGCGCGCAGGTCGGATATTGCCTTCTTCAACGCTTGCTGTTGCAGGCGCTGCGACAGTTGCGGCTTGATTTCCTCGAATGAAGGCGGTTGCAGGGCGCGGGTGTCGTCCAGCTTGATGATGTGCCAGCCAAACTGAGTTTGTACCGGGCTGCTGATTTGGCCCTTGCTCAGCTTGGTAACGGCTTCGGCAAATTGGGGGACGAAGTTCGCCGGCACAACCCAGCCCAGATCTCCACCGCGCTGGGCGGAACCCGGATCCTTGGATTTCTCCTTGGCTACCTTGTCGAATTTACCTTTTTTAACCAGCGCCAGCACGGCTTTGGCTTCGTCTTCACTGCCGACCAGAATATGGAATACATGGTATTCCTTATCGCCGATCTTGGCTTTCAGGTTTTCATATTCTTGTTTCAGCGTTTCTTCGCTGATCGGATGGCTCTTCATGTAGTTTTGCACATAGGCATCCACCAGCACGTTTTGCTTTGCCATGTCGAGCTGTTGCTGGGTATCGGGCTGTTTGTCGACGCCTTGTTTGACGGCTTCCTGAGCCAGAATTTCCATTTCAATCAGACGTTCGCGAATTGCTTTGCGCAGTTCCGGGCTGTCCGGCTGGCCTTGAGCAGTCGCATTTTTGACATGCATTTCCACGCGGGATTGCGGAATCGAGACGCCGTTCACCAGTGCTGCGGATTTTTCTTCCGCCGAGGCATTGCCGGTCAGGCAGAAGCCCAGCAGCAGGAGAGCGGTGAGTCGGGACAGTTTCAACATGGTTTCATCCTTCTGTGAATAAAAGGGGTTGGGAGATCAGGGCGTTTCCGCTTTTATGCTCAGCGCATGAATCTCGCGCTGCATCATTTCTCCAAGCGCGCAATATACCATACGATGGCGTTGCGCCACGCCTAGACCCGCGAATTGCCGGGATACGATGTGCAGGGAGTAATGGCCGCCGCCTTGGGCGGAAGCATGTCCCGCATGTTGCGCACTGTCGTCGCCGATTTCCAGATATTGCGGGGCGAGCGATGCCAGTCGGCGGCGCATTTCTTCCAATCGCTTCATGCCGGGAATACTTTTTTGAACGGCTGTACGGTGATTTGCTTGTACACACCTGTTTGCATGTAAGGGTCGGCGTCCGCCCAGGCATAGGCGGCTTCCAGCGAAGCGAATTCGGCCACGATCAGGCTGCCGGCAAATCCGGCCGGACCGGGGTCGATGGCGTCGACAGCCGGGAACGGTCCGGCCAGTAGTAAGCGGCCCTCGTCTTGCAGCGCTTGCAGGCGGGCCAGATGCGCCGGGCGGGCGGCAAGTCTATTCTCCAGACTTTCCGGGTGATCTTGTCCGATGATGGCGTAGAGCATCAGTTCTGTTCCTTCTTCTCGTCGGTGTATTTAGCCAGTGCCATCGCCTGAACGATGATGAAGCCGAAAGTCAGGCCGGTGACGCCGAACAGTTTGAAGTTTACCCAGCTGGCGGTCGGGTAGTTAAAAGCGACGTAGAGATTGAGCAGGCCGAGCAAGGCGAAGAACAGGCTCCACGATAAGTTGAGCTTGTGCCAGACCGGCAACGGCAGCGCCATTTTTTCTTGCAACAGCGCGCGGATCAGATTTTTGCCGAACAGTAAGCGGGAAAACAGCAGAATTGCGGAAAACGTCCAGTACAGAATGGTTGGCTTCCATTTGATAAAGGTTTCGTCGTGCAGCCACAGCGTCGCACCGCCGAACACGGCGATAATGGAAAAACTGACCCACAGCATGGCGTCCACTTTGCCGTGCTTGAATTTGCTCCAGATAATTTGAGCGACAGTTGCGGCAATCGCGGCAGCCGTGGCGGCGTAAATACCCGCAAGTTTGAAAACGACAAAGAACAGAACGACGGGGAACAGATCGAATAGGAGTTTCATAAAGTGGGATTATGCGGCGAGGGACGGGGAATGTCTATTGCCGGTCGAGTGCAAGTGCCGCTGAGTTGATGCAATATCGCAGGCCGGTCGGTTCTGGGCCGTCTTCGAATACGTGGCCGAGGTGGGCATCGCACTGTGCGCAACAGACTTCGATGCGGTGCATCCCTCCGCTATTGTCTTCCCGCAAACTTACCGATTCATCGTCGTACGGTAACCAGAAGCTCGGCCAGCCGGTTCCGGAATCGAACTTGGTTTCCGAGTCGAACAGGGCATTGCCGCAGCAAACGCAACGGTAGATACCGGGGTCGTGGCAATCCCAGTATTGTCCGCTGAACGGCGGTTCCGTGCCGCAACGGCGGCAGACGTCGAATTGTTCTGGCGTCAGCTCATTACGCCAATCGTCATCGGATTTTTCGATCGAACTCATGATTGTGTTTGCAAGGTGGTTTGCACGCTGGAACGGGCGCACATGCGCTCGAACCAGCTTGCCAGGTTGGGATGCGTTTCGCGCCACTTGCGTTCCGGCTGACGCAGATCCAAATAAATCAGTGCGCTGGTGAGCGCCAAGTCGGCCAGTGTCAGTTGCGATCCTTCGCACCAAGTTCGGTTGCCGAGCTGGTCGGCGGCATAAGCAAGGGCGCGGCTTACGGCGGTGTAATGCAGTTGGTGTATGTTCGCGTCTTGTTTTTCAGCCGGACGGATACTCTCGGTGCGTACGACTACGGCGGAATCCATGATGCCGTCGGCTAAGGCTTCCCAGCGTTTAACACGCATACGGGCAAGCGGGTCGTCGCGCGGGATTAATGTCGGTGCATTGTTCAGCGTGTCGACATATTCGGCAATCACCGGCGAATCGAAGACGCAGGTTTCATCGTCCAGAATCAGAGCGGGGATGCGGCCCAGCGGGTTGACGCGGGCGACAAGGCTGCCCGGTTCGCGCGGCGGGTCGATCCAATACTCGTGCGGCAGATGCTTTTCCAGTAAAACCAGCCGCACTTTACGCACGTAGGGGCTGGTATCGGTTCCGAGCAGCTTCATATGCGGAGCCTTACAGCACTTCGGCCGCGTGGTCAGCCAGGCGCGAGCGTTCGCCGCGCATCAGCGTGACATGACCGCTGTGATCCCACCCCTTGAAGCGGTCTACCACATAAGTCAGACCAGAGCTGCCTTCGGTCAGGTAGGGTGTGTCGATCTGTGCGATGTTGCCCATGCAAACCACTTTGGTGCCGGGACCGGCGCGGGTGACCAGCGTTTTCATCTGCTTCGGCGTTAGATTTTGCGCTTCGTCGATAATCAGATACTTACTCAGGAAGGTGCGTCCGCGCATGAAATTGAGCGATTTGACCTTGATCCGGGAGCGAATCAGGTCGTGGGTAGCAGCGCGCCCCCAATCTCCGCTCTCGCTGTCGGTTTTATTGAGTACATCCAGATTGTCTTCCAGCGCGCCCATCCAAGGTGTCATTTTTTCCTCTTCGGTGCCTGGCAGGAAGCCGATGTCTTCACCGACCGGTACAGTGACGCGGGTGATGATGATCTCGGAATAGCGCTTGTTTTCCAGCGTTTGCATCAGACCGGCTGCCAGCGTCAGCAGGGTTTTCCCGGTGCCGGCCTGACCGAGCAGGGTGACGAAATCGATTTCCGGATCCATCAGCAAGTTCATCACGAAGTTCTGTTCGCGGTTGCGTGCTGTGATGCCCCATACCGCGTTTTTCTGGTGGGTATAGTCGGTCAGCGTGCGCAGGGTGGCAGTGTTGCCGTTTTGTTCGGTGACGATGGCATATAGCGGGGTGCCGCCGTTCTCGTCGTACACAAACTGATTAATCAGCAGATCGCGGCACAGCGGCCCTTTAATGCTGTAATAGGTGTGGCCATTATGCTGCCACGACTTCATGTCCTTGCCGTGCTTATCCCAGAAATTGGCTGGCAGCGCCAGCGAGCCGGTGTACAGAAGATCAGTGTCTTCCAGCACCTTGTCGTTGAAATAGTCTTCCGCTTCCAGACCCAGTGCGCGAGCCTTGATGCGCATGTTGATGTCTTTGCTGACCAGAATGACCGAGCGACCCGGCTGCTGTTTTTGCAGCGAGAGAATCACGCCGAGAATGGCGTTGTCGGCCTTGCCGTGCGCCAGCGTAGCAGGCAGTTCTTGCTTGATGAATTCGGTTTGCAGGAACAGACGCCCGGTCGCATTTTTATTGCCGAGCGCTTGCAGTGGTACGCCGCTGGAAATGTGCTGGACTTGCTCATTAACCAGTTCGTCCAGCGAGCGGCTGACCTGCCGGGCATTGCGGGCGACTTCCGACATGCCTTTCTTGTGGTTGTCCAGTTCTTCGAGTACGAACATCGGCAAATATACGTCGTGTTCTTCGAAGCGGAACAAACAGGTCGGGTCGTGCATCAGCACGTTGGTATCGAGTACGAACAGCTTGGTATTGGCAGCGGGTTTCTTGCGGGGCGGCATGATGCTCCTTCGTTCAGGACATGGATTGGACGAATTGCAAAACTTCCTGTGCATGGCCGTCGGCTTTGACGCCGCGCCATTCGCGCACGAGTGCGCCGTTCTTATCGATGACAAAAGTGCTGCGCTCGATGCCGCGCACCTGTTTGCCATACATATTCTTCAGTTTGATAACGCCGAACTGATTGCATACCGTTTCTTCGGCATCGGAGAGCAAGGCGAACGGCAGGGAGAACTTGGTCTTGAAATTTTCGTGCGATTTGATGCTGTCGCGCGAGATGCCGGCCACTTCACAGCCGGCTTGGCAAAAGGCGTCATACAGATCGCGGAATTGCTGGCTCTCGGTGGTGCAGCCGGGCGTGTTGTCCTTGGGGTAGAAATAGATAACCAAGGTTTTGCCGCGCAAGGCGGATAAGGTGAAGTTCTCACCGCCGGTGGCGGGCAAGGTAAAATCCGGAACAGCATGGGACGACATGTGAACATTCTCCTCTGAGTGTTGCCATTGTTGTCAAAATCGACGGGCATGGCAAGTGCGATCTCGCCAAGTGCGTGCCCTTGTGTTAGGGTTGCTGCCCATCACCCTGTTTCAATGAAAGAAAACCGATATGCCGTTTGATCGATCCGTTATCCCTCTTGTTGCGCTGGAATTTATGAATCGCGATCACCAGTCGTTTATGCAAAGCGTGGACGAACTTGGGGCGTTGTTGCAGAAGTCGACGCCTGATCATGACGCGATTACCCGGAAGCTTGCGGCGATTCTAGAGCATACCCGTACCCATTTTGCGGCTGAAGAGGCCGAAATGGCTGCTACAGGTTTCCCGCCGATGCCGGTGCATCAGAGCGAGCACGTGCGGGTGTTGTCGGAAATGGAACGGCAAGCGGCAGACTGGCAGGTGGGGCAGGATGTGCCGATGTTGCTGCGCTATGTGCGGGAAACAATCCCCGCATGGCTGGCGCAACACACGCAAACGATGGATTTCGTTACGGCGAATTGGGTAGCTGCGCGTAAAGGGAGTTAAGGGTTGGCTGATGAAGTTTTTATGCGCGCCGCACTGGAATTGGCCGAGCTGGCGCAAGCGGCGGGCGAGGTGCCGGTGGGAGCCGTGGTAGTGAAGGATGGCGAGATCGTCGGGCGTGGCTTCAATGCACCGATCGGACGGCACGATCCTTCGGCGCATGCCGAGATGCAGGCTTTACGCGATGCCGCGCAACAGTTGGGCAATTACCGGCTGGTTGGTTGCGAACTATTCGTGACGCTGGAGCCGTGCGCCATGTGCGCCGGTGCGATTTTTCATGCGCGTCTTGCGCGGGTCGTGTACGGCGCGCGGGATTTGAAAACCGGCGTGGCGGGCAGTATGCTGGATTTATTCGCCGAACGGCGGCTGAATCACCATACCGAAGTCGAGGGCGGCCTTCTGGCTGAGGAATGCAGTAGTATGCTGAGTCGTTTTTTTGCCATGCGCCGCGCACAGCAGCGCCAACCGCAATCATGAGAATTCTGATCGATATTCCGAGTCAGTCGCTCGAATTGTACGATGCGCAGAATACGCTTGTGCGCCGTTACCCCGTTTCGACCGGGGCGAACGGCGTAGGCGAGGAGAGCGGCAGTTTTTGTACGCCGCGGGGTAAACATGTTGTGCGCGCCAAAATTGGTGGCGGGCAGCCACTGAATACGGTCTTTGTAAGGCGACGTCCGACTGGCGAAATTTACACCCCGGAACTCGGCGCGCAGTTCCCGCGACGAGACTGGATACTGACCCGCATCTTGTGGCTTTCCGGCAAAGAGCCTGGCTATAACCGCTTGGGGACTTGCGATACCATGCGACGCTTTATTTACATTCACGGTACGCCCGATACAACTGAGATAGGTAAGCCGGGTTCGCATGGCTGTGTCCGTATGCGCAATGCAGACTTGGTGGAGTTGTTCGATCTGGTACCGGCAGGAACGCCGGTGTTGATCCGCGCATAGCGCTTATTTGCCAGTCATGTAAGCGTCTTCGTCGAAGTTGTACACGGCTTCCGGCTGGAACAGGGTAAAGGCGGTCATCAGCGCGCCGGTGACGAAGCCTTCGCCGAAAATCATCGCCGGGGCGAATGCCAGATAGCGATGTTGCAGATAGTCCCAGCTATAGTGGCTGAATAGCGCCAGTGTGATTGCGATGGTGAGCACGGTGAGCAGCATGGCGAGTACGCCGCACAGAAAACCGTTGCCAAGTACGAACAGGAAAAAGGTTTTCGGCAGATGCTGCTGACTGAGTCGCAGCATGGTTTGGCTGAACCACACCGGCAGCACGATAGTCAGCAGGCCGTTCAGGCCGAGTGCGCTGAAATCCAGATTGGCGCGCCACAAAGTCGCCGTCAGGATCAGCGTCATCAGAAAGATCGCCAGTTCCCAGCCGAACAATAAAACGAACATGGTCGCGCCGAGCAGATGGTGGTTCAGGCCGGGGCGGATGCCGGCCTGCATTTGCCAGATGAAAAAGGCGCCGAGGGTGACGGCGACCATAGCATTGACCCGCACGTTGTTGCCCAGCAATTTGCGCCACGGGGCATACCAGACGGCGCGCCCCAGCACGAAGAGAAACAGAAAGTTCGCCAGCCACAGCAAGTCCTCGGGGAAGAGCTGGGCCGGCAGGTTCATGGGAACGGGTAGGGCAGCGGTTGGAACTGTAAAGGAGTGCCGCCCGGCAGGCGGGCTTCGCCTTGATCGTGGCTGGCAACCGGCACGACCGCCAGTAAATCGCTGCCGCCTTCCGGGGAGGGCGCTGCACGTACGATCATGCCAGGCGGTTCGTCCGGCGAATGCGCGGCGAGCAAATCGCCCGGTTGCGGAAGTGCGGTTCCGTCAAGGTGAGCCAGATACATGCGACGCTTGGGTTTGCCCAGGTAGTGCATGCGCGCCACGATTTCCTGACCGGGGTAGCAGCCTTTTTTGAAGCTGATGCCGCCGATCAGCTCCAGATTGACCATCTGCGGCACAAACTGCTCTTGAGTTGCAGGGTAAATCTGCGGCAGACCTGCCTGAATTTCCAGCCAGTCCCAGCAGGCGGAGCCTACCGGGCGGACGCTGTTTTTCAATTGCATCCACAGGGTTTGTGCGGTTTGCGGGTCAGTGTGCAGCATGAAGCGTTGCATATCCAACCGGATCAGTGTGACGCCGGGTTGTTGTGCGACGCCGAGCGGCTCTGAGGGGAGGTGTGCAAACAGGGGCTGCAAGACGGCTTCGGCCTGAGGGCCGGCAATGCCGAGTGCAACGGATTCCGCACCAGAGTCGGTTAGTTTGACTTTGGAGCGCAGCACGAACATCGACAGGCGCTTTTGTATTGCCGGAACCAGCGGGCGCGGTAAATGCAAGACATAGTCGTCCCCCTCTTTCCAGAGCAGGAATAAACCGAGCATCCGTCCTTTTGCGGTGTTCAGGCTGGCGTATTGGGCATGTTGACCGACGGCTTGCACGTCGTTGCTCAGCATGTTCTGCAAAAAAGTTTGCGTATCTTCGCCGGCTGCGCGCAGTCTGCCATACTGGCTCAGGTCGCAGATTACGGTACCGTTGCGGGTTGCTTGCAACTCGGCTGCCGCGTCACTGAAGTCATGGACGCAACCGGATTCGATATGCGCGCCTTGGGCGGACAGGAAGGAGAGAAAGTCGTTATTCATCAATCGGACAATAAAAAACCCTCACCGCGCAGGCGGGGAGGGTCGGTTAAGGATTAAGCGTAAGTGTTGACCTGACCGCCTTTGCGCTCACCGGAAATAAACTGAATGCCTTCGGCTTTCTGACCGTTCGGCACTTGCTGGCGTTCCACCGATGCGCGCTGAGCGGCAGCTTGCTCGGCTGCGGCTTGCTGGGCGGCTGCTTGTTCTGCGGCGGCTTTCTGGGCCGATTCCTGCTCACGGTTGGCGCGTTCCGCAGCAGCGCTTTCTGCGGCGCGGCTTTCGGCACTATTGTCCGTGCGTGTTGCGGCAACCGGCTGATTGCCACCGTTTTGCGTTGCTTGTTCCGCTTGTCGCAGAGCCTGCGCTTGCGAAGAAATCGAAACTTTAACGGCTTCGGCATCTTGCTGGCGTTGCTGATCCTGTTGTTGCTGAACGTTTTTTTGCTGTTGCAACAACTCCGTAACGGCCGTTGCCGAGTTCGACGAGGCAGCTGAGGTGTTGATGTTCATGATCGTACTCCAATATCGGTATTGGACATTACCCTACTCTTTTTTCGGGACAATCGCAACAGGCAGCAACTTGAATTCTCGCGATAAATTAACCTGACTTGGGCGAGCCATTCCATTAAACTTGCATCCCATGAAACGCGTGTATGGATTGGTGCTGATTTTGTTGCTGACGGCTTGCGGTGGCGAGCCGTGGAATAATCCCTATCCGGCAGAGGATAGCGGTAAGCCGATTTATTACACGGCCTTTACTGAACGTCCGAAGCACCTTGATCCGGTGCAGGCCTACAGCCAGAACGAATATATTTTTCTGGCGCAGATTTATCAGCCGCCGCTGCAATATCACTATTTGAAACGGCCCTACGAATTGGTGCCGCAAGCGGCCAAGGCGTTGCCGACTGTGCGTTATTTCGACCATGCCGGACATCCGTTGCCGGAAAATGCGTCGGCAGAGCATATTGCCTACAGCGAATACACGATCCATTTGCGTTCCGATCTCCAATACCAGCCGCATCCGGCATTGGCACGCGATGCAGCCGGAAATCATCGTTACTTCGCCATGACGCGGGAGGATTTGCAGGGCATTCATGGGCTGGCCGATTTTAAAGAGACCGGAACACGCAAAGTAACGGCTGCCGATTATGTCTACCAGATTAAGCGGCTGGCCCATCCCGATCTGCACTCGCCAATTTTCGGGGTAATGGCGGAATACATCGTCGGCCTTAAAGATTATGCGCAAAGTTTGCGCGCGGTTCGCAAAAAGCAGCCGGAGGGCTGGCTCGATTTGAATGCTTACCCTCTGCCGGGCGTGCAGGCGCTCGATGAGGAAACTTACCGGATACGCATCGCGGGAAAATACCCGCAATTCGCCGATTGGCTGGCGATGCCGTTTTTTTCTCCGATGCCGTGGGAGGCAGAGCGCTTCTACGCACAGCCGGGGATGCGCGAGCGCAATCTGACGCTCGACTGGTGGCCGATCGGCAGCGGGCCATACTACTTGTCGGAGAACAATCCGAACCAGCGTATGGTGCTGAGCCGCAATCCGAATTTTGCGCCTGAGTATTACCCGACGGAGGGCGAACCCGAAGACGCCGCTCGCGGCTTATTGCAAGACGCGGGTAAGCCGTTGCCGATGATCGGGCAGGTGGTGTTTACGCTGGAAAAAGAAGCGATTCCATATTGGAATAAATTTTTGCAGGGTTGGTACGACGCGTCCGGCATCAGTTCGGACAGTTTCGATCAGGCCGTGCAGGTAAACGTCGGAGGCGAAGCCAATGTCAGCGATGAAATGAAGTCGCATGGCATTGTACTGACCACTTCGGTGGCGACGACTACCAGCTATATGGGTTTCAACTGGCTCGATCCGGTGGTGGGGGCCGGATGCGTCGCGGCGACGAAAGGGGCACTGCCGGTTTGCCGGGAGGCGGATCGGGAGCGGGCGAGGAAGTTGCGTCAGGCAATTTCGATTGCGGTCGACTGGGAAGAGTTTATTTCGATTTTCGCCAATGGACGCGGCATTCCCGGGCAGTCGCCGATTCCGCCGGGTATATTCGGTTACCGGGAAGGGGAGACCGGCGTCAACCATTATGTCTACGATTGGGTGAACGGGGTGCCTAAGCGTAAATCTATCGAAACTGCGCGTAAGTTGCTGGCGCAGGCCGGTTATCCGGGCGGGTTGGATGCCAAAACGCGCCGCCCGTTGGTGATTTATCTGGATACCACGGCAAACGGCGTGGGGAATAAAGCCCGGCTGGACTGGCTGCGTAAGCAATTCGCCAAGCTGAATATTCAACTGGTGGTGCGCAATACCGACTACAACCGCTTTCAGGATAAAGTGCGGCGCGGTGACACCCAGTTGTTTTATTACGGATGGAATGCCGATTATCCCGACCCGGAGAATTTCTTGTTCTTGCTGCACGGGCCGCAAGGCAAGGTTTTGCATAGCGGGGAAAATGCCGCCAATTATGCTAATCCAGTTTACGACCGGCTGTTCGAGCGGGTGAAAAATATGGACAACAGCCCGGAGCGACAACTGATTATCGATCAAATGGTCGAGATTTTGCGGCATGATGCCCCGTGGTTGTGGGGATTCCACCCGATGGAGTACGAGTTGCATCACGGCTGGTTGCACAACGCCAAACCGAGCAATATGGCCAATAATCATCTGAAATATTTACGTATTGACCCGGTGCAGCGCGACCGCATGCGGAGGGAATGGAATCGTCCGGTTGTCTGGCCTTTCTTCCTGTTGATCGGTTCGCTGGCCGGATTGGTCTGGTGGCTGCAACGCATGTTCCGTCGCCGGGAGGGAGAGGCATGCTAGCTTATCTGGTGCGCCGGATTCTGTACGCCATTCCGATCCTGATCGGAGTGAACTTGCTGACATTCGCTTTGTTCTTCGTTGTGAATACCCCGGACGATATGGCACGCATGCAGCTCGGCGTGAAGCGCGTTACGCCCGAGGCCATTGAGAAATGGAAGCACCAGCGCGGCTACGATAAGCCCTTAATGTTTAATGAGCGGGCCGACGGCAGCGCAAAGCTGACCGATACGATTTTTTTCGAGAAATCGGCAGGGATGTTCATGTTCGACTTTGGTTATTCCGAAGATGGGCGCAGCATCAGCCGCGAAATTATCCGCCGCATGATGCCGAGTTTGGCGATTGCACTTCCTGCGTTTCTGGTCGGCTTGGCGGTCTATATCAGTTTTGCGCTGCTGCTGACTTTGTTCCGCGCCAGTATGCTGGATACGGTCAGCGTAGCTGTGTGCGTGGTGCTGATGTCGGTTTCTACGCTGTTTTATATTATCGGCGGGCAATTTTTGGTGAGCAAACTCTGGCATTGGGTGCCGATCTCCGGCTATGCGACGGGTTGGGGAAGCCTGAGATTTATTGCTTTGCCGGTGACGATTGGCGTAGTGAGCGGAATCGGCAGTAACGTGCGCTGGTACCGGACAATTTTTCTGGAAGAAATCGGCAAAGAATATGTGCGAACCGCACGCGCCAAGGGGTTGTCTGAGCTGCGGGTGTTGTTCCGGCATGTACTGAAAAACGCCATGATTCCGATTCTGACCGGGGTGGTGGTCGTGATTCCGCTGCTGTTTATGGGTAGCCTGATTACCGAATCTTTCTTCGGTATTCCCGGCTTGGGCAGTTACACCATCGATGCAATCAATGCACAAGATTTCAGTGTGGTGCGTGCGATGGTGTTTCTCGGATCGGTGATGTATATCGCCGGTCTGATTCTGACCGATGTTTCTTATACCTTGGTCGATCCGCGGGTGAGACTGCAATGATGCCGGTCGTGTTATGGACGGACGCGCTCGTGTTTCTGCTGCTGGCGGTGGGCGGCGCGGCGGTGTGGTGGGTGCGGCGTCAGCCGCATTTGTTGTTGCCGTGGCGGCGCGCAGCGCGCAGCGCCACCGCGATGATTTCACTGTTGGTATTGTCGTTGTTTCTGGTGGTCGGTTTGTTGGATTCCGTGCATTACCGCAAGGCTTTGCCCGAGCCGAGCAGCGGTCAGATCGTGTATGCGCCCGAAGTGTTGAGTGCGCTGGACGGATTGCTGAGCGGATTGCGCGAACGGAACGAGAAAACGTATTCCGCACCGCTGGCCGCGCATCTGTATGCCAAAGAAAGTATCGAGTTGCCGAACGGGGGGAGCGTGCGGGTATTCCCACGGTTGGTACACGGCGGTGCCCATTTGGTTGATCCTACTCGTGACCGCATACGCGATGTCTGGATGCGCGGTTTGGCAGGAGGTGTTGCAGGCGCGGTGACAGCTGTCGTCTTGTACGGACTGGCGCTGCTGTGGCTGGCGCGGCGCAAGCGGAAGACGGTGCGAACCTGGCTGAACGAACATACCGGGCTGCCGTTGCGGCGGATGCTGGCAGCTGTAATTGTGCTCGGGATGCTGATCGGCGCGACGGTTAAGCTGGCTGCGGTTTACCATGTGCTCGGTACCGATAAGGTGGGGCAAGATGTGCTGTATCTGTCGCTGAAGAGCATCCGTACGGGTTTGGTGATCGGGACTGTGACCACGCTGGTGATGCTGCCATTTGCCTTGTTGTTCGGGGTGGCGGCGGGCTATTTCCGCGGTTGGGTGGATGACGTGATTCAGTATGTGTATACCGTGCTAAGTTCCGTACCCAGCGTATTGCTGATCGCGGCTTCGGTGCTGATGGTGCAGGTCTATATCGAGAAGCATGCCGATTGGTTCGCCACGGCAGCAGCCCGCGCAGATATTCGTTTGCTGTGCTTATGTCTGATTATGGGGATTACCAGTTGGACAGGGCTATGCCGTCTGTTGCGCGGCGAAGCGCTGAAGCTGCGCGAACTGGAATACATTCAGGCAGCACAGGCATTCGGAGTCTCTTCGCTGAATATCATGGTGCGTCATTTAATTCCCAATGTGATGCATATCGTGCTGATTTCCGTGGTGATCGATTTCAGCGGCTTGGTGCTGGCCGAAGCCGTGTTGTCGTATATTGGGGTCGGGGTCGACCCCTCGACGATCAGCTTCGGTACTATGATTAATGCCGCACGGCTGGAGTTGGGACGCGAACCGGTAGTCTGGTGGTCGCTGGCTTCTGCCTTTGGATTTATGCTGGTGTTGGTGCTGGCTGCGAATCTGTTTGCCGACGCTTTGCGAGATGCATTCGATCCGCGTTTAAACCGCACGGAGGCGAAGTGATGAACCGGATACCGGATAAGCCGATGCAACAAGCCTTGATGGAAGTTCACGATTGGACGGTAGCGCTGGAAAACGGGACGCGCTTGGTGGATGAAGTTTCGTTCGAACTGTATCCTGGCGAAACGTTGGCATTGTTGGGTGAGTCAGGTTGCGGAAAATCGATGACGGCACTCTCGTTGTTGCGCCTATTGCCGGACGGCGTGCGAATTGCGGGCGGGACTGCGCACTTTAACGGTGAAGCTGTGCATGCGCTGCCCGAACGGGAGATGAGACGGTTGCGCGGCCGGCATGCGGCGATGATTTTTCAGGAGCCGGGATTAAGTCTTAACCCTGTGCTGACAGTCGGCGAACAGATCGGCGAGGTGTTGGCATTGCACCACGGCATGCAAGGCGATGCGGCACGCAATCGGGCTGTGGAACTGCTCCAGTTGGTGGGGATCCCCGATGCGGTGCGCCGCTTGTCCGAATATCCGTTCCAATTTTCTGGGGGGATGAAACAGCGGGTGATGATTGCGATTGCATTGGCAGGGCAGCCCGAGGTACTGATTGCGGATGAACCGACAACAGCGCTGGATGTCACTATTCAGGCGCAGGTGCTGCAATTGCTGCACGATTTGCAGGTGCGCAACCGGATGTCGATGTTGCTGATAACCCACGATCTCGGCGTAGTGGCACAAACCGCGCATCGTGTTGCGGTGATGTACGCGGGACAGATTGTCGAGTTGGCAACGCGCGAGCAGTTATTTGCCCGTCCGGCGCACCCCTATACCCGCAAGCTGTTTGCAGCGTTGCCAGATCATGCGCGGCGCGGTAATCGTCTGGAGGCAATCGCGGGTACAGTTCCGCCGATGCACGCATTGCCGAAGGGTTGCCGTTTTGCGCCGCGCTGCGACCGTGCCTGGGCGCGATGCCATAGCGAAGTGCCGTCCTGGTTCGATACGGAAGAGGGGCAAGGCGTGCGCTGTCATTTGTATGACGACCCGGATCGCGTTGAGGCTGCGTCGGGTGCGGAGTATTCCGCCGTGCCGGACGAAACCGTGAAGGTTGCGACGCATGCAGGATCGCCTTTGTTGCAGGTGACCGATTTGCAAGTGCATTTTCCAATTCGCAAAGGATTGTTGCAGCGCACAGTTGGCTGGGTGAAAGCTGTGGATGGCGTGTCTCTGGAGATTGCGCCGGGCCGGACGGTGGCGTTGGTCGGCGAATCCGGCTGCGGAAAAACAACGGCTGGTAAGGCTTTGCTGCAATTAATCCGCCCCACCGGCGGGCAAGTGCAATTTATGGGGCAGGTGCCAACTTTGCGGGATGCAGGCGCCATGCAGGCCTTGCGCGCCGGGATGCAGATGGTATTTCAGGATCCTTATGCATCTCTGAACCCGAAAATGCGCATCGCAGAAATTCTGGAGGAGGGGATGACGGCGCTTGGCATCGGCGGCGGATCCGGGGATCGTGCTGCGCGTATCGATGCGCTGCTGGAGCAAGTCGGGCTGCTGCCTTCGGCCAAGTGGCGCTACCCGCACGAGTTTTCCGGCGGGCAGCGTCAGCGCATTGCGATTGCGCGCGCACTGGCCGTTCGTCCAAAGCTACTGATTTGTGATGAGCCGACTAGCGCACTGGATGTCTCAGTGCAGGCGCAGATTTTGAATTTGCTTAAATCTTTGCAGCAGGAACTGGGGATTAGTTATCTGTTTATCACGCACAATTTGTCCGTGGTTGAGTATCTGGCACATGAGGTGTGTGTGATGTATCTGGGGCGCATTGTCGAGCGCGGCTCAGTGGAAACTGTGATGACACATCCGGCGCATCCTTATACGCAAGCCCTGTTGTCAGCGGTACCTCGCATTGAGCGTACACAGGCAATCGCCGGTATTTCGGGCGATATGCCTTCGCCGGCGCACCCGCCTCAAGGTTGTCACTTTCATCCGCGTTGTCCGCAGGCCATGCCGGTTTGCAGGCAGGCTTATCCCCCCGCTTTTCAGCGCGGTGAGCAGCATGCCGTGCATTGTTACTTATACGCGCAGGCTGGATAGCCGTTCGGCCGGCGCATTATTTCTTCGTGTTTTTTGCGGATGCGGCGCCGTTTTTCTTGGCAGGCGCTTTCTTGGTAGAGCCGGACTTGTTGGCTTTTTTGGAGGCAGCCTTTTCGCTTTTAGCCGATGCTTTCTTGTTCGTTTTAGCCGGTTTTTCAGGTTTGCCAGGCTTTGAACCGGGTTTGGCTGGGGGCACGACTTCTTTGCTGTCAGCATGCGCGGCCGGCTTTGTGGCTGTCGGTTGCAGATTTTGCACGACGACGATGCTCTGACCGACTTTGAGCTGCTTCAGGCCGGGGTTGAGCGATTTCAGCTTCTCGGGCGTGATGTGATAACGCTTAGCAACGGAGGCGATGTTGTCGCCTTTGCGTACCGTGTGCCGCATGGTGCGTGTGCCGGGTTCGTCGGACGGGTGAATGTGGACATCGAAAGCTTCGAATTCATCTTCGGCTTCTTCGCCGTTCAGCGGGACCAGCAAGGTTTGGCCGTTGCTGACGTTGCTGCGCGCACCGAGTCCGTTTACCGCTTTCAAACGATCGACCGTCAGGCCAAAGCGGGGCGCAAGCTTGTCGAGGCGTTCGCCTTTCTTCGGCTGATAGGCTTGCCAGCTGACTAGCGGTTTGTCGTAACTTTCCAGATTGGCGCGGAATGCCTCTACTTTATCGACCGGCAGCAAAATCAGGTTGGCGTTCTCTTGCAATATGACTGGCCTGTTATGCGCGGGATTCAGTGCAACAAACTCATCCACACTGATGTCGGCAAGCTGGGCAGCCAACTTGACGTCGATGTGGTCGGCTGTTGCTACGGCTGCAAAATAAGGTTTGTTTGGAATGTTGCCCAGCGTCAGGCCATAACTGGCCGGATTGTTGACGATGTTTCTAACCGCTAGCAACTTGGGTACATAGTTACGCGTTTCATCGGGTATTTTGATGCTTTCATAGTCGTCCGGCAGCCCCTTGCGGCGGTTGCGTTCCTGCGCGCGCATTACGGCGCCTTCGCCGCAGTTGTAGGCCGCCAGCGCCAGTTTCCAGTCGCCGAACATGCCGTACAATTTTTCCAAATAATCGAGCGCCCCCTTGGTGGCGCTGATAATGTCTCGCCGACCGTCGTACCACCAGTTTTGTTGCAGGCCGAAATTTTTGCCGGTGGAGGGGATGAATTGCCAGATACCGGAAGCCCGGCTGACGGAATAAGCTACCGGGTTATAGGCGCTTTCGATCATCGGCAGCAAAGCGATTTCGTTCGGCATGCCGCGTTTTTCCACTTCTTCCAGCACATAGTACAGATAGCGGCGCGAACGATCCATCATCCGGGCAACATAATCCGGTCGGTTGGCATACCATTGCTCGTGTTTGGTTACCAGCGGGCTTTCCATTTCTTCCATGCGGAAACCAGTGCGTACGCGTTGCCAGAATTCATCCGATGCCGGTACGCTCAGGCTAGGGAAATCTGCTGCGGGTAGCGGCGCTGACGTCCCGCTTGTGGGCGGAGGCGGTGGCAGCAGCGGTTGTATATTTTCCGCCCGAGCAGCGACTGCCTCGGTTAACAGCGGCAGCGTAAAGCAGATTGTGGTCAGTAGATGGGAAAAACGCACCGGGTATAGCGGAATCGAGCAACGCGGGTAACTTAATCGGACGATGTTAACGGAGGGGGGGAGGGGCGTCAAGTTGTTGTCGGTCGCTGTGTTCCGGTTGTGCGGAAGCATGGAGGGAAGTAACATGCGAGCTAATCGGTCGGGATGCAAAAAACAAGAATGGATTCAAGGTGGGTGAGACATGAAGCTCGTTTCGGTTAAACGGGAAAGTTTGGCATGGGACAAGCCCTTGCCATGGCCTTTATACGACGCCTCCGGCAGTGTGCTGGTTAAATTCGGCGTGCTGCCCGCGAGCGTGCCGCAATTAGAAGAGTGGTTTTCCAAAGGCGTTTACCGCGACGAACATGAAGGCGAGCAAAAGAGCAGGAATGTGGAGCAGGGATTCCCGCTCGATCAGGTGAAGCTGCTGATTGGCGATGTGGTGCAATTGCAATCGCTGGCCGACGATACCCGCTATTACGTGACGCTGGTTGGCTATCTCAAGGGGGAGTGTGTGATAGTGACGGCACCCACCGTGGAAGGGCGTCTGGCGATGGTGAAGGAGGGGCAGGCCTTCGTCGTGCGTTTCTTTGTTGGTAAAAGTGCTTATGCTTTTTCAAGTAATGTGCGCCGTGTGACTAATTTGCCATTCCCGCATCTGCATATTGGCTATCCGAAGGAAGTGCGCAGTTTGGTGGTGCGGCGGAGTGCGCGCATCAAGGTCAATATTATTGCGGCGGCCACCACCGAGGCTGGGCGGAATATCGCCTGTATGGTGCGTGACATTAGTACCGGCGGAGCCTTGGTGGCGGCGCGCGAACGCATCGGCGAATCGGGCGACAGTTTCCGGCTGAAGCTGAATGTGCCTATCGACAACGAACCGCACATACTGGATCTGCCTTGTCATGTCCGTTCCGTAAACGATAACGTGCAGTCGGCGGGCGATGCGCTGACGGTGCAGCACGGCGTATCTTTTGGGCAATTGTCCAAAATCGATAACTTGGTGCTGACCGCCTTGCAGTATAAAAATATCTCCGAAGAGCAATAAAGCCGTTGATCTGCTTATTCGTTCAGCGGTTCGGTACTGTAGGTGACCGCCAGCCGGTGCGAATCACCCGGAGCAACAGTGACTAGATTGTCGAACGCATTGCCGCTTTCCACACAGAGCATTTTTCGATAGCCGTCTGCTCCCAGATCGCCCATCTTCTCTGCCTTTTCGATCCACGGATTCCAGACCACAGTAGAGCGGCTGTTTTGCTTTGAAATACGGATTGCCCGTTTGAGTCCACGATCCAGAATCAGGCAGTCTGCCTCAGTATCGACATAGACCCGGTCGACCTCGGCGGGAATGGCGATGTCTCCGTGCTGGGTATGGCGCGAAAAGCCCTGCACCTTATCCAGATAATCGCAGCCGTCCAAGCCGCGCACGGATGCGTTGCTTACGTCGCTGATAAGAAAATATGTATGCAGTGCCTCTCCCAGAGCGAAAGGCTGCGAACCGGTGTTTTGGGTTGTCAGTTCGACATGCAGGGTTTTGCCTACGGTAATCACGATTTCTACCGAGCTTGGATGCGGCCACAACGTGTGGCCGTTTTCGGTATCGCAAATGGTAAGTGAGATGCGCGTGGTACCGTCCGGCAAAGCTTCTGTGCGAAGTACTTGCCACGGCGTCGTGCGGGCATGACCGTGTGCAGGGAAGGTGCTTTCGGTTGCGTGGGCGCCGAACCAAGGCCAGCAAATCGGGACGCCGCCTCGCACCGATTTGCCTGCTGCAAATTTTGCATCTTGTGATACCCAGAGGAGCGGCGCTTCGCCTCGGGCCTGATAGGTCAGGATGTGTCCGCCTTGCAGGGCGACGCGCGCTTCAGCATATTGATTGGCGATCTCCGCGATGATGTAGTCGTCGCTCAGAGCATGGAAATGGAGTTGATTGGACAGGGCGTAGCGCTGATTTAATTCGGAGAGTGTCATGATGTCGATTTGATGGGTAACCAAAGCCGATTTTGCGCAGTGCGGGCGGTTTTGGCAAGTGTGGAATGGCGATAGTTTTGCTCGGATATCGGCCTAGGCATATAACCATGTGCAAAAAATGGTTAATCCGTTCGGTATATTGTTATTGCATGTGCGATTTGACACACTGGTTTCCCAATAGCCGAAAACTGGAGCAGATCATGAGAAACCAAGTCCTTCATTACCCGGTTGCGCACCGGGGGCATGATTCCCGGGCGGGGAATTTTGAAGACTCTGAGCGCTGCTGCGGGCGGGTTGTTCAATCCAGTATCGAAAAGTACGACGCGATGTTGTATACCATGGAAACTATGATTGCGGTTCAGTCGATACTGGACGTGAACCCGGATCACCGAGCTAAGTTATTTCAGTTAAAAGCTCTGGCAGCAGAGGCGCGCAAGAAGCTGCAGAATCGCTAATCGCGGGTTTATGCGTCCGGCGCGGGCGCACAAATTTTCCCGGCCTGACACCAAGCCGGGATCAGCGCAGTAAATGCAAAACGTGTTCGCGCTCTTCCAGTAATTCCCGGTGGCTTTCTTTCATATGCTGGTGCCCCAGGTCGCTGATCGGCAATCCCTGAACGATATGGTAGTGCCCGTTGCGGCATGTGACTGGGAATCCGTAAATAACGCCCTCCGGGATGCCATAGCTGCCGTCGGACGGCACGCTCATCGTTACCCAGTCGTTATGGTGGGAATGAAGCAACCAGTCGTGCATGTGACCGATAGCGGCATTGGCTGCACTAGCTGCGCTGGATAAGCCGCGCGCTTCGATTACGGCTGCGCCGCGTTTTTGGACGGTGGGGATAAATTCGCGTTCGATCCAATCGTGATCGGACAAAATATCGAGTACTTTCCGACCGCGAATTTCTGCATGCGACAGATCCGGGTATTGTGTGCCGGAATGATTGCCCCAGACCACCATTTTTTTGATGTCGCGAACGGGCTGGAAGAGCTTGCTGGCAACTTGTGCGATGGCGCGGTTGTGATCGAGCCGCATCATGGCGCTGAAATTCTTTGGATCGAGGTCGGGCGCATTCTTCATCGCAATGAGTGCGTTGGTGTTGGCCGGGTTGCCGACTACGAGCACTTTGACATGGCGGGCCGCGAACTCGTTCAATATTTTGCCTTGCTCGGAGAAAATCGCCCCGTTTGCTTCCAGCAAATCTTTGCGCTCCATGCCTTTGCTGCGCGGGCGGGCGCCGACCAGTAATGCAACTTCGGTATCGCGAAAGGCAATTTTGGGGTCGTCCGTGGTGATGACTTGTTGCAGCATCGGGAAGTCGCAATCTTCCAATTCCATCGCCACGCCGCGTAAGACTTGCTGAGCGGGTGGAATATCGAGTAGTTGCAGGATGATGGGCTGTTCCCGGCCGAGCATGTCGCCGTTGGCTATACGAAACAGTAAGTTGTATGCGATTTGGCCGGCTGCGCCGGTGACCGTAATGCGAATCGGGGCTTTCATGATGTTCTCCCTGGAATGGTCTGGTTCGATTGTGCCAGTATTCCGTTCCGGCGCAAAGAGTGCTAGATTCCTAGCATGATTGCAATTATGCGGACAGGGGTTATGAATAAGAAACGTCCCAAGCATCTCGCACTACACCAGATCAGGCTGCCGTTGCCCGGCATGGTTTCCATCCTGCACCGCGTCAGCGGCGCTCTGTTGTTTCTGGCTTTACCCTTGCTGCTGTATATATTGCAAGCCAGCCTGCGCTCGATTGAGACATACACGCGCATTGCAGAGGTGTTGCAGCACGGCCTGGCGAAACTGGTGCTGGTCGGCCTGATTTGGGCATTTTTGCACCATTTTTTTGCCGGGTTGCGTTATCTGGCGATCGATATGCATTGGGTCAATGGTTTGGCGGCGGCACGTGCCAGCAGTAAGCTGGTCTTGCTTTGCAGTTTTGCACTGACAGTTTTGATCGGGGTGCGGATATGGTAGATCGCATTGTTACCGGGGCGCACTATGGGTTGCGCGACTGGCTGATCCAAAGAGTAACGGCAGTGGTCATGGCTGTTTATACCTTGTTTATCGCGGCATTTTTGGTGAGGCACCCACATCCGGGATACGATCAGTGGACGGGGCTCTTTTCCAGCAACATCGTCCGCTCGTTCTCCTTATTGTTTTTGTTGTCGCTGTACTACCACGCCTGGATTGGCGTACGCGACATCGTGATGGATTACATCAAGCCGCCGTTCGTGCGGCTGGCAATTCATGTGGCGGTAGTTCTGGCCTTGCTGTTGTATGCGATCTGGTCGGTGCAAATTTTGTGGGGCATGTGATGGGTTTGAATAAACGAACTTTCGACGTGGTTGTGGTCGGCGCGGGCGGGGCGGGTATGCGCGCAGCCTTGCATCTGGCAGAGTCTGGGCTGAAAGTCGCGGTGTTGTCCAAGGTTTTTCCGACCCGCTCGCATACCGTGGCTGCGCAAGGCGGGATAGCTGCCTCGCTCGGGAATGTGAACGAAGACAACTGGCACTGGCATATGTACGACACAGTGAAGGGGTCGGATTACCTTGGCGATCAGGATGCGATCGAATATATGTGCCGTGCCGCGCCGGAGGTGGTTTACGAATTGGAACACTTCGGCATGCCGTTCGACCGGCTGGACAACGGCAAAATTTATCAGCGGCCTTTCGGCGGACATATGCAGGAATACGGCAAAGCGCCGGTGCAGCGGGCATGTGCCGCCGCAGACCGTACCGGGCATGCTTTGCTGCATACCTTGTATCAACGCAATGTGCGGGCGAATACGCATTTCTTCATTGAGTGGATGGCGCTCGATTTAATCCGCGATCAAGACGGGGATGTGCTCGGCGTGACAGCGATGGAGATTGAAACCGGCGAGGTGATGATCTTTCAGGCGCGTGCTACTTTGTTTGCTACCGGTGGCGCAGGGCGTATTTTCGCTTCCAGCACCAATGCTTACATCAACACTGGGGATGGATTGGGTATGGCAGCTCGGGCGGGGATTCCGCTTGAAGATATGGAGTTTTTCCAGTTTCATCCTACCGGCGTTTATGGCGCAGGCGTGCTGATTTCCGAAGGTGTGCGCGGCGAAGGCGGATATTTGGTCAATAAGCACGGTGAGCGTTTTATGCCGCGCTATGCGCCGACCGCACAGGATTTAGCGAGCCGTGACGTGGTGTCACGCGCGATTACCGTGGAAATTAAGGAGGGGCGCGGTTGCGGCCCTAAGGGCGATCATGTGTTGCTGAAGCTGGATCATCTCGGCGACGAAAAGATCCGTAAGCGTTTGCCGGGTATCCGCGAGATTGCGCTGAAATTCGCCCACGTTGATCCTGCCAAGGATCCCATCCCGGTGGTGCCGACTGCCCATTATATGATGGGGGGTATCCCGACCAATTATCACGGTCAGGTGGTGGCACCTTACCATACCGCACCGGAAGAGGTGGTGCAGGGTTTCTATGCGGTAGGCGAATGCGCTTGCGTATCGGTACACGGGGCGAACCGGTTGGGTTGCAACTCGCTGCTCGATCTGGTGGTGTTCGGCCGGGCTGCGGCGCGCCAGATCGTGGAGGATTTGCAGCGCAACCCGCATCCCAAGCCGTTGCCGGTCGATGCGGCAGAGCGCACACTGACCCGCTTGGCACGGTTGGAGCAGCAAACCGGAGGAGAAAGTGTGGCTCAAGTCGCCGAAGAAATGCGTCATGTGATGCAGACCCATTGCGGGGTATTCCGTTTTCCGGAAACCTTGGCAGAGGGCGTGCAGAAAATTATCGAGGTGGCAGAGCGTGTTAAACGCACGGAAATCAAAGATAAGAGCAAAGTGTTCAATACCGCGCGCGTTGAAGCGCTCGAGCTGGATAATTTGATTGAAGTGGCGCAAGCCACCATGATTTCTGCCGCAGCACGCGAGGAAAGTCGCGGCGCGCACGCCCGCGAAGATTTTCCGCAGCGCGACGACGATAAGTGGTTGAAGCACTCACTGTATTTTAGCGCCGACCGTAAGTTGGACTACAAACCGGTCCGGTTAAAGCCGCTTACAGTGGAGTCGTTCCCGCTTAAAGCGCGGGTTTATTAGGAGTCTGGGATGAAATTCCGTATTTACCGCTACAACCCGGAAACCGATGAGAAGCCGTATATGCAGGAATACGAGCTGGATCTGGCGGCTGGCGACAAAATGCTGCTGGATGCGATTGTTTTGCTGAAAGAACAGGACGATTCTTTAGGGTTTCGTCGCTCCTGTCGCGAAGGCGTGTGCGGTTCCGATGCGATGAACATCAACGGTCGCAACGGCTTGGCCTGCATTACGCCGCTTTCAAGTCTGCAAGAGCCGATCGAGTTGCGTCCGCTGCCAGGGCTGCCGGTTATCCGCGATTTGATCGTGGATATGACCCAGTTTTTCAAGCAATACCATTCGATCAAGCCATATTTGGAAAACAACGATCCGCCGCCGGAAACGGAGCGTTTGCAATCACCTGAACAACGCGCCGAGCTGGATGGATTGTACGAGTGCATTCTTTGCGCTTGCTGCACGACTTCGTGTCCTTCTTTCTGGTGGAATCCGGATAAGTTCGTCGGTCCGGCCGGTTTGTTGCAGGCCTACCGCTTTATTGCCGACAGTCGGGATCAGGCGACTGCGGAGCGTTTGGATAATCTGGAAGACCCGTATCGCTTGTTCCGTTGTCATACCATTATGAATTGCGTGGATGTGTGTCCAAAAGGATTGAACCCCACCGAGGCAATCGGCAAGATCAAAGACCTGATGGTTAAACGGGTAGTATGAGCAAAGAACTGGAACGGGTGCGTTGGCGCTGCCGACGCGGCCTGCTGGAGTTGGATATAGTGCTGGAACGCTTCGTTGCTAGACATTACGCCCAGCTCGATCATGCGGGGCAAATTGCTTTCGATGCATTGCTGGATATGCCCGATACCCTACTCTGGGATATGATTACGGGTAAAGAGCCGGTGACGCAGAGCGAACTGCGGACGCTGGTGGCGCAATTGCAGACAGTTTGAAGCGGCTGCACACAGAATTAGAGGAATAAAATATGGAAAAACGCGTAGCCACTTTGACGCTGGACGACGGTCGGTCGGTCGAGTTGCCGATCATGCCCGGTAGTCTGGGGCCGGATGTAATCGACATCCGCAATCTGGGTAAGTTGGGTATGTTTACCTTCGATCCCGGTTTTCTGTCTACCGCAAGTTGTTCGTCCAGTATTACTTACATCGACGGCGATGCCGGCTTGTTGTATTACCGCGGCTATCCTATTGAGCAACTGGCGGAGGGCTCCGATTTTCTGGAAGTGTGTTATTTGCTGTTGAACGGCGAATTGCCGTCGGTCGCCCAGAAGGCAGCGTTCGAAACCAAGGTTACGAATCACACCATGGTGCACGACCAATTGGCGCGCTTTTTCAACGGTTTTCGTCGCGATGCGCACCCGATGGCCGTCATGGTGGGGGTGGTCGGCGCGCTGTCGGCGTTTTATCACGATTCATTGGATATCAGTAATCCTGAACACCGCGAAATTTCTGCGTTGCGTCTGATCGCCAAAGTGCCGACCATCGCTGCGATGGCGCATAAGTACAATATCGGTGAGCCTTTCATGTATCCGAAAAATGCCTTCGGCTACGTGGAAAACTTTATGTATATGATGTTCGGCACCCCGGCGGAAGAGTATGTGCCGAATCCGGTGCTGGTGCGGGCGTTGGAACGTATTTTTATTTTGCACGCCGATCATGAGCAGAATGCTTCGACTTCGACAGTGCGCTTGGCCGGCTCCAGCGGTGCGAACCCGTTTGCCTGCGTCTCTTCCGGTATCGCGGCTTTGTGGGGGCCGGCGCACGGTGGAGCGAATGAAGCGGTATTGAAGATGCTGGAGGAAATCGGCGATATTTCACGTGCGGCTGACTTTATGAGGGGCGTGAAAGAGAAAAAATACCGTTTGATGGGCTTCGGTCACCGTGTTTATAAGAACATGGATCCGCGCGCGGCTGTGATGCGCCAGACTTGCTACGAAGTGCTGAAGGAGTTGAATCTGGAGAACGACCGTTTGTTCCAGATGGCGCTCGAGTTGGAACAGATTGCGTTGAAAGACGAATATTTCATTGAGCGCAAGCTGTATCCGAACGTGGATTTCTATTCCGGCATCGTGCTGCGTGCACTGGGGGTTCCGACCAATATGTTCACGGTGATTTTCGCGCTGGCGCGTACCATCGGATGGGTGTCGCAGTGGAACGAAATGATCGCCGACAGTGAACGGCGCATCGGGCGTCCGCGCCAGTTGTATCAAGGCTCGGTGAAGCGCGATTTCGTGCCGGCCGATCAGCGCGGGTAAGGAATCCGTCATGGCCGGGCAGAATCCAGCTTATATGCAGGCCATGCAGCAGAGTTCGCTGCTGTTCGGCGCGAACAACTTGTACGTCGAAGGCCTGTACGAGGACTATTTGCGCGATCCAGCCTCTGTGCCGGCTGAATGGCGCAAATATTTCGACGCGGCAGCGCAAGGGGCGCACGATGTGGCGCATAGTCCCGTACAGCGTGCTTTTGCTGCCTTGCCGCCGACGACGCCGAGCGCTGCTATTTCTCAGGATGCCGACAGTACCCGTAAGCAAGTGGCGGTGCTGCAACTTATCAATGCCTACCGTTTTCTCGGTGTGCGAATTGCGGAACTCGATCCGTTAAGTCGCCATATTAAACCGAAAGTCGCAGAACTGGATCCCGCGCATTACGGTTTGACGGCGGGAGACATGGATACCACCTTCGACACCGGTTCGCTGGTGGGGGGCGCACGCCTGACATTGCGCGAAATCCTGCAACTTTTGCGCGAAACGTATTGTGGCAGCATCGGTGCCGAGTATATGTACATCACCGATGTGGCGCAGAAACGCTGGATTCAGCATAAGCTGGAAAGCACGCGCGGTAAACCGAACTATGCGCCGGAAGCGCGGCGGAATATTCTCAAATGGCTGACAGCGGCCGAAACGCTGGAACGCTATCTGCATACCCGTTATGTCGGGCAAAAGCGCTTCTCTCTGGAGGGTGGCGAGACACTGATTCCGCTGTTGGATCATTTGTTGCAGCGCGCCGGCGGGGAAGGGGTTCAGGAAACCGTGATCGGTATGGCGCACCGCGGGCGACTGAACGTGTTGGTGAATACGCTCGGTAAATTACCCTCGATGTTGTTTGCCGAATTTGAGGGGAAGCACAACAATAATCTGAAGTCGGGCGATGTGAAATACCATCAAGGTTTTTCCGCGGATATTGAAACACCGGGCGGTGCGATGCACGTCACGCTGGCATTCAATCCTTCGCATTTGGAAATCGTCGACCCCGTGGTAGAAGGTTCGGTTCGGGCGCGTCAGCACCGGCGCGGCGATCGCGACGGCAGCAAAGTGTTGCCGGTTCTGCTGCACGGCGATGCGGCTTTTTCCGGGCAGGGCGTGGTGATGGAAACGCTCAATCTGTCGCAGACTCGCGGTTACGGCACGGGCGGTACAGTGCACGTCATCATCAACAATCAAATCGGTTTTACAACGTCGGATGTGCGCGATGCGCGCTCGTCGTTGTATTGCACCGATATTGCCAAGATGATCGAAGCGCCGATTTTTCATGTGAATGCAGACGATCCGGAAGCTGTGCTGCTGTTGACCGAGATTGCTCTCGATTACCGCATGACCTTTAAAAAGGACGTGGTGATCGACTTGGTGTGCTTCCGTAAGCTGGGACATAACGAGCAGGACGAGCCGCTGGTGACGCAGCCGTTTATGTATCGCTATATCAATCAGCACATGGGTACGCGCGCCTTATATGCCAAGCGTTTAGTTGAAAATGCCGTGATCTCTGCCGATGAAGCCGAGTCGATGGTGTCCGACTACAAGCTCATGATGGACGAAGGGCGCAGCCCGGTTAAAGTTGCGCAAAGCGATTTCAAGAGTCGTGAGGCTTTGCCGTGGCCTGCTGTGCCGCGTGATGTGCCTTGGCATGTCGCTTTGGATACCAGCGTGCCGTTGGAGCGCTTGCAGTTTTACGCACAGCGTCTGACCGACGTGCCTGCCGATTTTAAATTGCACTCCCGCGTGGAAAAGGTAATTGCCGATCGGGTAGCAATGGGTAAGGGCGAACTTCCTCTTGATTGGGGAATGGCGGAAAATCTTGCCTATGCCAGCTTGCTGGCAGAAGGTTATCCGATTCGGCTATCCGGGCAGGATTGTCGGCGCGGTACGTTTTTCCATCGCCACGCCGCTTTGCACGATCAGAACAAAGTGGAGTGGCGCGAAGGGGTACACATTCCGCTGCAGCACATTGCGCCGGAACAGGCTGATTTCATCGTAATCGATTCCATTTTATCGGAAGAGGCTGTGCTGGCCTTTGAGTATGGCTATGCCAGTGCCGACCCGAATTCGCTGGTGATTTGGGAAGGTCAGTTCGGCGATTTCGCTAACGGTGCGCAGGTGGTAATCGATCAATTTATCAGCTCCGGCGAGGCGAAGTGGGGACGGTTGTGCGGCTTGGTGATGTTGTTGCCGCATGGTTATGAAGGGCAGGGGCCGGAACATTCTTCGGGGCGCATCGAACGCTATTTGCAGTTGTGCGCCGAATACAATATTCAAGTTTGTATTCCATCGTCTCCGGCGCAGATGTTCCATTTGTTACGCCGCCAGATGTTGCGACCTTACCGTAAGCCGTTGATTGTGTTTACCCCGAAGAGTATGTTGCGCAGCAAGGATGCGGCCTCGCCGCTCTCTGAGCTTGCTTCGGGTGCATTCCAGCCGGTGATCGGTGAGGCCGAGGCTTTGGATGCGGGCAAGGTGCGTCGCATTATCGCTTGCAGCGGCAAAATCTATTACGAGTTATTGGCTGCGCGCCGCAGTAAACAAATCGAAGATATGGCGATCATCCGGCTGGAACAGTTGTATCCGTTCCCCCACGATGCTTTTGCTGCACAGGTGGCCGCGTATCCGAACGCCACCGAATTGGTGTGGTGCCAGGAAGAACCAGGCAACCAAGGCGCATGGCATCGTATTCAGCATTACCTGTTGCGCCATTTGCGCGAGGGAATGAAGTTGGGGTACGCATTACGCGCCTCGGCGGCTTCCCCGGCAGCCGGTTATCTGGCGGTGCATAACGAACAGCAGCGTGCGGTGATCGAGGCTGCCTTCCGTCCCAATCTGGATATTCGAGTCGTGCCAGGAGAGCGTTAACATGCAAATCGAAATTAAAGTTCCGCAACTTTCCGAGTCGGTCAGCGAAGCAACCCTGCTGAACTGGCACAAACAGCCGGGTGAGGCTGTAGTCGAAGGGCAAAACCTGATCGACATTGAAACCGACAAGGTTGTGTTGGAACTGCCTGCGCCGCAGTCTGGTGTGCTGACCGAAATTCGCAAGGCAGACGGCGATAAGGTGGTAAGCGGCGAGGTCATTGCCATTCTGGATACCGCTGCCCAGCCGAGTGCATCTTCTGTTGTTGCCGGTTTACCGCCTGCCGCCGCACCTTCGGTGCGTAAGCTGGCGGCCGAACACGATTTGAATGCCGAATCGATTGCAGGTAGCGGTCGCGGCGGTCGCATAACCAAGGAAGACGTGCAGGCAGCGATTGAGAAAGCAGCCAAGCCAATTGTGCCGCAAGCCGCGCCTGTTGTGCCTCAGCCGGTGGCGGGCGGACGCGCCGAGCAGCGCGTGCCGATGACGCGCATTCGCCAGCGCATTGCCGAGCGCTTGCTGCAATCTCAGCAAAATGCTGCCATCCTGACGACGTTCAACGAAGTGAACATGCAGCCGGTGATGGATTTGCGCAACCGCTACAAGGACGCTTTCGAGAAGAAGCACGGCGTGAAACTGGGGTTTTCGTCGTTCTTCGTGAAAGCGGCCGTGCTGGCGCTGCAAAAATTTCCTATCGTTAATGCCTCGGTAGACGGTAACGATATCATTTACCACGGCTATTACGACATCGGGGTGGCCATCGGCAGCGAGCGCGGGCTGGTCGTGCCGATCATCCGCGATGCGGACCGTTTGTCGTTTGCCGATATTGAAAAACAAATCGCCGATTTTGCAGCGCGCGCCAAGGACGGCAAATTGACGCTGGATGAGTTATCGGGTGGTACGTTCTCCATTTCCAACGGTGGGGTATTCGGCTCGATGCTCTCTACGCCGATTATCAATCCGCCGCAGAGTGCAATTCTCGGTATCCACGCCACCAAAGAGCGTCCGGTAGCGGAAAACGGCCAAGTCGTCATTCGCCCGATGAACTATCTGGCGGTGTCGTACGATCATCGCATCATCGACGGGCGCGACGCGGTGTTGTTCCTCGCTACCATTAAAGAAGCACTGGAGTTCCCCGGTCGCGCCTTGCTCGATCTGTAGTCCGCATGACTGGAATTTTTCGCGCCTACCGCGTCTTCGAGGAAGAGGGCAGTGTTCGCGGTCGCTGGGCGGATATAAGGCTGGAAGATCTCGATCCCGGCGAGGTGGTGATACGCGCGCATTATTCCAGTGTGAACTACAAAGATGCTTTGGCGGTGACCGGCAGGGGTAAGGTCATTCGTCGCTTTCCCTGTGTGGGCGGCATCGATGTGGCCGGGATAGTAGAATCGAGCGACGATCCTCGTTTTGTTCCGGGTGATGCGGTGCTGGTGACCGGTTACGACCTCGGGGTGGCGCATGATGGCGGTTATAGTGAATATGTGCGCGTCCCGGCAGATTGGGTCGTGGCGCTGCCGCAGGGCTTGACGCTCTTCGAGGCGATGGCGCTCGGTACTGCTGGATTTACCGCCGCACTGGCGATTCATCTGCTGGAGCACAACGGTTTGGAGCCTGCGTCAGGCAACGTTATTGTGACCGGCGCGACGGGTGGTGTCGGTAGTTTGGCGATTGCGATGCTGGCGCAGCGCGGTTATCGCATCACAGCGCTGACCGGCAAAGCCGACGAAGCTGCATACCTGCGCAGCTTGGGTGCGAACGATGTTTTGTTGCGCGCAGATGTGAATTTCGACAGCGAGCGTCCGCTTGAAAAAGGGCAGTGGGCAGGCGCGCTGGATGCCGTGGGCGGATCAACACTCGCTTGGCTCACGCGCACTATGCTGCCGCACGGCGGCATTGCCAGTTTCGGCAATGCGGGCGGGGCAGAGCTGCACACTACCGTGTTTCCATTTATTTTGCGGGGTGTGCGCCTGCTCGGCGTGGACTCTGCCGCAACACCTATGCCGTTGCGCCGCCATATCTGGCGAAGACTTGCGACCGATCTGCGTCCGGAAAAATTAGCCGATATTGCCCGTGAGGTGCCCTTCGCTGCTTTGCCGGAAGTGTGCGAGAGTTTGATGCGCGGTCAGGCGCATGGCCGCAACGTCGTCAAAATTTTGCCCTGAAAGTGTGTATAATCGCGGCCGCACACCTTATGCGAAAGTGGCGGAATTGGTAGACGCACTGGATTTAGGTTCCAGCGCCTTACGGCGTGAGAGTTCGAGTCTCTCCTTTCGCACCATCTGAATTTCCCGTTTTTTAATACATCGCACCAAATTAACTGGTCGGCGGGTTGATCGACGTACCGGCAAAATCTGCACCGTGGCGGCGAATGATCTCGGCTAGCTCCAGCAAAACCGCATGCTTGACGGCGGCGAATTCGGAAGCACTTGTGCCAAGGGTAAAGGCTTGCAGCGTGAGATTGACGCCCGTGGCGCTGTAACCGTTCAGCGCAACAATGATTTCTTTGCTGTTGTCGATATCGTTGCAGGTGCGCAGCATTGTTTGCGCTTCTTCGCAAATGGCGGCAACTTTCGGTAAGTCTGTAAAACGCAGCTCAATGTTTTCTTCGATGCGGCGGTGGCTGCGCCGAGTGAGGTTAACCAGCACAATCGAGTTGAACAGCGAATTCGGGACATAGATCATGTCCATATTTCTGGAACGCAGAGCGGTTTGCCGCCAGCCGATATATTCTACTTGGCCTTCAATTTGTTTATCCGGCGAGCGAATCGACTCGCCCAGTTTAAATGGGCGGTCGATATGCAGAATTAACCCTCCCAGCCAGTTGGCCAAAAAGTCTTTGGCGGCAAAGCCGATCGCGATTCCGCCGATTCCTCCGAATGCCAGTACGCCGGAAATGCTGAAGCCCAAGGATTGAATGATGGTCAGTCCGGCTAACACGACTACGGTGACGCGACCGATTTTGCTCAACCCAGCGACAGTGGTCATATCTACTTCGTAACCGCTGGATTTTTGTCGTGCGATAACGCCGTTTGCACTGTGCCGGATAAAGGAGAAAAAGAACCATGCTACGCATAGCGTCAGCGTAATGCTGCCCGTATGGGCGACCAAGGCGGGCAGGGCTTGATCTTTCGAGGTGTAGTGCGCATAAACAGCGGTGAACAGGCCGGATAGCCAGATGAATACCGGAAGGGGTTTTTTTGCCGATGCGACGAATACATCATCCCAGACCGTGTCGGTATTAGCGGCAATCTTTTCGATGCGTTTCAGAAAAACGCGGGCGAAAAAGTGGGCCAGCAGCGTTGCGGCCAGTATGGTAATCAGGCTCCAGTGATGCGGGGTGAGTTCAGTCAAAGTGTGGCTCATGCAATTGTGTGGGGTGTGTAATTAGGCGGCTGGGTTCGGCATTTTAATATAGCTCTTTCGTTGCCGTAACCGAATAGTGGGTTGCCGGATCATGCATGGCGTGCTGCTGCTCATATTCGCATTGAGAATCCCGGATGAATGAATAACCTCGATACGCAAAGGGTTGACGCGGGACATTTTGGCGCTTAAGATAGTAATCAATCACTATCTATCTGGGTGGATATGCAGACGGAAATCAGGAAGCGGCTGAGTGCGGAAGAGCGCCAAGAAGAAATTGTGCGGGTGGCGATTGAGTTGGCAGCGGAGCGGGGCGTCGATAGCGTCACCACGCAGGATATGGCTGAGCAAATGCATGTTACTCAGGGGGCGATATTCCGCCATTTTCCGACCAAGGACGATATTTGGGTTGCGGCCATGCAGTGGGTGCGACAACGTCTGATGCAGGTGCTCGGCAAGGCAGCAGCGGGAGCAGAAAACCCGCTCGATTGCATCGAGCGCATGTTTCATGCGCACATCGCCTTTATACACAAGCACCCGGCTATTCCGCGCTTATTGTTTTCCGAACACCTGCACCAGCGCAACAGCAAGCTGAAGCAGCTTATTCAGGAAATTATGTCCGGCTATGAGGCGAAAATCGCCGCCTTGCTGGAAGAGGCCAAGCAGCAAGGTTTGGCGCATACCGACCTGGATACCAAGTATGCCGCGATTCTCTACATTGGCATGATACAAGGCTTGGTTATGCAGGCCTCCATTTTCGGCGAAAAGCGTCTGCTGGTCGCCAGTGCCGCGCAAGTGTTTCCTGTCTTTTTGTACGGCATCCGCAGCAAAAAAAACGACTAACCATTAAGGAGCAATACCATGAAACGCATCGCAGCCATTTCCATCCTGACCTTTATGCTGTTCGGTGTCGCGCAGGCCGAAGAACACTCTACCGACCACCATGCCGCACCGGTGCAAGACCAGCGCGAGGCCATCGTGCTGACAGCGGCCGAACGCAATATGATCCTAGTCGAAATGCGCCAATTCCTCGTCGGTGTGCAAGCTATGATCGAAGCGCTGGGCAAGGACGACAACAAAGCGGCAGGCGAGGCTGCGCGCTCGATGGGGCGTAAAGCTGCCAGCGAAGTGGCACCCGAACTGCGCGCCAAACTGCCCATGCACTTCAAGATGCTTGGCTTCGGCGTACACGATCAATTCGACAAAATGGCCGACCTTGCTGCGGCGGGCGGCAACGGGAAAATTCTGCTCGACCAACTTGGGCATACTTTGAACAAGTGCGTGGCCTGCCATGCGACTTATCAGTTGCCGATGGAGCGGTAATATATTGAAAATATAATTTGACCGGGAATGCTTGTTTGACCTTGGTTTGACCGTGCGCTTTGTCGGATTAACAGTAAGTGCTCAATGAGCCGATTGCACGTCATTGGTGGGTAGAACGTAGCCACGCTTTCTGAATAGGGTAATGCAAGCATCCACTACTGCAGGATCAAAATGAACGGCGCGTTTTTTCTCAATCTCCGCAAGGGCTGATTCTATGCCGAATCCCGGGCGATAGGGGCGGTGCGAGGCAATCGCTTCTACGACGTCGGCCACAGACAGGATGCGAGCCTCCAGGATGATGTCATCGCCTTTTATTCCCTGCGGATAGCCGGACCCATCCAGACGCTCATGGTGTTGTAGTACTGCCAGTGCAATGGGCCAAGGAAAATTGATGTTTTTCATAATGTCATGCCCGACCTTGGGATGCATCTTGATGAGGCTGTATTCGATTTCGTTCAAGTGTCCGGGTTTGCTCAGAATTTCGGCAGGAACGCTGATTTTTCCGATGTCATGCACGATGGCGGCAAGATGAATGCCATGCACTTGAACTTCGCCTAGCCCCATCTCGCGCGCGATTGCAACAGACAATTCGGCAACGCGGCGCTGATGTCCGGCAGTATAGGGGTCGCGCATTTCCAGCGTAGAAGAGATGGCTTGCAATGCGCCTTCCAGACTGTCTCGCAGTTGCTCGGCATAGCTTTGCCGTTCCAGCACTGCCTGGTCGCGCTCCTGTCTTGTTCGAAGACTGGAGATGCCGAATTCTAAGTCGCTTGCCATTTCTTCCAGTAGTTCTACTTGTTTGTCACTGAAAGCATTGGGTTCTGCCGCATAAATGGAAAGTACACCGAAAACGGAATCGTTTTGCTTGAGCGGGAGTGCGATGCTTGAAGCAAAGCCGTATTTGGTTGCGGCCTCGTGCCAGGGGGCCATGCGCGGATCGTCCTGGATGTTGGGACATATCTGCGTCTGTCCGGTGCGTATGGCTCGACCGGTCGGGCCTTGTCCGCGCGGTTTGTCGGCCCAGGTGATGTTCAAATCTTTGACGTAGTCTTTCCCTTGGCCCGATACGGCCTGCGGGATAACATTGCTAGCTTCATCGTGTATTCCGTAGCCGATCCATGCCAGTACATACCCGGCTTTCGTTGCGGCATGACACATGCCTTCCAGTAACGTTTTTTCGTCTGCGGCATGCACCAGCGCGCGGTTGCCCTCGCCGAGAGCATGGAGTGTGCGGTTGAGTCGCAACAGCTCTGTTTCAGCGTATTTGCGTTCGGTAATGTCAGTGCCGATGATAATGTCGATGCCACCTTCAAGCGAGCACAGCCGCCATTCAATCCATTTTTGGCTGCCATCTTTGCAAGTAACTAGGGATTCCATCTGGGCGGTTTCCGCATGATGCTGCTTTGCGGTTGTTGCTGCCGCGTCCCATTGTCGCTGAATTATGCTGCGGTATTGCTCATCGGGATATGCCAAAGGCCACCACTTGCGAATGGTAGGAACGTCTTCGACGGTGTAGCCAAACCAGTCTGTAAAGCGACGGTTGTAGAGTAAAGCATTTTGATTTGCATCGGTAATGATCAGCGCGGCAGGTGCCTCCTCCGCGATCACGCGAAATCTCTCCTCGCTTTTTTGCAATGCGACATGCTGTGCCTCGAGTTCGCGGACTTTCTTGTCCAGCTTTCCGGAAAGCACTTCTATCGTCATGCGATCCAGTTTCGACAAGTTTGCCAAAGATTGATTTAAATCGGGTGCAGAATCATTGTTCTGCTCAGCAATCTGTTGGATCGCATGAAGTAAATCCGTCGGTTCCACGGGTTTGGTCAGGAAATCCGACGCTCCGAGTGCTTTGGCAAGATCCTGCGCCTTTTGATCTACATAGGTTGCTGTCAGAAAGATAAAAGGGATACGGCTCAATTTTTCATCGGTTTTGATCTGGCGGCATAGCTCGAAGCCGTCCATTTCGGGCATCATGATGTCCGAAATGATCAGGTCTGGCATATCGAGTTCGGCTTTCTTCAGCGCCTCTCGCCCATTGCATGCGCTTTCGGTTGTATGTCCTGAATGCGTTAGTATGCGCTCGATGTAAATTCTGGAATCTGCATTGTCGTCAGCGATAAGCACCTTCATGTAGCTACTCCGCCAAGCATGCCCTGAATTTGTGCAATGACCCTCATCGGGTCAATCGGTTTCTCAATATAGCCGTTACATCCTGCGGCAAGCAGCCTCTCGCGGTCTCCTGCCATGGCATAAGAGGTCATTGCAATAACTGGAATGGTTGCAATGCTTTCTTCGGTACGAATTTGCCTGAGCACCTCGGTGCCATCGATATCGGGGAGTTGAATGTCGAGCAAAATAAAATCCGGCTTTTCTTTCCGGGCCATATCGACACCTTGTTTGCCGGTGAATGCCTGCAGGGCATGGTAATTGGCTTTGTCTAGCAATCTGCAGATCAGTACCATGTTATCTTCGTTGTCTTCAATTACCAATGCGGTTCGCATAATCGATTCCGATTTAATTAGATGCGCCATTGTGGAGTGCAGGGATTTCCTTGGGGATACTCAGTGTAAATGTACTTCCCTCGCCAAGCTGACTTTCGACCGATACATCGCCTTTCAGTACTTGCGACGCCAGTTTTTTGGTCAGGTATAACCCCAGTCCCGTTCCTCCGGCTTTCAAGCGCAAATGTGTGTCCAAGCGTTCGAATGCCTCGAATAGTCTCGGCATGTCTTCTGCCGCGATCCCAATCCCCGTATCGCTTACTGCCAGTGTTACGATCCCGTTTTTTTCGCGCACAATCAGCTTGACTTGCCCCGCTTCGGTAAATTTGACTGCATTGCTCAGCAAGTTGAGCAGGCATTGCAGCAACCGTTTTCTGTCTGTATTCATTTGAATCTCTGCTGGAATATCCAGAACGCAAGATAGTCCTTTGCCCGTCAGTTGCGGCTTCATGGTATTCACTGCATCTTCAACCAGGGCAGCTAGAGAAAAGGACTCAACCGTCATGGCGATTCGACCTGCCTCGATTTTTGCAATATCGATGACGTCGGTAATCAAACTCAGGAGGTGCTGTCCAGCCTTGTAAACCCGGGAGAGATTATCCCTTTGCTCGTCGTTCAGATCTCCGGATAACCCTTGCAACGTCATTCCTGTAAAACCGATAATCGAATTTAAGGGTGTGCGTAGTTCATGCGACATGGAGGCGATGAACATCGATTTGAGGCGATCCAGTTCACGCAGTTTATTGTTCGCTTCCTCCAATTCACGGGTTCTCGCTTCGACCAATTCTTCTAGGTGATTGCGATACCCCGCCAACTCGGCTTCGATCTGCTTGCGATCGCTGATGTCTTCCACCATGGATACAACGTAATCGACTTCGGTATTGTTTCTCCTCACACAGCGTACTACCAGTTGGGTATAAACGATTTCTCCGTTACGGCTGATGAAACGTTTTTCCAGGCTGTATCCTTCAATCTTGCCAGCCAGTAGCTGATCGAATTGTTCGGTATCGGCGGGCAGGTCGTCCGGGTGGGTTAATTGCGTCCAAGTCATGGTACGCAACTCTTCTTCCGAATAACCCAGCATTTTGCAAAGGCAGTCGTTAGTGCGTATCCAACCCTTATTCGGCGAGGTGATGGCAAGCCCCACCAAGTCTAGTTCGTAGAATGCCCGCAATTGGGTTTCGCTGACCTGTTTTTCCCGTTCCGCTTCGTCCCGCTGCATGCGGGCCAGACTGGTTTCGTACAGGCTCGCCAAACTCAGCTGGATACTGTCGCGCAGGCGCTCCATGAGGGGTTGCGTCTTGTTTGCGAAAACGTTTTTTTGTTTATCGAGTATGCAGAGAGTGCCGAAAAGTTCGCCGCTAGGCCAAGTGAGCGGCAGACCGCAGTATGAGATCATGCCCAGCTTCATATCGGGATTGTGATCCCAGGCTGGGTCTTCCAGGGCATTCGGCACCAGCAGCTTGTGCTGGGTATTCATGACGGTTTCGCAGTATAGACCCGTGTCCAGAGGGGTTTTCTCGCCGCGAGGGTAGAGGTTCTCGATCCCGCGACTGGCGACGAATACTTCGACATCGCTGGCATGTACACGCATGATTAGCGCGGCCGGGACATTTGCGACGGAGGCCAGCAGGTCGGCGGTGACTTGCCAGTTCTCCAAGATGTTATCCGGAACTTCGATTTCGTCCAAGACCGGATATTTCGTCAGCTTCGATTCGTCAGAAATGTCTGATTTCACCCTATGTCCTTTCGAAGCAACCTTGATCGCGCAGAGCGTTGCCGACGAATCTTATGAAGTTGCGAGTGAGGAAGACGGATTGAATCCAGCTTCTCTTTATGAAAAATACTATCACATGCTTGCCGGCGGCTCCAGCGTATATTTATATTTCCTAATATGCTGAAAAAATTGATTATTTACGAACTCTCCGGGTTGCCCCGTTGGGGGCGGTTGGCTGTTGGCGAATGTCGCGTCACTATGGAAATTTTCCGGAAAGCTTGGAGAGCTTACGGCATGGTGAAGCTTGTAACGTTTTGAAAATAAAGCCGCTGTGTGCGGGATTCCGGGAAAAGAAAAAGGACTCAGACACTCTCTGAGTCCTTGGGGAGGCGCAAATGCGATATTACTTCAGGTGCGCAACGTTCAGTAATTCACCCGACTTGTGATTCCTCCATCCACAATGAGATTGGCGCCCGTGATGAACGATGCGGCAGGCGAGCACAAAAACGCGGCGGCATTTGCCACTTCTTGCGGCGTGCCCATGCGCCCCAGCGGGTTGCGCTTGAGATACCCCTCATACATTTCCGGCATATGTCGTTTCACATTGCCCCAAAAACCGTCATCGGCATAAATCGTTCCGGGTGAAATGGTGTTGACCCGGATATGTTTCGGAGCCAGACGCCGCGCTGCACCTTTTGCATGGTATACCAGCGCCGCTTTGTAAGCGCCATACGCACTCTCGGTGTCTGCTTCGGCGATAGCGGCAGATGAGATGATGAGAATCGACGCATCGCCGGACGCGAGTGCAGCTTGTTCTAAATACGGTTGTGCCGCCTCGACTGTATGCACCGTGCCCATCAAATCCAGTGTGTAGCCGTTCTGCCAGTCTTGCTCCGACACACCCATGCCCAATGAACTGGGATTGGCGACCACCACATCGATACCGCCCATCGTATCGGCGGACTGCGCCACCCAAGTTTTCAGTGCGTTTTGATCCGTGATATCCACGGCGCTGCCGGTGACGATGAGCCCTTGCTGCTGGAAGCTAGAGACCGTTTCCGCTACCTGCTGCGCATTGCGCGCGCACAAGACAACGCGTCCGCCTTCCTGCGCAATGGTTTGCACAATCGCCAGACCGATACCGCGTGTGCCGCCCGTTACCAATACTCTCTTTCCTGTTAAACCGAGTTCCATGCTAGATTCTCCTTTGCAGTTAATGTGTCGCCATCGCGGCGCGGAGTATAGAATCGGCTATGCGACACTACTATGTTTAACAGTCTTTAATCCTTGTTCAATCGGCTCGATATGGATGGCTTAGAAAATTTCATCCCTGGACTCAGAGTTAAGAAAGCGTCATACACGCGCGTCGAGGGCAATGCACCTTGGGGACTCGATCTCGACGCCTACCCGCACACCAAATTCGGAATCGTCACCGAAGGCTGCTGCTACATCGACATCAAGGACGGTGTGCAGCCGGTCAAGTTGGTGCGCGGTTCTTGTTATTTGCTGCCGCGAGGCAATGCATTCCGCATGCGCCATGCGGCAGAGGGGGGCACCGAAAAATTCGAAGAGATATACAAACGGATAGAAGGGCGAACGCTGCGCTGCGGAAAAGACGGCGAGCGTACCACTGTACTCGGTGGGCAGTTCATCTTTGCCGATAACCGCTACCCGCTGGTGCTGGATTTATTGCCGCCGCTGATCTGCTTCAATGTGAGCGAACAGGAACTCGCCGCACTACAAAGCACACTGCAACTGCTTGAAAATGAAATCATAGCTCCTGCGCTGGGCACTTCCATGATGCTCGACAGCTTGGCCGACATTTTCTTCATCCAAACTCTGCGCACCTACTTGCACAACGACCACACGCGCAACACCGGATGGGCCGGCGTGTTGTCGGATGAGCGACTGGGTAAAGCCATCCGCCTGATACACGCGCAAAGCGCAAAACCATGGACGATCGTTGAGCTAGCGGATCATGTCGGCATGTCGAGATCGGCTTTCACTGCACGTTTCAAAGACAAACTCGGTATGGCGCCGATAGCCTACCTCACTCGCCATCGCATGTGCCTAGCGCAAGAATTGTTGCGGCAACCCAAAGGTATAGGCATTGCTCAAGTGGCCGCCAAGGTGGGTTATGATTCTGAAGCCTCTTTTAATAAGGCGTTCAAAAGAGAGATGGGGATGCCACCTGCGTTGTGGCGTGCGCAACAGATCGAGAAAACACGGGGCTGAGATGACTGGTTTGATGTTTCTGGCAGCCAGCTACGGAGTGATTGTAATAGGTCGCATCAGGATGCCTTCCTGATTACCCGCTTCAACTTGCCCATATTGATATTTCCTACGCCTACCGATTTTTACGTCAAGCCGCTCGTCCTAGTCCGCGCGTAACAAAATGGAAGTAAAGGAAAAATTTATGCTTTTGCGGACTTGGGCTTTGGTATGAGTGATGAGCCTGCAGAGAATAACGGCGCGCAGAGAGAAAGCTGTCACAGATCTTGAGGGTAATGGTTAGGTGCGAAGTCCGCAACTTATTGAAAATAAAGCCGCTGTGTGCGGGATTCCGGGAAAAGAAAAAGGACTCAGAGAGTGTCTGAGTCCTTATTATTGGTGGTGGGGTGACGCCTAATGTCTGTGGCAGTTCTCCCAACGCGTTCTAGTCGCTTCGGATTGCCGCAAAAACTTACGAAACCCCTTATCTGGCAACGATTCTATCAGGAAACTTATCGCCGGTAGAGTGCTTGCGAACGCCAGTTCAATTCCGTATGGGAATTGAACCCGCGTCCATCCGACTTGGCTTGTGCCAGAAAAAGAGCGTTCATGGATTCCTGACAACTCATGCGAAAGGAAACCCAAATGGACACTATTCATCTCGACCAAAAGCAACTGGCCACCCGCTGGGGAATTAGCCAAGCATCCCTTGAACGATGGAGATGTGAGGGCATCGGGCCTGTGTATCTCAAATTGAAAGGCGTGGTCAGATATCGACTGCGCGATATTGAGCGCTACGAGGAGTCCTGTCTTTCAACATTTGTCAGGCGGCCACTATCAAGCGGTCAATGCACCGCGATTGATTCGGGCAAGTAATAAGGACGCCCCGGTTCGATTGCGCACTTGGGAGTTGAATTAAAATAAACTTAAAAGACTATAAATTTTCCCGAGGGTGTTTCGTTTTTTTTGCATTTCAATGCAATTGTTTGACAAATTTATTAAATGAGCTCAGTATGAAAATATGAGTCAATTTTCCAGAAAAATTGTTGCTGTCTTAATGTTGCTATGGTTGCCTCTGTTTGCTGGCAATGCACTAGCGACAGCGGTGTCTATGCAGATGCCGCATGGCTCTTGCCAAGAGGCAGATGCAATGCAATCGATGGAACATGAAGATATCGGTGAGCATCATCACTCTGATATGCAGATGTCTTCAGCGGGTGAAGAAGACGGCGCGTCCTGCAATTCTTGCGGTATTTGCCACTTGGCTTGCTCTAGCTATTTAGCTATGACGATTATTGGAATTCTTGCGGTGCAAGCTGATGCACTGAGCGCTACTCCATATTTAGTAACGTATAAATCCGTTAGTTCTGCCCCACTCACCCCTCCCCCCAGTCCTCGCGTTTGAAGCGGCAGGACAAGTCCGTCTTTACTTTTTGTAACCTGATTTAAGTCGGTCTCGTCTCGCCTCTTTGCGGCAGCCCTTTGGCTGCCCGATAGCAATGCAATCGAGGATCGGGTCATGAAGATACCAACAACAATACACCGGATGCTGCGCGCTGTTCTACTATGCCTCGCGCTGGCGGGGCAGCCTGTGCTCGGTGCGGAACAACTGGGGGCCAGCCTTTCCGGCCTGCTGGACTATGCGCGCGAGCGCAACCCGGAACTGTCGGCGATGCGCCACGAGGCGGACGCCGCACGAGAGCGCGTGCAGCCCGCAGGGGCCTTGCCGGACCCCGTGCTGCGCGCCGAGCTGATGGACGTCACCAACCAAGGCACCAACAAACCGTCCAGCTTGTGGCCTTCGCAGGTGGGCAGCACGCGCTACCTGCTGATGCAGAGCGTGCCTTGGTTCGGCAAGCGAGACCTGCAGCGCGAGGTGGCCGAGGCTCAGGCTGATCAGGCCGACGGCCAGGCGGCATCGACCTGGGCGGAGTTGTCCGGCCGCATCAAGACGGCCTACGCGATCTACTACTACCTGTCCGGCAGCGAGCGATTGGCGCAGCAAGCGCTTTCATTGATGAGCAACCTCGAACAAGTCGCCCAGACACGCTACGCCAATGGGCTGGGCGCGCAGCAGGATGTCCTGCGCGCGCAGGTTGAGCAGACTGCGTTGCGTACCGAACTGATCGAACTGGAGAGCGAGCGACACCACGAACAAAGCCGGCTGAATGCCCTGTTGTCGCGTCCCGCGATGGCGGAACTGGCCGAGCCTGCTCAACTGCGGCCGCTGCCGCTGCCCGCGCAACTCGACTATGCCGTGCTGGAACAGAAGCTGCGTGCGCGCAATCCGCAGCTGCTGGTCGCTGAGGCGCAGCTGCAGTCCGCGGAGAAGGGGCGCGACCTCGCCTACACCAGACGCTATCCGGACTTCACGCTCGGTATCGCCCCCAATCAAAGCGGCAACGCGGTGAAGAGCTGGGATGTGATGGTCGAATTCAACATTCCATTGCAACAGGGTTCGCGCCGCTCGCAAGAGCGCGAGGCCGAAGCGATGCTGGCCGCATCCGAGTCGCGTAGGCAGTCGCTGCAGGACCGCATGCAGGCGGCGCTGTCTGAGAGCCTCTACGCGCTGGAGACCGCGCGGCGCACCGAATCGCTCGCGGCGACGCGATTGCTGCCGCAGAGCGAACTCAATTACCAGTCTGCGCTCTCGGGCTATGAGACCGGCAAGGTGGAATTCGCCATGTTGATCGAGGCGCAGCGCCAGATTCTGAATGCGAAACGGCAGCGCCTCAAGGCGCAACTGGAGGCGCAGTCGCGCCTCGCCGAAATCGAAAGTCTGCTGGGAGAAGAGCTATGAAAAAGATTTACTTGATTACCGTTGCCGTGCTGGCGCTGCTGGGCGTGGCAGCAGGCGGATACTGGCTGGGCGCGCGTGCTCCGGCATCGTCGCCGGCACCGCAAGCTGCCAAGGCGGAGCGCAAGGTGCTGTACTACCGTAACCCGATGGGGTTGCCGGACACCTCGCCGGTGCCGAAGAAGGACGCGATGGGTATGGATTATGTGCCGGTGTACGAGGGCGAGGCGGAAACGGGCGGAGCAAACCAGATCGTCATCAGCACCGACAAGGTGCAGAAGCTCGGGGTGAAGAGCGAGGCCGCGGCGATGCGCGTGATCGACAGGACGCTGCGTGCGGTCGGGCGCATCGAGATCGACGAGCGGCGCACCTATGCGGTCGCGCCAAAATTCGAGGGCTGGGTGGAACGCCTGTATGTCAACACTACGGGGCAGCCTGTCGCAAAAGGCCAGCCGCTGTTCGAGGTGTACAGCCCCGAACTGATCTCGGCGCGTCGCGAACGCGAGATTGCCGCGCAAGGCATCGCCTCGCTCAAGGATGCCGACGAGGATGCGCGGGACAGCATGCGGCGGCTTGCCGAATCGAGCGCCGCGCGGCTGAGGAACTGGGATATCGTGGACGGCCGTGTGAACGGCAACCGTGCGACTTTCCACGCCCCCGTTTCCGGCGTGGTGCTGGAAAAGAAGGCGCTGCAGGGCATGCGCTTCATGCCCGGCGAAGAACTGTACCGCATCGCCGACCTTTCCTCAGTGTGGGTTATGGCCGACATTCCCGAGCAGGACATCGGCCGGATCAGGGCGGGCGGACACGCGCAGGTCAGCGTGGATGCCTATCCCGGCAAGCGCTTCGACGGTAGGGTGGATTTCATCTACCCGACGCTGGAAAGCGTGACACGCGCGGTGCGGGTACGCATCGAACTTCCCAATCCGCAGGGCCTGCTCAGGCCTGCGATGTTCGCCAAGGTCGAGTTGCCATTGGATGAAGGTAAGGAGGTGTTGAGCGTGCCTACCTCAGCCGTGATCGACAGCGGCCTGCGCCAGGTGGTGCTGGTCCAGGCTGCACCGGGACGCTTTGAGCCGCGCGCAGTGAGGCTGGGCAGTCGCGGCGAGAACTACGTCGAGGTGCTGGAAGGCGTCGCAGAAGACGAGCAGGTAGTTACTGCCGCGAACTTCCTGATAGATGCAGAGAGCAACCTCAGGGCGGCGTTGGGCGGCATGGGCGGCCACGCAGCACATGGCGGTACATCGACCGCAAGTACTCTGGTTCCGGTAGTGGAGCCGCGTAAGGAGAGCATGCAGCCCAAGCCGTCGACCGGACATCAGGCGCAGGGCGTGCTCGATGCGATCAATCCGGACGGTACGGTGAGCATCACCCATGGTCCCATCTCCTCGCTGGGCTGGCCGGGCATGACCATGGATTTCGAACTGGCCAACGAATCGCTGGCGCAGGGAATCGCGCCGGGCAGCGAGGTTATGTTCGAACTCGTCGAGCGTGGCAAGGGCGAATGGGTGATTACCCGATTGCAGGCCGTGAGGGCTGCAACGCACGAGGGGCACTGACATGTTGGGGAAAATTATCGAATGGTCGGCGCGCAACCTGTTCCTGGTGCTGCTCGCCACCCTGTTTGTCACGCTGGCGGGCATCTATGCCGTGGTGAAAACGCCGCTGGATGCACTGCCCGACCTGTCCGACGTGCAGGTGATCGTTTATACCGAGTATCCGGGGCAGGCACCGCAGGTGGTCGAAGACCAAGTGACATACCCGCTCACCACGGCGATGCTGGCCGTGCCGAAATCCAAGGTGGTGCGCGGCTTCTCGTTCTTCGGCGCATCGTTTGTGTACGTGATTTTCGAAGACGGTACCGATATCTACTGGGCGCGTTCGCGTGTACTCGAATACCTGAACCAGGCCGCAGGACGCCTGCCGCGAGGTGTGTCGCCGCAGCTTGGGCCGGATGCGAGTGGCGTGGGCTGGGTGTACCAGTATGCGGTGCTAAGCGACAAGCACAACCTTGCCGAGTTGCGCACCATGCAGGACTGGTATCTGCGCTACCAGTTGAACAAGGCGCATGGCGTGGCCGAGGTCGCCTCCATCGGCGGCTTCGTGCAGCAATACCAGGTGACGGTCGATCCGGTGAAGCTGCGCGCCTACGACATTCCTCTGGCAAAGGTCGCGCAGGTGATCCGCGACAGCAACCGCGACGTCGGAGGTCGTGTGGTGGAGATGGCCGAAACTGAGTGCATGGTGCGCGGCAAGGGTTACCTGCACGGCAAGGCCGATCTTGAAACGCTGGTGGTCAAGGCAGAAAACGGCACGCCAGTGCTTCTGCGCGACATCGCGCGCGTCGAACTTGGACCGGATGAGCGGCGCGGGCTGACTGAACTGAACGGTGAAGGCGAGGTGGTGTCCGGGATCGCGATGGCACGCTACGGTCAGAACGCACTGGAGGTAATCGCGAACATCAAGGACAAGATCGCCGAGGTGTCCGCAGGCTTGCCGGAAGGTGTGAGCATCCAGGCAGTGTACGACCGCTCCGAGCTGATTGAGCGCGCAATCGCGACGCTGAAGCGCACGTTGTTCGAGGAAGGGCTGATCGTGGCGGCGGTGTGTATGGTGTTCCTGATGCATGCGAGGAGCGCTTTGGTTGCCATCGTGATGTTGCCCATAGGGGTGCTGATCGCCTTCCTTGCGATGCGCGCGCTCAACCTCAATTCCAACATCATGAGCCTGGGCGGCATCGCCATCGCCATCGGCGCGATGGTGGATGCGGCGATTGTCATGATCGAAAACGCGCACAAGCACCTGGAGCGGATCAAGGAGGGAGAACATCGCTTCGGGGCAATCCTGACTGCCTGTCAGGAAGTCGGCCCCTCACTGTTCTTTTCGCTGCTGATCATCACCGTGTCTTTCCTCCCTGTGTTCACTCTGGAGGCGCAGGAGGGTCGCCTGTTCGCGCCACTGGCGTTCACCAAGACCTTCGCGATGGCGGGTGCGGCGCTGCTGTCGGTGACGCTGGTGCCGGTGCTGATGCTGCTGTTCATCCGTGGCCATATCAGGCCGGAGTCTGAGAACCCGCTGAACCGATGGCTGATTGCCGTCTATCGCCCGGTTATCGATACCGTGCTGCGCCGCAAACAGGCCACCATCGCGGTAGCATTGCTGGCGATGGGACTGACGCTCTATCCCGTGATGAAACTGGGCAGCGAATTTATGCCCACGTTGAACGAGGGCACCCTGTTCTACATGCCAGCCTCGCTGCCGGGCATGTCGGTGACCAAGGCCGCCGAACTGCTGCAGACGCAGAACAAGCTCATCAAGAGCTTCCCCGAGGTTGCCTCGGTGTACGGCAAGGCCGGGCGCGCGCAGACGGCCACCGACCCGGCACCGCTGGAGATGTTCGAGACCGTGATCAACCTCAAGCCGCAGGAGGAATGGCGCGACGGCATGACCACCGACAAGCTGATCGCCGAAATGGACAAGGCACTGCAATTCCCCGGCGTGGCGAACTCGTGGACCATGCCGATCAAGGCGCGCATCGACATGCTCTCCACCGGTATCCGCACGCCCATCGGTATCAAGGTATTCGGCAAAGACCTCGGCGAGATGGAGAAACTTGCGAAGGAGATCGAAGCGGTGGTGAAGACCATTCCCGGCACGACCAGCGCTTTCGCCGAGCGCATCACTGGCGGCTTCTACCTCAATATCGATCCGGATCGAGCACAGCTCGCACGCTATGGTCTGAGTATCAATGAGGTACAAGAGGTGATTGCCACCGCGCTGGGTGGCGAGACCGTCACCACCACGGTGGAGGGGCTGGAGCGCTTTGGGGTAAACGTGCGCTATCCGCGTGAGCTGCGCGACACGCCGGAGAAGATCGCGGGCGAAGTTCTCGTGCCGACCATGGGCGGGGCGATGATCCCGCTCGGCCAGCTCGCGCGGGTGAGCATCGGCAAGGGCGCTCCTTCAATCCGCACCGAGAACGCGCTGTTGTCGGCCTATATCTACGTGGACATCCGCGACCGGGACATCGGCTCCTACGTGGCCGAGGCGCGCAAGGCGGTGGCAGAGAAGGTGAAGTTTCCATCGGGCTACTACGCGACCTGGAGCGGGCAGTTCGAGTACATGGAGCGGGCTGCTGCGAAGATGAAGGTCGTAATCCCCATCACGCTGCTTCTCATCTTCCTGCTGCTGTATCTCAATTTCAAACGCGTCACCGAATCGGTGATTGTGATGCTGTCCGTGCCCTTCGCGCTGGTCGGCGGCGTGTGGCTGCTGTGGCTGCTCGGCTACAACCTCAGCGTGGCGGTGGCGGTGGGCTTTATCGCGCTAGCGGGCGTGGCTGCGGAGACTGGAGTGGTGATGCTGATCTATCTGGAAAACGCATGGCAGGAGGCCCAGACACGTTGCGCAGCAGAAGGGCGGTCTCCGGCACCACATGATCTGCATTCCGCCATCATGGAAGGCGCGGTGGAACGCGTGCGCCCGAAGATGATGACTGTCACGGCAATCATGGCAGGCCTGCTGCCGATCATGTGGAGCAGCGGCACTGGCTCGGAAGTGATGAGCCGCATAGCCGCTCCCATGGTTGGTGGCATGGTCTCCTCGACGGTGCTGACGCTGGTGGTGATCCCCGTGATCTATGCACTAGTCAAAGGCCGAGAAATCAGATGACTAATTTTAATTGGAGCTAGGTAATGGCTAACTGTTGCAATAACAAATCTTGTGAACTTGACGCGCTCCGCCGCCGCCAAAGTTCGACGCTAAAAATAGTGATGGCTATCAATGCCGTCATGTTTGTCGTCGAACTCACGGCAGGATTGCTAGGGAATTCGGTTTCGCTGGTTGCCGATTCGCTGGATATGCTGGGTGACGCCTTGGTGTACGGATTCAGCCTGTACGTCGTGGCGCGCGGCGCGGCGATGAAAGCCAGGGCGGCGCTGTTCAAGGGTGGCATCATGGCGGCATTCGGTCTGTTTGTGCTTAGTCAGGCGATCTACCGGATCGCAGTTCCTCAGCTTCCCGTATACGAGGCCATCGGGGCAATCGGCTTGCTGGCGCTTGCAGCAAACGGCGCGTGCTTCATCTTGCTCTGGCGGCATCGGGAGGACGATATCAATATGAGTTCTGTCTGGCTGTGCTCCCGTAACGACATCATTGCCAATATCTCGGTGCTGTTTGCCGCGCTCGGTGTGTGGTTCACCCATTCCGGCTGGCCAGACATCATCATCGGGTTGGCACTTGCCGCATTATTTTTACGCTCTGCACTGCATGTGTTGCGTGAGTCCATTACGGAACTCAGAGTCGTTAACGCAATAACTGCAACAGTTGGTGGTGATCACGGTTCTGTATGCCTTGATCAAGGTGCGCGAAATCAAACTTTCAATGGGAGTCGAAAAACATGATTGAGATTATTCCAAACTGGCATCCGGTATTCGTGCATTTTCCTGTCGTACTCACCACGGCTGCGGTGGCATTCACCGCTGCCGGCGCATTCTCCGGAACCCGGCCACATGCGGTGCAATGCGTGGTAACGGGACGCTGGATGTTATGGAGTGCGGCATTGTTTGCATTGATTGCTGCCGCGTTCGGCTGGTTCGCCTTCAACAGCGTTGAGCATGATGAAGTAAGTCATGCCGCCATGACCTTGCATCGCAATTGGGCGCTTGGGACACTGGTGGTTCTGGTTGTGCTCGCCGCCTGGGATGTATGGCGCGGTGGCTCACGCAAAACATCCTCACTAGGTTTCCTGGGATTGCTGGTTACTGTATGGATGCTAGTGGCAAGCACGGCCTGGCACGGTGCCGAACTGGTGTATCGCCATGGGTTGGGGGTCATGTCTTTGCCGGATGTTCATGCCGTGCAAGACATGATGCCGCACGATGAGGTTGGACATGCACACGATCACGCGCATTGAATTTTATCGTTGTCATCAACCTGTTTCGAGAGGAGGTGTCCAATCAGAGTATTTTCAGGGTGTTGCAGCAGATTCGATCAACCAAACTTTTAGGAGAATGAAATGAAATTGAAATCGAAATCGAAATTATTGACCGCCGTCCTTGCGATGTTCATCGGCGCTACCGCAACTGCAATCGCCGCCGAGACAGAGAAACATGAAGCCGCAGCCACCGGGCAGAGCGAGGCGAACATCCCGGTCAAGAAGCCGGTAAAGAGGCATAACCATATGGAAGAAAAGACGAATATGCCGCAGCCCGAACCGGCACCGCATACGGACAAGGAAATGCCGAAAAACCGGCATGATCATATGAAAGAGAAGCACTGAAGCAGAGGCTCGCCTGCCAGACGAAATACACCGGGTGGGCGAGGCGATATCAATGCATGAAAGGAAATGAGATGAAACCAGCAAATTTGTCCCAAGTATTGGTGGCTGCAATGGCAGCAACGGTCGCGATGACAGGGGCGGTGTATGCCGTAACGCCGTCCCACAGCCATGAGGATGCCCAGCATGCCCAAATTCAGGCGAAACAGGAAGGTTACGGGGTGCTTAAGGCAGTAAACACGGAAGCAGGCAAGGTACGGCTCGCACATGAGGCAATACCCTCGTTGGGATGGCCGGCAATGACTATGTGGTTTGCGCTGCGTGATCCGTTGCCCAAGGACGTAATGGTGGGCGAGAACGTGCGTTTTGAACTGGAACAAATCAACTCGAAAGAATGGGTAATTATCCGTATTGAACGCAAACGCTGAACGTATTACATGATGTCCACACTTGTTTGTGAATGAGGAGCAAGAAGATGAAACTGAATCCCTTGCGCATCGGTATTACTTTGGCATTGTCTGCAGCAGCTATCAATTTGGTATGTGCGGCAGCAGTGTACTTATTTCCTGAGGCGACCATCGGCTTCGTGAACGCGTGGGTTCACGGTTTGAATCTCTCCATAATCATTAGCGACAAGCCGTGGGCATTGGGCGGAGTGGTCTATGGCCTTTTCGGCGTTACCCTGACCGGTTTTCTGAGCGGAGCCTTGTTTGCAGTCTGCTACAACCTGACAGGCAGGTGCTCCAGAGGTTGCCATGAATGATTCAAAAGAAGCAGGCAAACAAGCGGCGACACTGAAAACTAGGCGTCTCGTCTTTGAGCAGGCGGTGACTCTGGAGGAAGCGGAATCCTTGATCGCCATATTGGAGTCAGCGGATGTTTCGGCAAAGGTTATCGGATTAGAGGTGAGTTATGACCTCGCCGGGACTGATCTGGAGGGAATCGAAAAACTGTTGCAAACAGCAAATGTGAGGCTTGGAATGGGGCCGAGGGCAAGGTTGAGCCGTGCCTGGTTGCATTACGCCGAGGAAAGTGAAATCAGCAATCTGAATGCACCCAGCAAAAATGCTTCATGTTGTAATCGTCCGCCAGTGAAATAGCTCGCGAATGAGAAGAGTTTTAATGAGTTTGTCCCTTTTACGTCACCGCTCGTGGAGGAAATACGATGAGAACATTTTTTAGCGTACTAGCCGTTTTGTGGTTAACCGGCTGCGCCAATTCCGCCCATGTTCATCAAATGGTCAAGAATGACGGGCAGCCATTCACTGCCGGAGAGTTGATTCATGACCACGAACGAGGGAAAGACAATCACCTCGTGCTGGAGATGTCGAACCGGCGTTACGAGGCCCATGGATTTGCTGTCGAGCGCCATACCCATTTGGGAGAACTGCGTAAACGTTACTACCTCTCCAGTCCGAAACAATGGGACCGAATTTTCTCCGGCCTCGATAACAGTCATGTGACATATTGTGCTGAGACGATCACCAAGTCAGATGATGGGCATGAACTATCGTGCAGTTTGATATGGAAATTCGGCAAAAAGCCCGCTGGTTTTTGCACGGATCAGGCCGGTACGGCGTTCCCGGTGGGTTTTGAATAACTCGCCGCAATCTATATTGGGAAATGGCCGAATGACGCGAGAATTTCATAATCCCCATGCAAGCCATATTGGCCTGAGCCACAGGTTGCCTTTTCATTATGAAAGCAGCGCCATTGTTCCGATTGCGGCAGAGCAGTTGTTTAAATTAGTCGACGACCACGCGAGTCTGTCTATACACATGGGCGAGTCTTCATGGAGGATGGGTTGGAGCCGGATGGAAATCGCGCTGGACGAAAACAGGGGAAAAAGCATCGGTTCGCACATTCGGCTGGACGGGAAGGTTTTCGGCATCCCCCTTGCGCTCGATGAGGTAGTGACCGAGCGCAACCCGCCGCAATGTAAATCGTGGGAAACGACGGGTTCGCCCCGGTTGCTGGTGATCGGCCATTACCGTATGGGGTTCGATATCACGCCGCAGGGAAACAGTTCGCTGTTGCGAGTATTCATCGATTACGCACTTCCGGATTTCGCCCCCGCACGCTGGCTCAGCCGCATGTTTGGGGGCTATTACGCCAGATGGTGTGTTCGGCGAATGCTGGATGGCTCGATAAATTACTTCAGTAGGTCCACCACGGAAATGGAACGGGCAGGTGCTTCATTTGTGGAAGCATTGGCCGAAGCGCTGGACATCCGCGAACGTGAAACCGGCCTGCATTCGAAACGGGTTGCCTGCCACACTCTGGTACTGGCACGCCGGTTTACAAGAGATACAGAGCAGTTGCGCCAGATTTATTGGGGGGCACTGCTGCACGACATCGGGAAGATCGGGATACCCGACTCCATCCTTTTGAAACCGGGAGTACTCAATGAAGACGAGTGGCGGGAGATGCGGACTCATCCGGAGAAAGGCTACCGTATCGTGTCTCAAATCCCCGGTATGGAGGAGGCCAGCGAGATCGTACTCAGCCACGAAGAACGCTTCGATGGTCGCGGTTATCCACGAGGGCTTCATGGCGAGAAAATTTGCCAGGGGGCGAGACTCTTTGCGGTGATCGATACCCTAGATGCAATGACCTCCGACCGTTCTTATCGCAAGGCGATGACATTCGACGAGGCGAAGGAAGAAATCGTCAATATGAGCGGCACCCAGTTCGACCCGGCTGCTGTACAGGCCTTTCTGGAAGAAGAGGCTGCATTACGCGAAATGGTCTTGGCTAAATGCATGGAGCCGAACAGTTCCGATTTTTCCAATGAAACGAAGCCTTTGAAAGGAGCAGCACATGAGCACAAGCACTGACCCGGTATGCGGCATGACCGTGAAATCTGATTCGCCGCACCGCTTCGAGTACCGCGGTATCGAATACCGTTTCTGCAGCGCGAAGTGTGAGGCCAAGTTTCAAGTATCCCCCGGCACCTATCTTGGGACGCGTCCAGCAGATCAGGCACAGCCGGGCGTGATGTATACCTGCCCCATGCATCCGGAAATTCGTCAACCCATGCCGGGGAACTGCCCAAAATGTGGCATGACATTGGAGTCGGAATCTCCCATTGTTTCGGCAGCGGTGGAGTATACCTGCCCGATGCATCCCGAAATTGTGCGCAGCGAGCCGGGAAATTGTCCAATCTGCGGCATGACGTTGGAACCACGCAGTGCGTCGGCGGAAGATAATGCCGAGTTGCGAGACATGACGCGGCGCTTCTGGACGAGTGCGATCCTGGCACTGCCCGTGTTTCTGTTGGCGACGGTTTCCGACCTCTTTCCGCAGACTATATCGGAGTCCGTCTCGATGGCGATGCTGCAATGGATCGAATTTGTGCTGGCGACTCCCGCTGTGCTGTGGGGCGGCTGGCCGATCTTCCGGCGCGGTTATGAGTCCGTGGTCAACCGTAGCCTGAACATGTTCACGCTGATCGCGCTCGGCGTCGGCGTGGCGTGGACATATAGTGTCGTCGCCATGCTGTTGCGAGGCATCTTCCCCGAGACGATGCGCAGCATGATGGGTACCGTACCGGTGTACTTCGAGGCGGGTGCGGTCATTATGGCGCTAGTACTGCTTGGGCAGGTGATGGAGCTGCGCGCGCGCAGCCAGACCAGCGCGGCAATCAAGCTGTTGCTTGGCTTAGCGCCCAAGACTGCGCGCATTGTGCGTCCTGACGGCAACGAGGAAGACATTCCGCTGGCACGGGTGCAGCCGAATGACGTGTTGCGTGTCCGTCCTGGCGAGAAGGTGCCGGTGGACGGAGTGGTACTCGAAGGTGCAAGCGCGCTGGACGAATCCATGGTCACCGGCGAATCCATTCCCGTTGAAAAGACTGCGGGCGCGCGGCTGATCGGTGCGACGGTGAACGGTACAGGGAGCCTACTGATGCGTGCCGAGCGCGTCGGCGCAGACACGCTGCTTGCGCAGATCGTGCATATGGTCAGCGAGGCGCAGCGTTCGCGCGCTCCTATCCAGCGTATGGCTGATGTTGTCTCTGGCTATTTCGTTCCGGTAGTGGTGCTGATTGCACTTGTCACGCTGGCGGTGTGGGGCATTGTCGGGCCGGAGCCGCGCCTCGCACACGCCATCGTCAATGCGGTGGCAGTGTTAATCATCGCTTGCCCCTGCGCGCTGGGGTTAGCCACGCCCATGTCCATCATGGTGGGCACCGGGCGCGGCGCAACGGCGGGCGTACTGATCAAGAACGCCGAGGCGCTGGAGACCATGGAGAAAGTGGACACGCTGGTGGTGGACAAGACCGGCACCCTGACCGAGGGCAAGCCCAAGCTGGTGTCGGTTGTTGCCCTCAATGGTTTCGATGAAAACGAAGTGCTGCGTCTCGGTGCAAGTCTCGAACGTGCGAGCGAACATCCCTTAGCAGCGGCCATCGTCGGCGGCGCGCAGGAGAAAGGTTTATTGCTACTCACAGTGGGCGACTTCAAGTCTCACACCGGCAAGGGCGTGACGGGATCCGTCGAGGGCCGTGCGGTCGCGCTTGGCAACCTCAAGTTGTTCGAGGAATTGCAACTCGATGCGGGCGAGCTGCCTGCACGTGCCGATACATTGCGCGGAGACGGGCAGACGGTAATGCTGCTTGCTGTGGACGGCAAGGCCGCAGGACTTATCGGCGTGGCCGATCCAGTGAAGGCTTCCACGCCAGATGCGATCCGCGCGCTGCATGAGGAAGGTATCCGTATCATCATGCTGACCGGCGACAACCGCACCACGGCGGAGGCAGTGGCGAAGAAGCTGGGCATAGACCAAGTCGAGGCAGAAGTGCTGCCAGAGCAGAAGGCCGCCATCGTCAAGCAACTGCAAGCTCAGGGCCGCTTCGTCGCGATGGCGGGCGACGGCGTCAACGATGCCCCCGCGCTGGCGCAGGCACAGGTGGGAATCGCCATGGGCACCGGTACCGACGTGGCGATGGAGAGCGCGGGTGTCACCTTGATCAAGGGCGACTTGCGCGGCATTGTGCGCGCCGTTCGCCTGAGTCGCGCAACCATGAAGAACATCCGACAGAACCTGTTTTTTGCCTTCATCTACAACGTGCTCGGCGTCCCTGTGGCTGCAGGCGTGCTCTACCCGTTCTTCGGCCTGCTTCTGTCGCCTATCATCGCAGCGGCGGCGATGAGCTTCAGTTCGGTGTCCGTGATTTTAAACGCCCTGCGGCTGCGCCGCACCAACCTTTAAGGAGAAAAAATGTATCAATGGATACGCATCTGCTCAGCCGTTTTGTTGTTTGGAGCTTCGCTGGCGCATGCCGCGACCGAGGTGACCTTGTACAAGAGCCCCACCTGCGGCTGCTGTGAGAAATACGTGGACTATCTGCGAGAAAACGGCTTCGCGGTGAAGGCAATCAATGAAAACGACATGGATGCGGTCAAGAAGCGTTACGGGGTGTCTCATGTCGCCAGTTGTCATACGGCGCTGGTCGGTGGATACGTGGTCGAGGGCCATGTTCCGGTTGCCGCCATCCGCAAGCTACTGAAGGAGAAGCCCGCCATCATCGGGATCAGCGCTCCGGGCATGCCGCAGAATTCGCCGGGAATGGGCGAAATGAAAAAGGGGACGTTGACCATTTATGCAGTTCCCAAGAGAGGGCGCGAGCCGGAAGTGTTTTCGGTCGAGTGATTCTCCGCCCATGGACGGAGAAAGGAGGTACGGTAACGGAACGGTTGGTTTAGTTATTTCGAGTATTGATTTTTAACCTGAGAGGAGACCGAACATGAACAAGATCACGATTCTGGCTGCCGTTACTTCGTTGTCCATGATGGCGACGCCGCTTTATGCAGTGGATGAACATCACACCGATAAGGCGCAGCAGGCGGCGCCCATGCCCAAGGCGGAAACGATGGAGAAGACTACCAGCCCCGAGGTTGCGCCTGAACACCACATGGGAGAAGCGCAGGAATCGATGCGCAACCTGCAGGACCTGATGGGAAAAATCCGCCAGACCAAGAATCCTAAGGAACGTCAAAAACTGATGCAGGAACACATGCAGACCATGCAGGAGGGTATGAAGCATATGCGCGCCCTGGGTGGCTCCATGATGGGTATGGAAAGTAGCGGCGGCAAGCAGGGTGGCATGATGATGGGCATGGGAGGCGGCGGTAAGCAGGGCGGCGGCATGATGACGGGGGACATGATGAAGACCCACAACATGATGGAAATGCGCATGGAGATGATGGAATCCATGATGGAGCAGATGATACAGCGCGAGGAAATGCGCGACGCCATGCAGGCGAAATAAGCCTATCACGTCCGGCCGGTGGTCACCGCTCAATGGAATGACTGCCGGTATGTCTATGTGGTCAATACTGGTTAATGGGAGGAAGTTATGGCTGACGAAATGGAGAAACGGCAATTGTCGAAAGGGCGGATGGTGCTTATCGGCTTTCTCGCTTTTGCCTTACTGCTGTTGTTTACAGAGCACCGGGCGCATGTTCTGGGGATGCTGCCGTATCTGATTTTGCTGGCGTGTCCGTTGATGCACTTCTTCATGCATCATGGGCATGGACAGAGCGGTGACGACCAGCACCAGCACAACCACACAGGAGACTCGAAATGAGCGATCAATCTTCGGCCTACGGCCTCTGGTCACTGGTTATCATCAACTCGCTGGTGTTCATCATATTTGCCTTCAGCTTCGCCAAGCCGCAAAGCAAGCGCGACTGGCGTTCGTTCGGCGCATTCTCTGGCTTTATTGTGGCGCTCTTCGTCGAGATGTACGGTTTCCCGCTAACCATATACCTGCTGTCGGGCTGGCTGCAGAGCCGTTATCCCGGCACCGATGTCTTTTCCCATGATGCAGGGCACCTGTGGCACACCCTGCTCGGTATGAAGGGTAATCCGCATTTCGACCTGCCACACATGTTGAGCATCGCATTCATCGGTGGGGGCTTCATCCTGCTGTCATCCGCATGGGGTGTACTTTATCGAGCGCAACGCACGCACCAGTTAGCGATAACCGGTCCTTATGCCAAGGTACGTCATCCCCAATATGATGCTTTCGTGCTCATTATGTTCGGCTTCCTGTTGCAGTGGCCGACACTGCTAACACTGCTAATGTTCCCTGTGTTGGTATGGATGTACGTGCGATTGGCGCGTCAGGAAGAGTGTGATGCGCTGGCGCAATTCGGCGGCGAATATCGACGCTATACCGAACAGACCCCTGCATTTTTTCCGCGCATGAGAGGATGAAATTGTCGCGTTTTAGCATCAATCAATGGAGCCATCAGAAATGTTAACCAAGGATACAGTTTGTGGAATGCAGGTCGAATCGGGCAAACACCAGATTGAATATCTCGGTCAGTCGTATTTTTTCTGTTCCAGCCAATGCCGAGAGAGATTCCTTGCGAATCCGCACTTGTATATTGGCATTCCGGGGCAGAAGGCCCCGAAGCAGGAAGGGATGTCAGTGATCAAGCAGAGAAAATTGCGGCTGGCCCAACCTTTGTCGCCAGATCATGCAAAGTTGTTGAACGAGTCATTGCAGTCCATGATGGGCATTCAGGCGGTGGGCATCGAAGGAAATAGCATACTGGTGACGTATGATCTGCTCCAAGCGACCGCTGAACAGATTGAGGAACGGTTGGCCGAGATCGGCGTACAGTTGGGCGAAGACTGGCCGGAGTGCTTGCGCCGGGCATTCGTGCACTATGAAGAGGAATGCGAGGTAGGGAATCTGGAGGTGCGTGATGACGGATATGCTCATTGGCGTGACAGGTAAAAGGCGACCGGGATGGACATGGGACGCACAATTCCAGCCACGGCGCTGACGCCAAGCCGCTTTGTGGTTCTGCTTTCCGCCGCCACGGCGGTTTCCATGGCATATGGCGTTACCTTGCCGTTTCTGCCATTCATTCTGGAAAGGGTATTGCAACCGGGGCAGCTAGGTGCTGTCCCATGGCACACCGGTTTGTTGACAGCCTCATACACCTTGGCTTTGTTTCTTCTTTCGCCCCTGTGGGGCGTGTTGTCAGACCGGCTTAACCGGCGTGCTGTGATTTCGCTTGGGCTGATCGGCAGCGGTGCCAGTTTGGTTTTGCTCGATAATGTTTCGAACCTAACGATGCTATACGCATCACGGATGCTGGGAGGCATATTTGCAGCTGCGGTACTTCCCGCCGTACTGGCATATATCGCCGAAGCATGCACAGCATCTGAACGTCCAAGAAAATTTGCAATTGTCGCTTCTTTCACATCGCTTGGTTTCATGCTAGGTCCTATGGTTGGCGGGTGGCTTTCATCCATGGTCCTGTCGCCTTCAGACGGCATGCGGGTGGTTGGTGTGCTAATGCTGGACTCGCCATTTTTTGTAATCGCCCTAGTAAGTATCTTGTGTGCATTGGGGACGGTACTGCTGTCCGTGTCGCATAACCTGCCTCGCATAGCCGCAGATGATCAAGTAAGCCCCACAGATAAGAAACAGATTCGATTGGCGCTGTTGCTTACCGTCATAACGGTGTTTGGCGTAAGTACCGCCGAGGTGGGCATAACCCTTCTGGGTAAACAATCTTTATTATTTGATCCGAGCACAATCAGCCAGTTTTTTGTGGTTTGTAGCCTTGTCATGATTACCGTCCAGATAGGGATTTTCCCGATGCTGATGCACAAATTCTCAATTCAGACCCTGCTTGTAATCGCTTTTGTTCTTGGTACGCTCGGGCTGGGGGCGCTTCCCTATGCGAGATCCATACCAGCCATAGACGTACTGTTTGGCATGATCGCCGCCGGAACCGGGATTCTCGTCCCGATTCTGTCCAGTGTGATCTCTGCGGCAGCGGGGCAAGGACAGGGTAAGGCGTTTGGTCAACAGGCATCTGCTGCAAATTTAGGGCAGGCTATTGCTGCAGCCTCAACGGGTGCACTTTTTTTTGCTCAGCCTGGCACGCCATTTTTAATCGCTGCATCAATGCTGGCAGCAAGTGCTGCGATTGTTTCGCAGTGGGAAATATCCTAAGTGAAAAAGTACTGCTATTATCCTGACGGATTGCAAAAATTCAAATAGTGACAGGTACAGTGTGCATCAATCTTTACCAACTTAGAATTTGTTTATTTGGGGTTCATTGCGCTGTGGACAAGTGTCCAATTACCACATCCTTCCGTGCGCTTCCGGCGCTAGAGCCAAAGTAATATCCCAGCACCAATCCCAGTGCCATATCCAGCGTGCCCATCGAGCGCAGCACTATCTCCCGCATCTCCTGCGGTACGATGTGAGACAAGATGTACCACTGCACAGACAAATACCCAACGACCACGATGGCAGCGAGGATGCGCGGCGTCCAACTGTCGCCGGTTTTGATTTCCCGGTCGCGCGCATTGGCGCGGTCTTCGGCAGCGATCTTGGCCAGATCGACACCGATGGCAGCCATGTCCTTCTCGAACTGCTGATCGGCCTGCTTGATAGCAAGCAGGTCGGCAGGCGTGGCCTGCGCAATCGCAGCGGACACCTGTTGCTCGGTCGCGTTGGGTACGCCGACTGCTTCACCGATCGCCCGGATGGCGACTCCGGCCAATCCCAGTTCCGGTACCAGCGCGGTTGCCAGACTCGGTGCAATGGTCGCCACCGCTTTCTTCCAATCAAAGTCACTCATTGTTGCCTCCTCATGCCATCATCGTTTTGCCAGCCTTGAAATCCGCCAGCGTCAGTCCACAGGTGTACTGGAAATGCGCCATCTCCCGGAAGGTTGTCCAGCGACCCGCCCATTCCAGCCCGCAGGCTTCGCCGATCTCCCCGAGCCGCTGCCACACGGCACGGTCAGTACCGGTAGTGCCCCAGACAGGTTTGCCGCAACGCAACGGCAGCACATCGAAAGCGCAACGCCAGTTGTGCCAGCTGTCCCCGGCGCGGGCATTGGTTACCACCTTGCCGGGACTGGTCCTGCCGCGCGCGTAGATCGAGCTCTGTGCTTCGAAATCACGATAGGTGCTGGTGGCGATCACCGTGATGCCCTGTGCCCGCAATTCCGAATCGGCGGCACACGCCGCAAAGAAGGCCTCCGCGCGTTTGCGGGCAGGTGGGGCCAGTTCATTCAGATCACGACTGTCGATCATTTTTTCCTCGCTTCCAGAGTGGTGACACGGCGATCCATGTCATGCATCATTTGATTGACCAGTGCGGCATCGCGCATGGCGTCATTCCGGGTGTAGCGCTCGTCGCGCATCTCCTTTACCTGACCGGACAGGTTGTCCAATTTGCTCGACACGCTGGACAGCCACCAGATGCCGGTGGCGGTCTGGGTGACGATCGCCACGATCAGCGCCAGCGGGATTTCTTTGCCGACATGCCAGTGTTCGCGTTCACCAGTGGTGTTCGGATTCATTTGCTTGCTCCCTTCGGATATTTGGTTTTGATGGCGGCGCATGCCGAGATGTACGCTGCTTCCTGTGCCAGCCCGGCTTCCCGGATGGCAGGATCGCTGGAAGCTTTCTTGACCTGCGCATCGATGTAGTCCTGCATCGGCGGATATTCGGCGACACGTTTGTCCCGATAGGCGATAGCGTCCTGCTCGGCCTGCCAGACGGCAGTTTCGGCTTCGATGGAGTGGAGATCGGGAGTTGGATCGTGCTCATGCAGCCAGACCAGTTGCACGCCGTTGCCGTCATGGAAATCCACCAGGTGGTAATCGATATCCAGCTTGTATTGCGGGAAGGCTCGCTCCATCCCGTGTGCGTTGATGTTTGCCATGCTTTGCTCCTTAACCCATGTAGACCATCTCAAGCTGGCAGCCGCCAACACCCCAACTGTCGCCCCAGAAGTCAGCGTTCATCGCCACGTTCGGATTGCCCCACAGCGCGACAGTCGTGCCAGCCGCGAGATAGCGTGTCGTCTGGCCTGATACGCTGATCTTGAGACCGGCTGCCGCAGCCCATGAGTAGCCGCAGCCGAAGTAGTGCGCGACCGCGCCGTTGAGCGCCAATGCGACGTTGAAGGCGTTGTAGGCCGCAGTCGGGTTGATGGCGGTGAGCACCGCCGAGATTTCGTACTGGCCGCTTTGCAGGACGGTGAAAAGGCCAGTCGCCGCGTTGTGCGAGATGAAGGCGCTGCCATTAGTGTTCACCAGCGCGGTATTCAGAATGATCTGGCTCCAAGCCGCTGCCGTCATGGTTTGCACCGCACCTGACCGATACGCCGCATACGTCCCACGCTTGGGCGAGGTGCCCTGTGTATCCGAGATGAACTCGCAGTTCGTGCCGTTGCAGTACAGCATCGAAATCTCACCCTGCGAGATCGTCTGGCCAGTACCGAGTGCGGTTTTGACGGTCAGGGTGAATGCGCCGGTGGTGAGGTTTTCCACGGCGAATGGGGGCATGTTGTTCGGCACCACCAATATCTGGTTGGCCGTCAGTGCGCCGTTAACCTCGAAGCTGGCGGCTTCGCCCTCGGCCTCGGTCAGCGTGTAGGTTCCCCCGGTGAGCGTCTTGACCACATTGCCGCCGATACCGCTCATGGCAGCAATCGGTACCCAGACAGTATTGGCGGCGTCGCGCATCTTGAGCAGTCCGGTCGAGGTATCCGCCCAGAACTGGTAGGGACTGGGTGTGCCCGGCGGCGTGGCTCCGGAGAAACAGGTCTTGAGCGTATCCAGTGCGTTGTTGACGGAGGCGAGCACCTGCGCGCCCGTGCCGTCGGCAATGACGAGAGAGTTTTGAGACATGGGAACTCCTAATAGCCCTTGGCGAGCCAGTTGATATTGCGAGCCACACCGACACCGGCATTGGTGATTTGAACCGTGAAGCCAGTCGTCGTGGGTTGTGCCGGAAACGCAATGACGTCTCCGGCCACAGGGTTGAGGATGGTGATCTGCACGTTCGGTACGATCTGGAAAGGCGTGGCGAACACGACCGCCTTGCCCGCCGCCGGAACCGCCAGCGCCGTACCGGTATCCACCCGGTCGGGCATATCGACCGAGAAGGTCATGCCGGTCAGGATGGTGGATACGGTCGGATCAGCCGAGATCAGCTTCACCCGGAAGCGGAAACGCCGGGCGATGTATTGCCCCGGCACGAACGGTCGCCAGCCTTGCCAGACGAGGTTGTTCTGGGCGGTGTCGATCTCGATCGCCAGACTCGACTTGCCCGAGAAATTCCCCTGCACGCTCGCCTGCGCCGAGAACACTGGAATCGTCGACACCAGCGCAAACGGCGTATCGGATGCGGCTTGCACACCAACTGATACGTTGCAGGCTTGGGCCG
>JBFLXR010000010.1:0-84003 GCA_040757065.1 Pseudomonadota bacterium
TAAATATTTTTAAAAAAATTTTCAGTCATCCGTCCGTCCACGACTAGCATACAACTTTCCCGACAACATGCGCATTATCCGACAAGCCCTACTCGCTCCATCGAACGAATTGACGGACAAAAACCATTTTGATTATTAGCGAACACCGACCGTGAAGCAAAACGCCGCCTCCTATATAATAGGCGCTCTTTAATTTTCAATCCGACCATGAGCACTCAACCGCAAAAAACACTGGAAACCTTCCCTAATCCGCAGCCCGGTCGCGATTACCATATTCACATGGAAATCCCGGAGTTCACCTGCCTGTGCCCCAAGACTGGCCAGCCGGATTTCGCCACATTGATTCTGGATTACATCCCGGATCAGCAGTGCGTGGAATTGAAAAGCCTGAAACTCTATATGTGGTCTTTCCGGAACGAAGGCCATTTTCATGAGGATGTAACCAACCGGATTCTGGACGATCTGGCAGCTGCCACTCAACCGCGGTTCATGCGTCTGACTGCAAAATTTTATGTTCGCGGCGGCATCTTCACCAATGTTATTGCAGAACACCGCAAACCGGGATGGCAAGCAGCGCCACGCGTTGAATTGGCGCAATTCGATACTCAGTCGAATACGCGTGGATAAATAAAAAGCGGGCCGAAGCCCGCTTTTTATTTATCCCGCCTGCAACGAATCGGATATCAACCCAGCTTAAATCGCAGCAGCGTCGGTTTCGCCAGTACGAATTCGCACCACCTGCTCCACCGCTGTAACAAAAATTTTGCCGTCCCCGATTTTACCGGTACGCGCCGCTTTCACAATCGCTTCCACTGCTGTTTCGACCAACTCGGAGGGGATCACCACCTCAATTTTAATTTTCGGCAAGAAATCGACCACATACTCTGCTCCACGATACAACTCAGTATGCCCCTTCTGGCGTCCGAATCCCTTCACCTCGGTCACGGTCAGGCCGCTCACCCCGAGCTCCGATAAGGCTTCGCGCACCTCGTCCAGCTTGAACGGTTTAATAATCGCTTCGATCTTTTTCATAAATCCCTCGCTTTGTTTTTCTCAGTATACCTGCCTAAAAACCATCCTGATAGCGCGCCGTAATCGGGTAACGCCAGTCTTTGCCGAAGCCGCGGTCGGTCACTCGGATACCGATCGGAGCCTGACGGCGTTTATATTCGTTCACGTAGAGCAATTTCACTACCCGACGTACGTCCGGCTCTTTAAATCCGCGCGCGACAATTTCCGGAATAGAAAGATTTTTCTCGACGAAGCACGACATAATTGCATCCAGATCGTCGTAAGGCGGCAAACTATCCTGATCGGTCTGGTTCGGTTTCAATTCCGCACTAGGCGCACGGGTAATAATCCGCTCCGGAATCACGCGACCGAGCGTGTTGCGATAACTCGAGAGACGATACACCCATGTCTTGCTGACATCCTTCAGCACGGCAAAACCGCCGGCCATGTCGCCGTATAAAGTGCAATAGCCGACCGTCATCTCGGATTTATTGCCCGTCGTCAGCACCAAAGACCCGGTCTTGTTGGAAATCGCCATTAGCAGCGTACCGCGTATCCGCGCTTGCAGGTTTTCTTCCGTCGTATCCTCGGGAAGTCCTGCGAAAAGCGGATGCAAAGTTGAGGTTAGTGCATCCAGCGTAGGCTTAATATCCAGCACATCGTAACGCACACCAAGAATTGCTGCCATTTCCTGCGCATCATCCAGACTGATTTGCGCCGTGTAAGGCGAAGGCATCATCACTGTGCGTACACGCTCGGCGCCAAGCGCATCCACCGCCACCGCCAGCGTCAACGCTGAATCGATACCGCCAGACAACCCCAGCACCACACCGGGGAAGCGGTTTTTACCGATGTAATCTTTAACCCCCAGACAAAGCACCTTGTACACCAACGCTTCGCGCGCCAACGGCGGTGCAATCTCCGCCATGCCGAGACAGCCGCCCTCGCCGACTTCGATCACCGCCAACTGTTCTTCGCATGCCGGCAACTGCATTGCCAGCTTTCCCTGTCGATCCATCGCAAAAGAAGCGCCATCGAACACCAACTCATCTTGCCCGCCGACCAGATTGGTATAAATAACTGCGAGATCGTTTTCACCTATCCGTTCGCGAATCGCCTCGTAGCGCGAGAGTTGCTTATCCAAATGGTAAGGCGAAGCATTCAGTACCAGCAATACCTCCGCGCCAGCCTGCCTTGCGCGTTTCGCGGCATGCGGCTCCCATACGTCGGCACAAATATTGATACCGAACTTGACCCCCTCCATCTCGAACAAACACGGCGAAGATCCCGGCTCAAAGTACCGCTCTTCGTCGAACACGCTGTAGTTCGGCAAAGAATGCTTATGATAAGTAGCGATGATTTCGCCATCGCGCAATATAGAGGCAGCATTAAAGCGTCGCCCATTCTGCTCATGCGGATGCCCGACTACGACGACGATCCCGACGGTTTGCTGAGCTAAATCGCGTAACGCCTGCTCACACGCACGATAAAATCCATCACGCAGCAGCAAGTCTTCCGGCGGATAGCCGCACAAACTCAACTCCGGCGTCAGCAACAGCGCCGCGCCCTGCGCTTTGGCTCGTTCGGCAAATTCGGCGATTTTGGCAACATTGCCGATCAAATCGCCGACCGCGCAATTAATCTGTGCAACAGCAAGTTTCATGAAACTCGGTGAAATAAATGGTCAGACTGAATCATACCAACCTTTGCCGCAGACAACAAAAAAGGCGGGCTATCGCCCGCCTTAATTTTAGTCATCCCGAATTACTGGGTAACCTTAACTTTCTTTTCTTCGATCACCGTGTAGTGAATTTCTACGCGACGATTCTTAGCACGACCTTCTTTGGTCTTGTTGTCGGCAACCGGTTCGCTGTCGGCATATCCCTTGGTGGTGATACGCTTAGCATCGATACCTTGCTTGACCAAGTAGGCCTTAACGGAATCGGCACGGCTTTGCGACAGTTTTTCGTTAGTTGCTTTCTTGCCGACATTGTCAGTATGACCATGCACTTCCAGACCAGCTTCAGGATACTTCTTGGCGAATTCAACTACCGGCTTCAGTTTTTCGCCCACAGCCGGCTTGAGTTTGGAAGAACCCGTATCGAAGTTCGCGCCCTCGATAGTGACAGGTTTCTGCTCCTTAATCACCTTCCAGGATTCCTTCGGAGCAGGTGCCGGTGCCGGAGCGGCTACCGGAGCAGGTGCCGGTGCCGGCTTAGCAACCGGAGCAGGTGCCGGTGCGGCAGCCGGTGCACTGAAGTAATAATTCAAACCAAAGGTCAGGTTATTGTTCTTCAGATTTGCACCGTTAGACTTGCCATTGGTCGCAGTATATTCGGCGCCGAAAGACCAATGCGGAGCAAACTTATATTCCAAACCGATACCGGCATGCAGCCCATTGCCGCTGCCAGACATACCGCCGTTTGCCTTCGTATTGGCATAACCCACTTTCACGTAAGGCAGCCAATTAGTGCCCGGCACACCCAGCTTTAAGTCCGCACCAGCTACGGTAGAGCCGTAATTCGTCGTACCAGCCACACCGCCCGCCGTTGCGTTATGCGTTGCTTTTGCATTGAAATCGACAAAACCGTCGATACCCAACAAATAACCACCGTTATCCCAGTTGTAACCCAGTTCCAAGCCGCCGGTACCCGCATTCTTGGCAGCCACATCCATCACCACATTGGGTACACCGTTCACGGTTGCAGGACCACTAAACGTAGAACGGTTCCAGCCTGCTTTCGCACCGATGTAGCCGCCGCCGAAATCACCCGCCTGCGCAGAAGCCCCGTCAAAGTCAGCAACGCAGCGGAAATCGCAATATTCAAGGTTGTCTTTTTCATGTTATTAATCCCCTTTCAAAAATTAGGATGATCTTCGTACGCCGGATACACAAGCGTCTCCATTCGCATGGATTTTTTTAATATAAACTCATTCCACTGGGAATGCCACAAAATTGTTACATTTCTGCAACACATCCGATCATTCGGATTTTAATGTGACCAAGTCGGTTTGATTAAGTTCCACGCGCTCGATTTTTGCGAAGCGATCCGTGATTTTCCGGCTGCTGATGTGAATCAGCTCGACATCTTTGCTGGCTTGACCGATGTGTTTGGCTAGATCGGACATCCGCTCCTCGAAGCGCCCGAAGTCTTTACCCAACTTACCGAGTTCGTCTTTGATGATATGCACTTGCTTGCGCGTTTCCACATCCTTCATCACCGCGCGCGCAGTGTTAAGCACGGCCATAAGCGTCGTGGGGGACACAACCCAAACGCGTCTTTGCATGGCGTAATCCACCACCTCTGGATGGTGCGCATGAATTTCCGCGAATACTGCTTCTGCCGGCACAAACATCACCGCACCGTCGGACGTAATGTCCGGCAAGATATATTTACTGCCGATGTCGTCGATATGTTTTTTAATATCCGCTTTAAATTGACGCTCGGCCTGCACCCGCTCGATATCGCCGGATGCCGCGAACATGCGGTGGTAATTCTCCAGCGGAAACTTCGCATCCACAGCAACCATGCCAGTCGGTTCTGGCAATTTCAAGACGCAGTCGGCCCGCGCGCCGTTAGGCAAGGTGTACTGCATTTCGAATGCCTGCGGCGGCAAAATGTTGCGCACCAAACCTTCCAATTGCACCTCGCCGAACGCGCCGCGCGAACGCTTATCGCCCAGCAACTCCTGCAAACTCACCACATTACTGGTCAGGCCGTCGATTTTCTTTTGCGCTTCATCGATCGTCGCCAAACGCGCCATGACGCTGACGAAAGTCTCGTTGGTTTTCTTGAACCCTTCGTCCAGACGTTCATTTACCTTGCCGCCGATATGCTCAAGGCGGTTATCGACAGTCTTGGCAAGCGCCTCCATACTATTGGAAAGATGTTGCGAAGCGTTACGGAAAGAGGTTTGTATCAATTCCTGATCGGCACGCCCCTGCTCTGCCAGCTTCTCCAGCGTTCGCGCGAGCAAATCGCTGCGCAAGGCGTCTTGCCTGATTTGCATGGCAGAGGAAGTTTCAGCGAGTTGAAGTTGCATCGCCTCACGGCTTTGCGCCAACTCCTGCGTTACGGCTAGTTGCAGCGACTGCAAGGCATCGCGCGTTGCGCGCAACTCTTCCGAAACAAGGCTCCGCAAACGCTCGGCGTGATCCGCCTGCGCGGCAACCGAGCGATCGCCCTGCCTGGTCAACCCCTCGTGCAAATCGGCCAGCATAGCGCGGTGTTGCTGCTCCAGAACCTGCGCGGCGGACGCCGGCAGACGGCGCTGCTGCACCAACAACGCTACGAGCAGCAGCACCGCGACGGCAACCAGCCCGAGCAACATGGGTGGCATTGCCATCGTCATGCCACTGTTGCGTTAGTGCTTCACAGCCGACACGGCGGTATCGTCTGCTTGCGCCACGGCGGCTACCGGCACATCCTCTGCGGGCAACGGTTCCGGCTTGCGCTCCAGCGCAACATCCAAAACCTGCTCGATCCACTTCACAGGACGAATATCCAGCTTGCTCTTGACGTTATCGGGTATCTCCGTCAGATCCTTTACATTCTCTTCCGGAATCAGCACGACCTTAATACCTCCGCGCTGCGCAGCCAGCAATTTTTCTTTCAGGCCACCGATCGGCAACACTTCGCCCCGCAGGGTGATTTCGCCGGTCATCGCCACATCGGCGCGCACCGGAATCCCCGTCAGCGCAGATACCATCGCCGTACAGATGCCGATACCGGCACTGGGACCATCCTTCGGCGTCGCACCTTCCGGCAAGTGAATATGAAGATCGTTCTTCTCGTAGAAGCTTTCCGCAATCCCCAGCGTACGCGCGCGGCTGCGCACCACACTCAGGGCCGCCTGAATGGACTCCTGCATGACCGTACCCAACTTGCCGGTCGTGGTCGTCTTACCTTTGCCCGGCAACACAGCAGTTTCAATGGTCAGCAATTCGCCGCCCACTTCCGTCCATGCCAGACCGGTTACCTGCCCGACCTGATTGACCTTCTCTGCAATGCCATAGCTGTAGCGGCGTACACCGAGATATTTATCCAGATTGCGGGCGCTCACAGTAACCTTCTTGCCGGCGTCTTTGCCGACCAACAAGGACTTCACCACCTTGCGGCAAATCTTGGAAAGCTCGCGGTCCAGCCCGCGCACGCCGGCTTCACGGGTGTAATAACGCAAAATATCGCGAATCGCGCTCTCGGAAATACTTAACTCTTCCGGCCTCAAGCCGTTGTTCTTCAGCGCCTTCGGAATCAGATAGCGCAAGGCGATATTCACCTTCTCGTCTTCGGTGTAGCTCGAAACATGGATGATTTCCATGCGATCCAGCAACGGGCCGGGGATATTCAGACTGTTGGCGGTCGCCACGAACATCACATCCGACAAATCGTATTCCACTTCGACATAGTGATCGACGAAGGTATGGTTCTGTTCGGGATCGAGCACTTCCAGCAAGGCTGCCGCCGGATCGCCACGGAAATCCTGCCCCATCTTATCTACTTCATCGAGCAAGAACAGCGGGTTCCGCACACCGACCTTATTCATATTCTGCAAAATCTTGCCCGGCATGGAGCCAATATAGGTACGGCGGTGACCGCGAATCTCGGATTCATCCCGTACCCCGCCCAGCGACATGCGCATAAATTTGCGGTTAGTCGCACGCGCAATGGATTGTCCGAGCGAGGTCTTGCCAACGCCCGGGGGGCCGACCAGACACAAAATCGGCGCTTTCAGCTTATCCACGCGCTGCTGCACTGCCAGATATTCGACAATGCGCTCCTTCACCTTTTCCAGACCGTAATGATCGGCCTCCAGCACCTCTTCGGCATGCTTGAGATCGGCATTAATCTTGGTTTTTTTCTTCCACGGCAGGCCGATCAACACGTCGATGTAGTTGCGCACCACGGTGGCTTCCGCCGACATCGGCGACATCAGCTTCAGTTTTTTCAGCTCGGACTCGGCCTTGGCGCGCGCTTCTTTCGGCATGTGCGCCGCCTTAATCTTTTTCTCTAGCTCTTCGAGATCGGCGCCTTCTTCACCCTCGCCTAACTCTTTCTGAATCGCCTTCACTTGCTCGTTCAGATAGTACTCGCGCTGGCTCTTTTCCATCTGGCGCTTTACGCGACCGCGAATACGTTTCTCGACTTGCAAAATATCCAGTTCGGCTTCCAGCAAGCCCAGCAAATGCTCCAGACGCTGACGCACATTGAAAATTTCCAGCACCTCTTGCTTTTGCTCCAGCTTGAGCGGCAAGTGCGCGGCAATAGTATCGGCCAGTCGACCTGCATCGTCGATCCCCGCCAGCGAGGTCAGAATTTCCGGCGGAATTTTCTTGTTCAGCTTGACGTACTGATCGAACTGATTAATCAGCGCGCGACGCATTGCCTCGGCTTCGTGGTCGACCGATTCGTCTGCCGGTACCAACTCCACATCCGCATCGAAGTGAGACTTTTCATCGCTCACATGCAAGACGCGAGCGCGTTGTGTCCCCTCCACCAACACCTTGACCGTGCCGTCGGGCAGTTTCAGCATTTGCAGGATATTCGCCACACTGCCGATGCGATACATATCGTCGACAGTCGGCTCGTCTTTAGCTGCAGATTTCTGCGCAACCAGAACGATGCTCTTACCCGCATCCATCGCCGATTCCAGCGCCTTAATGGAACGCGCGCGGCCAACGAACAGCGGAATCACCATATGCGGAAAGACCACCACGTCGCGCAACGGCAACAATGGGTACAATTCTTGCGGAGTATTGGATTCGTCTTGCATGGCAGGCACTCTAAAAAAAGGATATGCCCCCATAGTGAGGGCGCATCGAAAAAAATCAAGCCCGAGGCCGGCAAAATTACTGGATGAACCCGGCATTAAGCCGGGTTCGCAGAACCTCAGGCGGCCTTTGGTGTATCCGCGTAGATCAAAATCGGTTTCAAATCGCCTTCCACGCCGGACTGGTCGAGCACTACCTTGTCGACGTTTTCCATGGATGGCAGGTCGAACATCGTATCCAGCAAAGCATGCTCGACAATGGAACGCAAACCACGAGCACCGGTTTTGCGAGCCAGCGCCTTTTTCGCGATTGCATGCAGTGCCTCGGAGCGGAACTCCAGCTCCACTCCTTCCATTGCAAACAGCTTTTGGTACTGCTTGGTCAGCGCATTCTTCGGTTCGGTCAAAATCTGAATCAGCGCCGCCTCGTCCAGCTCCGCCAGCGTCGCCACAACCGGCAAACGACCGACGAATTCAGGGATCAAACCGAATTTAATCAAATCCTCCGGCTCGGCATCGCGCAAAACTTCGCTTACCCCCTTTTTATCGTCGCGCACCGCCAGCTTGGCACCGAAACCGATGCTGGCTTTTTCCGAACGGTTGCGAATCACCTTCTCTAGACCGTCGAATGCGCCGCCGCAAATAAACAGGATATTCGTGGTATCGACTTGCAAAAACTCGGTATTCGGGTGCTTACGCCCGCCTTGCGGCGGCACCGAAGCCTTAGTACCTTCAATCAATTTCAACAACGCTTGCTGCACACCTTCACCCGACACGTCGCGGGTAATCGAGGGGTTGTCCGACTTGCGCGAAATCTTGTCGATTTCATCGATATACACGATACCGCGCTGCGCGCGTTCGACATCGTAATCGCAAGCCTGCAACAGCTTCTGAATAATGTTTTCCACGTCCTCGCCGACGTAGCCCGCCTCGGTCAGCGTCGTAGCATCTGCCATGACGAACGGCACATTCAATAAACGAGCCAGCGTTTGCGCCAGCAGAGTCTTGCCGGATCCGGTCGGACCGATTAGCAAAATATTGCTTTTGGCCAGTTCGACCCCGTCGTGATTTTCACTCTTCAGGCGCTTGTAATGGTTATACACCGCGACCGACAGAATCTTCTTTGCCTGTTCCTGCCCGATGACATATTCGTCCAGCTTGGCACGAATTTCGTGCGGCACTGGCAAGTCAGACTTGTCAACTTTGCCATCTGCCCCGACGCTTTGCGTTTCTTCCCGGATAATATCGTTGCACAATGCGATGCATTCGTCGCATACGAAAACAGACGGCCCCGCGATCAGCTTGCGCACTTCATGCTGACTTTTTCCGCAGAAAGAACAGTACAGCAACTTCTCGCCATTGTTATTGTCCGTGGACATATTTCCCCCAATATTTGCGCCGGATTTTAGGCGCGCTTGTCCAGCACCTGATCGACCAAACCGTAATTCATCGCCTCCGTCGCCGTCAGGAAATTATCGCGCTCGCTGTCGCGGGCGATTTCTTCCACAGCGCGTCCAGTATGCTGCGCCATCAAGGTATACAGGCGCTCGCGCAAGCTCAAGATATACTTTGCGTGAATTTCGATATCGGTCGCCTGCCCCTGAAAACCGCCCAGAGGCTGGTGGATCATCACCGTCGAATTAGGCAAGGCAAAGCGTTTGCCCTTCTCGCCGGCTTGCAGCAAAAATGCCCCCATCGAAGCCGCCATGCCGATGCACAGCGTCGAAACATTCGGCTTGATGAATTGCATCGTGTCGTAAATTGCCATCCCTGCGGAAATTGAGCCGCCGGGCGAGTTAATGTACAAGTGGATGTCCTTTTCAGGGTTTTCCGACTCCAAAAAGAGCAACTGCGCCACGACCAGATTGGCTACGGCATCGTTGATCGGCCCGACCAGAAAAATCACGCGCTCCTTGAGCAAACGCGAAAAAATGTCGAACGCACGCTCGCCCCGGCCGGTGCTTTCGATCACCATCGGAATCAAGCCGGAATTTTGCGGCTCCAGATTACCCTGCGGCACATCCACTCGTTGCATTAGATATTCCCCATCAGTTCGACGAATTCGACAGTCTTGTCATTCACCTTGGCAACGCCATGCACCCACGCCACCACGTTATCTTCCAGCACCAGATTCTCTACTTCTTGCAAACGTGCAGGTTCGGAGTAATACCATGCCACCACTTGTTCTGGCTGTTCGAAGCTTTGCGCATATTCTTCCACCAGCGCCTTAATTTGATCCGGCTTGGCCGACAGATCGTGCTTACGCACCAATTCTTCCAGAATCAGACCGAGCTTCACGCGCTTTTCCGCACGTTCGGTGAACAAATCGGCAGGCAAAGTCATGCCTTGCGGGATATTCATGCCACGTGCGCGCATTTCCTCAACAGCCTGTTGCTGGAGATTTTGTTTTTCCCATTCGATCAGTGCCTTCGGCAATTCCAGCTCACCGATTTCGCCCAGCGCTTCCATCGCGATATCTTTATTGCGGGTCTTCAGACGACGCTTCACTTCGCGTTGCAGGTTCTCACGGATTTCGGCCTTCAGCTTCTCGACGTCGCCGTCGGTCACACCGAGCGATTTCGCAAATTCGGCATCCAGTTCCGGCAGCTTCGGCCCTTCCACGCTATGTGCGGTAATAGTAAAGGTTACTTGCTTACCGGCCACATCCTTGCCGTGGTAATTTTCCGGGAAAGTCATATCGAAAGACTTGGTTTCGCCCGCCTTCATGCCAACGATGGCATTTTCAAAATCCGGCAGCATACGTCCACCGCCCAGCACAACCGGGAAATCCTTACCTTGACCGCCCTCGAACGGCTCACCGTTCAGCACGCCGTTGAAATCGATCACCACTTTGTCTTCGTTTTGCGCGGCCCGATCAACCTTCTCGTAAGTCGCACGCTTTTTGCGCAAAGTTTCGATGGTGTTTTCCACATCGGCTTCGGACAACTCGAAAGCCACGCGCTCGACATCTTTGCCGGACAGGTCGCCCAGCGTAATTTCCGGGTACACTTCAAAAGTTGCGCTGAACTCGACCGGATCAGCCTTCAAATCAGTTTTGACTTCAAAGCGCGGCACACCCACCACCTTCAGGCCATTGGCTTCCGCTGCTTCGGCAAAAGCGCGTTGCAGATGATCGCCCACCACTTCTTCACGAACTTGCGGGCCATATTGCTGCTCGACGATCTTATAAGGTACTTTACCGGGGCGGAAACCGGCCACTTTTGCAGTGCGCCCCACGCGCTTCAGGCGAATTTCGACATCCGCACTGACTTGCTGCTGAGGAATGGTTGCATTCAGACGGCGCTCCAGTGCGCTCAGGGTTTCTACGCTCGACATACTGACTTTCCTTGGTAATTTCTGTAATAAACATCCACCCGGCGGTTATTCCGGGCACATTTTCTGTCCGATCAACAGGTTACAACGCAAAAAACACTAAAACCTCCGTCATGCCGGTAGGTTTCGTGCCGCGAATGACCCGCGAATATAACATGAAGCAGGCCGCAACACACGCCCGCCCCTGCCCACACCTTTAATAGTGCCCCTGATACATGTAGTTCGTCATCTCCTGCGACTGGCGGTTCATGCGTCGCACGATACCGTGCATATGACGAATCACGCCGCGCATGACGTAGTACATAATCTGCGGATGACCTGACAGCAAGCTTTCGAAGCTACCCCGCTCCAGCAACACCACTTTACTGTCGGATTTCGCCACAATGGTTGCCGAAATCTGTTCCGACTGCCCACCGACGAACGTGATAATCCCGGCCAAATCGCCCGGCTGCAACAAATGCAGCGTCATATTTTCGCCGTTTACGACAGCTGCCGCCTCAACCTCGCCGCTCGCCAGCATCATCAGCGTATTTTTCAAATGTCCGTCGCCGGGCTGCAAAATCACTTCGCCAGCTTTATAGTCCCGCACTCTGGACAGCTTGGCCAGCACATCGATTTCGGAATCGCGCAATTCATCCGCCAGTTCCGAATTCAAGTATGTCGATTTAATCAACTCTAATTCACCCACACTTACACCTCATCCCAAACGATCATTATTCATGCAGGCAATCGAAAACAAGCAAACCCTGTGCCAAATTTCCGCCTGCCCCATTCCGCCGAATCCGTACAAAACACATTAGGATTTCGCATTGGAATGTACAATTTCCCTAAATACGCCATGCCATGCACCGCATAAGCGCACAACAATGCAGCATCCAAGCTGTGAATAATGCCACAAAACCATGCGGACGGAGCCATCCCGATGTCGCAATCCATACAGGAATCACACCATCTGCATCCCATCGACATATACACAATGCCCATACGTATGTACCGCGCATCATCGACTGTCACAGAATTCCCACACCCAATCAGGGCAAAAAACCGCGAAACCCCAGTCTTTTTGCCTATCGGTGTTATGCCATGTTGACGCTGCCGACGAAAAAAATTACAGTAGCCTACTTCGGGTAAAACACGCCTAAATAACGCAAAACCCCGAGCAACACTCAAGTTATAACAATACTCAGGAGCCTCCATGAGCACCATCGAATCCGTCCTGCACGAAACGCGTGTATTTGCCGCACCCGACATCTTTACCGCCCAAGCCAACGTCTCCGGCATGCAAGGGTATCAGGCGCTGACCAAAGCCGCCGAAGAAGATTACGAGGGTTTCTGGGCCGATTTGGCACGCGCAAACATTGCCTGGAACAAACCGTTTACTCGTACGCTGGACGAAAGCAACGCCCCTTTCTACAAATGGTTCGAAGATGGCGAACTGAATGTTTCCTACAACTGCCTCGACAAACACCTGACTACACAGCCGGAAAAGACTGCGTTGATTTTCGAAGCCGACGACGGCACCGTTACCAAAGCGACTTATCGTGAACTGCACGCCCGAGTCTGTCAGTTCGCCAACGCGCTGAAAGCACGCGGCATCAAAAAAGGCGACCGCGTGGTGATCTATTTGCCGATGAGCATCGAAGCCGTCGTCGCCATGCAAGCCTGCGCCCGTATCGGCGCGATTCATTCGGTGGTGTTCGGCGGTTTCTCGTCCAAGAGCCTGCACGAGCGCATCGTCGACGCACAAGCCTGCGCCGTCATTACCTCCGATGCGCAAATGCGCGGCGGCAAAGTCATGCCGTTGAAACCGGCTGTGGACGAAGCCCTCAGCATGGGCGGCTGCGACAGCGTGCACAGCGTCATCGTCTACCGTCGCGCCGGCAACGACGTGCAATGGAATGCCAAAGACCTGTGGTGGCACGAACTGACCGCCGGGCAGCCCGAAACCTGCGAACCGGAATGGGTCAGTGCCGAACATCCGCTGTTCATCCTCTACACCTCCGGCTCCACAGGCAAGCCTAAGGGCGTCCAGCACTCCAGCGGTGGCTACCTGCTCGGCGCCATCATGTCGATGAAATGGGTGTTCGACTATAAAGACAGCGATGTCTTCTGGTGTACCGCCGACGTGGGCTGGATTACCGGCCACAGCTATGTGTGCTACGGCCCGCTGGCGCTAGGCGCAACCGAAGTCCTTTTCGAAGGCGTTCCGACTTACCCGGATGCAGGCCGCTTCTGGAAAATGATTCAAGACCACAAGGTCACCACCTTCTACACCACACCCACCGCCATCCGTTCGCTGATTAAGCTGGGCGGCGATCTGCCGAAGCAATACGATCTCTCCAGCCTGCGCCTGCTCGGCAGCGTCGGCGAGCCGATCAACCCCGAAGCGTGGATGTGGTATTACACCGTAGTCGGTCAGTCCCGCTGCCCGATCGCCGACACTTGGTGGCAAACCGAAACCGGCTCGCACATGATCGCGCCGCTGCCGGGCGCGGTACCGACCAAGCCCGGCTCCTGCACCCTGCCGCTACCCGGCATTACCGCAACCATCGTGAACGAAGTCGGCGACGAAGTGCACGACCAGCACGGCGGATTCCTCGTCATCAAGCGCCCCTTCCCATCGCAAATCCGCACCATCTGGGGTGACCCGGAACGCTACAAAAAATCCTACTTCCCGGAAGAAATGCGCGGTGCATATCTGGCCGGCGATTCGGCGCACCGCGACGAAGACGGCTACTTCTGGATCATGGGGCGAATCGACGACGTGCTGAATGTATCCGGCCATCGTCTGGGCACTATGGAAATCGAATCGGCCTTGGTTGCCAACCCGCTGGTGGCAGAAGCAGCCGTAGTCGGCAAACCGCATGAAATCAAGGGGGAAGCCGTGGTCGCCTTCGTAGTTTTGAAGGGCGCACGCCCGGCCGACGCCGCTGCTGCCAAGCAAATTGCCGAAACCCTGCGCAACTGGGTCGGCAAAGAAATCGGCCCCATCGCCAAACCGGACGAAATCCGCTTTGGCGAAAACCTGCCGAAAACCCGCTCCGGCAAGATCATGCGTCGCCTGCTACGTGCGATTGCTAAAGGCGAGGAAATTACCCAAGACACCTCCACGCTGGAAAATCCGGCTATTCTGGATCAGCTGAAGGAAGTTATTCGGTAAAGCGCATGCCCCGGCAGGTCAAAGCCAGCCGGGGCAGTCAGGCAATAAAAAAGGCAGCCTTGGCTGCCTTTTTTATTGGGTAATGCGCGAATTACGACACGCGACGCTTGAACTCGTTGGTACGGGTGTCGATTTCGATCTTGTCGCCGATTTCCACGAAAGCCGCCACCGGCAGTTCGTAGCCGGAACCGACCAGACGGGCAGGCTTCATTACCTTACCGGAGGTGTCGCCACGCACGGCGGGTTCGGTATATTCGACTTCGCGCACGATAGTGGTCGGCAGATCGACGGAAATCGCCTTGCCGTTGTAGAAAGTCACTTCGGCCACATCTTCCATGCCATCGACCAGATAGTTCAGCACATCGCCAAGGTTGTCTTTCTCGACTTCGTATTGGTTGTATTCGGTATCCATGAACACATACATCGGGTCGGCATAATAGGAATAAGTACATTCCTTGCGATCCAGAATCACCACATCGAACTTGTCGTCGGCCTTGTACACTGCTTCGCTGGGCGCGTCGGTCAGCAAGTTCTTGAATTTCAGTTTCACCACTGCGCCGCTGCGGCCGGAACGGCTGTATTCAGCCTTCTGTACGACCATCGCATCCTTACCGATCATCACTACGTTACCGGCACGAAGTTCCTGTGCAATCTTCATTTTGTCGCCCCGCCTTGAGAGTCAAAAATTAAAGCGGCGCATTTTACCGACTTTTTCGGAAAAATCCAGTAAATTCAACGCAAGGTTATTCTTTTCCAGCCGCGCAGTCCAAACCGGCGCATGGCGGCGCAATTCCGGCAAATTTTCGGCATAAGTCGCCCAAGCATCCGTACAGTTTTCCGCCGTATTCCATGCCTGCCACAACCCCCGCACTGACGCACGAGCCGGCTCGGTCAAACCTGCGCAATACAAATCCGCCAGCGCACCGAGCTTTTCCAGATGCACCGCATCATGCTGCGGGTAGATATGCCAGACGAACGGACGCCCGGCCCATTGCGCACGAACGCAGGAGTCTTCGCCGCGCACAAAATTAATGTCGCATGCCCACAGCAGGGTATCGTAGCGCTCCTGCTCGACGAACGGCAAAACGTGCACGACTAAATTTCCGCGCTGCCAGCGCGTGCCGGGTTGTCCGTGCTCGCCCCCAAAAGAGGCGGAAACTTGCGGCAATATTCGTCCTTCCGGGACCAGACAGGTCGTTTTTGTTGCCCCATTCGCCCAACAGTCCAGCAACCCTGTCACTGCCGGATTTTCATAGGCAAACAGCGAAATGCGCCGCTCTCCCGCCTCGACAGACGGCAAACCGAACGACTGCCAATAGGCGGCCTGCACCACAGGATCGTTTTGAAATGCATCGCGTTGCGCCAGCAAACCGGATTCCAGCAGCAAACCGCCGGTGCGCGGGGTAAAACCCGGGAAATAGAAATATTTCACCAACGGCAGCCGCGGATGCGGCGAAGGTATGGCGTGGCAGCCCTCAACCCACGGCTCGGCGCTCAAATATTCCAGATTCAGCCAAACCGGTTTATCGGCACAAGCCGCCATCGCTTCCACATAGCGCTCCGGCAATTCGCAGGCAAATGCCTCGATCACCAACTCGGCCGGCTCGACCTCGGGAAAATGGACACCCCAGTGCCGCACCTCCACCCCGCGACACAATTGCTGGGTTGCGGTCGTATCGACCTCGGGACACAACCGGCGGAAGCTGGCCAGATCGTCCACCCACAACCGCACAGACAAGTGGAACTCATGCGCCAACTGACGCGCCAGACGCCAGCACACGCCGATGTCGCCGTAGTTATCCACCACGGCGCAAAAAATATCACAACGTTTTAATACCCGGTCCATTCATTCCGCCCGCAATGCTTCGACCGGATCGAGCCGCGCCGCCCGGCGCGCAGGCACCACCCCGGCCAGCAAACCGATAATGGCCGCACTGACCTCCGCCATCACGGCAAAAATCATCGGGGTATGCACCGGCAAAGCGGGAAACGCCCAATGCAATGTCTGCGCAATACCGAATCCCATCGCCAGCCCGGCTAACCCCCCTGCTGCTGCCAGTACGGTCGCCTCGCCCAGAAACAAGGCCAGCACTTGCTGCTGGCGTGCGCCCAAGGCGCGTAACAAACCGATTTCACTGGTGCGCTCTGTCACCGCCATCGTCATGATAGTCAGAATCCCCACTCCACCTACTACCAGCGAGATCCCCCCCAGCGCACCGACCGCGAAAGTTATCACATCCAGTACCGAACTCAGCACTTCGAGGGCTTTTTGCTGCGGCGTAACGGTAAAATCTTCGCGCCCATGTCGTGCAGACAATGCCTGCTTAATTCCCGCCTCGACCTGCGCCAGATCCGCAGAAGGCTGATAGGTCAGATGAATTTCGATCAATCCGACCCGGTTGAACAAGCTCATGGCATTGGAAGTCGGAATATAAACCGTGTCATCCAGATCGAACCCGAGCACCTGCCCTTTCGACTCCATCACCCCGACCACCCGGAAGCGTTCGCCGCCGATACGAATATAGCTGCCCAACGGATTGGCGGCGCCAAACAACTCGTCGCGCACCTTCGAACCCAACACGGCGAAGGCCCGCGCATGTGTCGGATCGTCTGCCGGAAGGAACTCGCCGGTTTGCACCCGCATGCGAAAAGTCTTCGGGAACTCGGCTCCCACGCCGTAAACCATCGCCCGGCGACTTTTACCATTGGCACGCAATTCGGCATTGCCCTGCACGCTCGGATCGACATATTCCACAAACGGCACTCGCCTCAGCGCCTCAGCATCTTCGATCGTCAGCGGTTTAATCGTTCCGAACACGCCCATACTCAAACCGTGTGTCTGGGTTTTGCCGGGCTGAATACTGATTAAGTTGGTGCCGAACTGGGTAAATTCGGACAGCACGAACTGATGCAACCCCTCGCCAATGGAAGTAAGCAAAATCACAGCCGCAATTCCGATGGCGATCCCTAGCCCGGTCAATACACTTCGCATGCGGTAAGCAATAAAGGTCGAGAATGTCAGCTTGAGCAAATCGGCGAATAACATCTTAACGCCTCGACAACGCCATAACCGGATCGAGCTTTGCCGCTCTGCGCGCCGGCCACACACTGAACAGTATCCCGGTGCCGAGCGCGGTTGCGCAGGCTGCCCCGACCGACCACCACGGCGCATAAGCAGGCAACACCGGGTAAAGCTGGCGTATAACCATACTGCCCGCCTCGCCCAGCAACAAACCGACCACGCTCCCGATCAGCGAGAGCAAAGCCGCTTCGGCAAAGAAAATCCGGCGTATTTCGTGCGGCGGCGCACCAAGTGCTTTCAACAGACCGATTTCTTGTGTGCGCTGCGCCACGGCAATCAGCATCACGTTCATTATCAGCACACCGGCCACCGACAGGCTGATCGCCGCAATCCCCGCCACTGCCAAAGTCAAAGCGCGCAACACGCGATCGAATGTCGCCAGCACCGCATCCTGCGTCACAACCGTCACATCACGCTCGCCGTTATGTTGTTTAATCAGAATTTCTTCGGCTTCTTTGCGCGCCGGCTCGATCTGCTCACGACTTTTCGCTTCGATCAATACTCGCAACAAAGCTTGAGTATTAAACAGCATGTGTGCCGATGCCACCGGAATAATCACCAGTTCATCCGTATTGAACCCCATCGACTCGCCTTGTTTGTCCAGCACGCCGATTACCCGGAAACGCCGGTCGCCGAGCCGCAGCCAGGCACCGACGGCTTGCTCGTTGCCGAATAACTCCTGTTTGATGGTCGCACCGAGCACACAAACTGGCGAAGCTTCGCGCGGGTCGAGCGCAGGCAAAAACTGCCCTTGCGACAACTCCATATGACGAATTGTCATAAAATCTGCCGTCGAACCGACCACCACCACTTCGCGATTGCGCGCATTTTGCGAAGCCTGCGTCGAACCGACTGCAACCGGCGCAATTCTGCGGATGTGACTGCTGCGCAGCAATGCCGTCGCATCCTCCAAACGCAAATCGCGCGGCGTCTGCCCGAGCAGCATGCCGGGCGATGAGCCCGCCGTCTCGGAACGCCCCGGAAATACGATTATCAGATTGGTGCCCAGTGAAGAAAACTGGCCGGTTACATAGCGGCGTGCGCCTTCGCCCAAGGCAGTCAGAATCACCACGGCCGCCACGCCGATCGACATGGCAAGAATCATCAGCAAGGTGCGCGAACGCGTTCCCTGCAAACTGCCGCCGGCGAAGCGGATTACGTCGGACAGTTTCATACCGCCGCTTGCCGGGTGTCCGACACGATACGGCCGTCCACCATGTGCAACTGACGGGCGGCACGCCCGCCGATCTCGGCATCGTGCGTCACCAGTACCAGCGTGACGCCCTGCCCGACCAATTGTTCCAGCAAGGCCATAACCTCGCGCCCGGTGGCACGATCCAGATTGCCCGTCGGCTCGTCCGCCAGCAGCACCGAGGGCCGCATAATGGTTGCGCGCGCAATTGCCACCCGCTGGCGCTGCCCGCCGGAAAGCTGATCCGGGCGATGATCGGCGCGGTCGGACAAGCCGTAACTGTTCAGCAGCGCATCCACTCTTGCTTTGCGTTCCTCGGGCGAAATTCCGGCCAGTATCATCGGCAACTCGATGTTCGTGGCAGCCGTCAGACGCGGCACCAAGTGAAAAGACTGGAACACAAACCCGATTTTTTCGCGCCGCACGCGAGCCTGCTGCTCGTCGTCCAGTGTGGTGACGTCTCGCCCGTCAAGCCGGTAGGTTCCCGAGCTCGGACGATCGAGCAAACCGATCATATTCAGCAGCGTGGACTTACCGGAGCCAGATGGCCCCATGATGGAAACGTATTCACTGTCGGCCAGCGTCAGATCCAGTTCGCGTAGCGCACCGACCTCTTGTCCGCCCACATTAAAAATGCGGTTGACGCCGGATAGCTCGATCATTTCGCCGCCGCACCGCTTTCCGGTCGCGCCTTGACTCCGGCTTTCACACCCGCACGATCCAGCGACAACACCACTTGTTCGCCTTCCTTCAGGCCGGAAACCACCTCGGTATATTCCCAGTTCGACAGGCCGGTCGATACGGTACGCTCCTCCAGCATTCCGTCCTGCGCACGGTAAACCAGCACGCGTTTGCCCTCCAGCAAGGCCTGACTGGGCACACGAAGCACCGACTTGCGCGCGGTATGCACGATTTCCACATCGGCACTGTAGCCGACCAGCAATTGCCCGGACTCCGGCGGCGTATCGAACGACACCTCGACCTCGACAGTACGCGCCTGTTTTTCCAGTTCCAGTACATAAGGTGCAATACGCTTTACCTTGCCCGGAAAGTGCTGCATTTTCACTGCATCCAGCGTAATTCTCGTGACTTGACCGATTTTGACCGAGGCGGCATCCACTTCGTCGATCGGCGCGCTCACATACAAACAACCATCGTCGATCAAATCGATGGCAGGCAAAGTCGGAATCCCAGGCGGCGAAGGTGTCGCGAACTCCCCCTCTTCGCCGCTGATGTCGGCCACAATGCCGTCGAACGGCGCGCGCAGCACCATGCGTTTCAGCCCGGCACGCGCCAAATCGATGCGCGACTGCGCTTGCTTGATGTCATTGCGCGTCGCTTCGCAGGAAGCCTGCCTAGCCTTTGCTTCGTTGCGGGAGCGCTCCAGCTGCTGTGCGGAGATAAACCCCTTTTCACGCAATCCTTCCGACCGTTCGGCATCGTGCCGGGCCGTTTCCGCCAAGGTACATACCTCATCTACACGCGCTTGCGCACTGGTCAATTGCTGGTGCGACAAACGCTCCTGCGCACGCAAATCTTCGCTCCACAGTTCGATCAGCGCCTGCCCCTTGGCAACCCGTTCGCCTTTGCGAACTTTCATTTCCGCGATCTGACCGCCCACAGCAGGCGCCAGTTTTGCACGACGGCAAGCCTTGACCGAACCCGCGCGCGTATTGCTGACTGTCGCTTCGACCGTGCCTTTCTCTGCCTTAGCCAGTGCCACGGCAACCGGTTGCGGCCGGTTGAAATACCAGCCGCCCGCCGCCAGCAGCGCCGCGCCCAAACTGACCGGCCAGAACCATTTCGGCATTTTTTTGATATTCAACGCACCCACCCCTTTTATTCCGCCTCGACACGCAACAGGATACTCCGTTGTTCGCGCAGACGGCTAGTTCCCCCGCTACCGATCTGGCGGTTTTCTTGCCGATACTGCTGCATGACATCGCCTACCGGCAGCCATTCGCCCAAACGTCCGCTAATGGTTGTTTTAACTTGCTGAATTTGCGCACTGCCATCCGCTGCATTCGGGTTCAAACGGTCGTTTTGCGCTTGCACCTCCAGCGTCACCCGCTCCCCTTGCAAACGCGGAACAACATCAAAACCGCTATTCGCTTCGCGGAGCTGTGCTGTTTCAACAATTTGCACCTGCCCGCCGACTTGAATAGTCTGACGTTGCAATACCGGAACGGCTTGCCCGACTTGAATATGCGCACGACCGCCCTCCACGACGCGCACTGTCTGCACCTTATGGTCGGTCTCGCGCCCTTGCGCAACATTGCCATTCAGCGTAAAGCGCTCGCCGCCGCGCTCGACCGTCATACCGGCTCCGCTGTTACCGCCTTGCGCGCCGCCCATACCGATACGCGCATTACCGATCCCGACACTACCCGATGCACCCAGCATCCGTTGAGCGGTTTCGCTATCAACATCTTGTAACACAGTGATTTTCAAACGGCGCAGCGGCGTATCCAGCACCGACAACAACTGACGGATTTCCGCAAGATTTTCCGGCGACGTCCGTACAATCAGACGACCATCCATTGCACTGACCGCCCCGCCTTGTTCCAACATGGGTTGCACGACAGGCAACGCCTCTTCTGCGCTACGGTACCGAAGCGTAAACACCTCCAGCTCCGCGCTAGCAGGCAACGCCAGCAGCAGTAGAAAAACCCATAATAAACACCGAGTCATAGGCGAAATTGACAGAAGATTCTTTACAAACACCGCTACTCTACCGTAAATTAAGGACATGCGAAAATTTCTCGGTTTGCTCATCTTGCTCGGCTGCGTCGCCTGCTCGACCCCGCGCCATGCACCGCGGCAGGACGCCGTTGCCGATCCGGCCATGAACGAGCTGGTGTTTTACGCCATGAGTCTGGCCGAAACCGACTACCGCTATGGCGGCAACACGCCCGATACCGGTTTCGATTGCAGCGGCTTTGTCCGCCATGTCTTCCGGCAATCGCTCGGACTCACCCTGCCGCGGACTAGTCTCGAAATCAGCCGTACGGGCTATGCTCTCGACTCACAGCCGCTGCGCCCCGGCGATCTGGTGTTCTACAACACCTCACGTCAGGATTACTCGCATGTCGGCATCTATGTGGGCGACCGTCGCTTCGTTCACGCACCGCGCGTAGGCAGCCGTGTGCGGGTTGAAAATATGGATCTGCCCTATTGGCAAAACCGCTACAACGGCGCGCGCCGGGTCAGCCCGGGCTAATCGCGCGCTTCGCGGCGCGCGCGCAACGCCTCTGACAATTCGTATACGCTCATCGCATAAAACGGACTGTTGTTATAACGCATAATCACTTCGAAATTATTCAAGCCGAACCAGAGATCGTAGCCTTCCGCACTGTCAAAGCTGAATAAACGAGCCGTTTGCGCCGCCTGCATCGACTCCTCCGGCGCATAACCGGCCTCTACCCAAGCCTCAAAAGAACGTCCCGTGCCGTTGTTCCCCACACAACCGGCATTTTCCTCCATGCGGGCGCGCACCGCGACCGGCTCACCGCGTACCCAACCGTATTGCATTAGATAGTGAGCAACACTGCCGATGGCATCTTCAGGATCATGCAGTAAATCGATTCTTCCATCCTGATTGAAGTCCACAGCAAAACGGCGGTAACTACCCGGCATGAACTGCGGAATCCCCAGCGCACCAGCATATGAACCCTGCACATCGAGTAGACCGAAGCCCTGCTCGCGGCTCAGCAACAAAAACTGCTCCAATTCGTCGCGAAAGAATTCCGCCCGTCGCGGATATCCGAACGCCAGCGTCGCCAGCGCATCCAGCGTGCGAAACCGTCCGGTTTGCTGTCCATACAAGGTCTCGACGCCGATCAGCGCGACAATAATCTCTTGCGGCACGCCATATTGCTGCTCGGCACGCTGCAAAACATCCGCGTACCGCTGCCAGAATTGCAAGCCGCCACGTATGCGCTTAGTGTTGATAAAGGCCGCACGATATTCCGGCCAGGGTTTGCGCGTCGCCGGTCGCTCCATCGCATCGATAATGCTCTGCCGATATTGCGCTTCTTGAAACGCTTGCCCGAGCCGAGCTTGATCGAAGCCGTGCTTCTCCGCCATTTCGCGCACAAACGCTTCCATGCCAGGCAACTCCAGCGCATGCACCGGAAATGCGGTCAATCCGCCCAACAACAGAATCAGCCAAATCGGTTTCATAGCCTTATTCTACTCGACAGCCGGGCACGGCACTGTTAAATTTCCAACTTGGATACTCAACTACTCTGAACACAATCGCCATGGAAAAAACCGCTCAACACCATCGTTTGATTATTCTGGGCTCCGGCCCTGCCGGCTATACCGCCGCCGTCTACGCTGCGCGCGCCAATCTGAATCCCGTCCTCATCACCGGCTTGGCACAAGGCGGTCAGCTGATGACTACCACTGAAGTGGACAACTGGCCGGCCGACCCCAACGGCGTGCAAGGTCCGGAACTGATGCAGCGTTTTCAACAGCATGCAGAACGGTTCCAGACCCAAATGATTTTCGATCACATCCACACCGCTAAACTCCAGCAAAAACCTTTCCTGCTGGTCGGTGACTCGGGTAGTTACACCTGCGATGCACTGATTATCGCGACCGGCGCATCGGCGCAATATCTCGGCCTGCCTTCTGAAGAAGCCTTTATGGGACGCGGGGTCTCCGCCTGTGCCACCTGCGACGGCTTTTTCTATCGCGGCCAAGATGTCGCTGTGGTTGGTGGCGGCAATACCGCCGTGGAAGAGGCACTGTATTTGGCGAACATCGCGAAGCACGTAACCCTGATTCATCGTCGCGACACTTTCCGGGCCGAACGCATTATGATCGACCATCTGATGGAACGCGTGAAAGAAGGCAAAATCACCTTGCAACTGAATCAAGTGCTGGATGAAGTGCTCGGCGATGCCAGCGGTGTCACCGGAGCACGCCTGAAAAACGTGCAGACCGGCGCAACGCAGGAAATCACGGTCAACGGTGTTTTCATCGCCATCGGACATAAGCCCAATACCGATATTTTCGTCGGACAGCTGGAAATGGAAAACGGTTATATCGTCACACGCGGCGGCCGCAAAGGTTTTGCTACCGCGACCAGCATTTCCGGCGTTTTCGCAGCAGGCGACGTGCAAGACCAGATTTACCGTCAGGCCGTCACCAGCGCAGCGACCGGCTGCATGGCCGCACTGGATGCCGACCACTATCTGGCTGGCTAATGGTATGAAAAACGAGCCGGGTGTCACGGACGCGGAACTTTTCCGCAGCGTCTTGCAAGACGTTATACCACTGACACCCGACAACCGGGCGCACCTCGCCCCGCCACCGAAATATCCGCGCATTTCCAACCAGTTTCAGTCCGACTTATCCTTGCCGGACACGCTCTCCGACCACGGTGCAGAATCCGCACCTGCCGAATTTTTGCGCAACGGCTTGTCCATGATGGCACTACGCAAACTGCGGCGTGGCCAATGGCCGGTAGAAGACGCGCTGGACTTGCACGGCCTGCAAAGTGATGCAGCCCGCCGACTACTGCTGGAGTTTCTACAGCATGCAGCACAGCGAGGCATGCGCTGCATACGCATCGTGCATGGTAAAGGCCGCAATCCGGACGGAGGCGATGGAATTCTCAAACTCCGCACCCGCCACTGGTTGACGCAATGCCCGGAGGTACTGGCATTTTGCGAACCTCCGCCCAATGAGGGCGGCAGCGGTGCAGTCAAAATCTTGCTGAAGAATCTACGAGGCGAGTAATGTACCTCGGTTTGGACTTCGGCACTTCTGGCGCACGTTCCTGCCTCATTGATGTATCGGGCAAACCCCTCCATCAAGCGCATTACGCTTACCCGGAAAGGGTCGAGCAAACGCCATTGGCTTGGCGCGAGGCGCTGCTCCACCTCTTGCACGAAGTGCCGCCGGGCTATGCCGCGCAATTGCATGGCATCGCCATCGATGGCACCTCCGGCAGCGTCTTGCTATGCGATGATGAACTGAAGCCTGTTTCACCCTGCCTGCTCTACTCCGATCAGCGCGCGATCGCAGAAGCAAATGAGTTATCGATGCAGGCACCTGCGGGACACCTTGCTTGCAGTCCGACTTCAGGCCTCGCCAAATTTTTGTGGTTAACCCGGCATTTTAACCATGAGGGTGCAGCCTATTTCCTGCATCAGGCCGACTGGCTGGCTGCTTTACTGACCGGACAAGGCGGCATCTGCGATTATCACAATGCGTTGAAGACAGGCTACGACGTCGTTAATCTGCGCTGGCCCGATTGGGTAATGGCACTGCCGAATAGCCACCTGCTACCGCAAGTCCGTGTGCCCGGCAATGAAATCGGTTCGCTGAAATCGGGCATTGCTGAACATTTCGGCTTCAATCCGGCCTGCCGTGTCCATGCCGGCACCACCGACAGTATCGCGGCATTTATTGCTGCGGGCGTCCGCACGCCCGGGCAGGCCGTGACCTCACTGGGCAGCACCATCGTGCTTAAGCTGCTCTCAGAACGTCCAGTCGAACAAACTGCCTCCGGCATCTATAGCCACCGCTACGGCAAGCTCTGGCTCGCAGGCGGGGCATCGAATGCAGGCGGTAAAATATTGCGCCATTATTTCAGCGATGAACAACTGTCCACACTCAGCGCACAAATCGACCCACACCAGCCGAGCGGATTGGACTATTACCCGCTCACCGAGCCAGGCGAGCGCTTCCCGGTTTGCGACCCCGCCTACCCGCCCCGCTTGTCGCCGAAACCGGACGACGACGTACGCTTTCTTCACGGCCTGCTGGAAGGCCTGAGCCGAATCGAAGTCGCCGGTTATACCAAGCTTGCCGAACTTGGCGCTACGCCATTACGGGAGGTTTATACCTGCGGCGGTGGCGCAAACAACCCCGTTTGGCGCACAATACGCACTGAGATGCTCGGCGTACCGATACACCTTCCAGAATACACCGAAGCGGCCTTCGGCAGTGCCTTGCTCGCTCAACGCGGCGGCCTTTAACTGAACTCAGGAAACAGCATGCAAACCGACACCCCTCCGCTGAGCCACTATCAGCGCATCGGCGGCGAAGAAAAAATTCGCGCACTGGTGAAACGCTTCTACCAATTGATGGATACCCTGCCCGAAGCGCAAGGCATACGCCGTATGCACGAAGAAAATTTGGACGAAATCGAAGAAGTGCTGTTCAAATTTCTAACCGGCTGGATGGGCGGCCCGCAACTCTACATTCAGGAACGCGGCCATCCCATGCTGCGGCGGCGTCATTTGCCTTTCTCTATCGGCGACAGCGAACGCGATCAGTGGATGCAATGCATGAACCAAGCACTCAACGAGATCGTAGAAGATGCGGGCTTGCGGCAAGAACTATCCGCCGCGTTTCTGAAAGTCGCCGACCACATGCGCAACCGTGCGGGCTAGACCCGCCGTCATCGCCCTACTCGACGAAGCTACCGTCCACGTAGTACCAATGTCCGTCTTCGCAGACAAAACGGCTGATTTCGTGCAACCGATGCGCATGCCCACCGATACGGTAGCGCGCTACAAATTCCACAGTGCCATGCTCGCCGTCCTGCACATGCCGTTTGACCTGTAAACCCAGCCACCTAGGCTTGGGTGGTGCCTGCATATCCAATTTATCCGGGCGAGTATCGGCATGCCATGTAGCCAGCAAATACGGTTCCAGTTCCAACACAAATGCGGTATATCGCGAGCGCATCAATACCTCCGCGCTCGGCGCAGCTTCGCCGTTATGGTAACGCTGGCAGCACTGCGCATAGGCCTTGCCGCTCCCGCATGGACATTCAGTCATCCGTTACCTCGATAAATTCCAGCGCATTATCGTCCGGATCACGGCAAAACAGGGCAGCACGCCCGGAGCGGCTCCGAGTATAAGCAATCCCGGCTGCTTGCAAGCCCGACTCCAACGCCGCCCAATCCTGCACACCCAACGCGATATGCCGATCACGTCCGCCGTGCTCGGGACGCTGCAAACCCTGCTCCGGATTCGGCAAGACCATTAAGTGGATTTGCTGCTGCGCCCCGACCTCGTACCACACACCGGGAAAGCCCATCTCTGGCCGTGCCGGGTCGGGCCGCAAACCGAGTAGCCCTTCATAAAATGCCCGAGCGCGCGCCAAATCACTCACCAGCACCGTGGCATGCAACAACCCGACGACTTTCATACTTTTACGGGCTTTACCTTGCTCGCTGCCGATTTTGCGCGGGTACGCGCCTCATCGGTATCCGCGCCGGTCGCCAAGGCCACCCCCATGCGGCGACGCTCAAACGCTTCCGGCTTACCAAACAGACGGATATCGCTTTGCGGCACGCGCAACGCTTCGTCCACTCCTGCAAAGGCTATGCCTTGCTCCTCCATTTGGCCGTAAATCACCGCGCTCGCGCCGGGCGCACGCAGCGCCGTATTAACCGGCAAACCGAGGATCGCTCGCGCATGCAACTCGAACTCATTCAGCGTCTGGCTGCACATCGTTACCATCCCGGTATCGTGCGGACGCGGACTGACTTCGCTAAACCAAACCTCATCGCCTTTCACAAACAATTCCACACCGAAAATGCCCAACCCGCCCAAATCGTCGGTGACTTTCTTCGCGATTTCTCGCGCCCGCTGCAAAGCCAGCGGCGACATCGCTTGCGGTTGCCAGCTTTCCACATAATCACCGTGTACTTGCACATGCCCGATCGGGTCGCAGAAATGCGTTTCGATTGCCCCATCCGCCCCTACCGCGCGTACCGTCAACTGGGTAATTTCATAATCAAAGCGAACAAACCCTTCCACTATCACCCGTCCTTGATTCACCCGGCTACCGCTGGCAGCATATTCCCATGCTGCTTCGACTTGTTCAGGTGTATCCACCTTGGACTGCCCCTTACCGGAAGAAGACATGACAGGCTTCACGATGCAGGGATAACCGATCCCCTTCTCGATGACCGCGCGCAGTTCTTCCAGACTGCTGGCAAAAGCGTACGGCGAAGTTGGCAAACCCAAGGTTTCCGCCGCTAATCGGCGTATCCCCTCTCGGTTCATGGTCAGTTGTGCCGCGCGCGCAGTCGGAATAACCCGCGCCAGCCCGGCCTGCTCGATTTCCACCAGCATATCGGTAGCAATCGCCTCGATTTCCGGCACCACCAGATGCGGTTTTTCCTGCTCGATCAAAGCGCGCAGTGCCTGACCGTCTGCCATATTGATTACATGGGCACGATGCGCGACTTGATGACCCGGCGCATTCGGGTAGCGATCCACGGCAATGGTTTCTACCCCCAGCCGCTGCAAAGCGATTAAAACCTCTTTACCCAGCTCTCCGCTTCCCAGCAACATCACCCGCGTTGCGGAAGGCGACAGCGGCGTACCCAATACCACGGAATCACTCATGCTTTGATCCTTTCAATGCGATTCGTATAGCTTGCCGGACAACAAACTGGCCGACACCAATAATAGCGCGCCCGCGTATTCGCCCGGCCCCATTACCTCGCCCACCAACAGATAGGACGACGCTGCGGCAAACACCAGCTCCGTCATGAACAGCACAATGGCACGATTGGCAGGCATATGACTGACTCCGTACTGCACGGAAAAGGTGATGCCGCACAAAGCCACGCCAATCAGCACCAACAATAACCAACCGTAGGCGCTAATCGCCTGTATTTGCCCAACCGCAGCCGTTCCGCCCAGCAAGGGCAAGGTCAATAGCGCCGTTCCCAGCCAAACGCTGAGCGATTTCCATTCGACGCGCAAATGCTCCGCCCGGCGTGAAATGACATTCGACAAGGCAAAGGCCATGCCTGCGCTTAGACCGAGCCATTCGGCACGATTTTGCGGCAGAGGCAAGCCGCTGTCCGGCTGCCAGAGCATGACCGCCGCCCCGCCGAGCGACAATCCGATAACGGCATAACCATAGCGATTCAAGCGCTCGCCGAGCAACCAGTAAGAAAACAAGACCGTCCACAAGGGCGATAGATAGAACAATAACAGCACGCGCATAACCTCGCCTTCCAGCATGGCGAGTACATATCCGAAGTTGGTCCAACCAGCGGTCAGCAACAACCCCCAAGCTGCCCAACCGGCACGCAGGTAGCCGCGCAAAGCGTGCGGCGCGGCAAGTATGCCTACCCCCAAAGCCAGCAAATAGCTCAGCATGGTAGACAAAGAACCGGACACCCCCATATCCTGTAGCACGCGATAGGGATACCAAATCAGCCCCCAGACAAGCGCGCCGCTCAACACCCCGAGTACCGGCAAAATGTTCTGTTTGGACGACAACCGTGCAGCCTTTATAATTACGCTCTTTTCGAGCCAGAAATTTACAGCATGAATCCGGATTTAAACCGTCTGCAACCTTATCCGTTCCAAAAACTGGCCGGATTGTTTCGCGACATTACCCCGAACCCTGCATACAAGGCGATCAGTTTATCTATCGGCGAGCCCAAACACGCTACGCCCGCGTTTATCCGCGAGGCCTTGACCGCTCACCTTGACGGACTGGCGAATTATCCCACAACCGCTGGCAGCGATGCGCTGCGCAGTGCAATCGCAAACTGGCTGGCACAGCGATACGACATCCCCGCCCCGGACTTTAAAACGCAGGTTCTGCCGGTAAACGGCAGCCGCGAAGCCTTATTTTCATTCGCACAAGCCGTGCTGGACCGCAGCCGCCCTGACCCTGTGGTGGTCTGTCCGAACCCGTTCTACCAGATTTATGAAGGTGCTGCGTTGCTGGGCGGCGCCACACCGGAGTTTCTGAACACTTTACCGGAAGACGGCTACGCGCTGAATTTCGATCAACTGCCGGAAAGCGTCTGGGCGCGCACCCAACTGATTTACGTCTGCTCGCCGGGCAATCCGACCGGCAGTGTAATGCCGCTCGCCGTTTGGAAAACCCTATTCGAAATGGCCGACCGTTATGGCTTCGTCATCGCATCCGACGAATGCTATTCGGAAATCTACTTCGACACGCCCCCGCTCGGCGCACTGCAAGCCGCGCAACAGCTGGGACGCAGCGATTATAAGAATCTGGTGGTATTTTCCAGCCTCTCCAAGCGCTCGAATGTGCCGGGTATGCGTTCCGGCTTCGTCGCAGGCGACGCCGCAGTACTGGCGAAATTCGCGCTGTACCGCACCTACCACGGTTGCGCCATGAATCCGGCCATTCAGGCTGCGACGATCGCTGCTTGGCAAAACGAAGATCATGTCGCGGAAAACCGGCGCTTATATGCGGAAAAATTCGCCCGCGTCACCGAAATTCTCAAGCCGGTGCTGCCGGTCGCCATGCCGGATGCCGGCTTCTATCTGTGGCTACGCACCCCGATTAGCGATACCGTCTTCGCGCAACAACTGCTTCGCGACTATAATGTCACCGTATTGCCCGGCAGCTACCTGGCGCGCGAAGCGCGCGGAGTCAACCCGGGCGCGGACTTTATCCGCATAGCGTTGGTCGCCGGAGTGGAAGAAACCGTCGAAGCCGCGCAACGCATTGCCGAATTTACCCGAAAACTTTAACCATTAACTCAGGAACTGTCATGCAAGAACTTCAACAACTGATCGAGTCTGCCTTCGAACGCCGTGCGGAAATTACCCCGCGCACTGTCGATGCCAAGCTGAAAGAAGCCATCAACGCCGTCATTGAAATGCTCGACAACGGCAAACTGCGCGTTGCAGAAAAAATCGGCGGCGAATGGGTCACCCACCAGTGGGTAAAAAAAGCCGTGTTACTGTCTTTCCGTATTGAAGACAATTTCTTCATCAAGGGCGGTTTCACCAACTATTACGACAAGGTGCCCTCCAAGTTCGCCGACTACAACTCTAAAGATTTCCGCGAAGGCGGCTTCCGTGTCGTGCCTCCTGCGGCGGCCCGCCGCGGTGCTTACATCGCGAAGAACGTGGTACTGATGCCTTCCTACGTGAACATCGGCGGCTACGTCGACGAAGGCACCATGGTCGACACATGGGCGACTGTAGGTTCTTGTGCGCAAATCGGTAAGAACGTGCATTTGTCCGGCGGCGTCGGCATCGGCGGCGTACTGGAGCCTGTACAGGCCAACCCCACCATCATCGAAGACAATTGCTTCATCGGCGCACGCTCCGAAATCGTGGAAGGAGTGATTGTGGAAGAAGGCTCGGTGATTTCGATGGGCGTTTATATCGGCCAAAGCACCAAGATTTACGACCGCGAAACCGGTGAAGTGCATTACGGTCGCGTACCGGCCGGCTCCGTGGTGGTCAGCGGCAACCTGCCCTCTAAAGACGGCAGCTACAGCCTTTACTGTGCCGTAATCGTTAAAAAAGTGGATGCCAAGACCCTCTCGAAGGTCGGCATCAACGAATTGCTGCGCGGCATTTAATGCAAAACCTCCCCGCCGCGCTCTGCGGCGGGGTTTCGAGCGGAGGAAATGCGCATGTTGATTACGCCTTTGCTGCAATACGCTGCCGACCACCTCGCTTCCGACCTGTTTTTCTCGACTGGTGCGCCGGTTAACATCAAGATCGACGGCGTATGCCGCCCGGTTGACGAGCAGATTCTCGATGCAGAGCACATCAAGCGCATTGCTTACGAGCTGATGTCGCCGGAACAGCTGACCGCCTTCACGCAAACGCTGGAGATGAATTTCTCCTACCGCGATCCGAATATCGGCAACTTCCGCGTCAACATCTTCCGTCAGCGCGGCGATATCGCGATTACCATCCGCTACGTGCGCGGCAAAATTCTGTCGGTGGAAGAGCTTAACCTGCCCTCCATCCTGAAGCAGCTCATCATGGAAAAGCGTGGATTGGTGTTGGTGGTCGGCGCAACCGGCTCCGGCAAGTCGACCACGCTGGCCTCGATGATTCAATATCGCAACCAGACGCAGCCCGGTCATATTCTTACCGTCGAAGACCCGATCGAATACATTTTCAACCACGAACGCTCGATCGTGAATCAGCGTACAATCGGACTCGATACGTTATCTTACGAAAACGCATTATCGAGTGCCATGCGGGAAGCGCCCGATGTGCTAATGATCGGCGAAATCCGCGACCGGCAAACCTTAAAACAAGCGCTGATCTTCGCACAGACAGGGCATCTATGCTTGTCCACGCTGCACGCCAACAACAGCTACCATGCGTTGAACCGCATTATCAGCTTCTTTCCTTACGATGAACGGCAAGCCGTACTCTCCGACCTCTCGATGTGTTTGCGCGCTATAATCTCGCAGCGGCTGCTGCACGATATGGAAGGCAAACTGATCCCGGCTGTGGAAGTGCTGCTGAATACTGCACTGATCGCCGACCAGATCAAAAACGACGAGATCGAAAAAATCCGCAGCTCGATGGAGCAAAGCGTTTCTGTGGGTTCGCAAACCTTTGAACAATCGCTCCACAAGCTATTTAAGAAAGGACGCATCACCCGCGAAGAAGCCCTGCGCAATGCCGACTCGGCCAGCAACCTTGCAGCCTTGATCGACTTCTCGCAAACCACCAAAATGAAGGCGTTCGATCCGAATACGCCGCCGCCGGCACCGGAAACGCCCGTCCCGACGGAATTCAACGGTATCAAACTGAATATTTAATCTCGCACTATGAAACTGTATGGCATCCCGAATTGCAACACTGTAAAAAAAGCGCGCGTCTGGCTGGAACAGCACGGCATCGCTTATGACTTCCACGACTTCAAAAAACATGGATTTAGCGCCGCACTTGGCCTGGAATGGCTCGCGCAAGAGCAGTGGGAAAACCTCGTCAATCGCAGCGGACTGACTTGGCGCGGCCTCCCGGACGAGCGTAAACAAACCATTAAAGATAGCGCCAGCGCACTCGATTTAATGCTGGAAAAAACCAGCGTTATCAAACGACCGCTGCTGGTGCAGGACGGCAAGCTGCTACACATCGGTTTCAACGAAGCCGCCTACGAAAAGATTTTCAACCGGTAATTGCATCATGACAGATACGCTCGAACTCGCCAAACAACTGATTGCCCGCAAGTCGCTCACGCCCATTGACGACGGCTGCATCGACATTATTGGGGCGCGCCTCGCACCGCTTCAATTCGATCTGGAAAAAATGCGTCACAGCGAAGTAGATAACCTGTGGGCACGCCGTGGGCATACCGCCCCGCTGATTTGCTTTGCCGGCCACACCGATGTGGTGCCGAGCGGCCCGGTTAACAAGTGGGACAGCGATCCATTTACCCCGACTGTGCGGGACGGCATGCTCTACGGGCGCGGCGCTTCCGACATGAAAGGCTCGCTGGCGGCTTTTGTGACGGCGATTGAGAAATTCGTTGCCGAGTATCCCGATCATAAAGGATCGATTGCTTTGCTGCTGACCTCCGATGAAGAAGGTATCGCAGTTGACGGCACCGTCCGCGTGGTAGAAGTTTTGCAAGAACGCAACGAACTGATCGATTACTGTATCGTCGGTGAACCGACCTCGGTCGCCAAAACCGGCGATACGATTAAAAATGGTCGGCGCGGCTCTTTGTCCGGCAAACTCACGGTCAAAGGGGTGCAAGGACACATTGCCTACCCGCATCTGGTCAGAAACCCCATCCACATGGCAGCTCCGGCAATCGGCGAGCTGGCGGCTACCGTTTGGGACGAAGGCAATGAATATTTCCCGCCAACCTCTTGGCAAATCTCCAATATTCACGGCGGCACCGGTGCAACTAATGTCGTTCCCGGCACAGTTGAAATCCTATTCAATTTCCGTCATTCGACTGCCAGCACAACTGAAAGTCTGAAAGCGCGCGTACACGAGATTCTCGACCGCAACGGACTGGAATACGATCTGGAATGGGAAATGTCCGGCAAACCCTATCTGACCCCGCGCGGTAGCTTAGTGGATGCCGTCGCTTCCGCCATCCAAGACGTCACCGGCATGGAAACCGAGCTTTCCACCAGTGGCGGCACCTCGGACGGGCGTTTCATCGCCGATATTTGCCCGCAAGTGATCGAGTTGGGGCCGTTGAACGCCACCATCCATAAAATCAACGAATGCGTCGCGGTCGCCGATCTGGAAGCCTTGTCGGAAATATACCGCCTGACGCTGATTAACTTGCTGGTAAAAGCCTGATGACGACTCTGCATGACTTCTCCAATACCGATGAACTGCTTACGTTGCGCGATTGGCTGCGTTTCGCGGTAAGCGCCTTCAACGAGGCTGGCCTCAGCTTCGGTCACGGCTCGGCCAATGCCTACGATGAGGCGGCTTATTTACTGCTTAGCGCACTCAACCTGCCGCTGGATACACTGGAGCCGTTCCTGGATGCGCGCCTCACTTCAGGGGAAAAACGCCACTTGCTCGGCCTGTTGCGTCAGCGCGTCGAGCAGCGCATTCCCGCCGCCTATCTGACGCATGAAGCATGGCTGGGCGATTTCCGTTTTTATGTCGACGAACGCGTAATCGTCCCGCGCTCTTTTATTGCCGAGCTGCTGCACGATCACCTCGATCCGTGGATTGCCGATCCGCACGAACCGATGCGCGTTCTCGATCTCTGCACTGGCAGCGGCTGCCTCGCCATTCTGGCGGCACATTATTTCCCGCACGCCGACGTCGACGCAGTAGATATTTCCTCGGAAGCCCTGGCCGTTGCCCGGCATAATGTGCAGGAACACGGACTAGAGGACCGCGTGCATCTGATCGAGTCCGATCTGTACCAACACCTCGGCGGCAAGAAATACGATCTCATCATCAGCAACCCGCCCTACGTCAATGCCGAGTCAGTAGCAGCGCTGCCCGCGGAGTACCTGCATGAGCCGGCGCTAGCGCTGGGTAGCGGCGAAGACGGTCTGGATGCCACCCGCGTCATTCTCTCTCAGGCCGCCGACCATCTAAACCCCGGAGGAATACTCGTAGTCGAAATCGGGCATAACCGCGACGACCTTGAGGCTGCCTTCCCTGACCTGCCGTTCACATGGCTGGATATTTCCGCCGGCGACGAATACGTTTTCCTGCTGCACCGCGACGATCTAGTCTGATGTCTGTCGAGCATTACGAAAACTTTCCGGTTGCGTCGGTCTTGCTGCCGAAACGCCTCCGCCATCCGGTCGAGGTGATTTACCACTTCTCGCGACAAGCGGACGACATTGCAGACGAAGGCGAGGCCGACAACGCAACGCGTCTGGCCGGCCTGCAAGCTTTTCGCAGCCAGTTGGATCGCATTGCACAGGGCGAAGCCCCGGAAACACCGCTGTTCGCAGACTTAGCCGAGGTCATTGCGCGCCACGCGCTGCCTATGCAGCCGTTTTACGATTTGCTGGATGCCTTCTCGCAGGATGTCGTCAAGAAACGCTACGCCGACTTCGATGAGGTCATGGAATATTGTCGCCGTTCGGCCAATCCGGTCGGCACCTTGCTGCTGCATTTATACGAAGAGGCCACACCGCAAAATCTTGCCTACTCCAATGCTATTTGCAGCAGTTTGCAGCTCATCAATTTCTGGCAGGACGTTGCCAAGGATTACGCAATCGACCGCGTCTATCTGCCGCAAGCGGATTTAGCGCAGTTCGGCGTCAACGAAATGCAGATCGCCGACGGGCACGCCGATCAAGCATGGCGCGACCTGATGGCCTTCGAATGCGCACGCGCCCGTCAAATGATGCAAGACGGCGCGCCGCTCGGCAGTATCCTGCGCGGACGTATCGGACTGGAAATGCGCCTGATTATCGCGGGCGGCCTGCGCATCCTCGACAAGCTGGAATCCGTCGGCTACGATGTATTCCGTCGCCGCCCTGTTTTACGCCCACTGGACTGGGGTATCATGCTCGCCAAGAGTGCACCGTTTCGTTTTTAACATGACACCAGAAGAATATTGTCAGGAAAAAGCTGCCAAAAGCGGCTCAAGTTTCTATTACAGCTTTTTGTTCTTACCGCCGGAACGCCGCCGCGCGATTACCGCGCTGTATGCATTCTGCCGCGAGGTCGATGATGTCGTGGACGAGTGTTCCGACCCCCACGTCGCCCGGACGACCCTTAACTGGTGGCGGATGGAAATCGCAGCCGTTTACGGCGGCAAACCGCAACATCCGGTTTCGCTGGCCTTGGTGCAGATCGTAAAAGATTTCAACCTGCCGCAAGAGTTGTTGCAAGAAATCATCGACGGCATGGAAATGGACCTCGACCATACCCGTTATCCAGATTTCAAATCTCTGCAACTCTATTGCTACCGTGTGGCTTCGGTAGTGGGGCTGCTGGCTGCGGAAATTTTCGGCTATACCGACCGTAAAACCCTCAAATACGCCCATGATCTGGGAATCGCCTTCCAGCTCACCAACATCATCCGCGATGTCGGCGAGGATGCGAGGCGCGGCCGAATCTACCTGCCGCTGGATGAACTGGCGCAATTCGGCGTTTCGCCGCAAGACATTCTGCAAGGCCACGACAGCGAAGCCATGCATCAACTGATGGCCTTTCAAGTCGAACGTGCATTGCGTTATTACGATCAGGCAATGTCGCAACTGCCGGAAGCCGACCGGAAAGCTCAGCGCACCGGCCTCTCGATGGCTGCCATCTACCGCGCCACCTTGCAAGAAGTGCAAGGCAGCGGCTGCTTCGTCCTGCGCGAACGCATATCGCTGTCCCCGCTGCGCAAGCTGTGGCTAGCCTGGAAGACTTGGGTTTTCGCCTGATGCACGTTGCAATCGTCGGAGGCGGCTATGCCGGCATGGCAGCGGCGGTTACGCTGGCCGAGCGACGCATTCCGGTCACAGTTTTCGAGAGTGCAAAACAATTAGGCGGCAGAGCGCGCGGCGTCGTCAGTCAAGGTACGCAGCTAGATAACGGACAGCATATCCTGCTCGGTTGCTACCGCGAAACCTTGCGGCTGATCGGTCAAGTCGGCGGCGCCCCAGAAAGCGATTTCCTGCGCCTGCCACTCCAGCTTACGCTGCACAATCGTTTCGAATTAAAAGCGCCTCGCCTGCCTGCCCCGCTCCACCTGCTGGCCGGGTTGTTCCGTGCCCAAGGCATTAGTCTGAAACAGCGGCTAAATGCCGTCCGATTTATGAACCGCATGCGCTGGCATCGCTTCGAATTAGCCGAAGACTGCACTGCCGCCGACTTGCTGGCGCACTATGGACAAGATGAGGCGCTGACCCGCCTGTTATGGGAGCCGATTTGTATTTCGGCACTCAATACACCGCTAGAGTACGCCTCCGCGCAAGTACTGCTGAACGTCCTGCGCGATGCATTGAACGGCAGCCGCAGCGACAGTGACATGCTCTTGCCGACGCTCGATTTCACCGCACTGTTTCCCCAGCGCGCTGCGGAATTCGTCCGCGAACGCGGGGGGGCGGTAGAGGCCTCTTGCAGCATTGAACGCATTGACGCACATGACAACAGCTTCGAACTGTCGACCGCGCAAGGTGTACATCATTTCAGCCACGTAATCTGTGCGGCATCCGCAGCCAATGCATCCCGTTTACTGAGGAAAATTCCCGCCCTGATCGGCACCGCCGGACAGATCGATCGAATAACTTATCAGCCGATCTACACGGTTTATCTGCAATATCGCCCCACTGTGCGCTTGCCGCATCCCATGCTCGGCCTGGATGGCTGCCTGGGACAATGGCTGTTCGACAAAGGACGCATCGCCGGACAAGACGGGCTGATCGCCGTAGTCATCAGTGCCGAAGGCGTTCACCAGAATCTGACGCACCCACGGCTGGCGGAGCGCATTATTCAGGAACTACGCGAACAATTCGGCATCGCCGAACTGCCCCTGTGGCATCAGGTCATTGCCGAAAAACGGGCCACCTTCGCCTGCGTACCCGACATGCAGCGACCGGACAATCTGACCCCGCTACCGGGCTTGCTGCTCGCCGGAGACTATACCGCCGGAGACTACCCGGCCACGCTGGAAGGCGCTGTCCGCAGCGGGATACGCAGCGCTGAGCTGATTCTAAACGGCGAAGCGGCGCGTTAAACGCTCTCGCCCTCCGAGCTTTTCTTCGGCGGCAGCAAGAATTCGCCCGGCATACGCAAGAAACGTCGTAACAAACCGGAAAGCAACTGCCTGCCCTGCTCGAACGTAACCTGCCGCGCCTTGAGCGCCACCGTCAAAGCCAGCGTAAAGCTGACCAGCAAGTTCACCATACCGATCAGCAGCACACCGAGCAGCGAAACCAGCACTAACGACCACTCGACGCCGAAATCCAGTGCTGTCACAGAAAATCCGAGATAGGCACCGGAAAAGGTAATGTGCCGAATATCGAAAGGCAGACCGAACAATACTCCGATGGCCGCCATGCCGCCGAGCAGCAATCCGAAATAAAAATTACCGGCCAGCGCCCCCAGATTGTGCCGAACATATTCAGCCACCCGAATTGCACCGCGTTTACCGAACAAGCGTTTCATCCAGCGCGCCTGCTGCAAGCGTTCCGGGATCTGATTATAGGTTGCCAGATTATCGTAATAACCGGCAATCAAGCCCGACAGAAACAGACAAACTCCGGCAATCGCTGCATAAAACAGCGTGAGCCCGAGCGGGTTGATGCTTTCCAGCAAAGCACCCGCCTTTTCAGGGGTAACAAAGTGCTGCCCAGTAGCGAGGTGAATGGCACTGCCGATCAGAACGGACACCGGAATGACCACGCCGACATTGCCAAGAATCGCCACCATCTGACTGCGCACCGTCCGAGCAATGAGCGTTATCAAACTTTCCAGATCGCGTGTTTTCCCAGTAGCCTCGCCGATACTGGCGGCAATAGCGGCCGCCGTCATGGCTGGCTGTTTGGTCGCCACCGTAAAACCCAGAATGTGGATCAGCATAAAGCCAAGCGAATAATTCAGAGAAAAAACGATCGCTTCGTTCAGCGGAGCAAGGTGCAGTTTGGCGTAAAACACCTTGCACAGCGCCATAAAGCCGATTACCAAACCGCCGCCCATCGCCGAACGCAGCATATCGAAATACTCAGAGCGGGTGGAAGTAATGTAATGTTCGCCGCGCTGGCTTGCATTCTCGGTTACCCGGACGGACAATAAATCCAGATTCTGACGCAGGTGGTCGTATAAATTGTTCTTGCGGTTTTCCTCGCGCACCAACTCGCAAGTCAGCTCGACCGCGCGCAAAAACAAATTTTCCTCTTCCTCCGGCGAACGCCATGCCACCAGCAAGGCGAGTATTTTCTCCATCCGGTCGAGATTCTGCGTCAGGCGGCGTATCTTAAAGGTCAGAGTAATACTGGTACCGTTTTGCAGTGCCGTTTTCTGAATTCTGTGTGTTAAATCATGGCATTGACCGATCAGCACCAGCAATTGCTTCTCGTCGTAAATCGGCACATCCGAATCGCGCAGCCAATTCCGATATTCGGTCAAAAATGTCTGCATTTCAACATTCAGGCTGAGAAATGGCGATTCGAATTTCTCCAGACTGGCTTCGTTGCGCGACAACTCGGGGTCAAGACCAATGGCGGCAATCCGATACGACAGTGCGTTCAGCGCTTCCAGCATCTCGTTGCGCGTGTGTATCAGCGCATCGTGCCCCTCGACATGATGCAAATGCAGAGAAGCATGCAAACGCTCCCAAGTTTCACGGGAAATATTGCCCAACCACTCGAAATCGTCCGGCCGGGAAAAGATGATGTCGATCATTCCTTTCAGATAGGCCGGATCGCGCACCATCGGCAACACCCGGTGAGAAATACGGCGGAACAGTTCGGAAAAGAAACCGCTGTTCGGCAAAATTCCCGCTTCGGCATACAGGCTAACTTGCCGACCGCCTTCCAGCACGCCCATCAGAACTTTCCGCAGCCCCTGACGGTACGGCACATTGCCTTCCAGCAAGACGCACAAATCGGCCATGCGGTGCTCTACCCGTTCGATATCTTCGGCATGCGCCGGACGAATGGCGCGCACCACATCGGTCATAGCCGCAACCGGATCGACATCCGGCAGCAAACAACGTTGCAAAGCTTGTTCGATTCTTTTCATCTGTTCAGTTCAACGATTACAAACCCTCAGGCAGGCTGCGCCGCGCGCTGACGACGCGCCTCATACAAGAATACCCCGGTGCTCACCGAAACATTCAAGCTTTCCACGCTGCCCATCATCGGGATACGAACCAATTCATCGCAAGTCTCGCGGGTCAGGCGACGCAAGCCTTCGCCTTCTGCGCCCAGTACAATCGCCAATGGGCCAGCGTGGCGAAAACCGTGCAAATCGCCCTCTGCTTCGCCGTCCGCCCCGATTACCCAAATGCCCCGCTCCTGCAATTCGCGCAGAGTACGCGCCAGATTGGTTACCGTCACATACGGCACGGTTTCCGCCGCACCGCAGGCCACTTTTTCCACCGTCGCATTAATCCCCACAGCACGATCTTTAGGCGCAATCACCGCATGTACACCGAAGGCATCGGCGCTACGCAGGCAGGCGCCCAAATTGTGCGGATCCTGTACCCCATCCAGCACCAGCAACAAAGCCGGCTCAGTCAGTGTATCCAGTACATCGTCCAGATGCTGCACGCGCTGCGCGGCATTCACACGCGCAACCACCCCTTGGTGGCGCGCACTGCCGGCCATCCCATCCAAACGCTTTCCGTCCACCGGAATCACCCGTACGCCCTGCGCTTCGGCAGATTTTAACAGGTCGCGCATACGCGGATCGCGCCGCTGACCATCGACATAAACCTCCAGAATACTCTCGGCGTTCTGTCGGATGCGCGCGTTCACGGCATGAAAGCCGTGAATCAGTCTCATTTCAGCCATGTTACTTCTTGCCTTTCTTTTTAGGGGTCAGCGCGGTCTTTTCATCGACCAACACAAAATCAATCTTGGTGCTTTCCATGTCCACCCGCACAACCTTGACCCGCACGCGATCACCTAAACGGTAACGCTTGCCGGTGCGTTCTCCCAGCATCTGGTGTTTAGCCGCATCGAAATGGAAGTAATCTGCACCCAACTCGGAAACATGTACCAGCCCCTCAATATACAAATCGTCCAGTGCGACGAATAAACCGAAGCCCGTCACCGAAGACACGGTTCCATCGAACACACTACCGAGATGGTCGCGAATATAGAAACATTTCAGCCATGCCTCAACATCGCGGGTGGCCTCGTCGGCACGACGCTCAGTCTGCGAGCAGTGTAAGCCGAGTTCGTCCCACTTGCGCGCGGGCTGATACTGCTTCTTTTGCAGCACGGCCTTAATTGCGCGGTGAACCAACAAATCGGGATAACGTCTGATCGGCGAAGTGAAATGCGCGTACGCCTCGTACCCCAACCCGAAATGGCCGGTATTGTCCGGGCTATACATTGCCTGACGCAACGAGCGCAGCATCACCGTTTGCAGCAGTCCGGCATCGGGTCGTTCCCGGATGCGTTTCAACAGCTTAGAATAATCCGCTGCCTGCGGTTCGTCGCCGCCGCCCAGTTGGAGACCGAATTCTTTCAAAAATTCGCGCACCGCATCCAGCTTCTCAGGCGTCGGCCCTTCGTGAATACGGTACAACACCGGGTGACCGTTTTCATGCAGATAATCCGCCGCACAGACGTTCGCCGCCAGCATGCACTCTTCGATCAAACGATGCGCATCGTTGCGCACCAACGGCTCGATGCGCTCGATTTTGCCCTGATCGTTGAAGATCATTTGAGTTTCGACCGTTTCGAAATCGATCGCGCCGCGTTTTTCGCGCGCACGCAGCAACACATGGAACAATCCGTACAAATTCTGGATATGCGGCAACACCGAAGTGAATTGCTGCGCCTCCGTCCCGGCCGGGTCGGCCAGCATTGCAGCCACCTGCGTATACGTCAGACGTGCGTGCGAGAACATCACCGAGGGATAAAAACGGTATTTCTTGATTTGCCCGGTCGCACTGATAACCATGTCGCAGACCATGCAAAGACGATTCACCTTCGGGTTCAGTGAACACAAACCATTAGACAACTCTTCCGGCAGCATAGGAATCACCCGGCGCGGGAAATACACCGAATTGCCGCGATTAATCGCTTCGACATCCAGCGGATCGTTCGGCTTTACATAATGACTCACATCGGCAATGGCCACGACCAACCGGAAACCCTTGCCTTGCGGCTCGCAGTACACCGCATCGTCGAAATCGCGGGCCGTCTCACCATCGATAGTCACTAACGGTAAATGGCGCACATCCTCACGCCCCGCCCAATCGTCGGGCTGGACTTCGGGCGCAAATTTCTCGGCCTGATGCTTGGCATCGCGCGGAAACTCATGCGGCAAGTCGTGCTTACGCAAAGCAATCTCGATTTCCATGCCCGGATCGGCATAGTTGCCGAGCACTTCGACAATGCGCCCAATAGGCTGCGCATGCTTGCTGGGCTGTTGAATCAGTTCCAGCATCACCACCTGGCCAGGTTTCGCTCCACCCGATTCGCCCGGCGCCACCAAAATATCCTGGCTAATGCGTCTATTCTCCGCAACGACGAACAAAATACCGTGTTCGTCATATAGGCGACCGACAAGGCGGTTATTCACGTGCTCCAGCACTTCGACGATACTGGCTTCACGACGACCGCGACGGTCGGTACCCGCCACGCGCACCATCACAATATCGCCATGCAGCACTTTATGCATTTCCCGTGCGCTCAGCATCAGATCGTCGCTGCCATCGTCCGGCTCAACAAAACCGAAGCCATCCGGGTGCCCCAGCACCTTGCCTTTAATCAAATCCAGCTTATCGACCACGCAAATCGCCCGACGGCGGTTGCGCATAATCTGACCGTCTCGCTCCATCGCCCGCAAGCGACGGATAAACAAGTCCACTTCTTCGTGCGTAATGTTCAATAACGCACACAAATCATCTTCATCGACCGGCACACCCTGCTCGGCCAAAATTTCCAATATAAATTCGCGACTTGGCAACGGATGCTCGTATTTCTCGCGTTCCCGCTCAAGAAACGGATCCTGTAATCGCAAATTTTTTTTCTTCTTAGTCATTGACAGACCATCCTATAACAATTATATTCCGCGGCCTCAAGCAATCTGATTGCCCAGATGGCGGAATTGGTAGACGCACTAGGTTCAGGTCCTAGCGGTGGCAACACTGTGGAGGTTCGAGTCCTCTTCTGGGCACCAACACACGAAGGGAACGTATTAATTCTACGTTCCTTTTTTTGTTTTTGTAAAACGCGCATACCAAAATCTATACCCAAAATTTCGCCCTGCAAGAAAAGCTTTTTCACACCAAATACACACAGAGCTGCCTCTCTCACAACAGAGCGCCCCTTACAAACAAACAAAACAGATTTCATTAATACCAGCCAGAAGTTTCTAACGTCGCGAATTGCAACGTTGCAAGAATAACACTTATACGCCTGTCACAGTTGTAAAGCACCGATTTTTCCAGAGATTTAATATATCGTGAACGTACTATTGATTCAGAAACCTCATTCCGCCAAGGTCCCTCTAGTAACTCAATTCGCGCCCCGATCAGACTTCATTTTAAGGTAGACCATGTACTGTCTGGTTACTTGCCGAATACTGTATTCATGGCAACCTGAACTTGGTACCAATTTGTTCTATGTGGCACGAATTGGTTGCGTAGCCAATTCAGAATTGCCGCTCGTGTCTCCCCCATAGAAACTGTGGCAGAACATTCAATTTCATCAAACAACAAATTACAAAACATCAAGATTGATTTACTGAAGTCATCACATGATTCTGTAGCCTGCCCTTGTGTTGCCGTATACTTCACATCGGAGTCCACACTGGGTGAAGTTAAATTCCATCCCCAATGCATTTCATGCTCGTCACTCCAAATCCAGATTCTTGGATGGGTCGAAAAATCACAATCACTCCAATTCAACTGTCGTGAAATTAACCAATCCGTAGCAATATCGTGAGCATCCCAAATGGGATCATCTAAATCATATCTGTCATTGGCTTTCTTTAACCATTCAGACCAGAACTGGTGAAACTCTTGAATACCCTCATCCGACAGGTATCTGCGTAATCCATTCGGCACAGGCTCTAAAGCATAAGGAGCCGCATCTCCCAACGCTAGCAACATTTCCCCAACATACGTACGCACACCTCGAACAGAGCTTTCTGTTTCAATCCCAGCGGGCACCCGATTATTGGTTTTAACAGCCTCAAGCAAGCGACATTGAATGGTATCGATCCAGCAATATCCATCAGTATGTATCAGCCAAGAGCTCGAACCTCGTGCAATCTCATCTGGATTTAGCAATTGAAAGTTGATTTTCATTACACTTTCTGACCGGTCATAGCCCTTAGCAGTTCAACTATGCACAACCGAACGGACACTCATTCGCATTCTCTATACGCCTTGAAAACTCATAGGCATCTATCACGGTAAATATAGTACCAAATATAGGGATTATCTTTAAAATCACCCCGCCAACTGATCCAGCTCTTGCAGCTATTTTTGCCGCCATATTCCAAGCCAGAATGATATTCGCCAGCCCCTATTGCTGCGCTTCAGCAGTAATCAATAACAGATAAATTGAGGTTGGATCATAAATCTCCAGCAAACGCATTAAGCAATGGCAAAAGATTCATAAGAATACCCAATCCAATGGATATACGTAACCGCCTAGTCACTGCCGATGTCAGCTTATTGAGTTGATCATCTTCTGATGCTGGCAACCTGCCCATAGTTAGGCAATAAATCAGATACGCATCTGACAGCATCCAAACGAACGAGAAATACTTCCTTCCCAACAACTCAAGATTACTTTTCTTAGTGTAATTAAATAATTTACGCATTCCATGCATATACCAGAATCCAACCACTACCCATAGAACGACTACTAATTTTGTAACAAATAACAGCATGCTTCCCCTAACTAATTATCAAATTGCCTTGTTGCCCCCCCACCACCAACTCGCAGAGTGGTTGCCAGTGGAAATACGAATGCACCTGTGACGAACCAATTCCCTTTATAACCCCATTAAGGAGCAAGACAAACACTTATATACACCTTTGCGTCCTGATGCCAACTGGACATTTGCCCATAAGAATAGACGCGGACACCTCAACTCCCGCTTCTAAGCCCGCCTCTCTAGTCAAACCAACCCTTACATCAAGCTTATTCAGAAAGCCTTTTATCCGGCCAAGCGCCTTCGAAAACCATCCTCGTTGCGCCGCAATTGAATTTCATTAAAATTCGCCAGAAAAATAAGAACATCGCGAAATCCGGCAGCATCATGAATACCATCTTTTACGCTGCCGATAGCGAATCCGCCTGAGCGCACCCCTAACTCTCCCGCCGATTGCGTCTGTCCGGGCGAAAATAGTCGGTATTGTCGAAAAACGCCTCTCGCTCGTTGCCTGTAAACCAGCCTGGATAGCCCAGCAGCGGCACCGGCGTAAGTTCTTTTGTGGAAAGACAGTGCGCCGGATTCGCAATGTAGTCTGCCAATCGCCGGTCGAGATAGGCGCATTTATCCGGTTCCGTCCACCCAAAAAACTGTGCATCGACCGGCAAAATCAGCCCCTGCCCGGTCACACCTAAATACGGATGTAATGCTTTCTCGCAAAGTCCGTGTCCGAAAATAAAGAATTGCATGCTTTTCGGCAAAACGGTGCGGCGCTCCCAGAATAGCTCTTTCCACTGAAAATTCTGCAACATGCCGGACAGCTCGCCCTCGGCCGAAGCCACCAGCACACCGGATTCGTCCAACAAAGTACACATATCGCGGACACCGCCGCGCCCGGAAGTGCCGGTGTTCCCCACTGCCGCGCCATGTTTCAATACATTGAAATGACGCGCATTAATCGCTGCCTTCGCACTGGGGTAACACATCCATATCAGTGCATTGAAGAAATCGTGCCAATTCTTCTCACGCGTTTGCACGCCTCCTGTAAGGTAGCAAAGCGGCTCGTATTGCTGTTCGGGCGGGAGCATCCCATGCCTTTGCGAAACGAAACGCAACAATTGGCCGCTCTCCGTTTCAATCGGCGCACTCCGCGCAGCGAGCAGTACATTCAATTGCTCCAGTGTCGGAAAATCGTCCTTTGCTAAGCGCTCGATCACGCCATGCAACGGCTTCAGTAGCGGGGATGACAGCAACGCCTCACGATCCCAATCCGATAATTTCTGCATATTCCTCTACCGTTTCCATCATATACCGATCCGTATTTTACCCTGCAGCGAAACCAGATCATGCAGACCACCCACACCTACTGGGGAATGCTATTAGATTCTCACAAAACTTAGTGTCCCGCATTTGAGCAACTTCCGCTACAATCTCGCTCTTTTCAACCACCACTCAGGGAATCGAGCATGAATCGCAAAGAACTCGTAGAAATCCTCGCCGACAAATCCGGCAAAAGCAAGGCCGATGCAGACCGCACACTGGGTCTGTTGATCGAAACCATTACCGAAGCGCTGGCCAAAGGCGAGGACGTATCTCTGGTCGGTTTTGGCACGTTCGGTGTTTCGGCCCGCGCTGCTCGCCAAGGGCGCAACCCCAAGACCGGCGAAACCATCCAAATCGCTGCCAGCCGCACCCCTGCTTTCAAAGCGGGTGCTGCATTGAAAGCCGCCGTTAACAAGTAAGTTACCGGTTGCACCGCCGCACATTCGGTTCCGACATGTGCGGCCTTCCCCTCTCCCCGATAATTTCTGTCTAAAACGCCCCTTCTGCTTAGGCTTGCCCGCTAGTGCGACCCGGTTACTGCCTGACTTATTGTTGCATAACAACAACCGTACTCTCATAATGCCCTGATCCTGAGTGCAGCATTGCGCCATCAGTTAAGCCACTTCCAGAAAATCAATAAAACGAGGCCGCGCTGCACGCCGTTATTCCCTCGGAGGCACATATGGATACTCGAATGGAAAGCGACTCTTTCGGTGCCGTTACAGTTTCCTCGACCCACCTTTGGGGTGCGCAAACCCAACGGGCACTCGAACATTTCCGAATCTCCGGCGAGCGCATGCCGCCTGAACTACTGCACGCGCTGGCCGAAGTCAAACGTGCCTGCGCTGCAACCAATCTCGAACTCGGCTTGCTGCCGAAGGAGAAAGGTACTGCCCTACTCGCGGCTGCCGACGAAATCCTCGCAGGTTTGCATCCGGAGGAATTTCCGCTTGTCATCTGGCAAACCGGTTCCGGCACCCAGACCAACATGAATATGAACGAAGTGCTGGCCAACCGAGCCTCGGAGTTAATGGGCGGAGAACGCGGCCTGAAACGTTTGGTACATCCAAACGACGATGCGAACCTTGGACAATCCTCGAACGATGTCTTCCCTACCGCCATGCACGTTGCAGCCGCATTCGGCATACATTTCCGTTTGCTCCCTTCACTGAATACGTTGCGAGAAGCGATGGCTGGGAAAGCCGCCGAATATTCCGGACTGATTAAAATTGGTCGCACCCATTTGCAGGATGCCGTCCCCATGACGCTCGGACAAGAGTTCTCCGGCTATGTCGCGCAGTTGGTACATGCGGAAGCCGCCATCGAAAAATCGCTGACGCCGCTCTATGAACTCGCGATCGGCGGCACGGCTGTCGGCACGGGCTTAAACACGCATCCCGAATTCGGGCAAGGCGTGGTGCAACGGCTGTCCGAGCGAACAGGCCTGCCCTTCCTCAAAGCGCGCAACCCCTTTGCCGCATTGGCAAGCCACGATGCCTTGATCCATGCGCACGGTGCGCTAAAAACCCTGTCCGTCGCCCTGATTAAAATCGCCAACGATTTGCGGTGGATGGCTTCCGGGCCGCGCGCCGGTTTGGGTGAAATCCGTCTGCCTGAAAACGAACCCGGCAGCTCGATTATGCCCGGTAAAATCAATCCGACGCAGTGCGAAGCATTAACTATGCTATGCGCTCAAGTTATCGGCAACGACACCGCCATGACTTTCGGCGGTTCGGCCGGCAACTTCGAATTGAACGTATATAAACCTCTCATAGCGCATAACATGCTGCAAAGCATCCGCCTTCTCGCGGACGGGATGCGCAGTTTTACGCACTACTGTATCGTCGGCATCGAGGCCGACCCTGAGAGGCTGGCTGACCTGACGCAGCGTTCGTTAATGCTGGTTACTGCACTGGTTCCCCACATCGGTTATGATCGCGCGGCTGAAATCGCCAAACTAGCTCACCACGAGAAATGTACGCTGAAGCAAGCCGCCCTCGCCTTGGCGTACGTTACCGAAGAGGAATTCGACCGCTGGGTCATACCTGCCGATATGACGCACCCGACCCCACAAGTACTTGACTAATTTAATCAGAAAAGCGTAGCATAACTGCAAGTATCGAAAGTATCGGCTCGCGCTTCCTAGCGAGCTAAACGGGTGGTGCTATCCTAGAAAATACCACCTGACCATCTCCGGACAGTGCGTCCGGTTATCAAAAAATGGAGGTCATCATGTCCGCATTTTTTGGCATTGAAGAAAACCAAGCGCAAGGCTTCGTCGAGCAAGGAATCGTTTGTCTGCCGAACACACCGTCAGGGCATACCAATCTGCATGGCATCGTCGGACATATGCGCGCGGAAGATATCGTTTTTGTTAAACATTGCACGCATTCAGAGAGTTTGCATGTTAAAGCCGTCGGGATTGTCCATTCGGATTACCATACCGATCAGAAAACCACTTTGTGTTTGCCGGTAGAATGGGTCTGGCAGGGCGACAAAGTCATCGAGAACACCGATGAAAACATGCCGTTTTGCAACGCCCCCTTTTACGAGGAGCACAACATCGTTGCACAGCATGAAATTATCGCTCTGCTGCCGACGCGCTTCAGACTGTCCCCGGAAGGCAGCTTACCGGCTTAAAGGACAGGCAGACATTTGCGTAACCAGTGGCAGCGTAATACGCCTTGAGCTGGCTTATTCTGAACGGTAAAGTCGGTATCGTTGCGACCGCCGGCGTAGGGGTCGCTATGCCAGTCCCATACGAACACCCCGCTCACCCACGGCTGATTGAGCGAACTCAGCCACAGGTCGATTACGGCAGCCTGCAAGCGCGCGTCGGCAGGCGCCTCACACCCCTTGGGGCGCTCCCAAGGCGTATTTTGCGTGTTTGCACCTGAAGGGATACCGATTTCCAAAATCAGCACCGGCTTTTTATAGGTGCCAGAAAGACTTGCCAGATCCTTAATCACCGGATCGAGTTTGCTTCGCATTTCGGCTGTATCCGCCGAATTGCCGAGCGGCGGATACAGCGTCACCCCAAGCTCATCCAGTAAATCCCAATGATAGAAGCCAACAATACCGTCCTGATTGTGTGCCGCATAAGTCAATCGGCCACCGTTACCGCGCGCACTTGTTTAATCAAATCGCGCCAGTACGGCAAATGATCTGTTCGGCGCAGCTCTGTGCCAATCACCACGACTTCAGCACCTTCATTCTGCGCAATCCGCGCATAATGCAAAATGATTTGCGTGTAATTGGCGAACCACGCGCGCCATTCTGCATCGTCGCGCATCTCAATCATGCCCGCCCAAGAGTTTTCCACCAAAATCTGCGGCTTAAGAATGACACGCAGGCGAGCGGCGTGCGCCCTGCGAATCCCGCTGATTAGCTGGTCGTCGCGGACGGAATCCGACTTCTCCACCATTGGTGATTGCGGGTGCGCCTGATGCATAAACGGAATAAAAACAACCGCATTCGCACCGGTACGCGCCAACGCATAAAACGACTCATCGGATAACGGAGAATCGAAACCGACCTCCTTGGTTTGCAACATGGTCACGCCGCGAAATTTCTGACCGGCCGAAATGGGGTTAATCGACTGCGCTCCGGCTTCGGTCAGGCCGGACAACAAGAACACTGCAATCAATAAGCGTATATATTTCATCTACTCAACAAACCTCTGCACTGCAACGACAAGCGAATCGGGCAAGACCGCCCAAGATTGCGTCCGCACTGTAACACCGATTAATAATTTTTCCTACATTCATGTAGGAATTATCCCTAACCATAAAAGGGATAAGCCAGGCAAATTTATTTATCTACCACCCGAGCCGCCTCCGCCCGATACGGCAATCTGAGCCAGGCAGCGTAAAGCGCAGGAACAAACAATACCGTCAGCAAAGTCGCAACCAGCAAACCACCCATGATGGCGTAGGCCATCGGCCCCCATAATATGCTGCGCGTAAGCGGTATCATCGCCAGTATCGCCGCCGCAGAAGTAAGCGCGATCGGGCGGAAGCGCCGCACGGTCGATTCGCGGATTGCATCCCATGCCGACAGTCCGCTTTCCCGGTCTTGCCTGATCTGATCGATCAGGATCACGGTATTGCGCATAATCATGCCGCCCAACGCAATCGTCCCCAGCATTGCCACGAAGCCGAACGGCTTATGGAACAATAACAACGCCATCGCCACCCCGATAATGCCCAGCGGCGCGGTAATCAATACCATTGCTGTGCGCGACAGCGATTTCAATTGCACCATCAGAATCGCTAGCATCGTCGCCAGCATCACCGGCATGCCCGCCTGAATCGACTCCTGAGCCCCGGCGTTCTCACCCAGCTCTCCGCTCGGTTCGATGCGATAGCCCGGAGGAAGTTCCGCGCGGACCGCATCCAGTTTGGCATTCAGACCAATGGCTGTTTCCGTCGCCTGCACCCCGTCCACAATATCCGCCCGCACGCCCAGCGAAAGGTCGCGGTACTTGCGCCAGATAATTGGCTCCTCGAGCGTAAAAGAAAGCTGCGCCACTTGGGAAACCGGGACGCTGCCACCACGCGCGGCCGGCACCTGAACCGAGCCGATTTGTTCCAGCGTTGCACGCTCCGACGCCGGTGCCCGCATGACAATATCGATTAACTGATCGTCTTCGCGGAAATGACCGATGGTCTGCCCATCGACCACCCGCCGCAAAGTCTGCGCAAGATCGGACGAGCTTACGCCCGCAGCCCGGGCACGCGCCTGATCCACCTCGATATGCAGCATAGGCGTCTGCGCGCCCCAGTCGGCATGCACATCGCGCAGATACGCATTCTCGCGCATCACCGTCGCCACCTTTTCGGCGTATTGCTTAATGACTGCAATATCGCTGCCGTAAACGCGGAATTCGACGGGATAGCTGACCGGCGGTCCGAGCGGCACGCGCGAAACCCGCCCGCGCACTCCAGGAAACTGTTCAGCGAAGGCCTGCCGCACCCGCTTAACGACGCGCTCGCGGCCTTCCAGATCGTGCGTCAGCACCACCAGTTGCGCGAAATTCGGACGATACATTTGCTGCTCGAGCGACAAAAAGAACCGTGGCGAACCGTATCCGACATACGTCACGAAACTCGCAATATCGGCATCCTTAGCCAGAATGGCCTCCATCCGCGCCGCCTCGCTTTCCGTCGCCCGGATGCTGCTGCCCTCCGGCATCCAGATATCCACCAGAATCTCGACCCGGTTAGAGGATGGGAAGAATTGCTTCTCCGTAAACTTCATGCCGATTCCACCGAGCACAAATGCAACAATTGTGGCAACGATCACCGTCCGGCGATGGTGCAGGCACCAATCGATTAAAGCACGCAAACGCTGGTAAAACGGGGTGTCGAACACTTCATGTCCGCCCCCGGCGTGCGGCTTCAGCAGCCAATAACCCGCCAAGGGCGTCACGAAAATCGCCGCCACCCAGGAAATCAGCAACGCCATCGTCACCACGGCGAACATGGCAAAGGTATATTCGCCGGTAGAGGATTGCGCCAGACCGATCGGCATAAAACCCGCCGCTGTCACCAACGTTCCGGACAACATGGGAAACACGGTAGCTGAATAGGCGAAGGTTGCCGCACGCAAGCGGTCGTAGCCTTCTTGCAATTTACGCACCATCATTTCGACCACAATCATGGCATCGTCCACCAGCAGACCGAGCGCAATAATCAAAGCGCCGGTGGAAATCCGGTGCAAGTCGATATGAAAAAGACGCATCGTCAGAAAGGTAGCCGCAACCACCAGCGGAATCGTCACGGCAACCACCAGCCCGGCTCGCAAGCCTAAACTGAGAAAGCTGACCGCCAGCACGATCACCACAGTCTCAAGGAAGGAACGCATAAATTCGCCGACAGCATTCGACACCACGCTGGGCTGATCCGATACCCGTGCAAATTCAACCCCAACCGGCAACTGCGCGCGCGCCACCTCCATTTCGCGCTTCAGATCTTCTCCGAGCCGTAGCACATCCCCGCGCGGCTTCATGGAAACTGCCAGTCCGACCGCCGGTTTCCCGGCATAGCGCATAGTCACCTCGGGCGGATCGAGATAACCGCGCTGAATATCCGCCACTTCGCCCAGCAGTACGGTGCGTCCGTTAGCGCGAATCGGCAACTGCTCCAAATCTTCGATACTGTTGAAATTCCCCTGTACGCGCAAGGGAACGGAAAGCCCTTCCGCCTGCAAACGCCCGGCATCCTGCACGACGTTTTGCGCCTGTATCGCTTGTGCAATCGCAGCCGGCGGCACGCCCAATTTAGCCATGCGCTGTGTCGAAAGACTGAGGGTGATTTGTTCCGGTTGCACGCCAATCAGCGATACTTTCGACACATCTGGCAAACGCACCAACTGTTGTTGCACTGTTTCGGCATAGCGGCGCAGTTCGGCCATGCTGAACCCATCGCCGGTAAAGGCATAAATCGAGCCGAACACATCCCCGAATTCGTCATTGAAGGAAGGCCCGATCACCTCGCGCGGAAAAGTATGCTGAATATCCCCGATTTTTTTACGTACCTGATACCACAATTGCGGCACCTGGTCCGAGGGTGCGGTATCCAGCAATTTCAGAATAATGGTGGATTCCCCGTTGCGGGAGTAACTTAATGCCTCGCGATAATAAGGCACCTCTTCCAGCTTCTTGATAATCCGTGCAGTCACCTCACGGTCAACCTGAGATGGCGTCGCGCCAGGCCACAAAGTACGAATGACCATGACACGAAAAGTAAAATCCGGGTCTTCCCGCTGCCCAAGCTTAAAATACGACATCAGACCGGCGATGCCGATCAGAACAATGAGAAACCAGCTCAACTGACGCTGATTCAGCGCCATGCCTGTCAGATTGAAGCGCTCTCTCATGGCATCAGCCTGACTTGCTGCCCTTCGCGCAACAGATTAGCGCCCGCCGTAACGACGACATCGCCATCCTGCAAACCGGCAAGTATCCTGATTCGATTTTCTTCCATCTGCCCGGTTTGCACAAGCACAGCATGCACGGTTTTCGCCGAATCGACTTTCCAGACTTTCGCCTTACCGTCGCGACTAAAAACCGCAGCCAGCGGCAACCGTACTACCTGCTCTCCCGTCAACTCGACCACTGCTGTTGCACTCATACCGAGTTGCAGTGCTGCATCGGGTTTATCCAAGGTCAAGCGGGCTGTATAGGTACGCAGCACCGGATCGGCTGTAGCCGCCAATTCGCGAAGTGCGCCCGCATAGGCACTGCCGGGTAGCGCATTTAATTCGACGGCAAACCGCTTAGCCGATTTAAAGCGCACCAAGGCGGATTCCGGCACTTGCACCTCCACCTCTCGCTCACTGCCTTGTGCCAAACGCATGATCGGTTGGCCCGCGGCCACCACCTGTCCGGGATTGCAATCCAGCCCCGTCAGGACACCATCGCGTTCCGCCGACAGCGCGGTATAACCGACTTGCCGGTTTTGCTGGGTATGCGAAGCTTTAACGGCATTCAACCGCGCACGCGCAGCATCTGCGGCAGCCTGCTTTTGCTCCAATACCGCCTTGGAAACAAAGCCTTTATCGTACAAAACACGGTAACGCGCCAGATCAGCCTCCGCAAAAGTCGCACTGCTCTGCGCTTCCGCTTCTCCTGCCGCGCCAGACTGCGCTGCCAGCTGATAATCGGTCGCCTCCAGCGACGCCAATATCTGCCCGCGCTTCACCGTTTCGCCAAGCTTAACTTTACATTCCGCGACTTTTCCCGCCACCCGAAATGCCAGCGGGCTTTCATAACGCGCACGAATTTCACCAGGTAAACTGAGTTTGTTCAGATCGCTCTGCAGGCCGACCTGCATCGTCTTCACCAGACGAACCGGCTCGGGCGGCGCTTCCTTTTTGCCGCACGCTGCCAGCAGCGCGCTCAGCCCCAACATAATCCAGACATTTCGCATGTCCCTCTCCCTTATCGAAGGTACCCGCCCAAAGTGCGCGCAACCCGGCTTCGACTCCCTGCTCGTAGTCGTGCCGCATCATTTCCAAAACGCCCGCGCATTGATTCAGCGGAGACCGATTGCCGACGAGTTGCCAAAACCCCAGCATTAAGGCGTAAGAACGCATCAAGAGCTGCACACCTTCCTGCGTACCGTGCAGCGGAAAATGGCGGCACAATGCCTCGCCTGCTGCAAACAAACGCTGTTCGCTGCGCGCATTAAAGGCTTCGGCTGCTGCTTGGCTGACCGATTTGCTCATCACCGCCGCAACCAGCGTACCCAGCGGCAAAAAAGCAGGCTGTCGCAGAATATAATCGCGCGCAACCGTCATCACACTGTCGAAAGAAACTTGCGTACTCGACTTTAAATGCGTAATCAAAGCTTGAAAAAAACTGTCGACATGCCGCTCGTGCGCGGCCAGCAACATGTCTTCCTTGCTCTCAAAGTACAGATAGACTGTTCCCTTGGCCATTCCGGCCCGTTGCGCCACTTCCGCAACGTTAATCATCCGTTCGGGATGTTCCAGCCAAAGCGCAACCGCAGCATCCAGTATTTGGTTGCTGCGCAGTTCGCGCTCTTCTGGACTGATTGCTGGTCTTGCCATTCACCCCACCATTAATGACCGTCAGTCAACTTATGGCGCAATAATATATGACCAGCGGTCAAATAACAACCGTATCTGCTTTTAAGTAAAGAAATTAGAGTTTAACGGGCATTGAAGCCAAATCATGCTCGGCATACTCAATGGCGTCAGTGAAGCTATCGAAATAATTATCCGGGCCGATCATTTCCAATATGCCCGCCTTTTCCAACTTGGTCTTAACGCGACCATTCGCTTCGCACAACACCACCCTCACCCCGTTTTCCAATAGGCGGCGGGTGGTTTTTTCCAGCACATTGATCCCGGTAATATCCATGAACGGCACGCGTCGCAGCAGAATAACCAAGATGCGCTGATCGGTCAGCGATTGCGCAAGCGCCCACTCGAAGTTGTCCACGGCTCCAAAGAAGAACGGGCCGTCGATACGGTACACCAGCAAACCGTCCGGTAGTTTGATTCCACTATCTTGCACCAAAGCCGCGGCAACTTCGCCTTCCGTCAGCCGCTGCACTTCGACCGACGCTGCCATGCGTCGCAAAAAGTGCAGCATCGCCAGAATCACCCCGATATTGACTGCGACTACCAGATCGGTAAACACCGTCAGTAAGAAGGTAATCAGCAGAATCAGCACATCCGCCTGAGGCGCGCGCTTAACCATCTGAATGAAATTTTTGATCTCACTCATATTGTAAGCAACGACAAACAGGATAGCCGACAGTGCTGCCAAGGGAATGTTCGCTGCCAGCGGGGCAAAAAACAAGACAATCACCACCAGCGTCACGGCATGAACGATTCCCGCCAGCGGGCCGGTCGCACCGTTGCGAATATTGGTCGCAGTGCGTGCAATCGCCCCGGTGGCCGCAAACCCGCCGAATAGCGGTGCAACGACATTCGCCACGCCTTGTCCGATCAATTCCTGATTGGAATCGTGTTTGGTGTTGGACATGCCGTCCGCCACCACGGCGGAAAGCAGCGATTCGATAGCGCCCAGCATGGCAATCGTAAATGCCGGGCCGATCAACTCAACGAACTGACTCGTCGTCACACTCGGTATCGAAAGAGTCGGCAAGCCTTGCGGAATCCCGCCGAAAGCACTGCCGATCGTCACCACGCCCTCGAACTGAAAAACGGCCTGCAATATTGTTGCCGTTACCATCGCCGCCAAGGGGCCAGGAATGCGCGCCAGATGTTTGGAGCGCGACCAAAAAACCACGATCAGCAAACTAAGCAGCGCCAAGCCGGTCGTCGCCGGATGCAAGTGCGGCAGCGACTCGACCAAATGCAGCAGTTTTTCGTGAAAATGGTTACCTTCTACCGGCGGCAGTCCGAAAAAATCTTTCCACTGTCCAACCCAGATGATGATGGCGATTCCGGTCGTAAAACCGACGATCACTGGCGCAGGGATAAACTTGATAACCTGCCCCATCTTCGCGAAACCCATCAGCAGAAGCATGAAGCCGGCCATCAATGTGGCGACCTGCAGACCGCCGATGCCATACTTTGCCGTAATGCCGGAAAGAATCACCACAAATGCGCCGGTCGGCCCGGCAATCTGCAACCTGCTCCCGCCCAAGACGGAAACCAGCAAGCCGGCAATTATCGCCGTATACAAACCTTGCTCAGGTTTCGCACCGGAAGCGATCGCAAAAGCCATCGCAAGCGGTAAAGCAACGATACCGACGATCACACCCGCAACGATATTCGGCAACCATTGATTTCGTTGCAGCAAACCGGCCTTCTGCGCTTCCCAAATTGCAATCATCGAATGCGTAAACCGCTTATTTCGTCAGTCAGATGCTAATAGTAGCAAAGCCGCTACCCCGGCGCATAGTAGCTGAGGTTCACCGTGCGATCCTTTCCAGCCCTAATCTTTTCTATGCGAAAATGTGGACAGTGTTTTTCATTAGGGCTTGCCATGAATGCCAACCTCTATCAGCCGTACTGGGCCGACTCGATTCTGGCCGTCAATGCTTTGATTCTGCTTCATCTGATCGGCGCAGTCGCTATCGGTTTGGCGATCGGATATGAACGCTCGTACCATGGGCGGGCGGCGGGCATGCGGACTTATGCCTTGGTCTGCGTCGCCTCCACGGCACTGACCGTTATTATCGGCCACCCGGCGCAATGGTACGGCGGTCACTTCCAAAACATGGAAGCACTGGGCGTCGGCCCGGTTATTCAAGGCATCATGACGGGTATCGGCTTTCTAGGCGCAGGTGTCATTATGAAAGATGGATTTACCATCCGGGGCCTGTCTACCGCCGCATCGATTTGGATGACCGCCGTGATTGGCATTCTAATCGGGGTCGGTTTCTACATCGCAGCATTCATGGCCGCGCTGCTAGGGGTCGGCATTATGAACGGTGTACGCTGGGTCGAAAATATTTTGCCGCATCAACGCTCCATGCACCTCACGTTAGCCTACCGCCGGGTCGATGCGCCCGGACAGGAAGCCGTAAAACAACTCATTCAGCAGCACAGCTTCAAGATCGTCGACTGGTCTTACCGTTTAGCCGAACGCGGTGAAGTGTTTGAATACCAACTTGCCCTGCAAACATTACATCTAGAAAAAATCGAGATACTTATTCGTGAATTAAGCAACTCACCCAACGTATTAGAGTTCAACCTCTCCCCGGCACGCAGTTAAGGTGCCGGATTCGGATAGCGCAAATGCACTTCATGGATCGCCTGTAAAACTTCGGGCGACAAATCGTTTAAGCGCAAATTTTCCTGCAACTGCGTCATCGAGGTCGCCCCGACTATCGTACTGGTAACGAAACTGCGGCTGCGCACGAAGGCCAGCGCCATCGCGGCAGGAGAAAGGCCGAAGCGCTGCGCGACACCTGCATATTCCGCCACGGCGGCGGGCACATAGGGCTTGCGGTAGCGCTGGGTAAAGGCCGGAAACAGCGTAAACCGCCCTTGCGCCTCGGCATCCTGCACATACTTGCCCGTCAGCAACCCAAAGGCCAACGGGCTATATGCCAACAACCCGACATTTTCCCGGTAACACATCTCGTGCAGCCCAAACTCAAACACCCGATTAATCAGGTTGTAAGGATTCTGCACCGATACAATGCGCTGCAACCCCAAACGTTCCGCCGTCTTCAAAAACTCGGCGATCCCCCACGGCGTCTCGTTGCTCAGGCCGATGTAGCGCACCTTGCCGCTTTGAACCAACTCGGACAGCACTGTGAGCTGCTCTTCAACCGGGGTCGCCGCACGCTCCAGCGCCGGATCGAAATCGCTGCGCCCGAACATCGGCACATTCCGAGCAGGCCAGTGAATTTGATAGAGGTCGATATATTCGGTTCGCAAACGCCGAAGACTACCATCGAGTGCTTCCAGAATATTGGCTCTGTCCAGCGATTTCGGACCGCCGCGTATCCAGTCGAAACCGCGCGCAGGGCCTGCCACCTTGGTCGCCACAATCAGTTTATCGCGGGCTTGCGTACTCAACCAACGCCCCACCATCGCTTCGGTCGAACCCTGTGTTTCCGGCTTGCCCGGCACAGGATACATCTCCGCCGTATCGATTAAATTCACCCCCTGCGCCACGGCATAATCCAATTGTGCAGCCGCCTCGGCATAACTATTCTGCTCGCCGAAGGTCATGGTTCCCAAAGCGATCTCGGAAACCTGCAAATCGCTATTGCTCAGTTGACGGTATTGCATACAGAACAGCCTTTTCAATCCATTTCAATGCTCATCAGGCAATCATCCTGCCGAGAGGTTCCTTATGGCTGGGCTGTTTCATCGCTTCAACGCGCTCAAGTCCATATCTATACCTGCCTGCCCCACCGCAACCGGGCAAGCCTCCATTCTACAAAACAAAACGGCGGGCACACTGCCCGCCGCTTTCCGGTTCGTTTCCGAACGCTTAACGATAGGCTGCCGCCGCAAAGCCCTGACCGTAAACTTGCGCACTACGATTCGTACCGACCACGGGAGCCGCAAGCGCCATTTGTTTGACTTGCTGCCCGATCCCCTCCCATGCTTCTTTCAACTCAGACAGCAAACGATGTACTTCGTCCAACGCCCCGATGTCGTTTTTCAGATTGGCCACCAGCAAACGTTGCACCATGTATTCGTATAAATCACCCAGATTCTGGGCTAACTGCCCACCCACTCGCTTATCCAGGCTGGCATTCAGACCTTGCTCGATAATGGCAGTGGCATGCTTAATCGAACGGTTCTTACCCTCGACATTGTTTTGCTGAATATACTGTTTGGACTGCTCAATCGCCAGCAGTGCGCCGCGATACAGCATCAACACCAGACTATGAGGATCCGCCCCATTCACACCCGACTCGAATTCGACATTTGCATAGGTTTTAATTGCAGCGAAAGCGTTCATAATTTGGCATCCTCATTCACAAGATTTCAACAACCGGATATGCTTCCGTTAAGGCATTTATCGGTTCGAAAATGCCAACCTTTAGGTGAAAATTTTATGCCGTTGAAAAGCAACAGTTCTTTTAGAAGATCGTTTCGCCAAAGCGGTTATTTAACGGTAAAAACCGCCTCTATTCGGACTATTGCTTTGCGACAAAACAGATAACATGCGCAGTAGGAAATTGTGAGTTGCCTCCGGGACGACCTGCGAACGAGGAAAACTAGGGGCTGAGCAATAGAACCTGAAAACCGATAAGGAGATCGAAAATGGCTCAATATATCAATACCAATATTGCATCCCTGAATGCACAGCGCAATCTGAACGCTTCGCAGGCATCGCTGCAAACTTCTTTGCAACGCCTGTCTTCCGGCCTGCGCATCAACAGCGCGAAGGACGATGCTTCCGGTCTGTCCGTGGCCACCGGCATGACTTCTACAATCAACGGTCAGCAAGTCGCTATGCGCAACGCCAACGATGCGATTTCGTTGTCGCAAGTTGCCGAAGGCGCGATCGGTAAAATCACCGATGCACTGCAACGCATGCGCGATCTGGCTGTACAAGCGGCCAACGCTACATCGAGCGGCGCGAACCTGCAAACCGAATTCACCGCGTTGGGCAGCGAAATTCTGCGCTTGGCAGGCGGCACCACTTTCAACGGTCAGGCCATTCTGGGTGCAAATGCTGGCACCATGACCTTCCAAATCGGTGCGGGCACCACCACAAACGATAGCATTGCCGTCACCACTACACGTCTGGACAACAATGCCACGATCACCGCCGTTACCGGCGCATTGGCAGGCAGCTCGGTCAGCATCACTACCACCACGCTGGCTTCCACCGCTATCGGCCTGATCGACACTGCGCTGTCGCTGGTCACAACCGAACGCGCCAACTACGGTGCGCTGCAAAACCGTTTCGAAGCGGTGATCAGCAACCTGCAAGTGTCGGTGGAAAACCAAACCGCCGCGCGTTCCCGCATCATGGACGCCGACTTTGCCGCAGAAACCGCCTCGATGACCCGTGCGCAGATTCTGCAACAAGCCGGTACCGCCATGCTGGCGCAGGCCAACCAGCTGCCTAACGGCGTGCTGTCACTGCTCAAATAAGCTTACGCAACACCGCAATAAAAACCCGGCTGTTGCCGGGTTTTTATTGCTACCGTTTAGCCAAGACGGGTTTACTCGCCCTAACTGATTTTCACCACAATGTCGTGCAGCGTGTTCGCGCACGATGCCATTTGTTCGGCTGCATTCGCCAAGTGCCGATAAATCTCGCGCCGCTTGAACATGTTGATGTAATCGTCGCCCTGAAACAAATTCGGTAACGCAATCCGGTACAATTTTTCCGCGCGCCGCCCCGCTTTGCGTGCTGCATCGGCATCGATCACGGCTGTTGCCGGCGTCACCGCCAGCTTGCCGAAACCATTGGTCAGTCCTTCCACCCCCTCCAGCAAGAACTTGGACATGTTGCGCATGAAGTCATCCGGCGTCACCGCCAGTACACCCATTTCATGCACGGTGGTTTTGCAGTAAATCACAATTTCGTCCAGATTCATAATCGCCCGGTAAATATCTTCGCGATCAATCGGTGTCGAAAATGCCTCGTTCAGTTCGTGTAAATTGCGAACCTTGATAAGATCCGCCTCGTGAACATCCAGTTTAAGCGCCTCGCCGATACCGGGATCGGCGCTTTCCATAAACTCCACCAGCAACCCGACCGTGTGCGCGACCTGAGCGCTCTGCTCGGTCAGCATCTGAAAGAAATCCGGCGTTTTTGGAAACACGCGGTCGAGAATGCGCGCCAGTAGCGTTTTCGATGCTTCGATCATAATGAACCTCTCAAATAAACCGGCTTGCCAACAGATAGCACAACATCGACATCAAGGCCGCGCCCGGTATGGTTATCAGCCACGTCGTCACGATTTCGCGCGCTTTATTCCAGCGCACGGCTTTGGGACGCTCCGAAGCGCCGATCCCCATGATCGAAGTCGCCACGACGTGTGTGGTAGAAACCGGTGCACCAAACAACGAAGAACTGAAAATGACGCTGGCTGCAGTCAACTGCGAGTCGAGCGCATGCAACGGTCGGATCTTGTAAATCGAAAAACCCAGAGTCCGGACAATCTGCCATCCGCCCGACAAAATACCCAGAGTAATCGCAACCGAACTGGCGAGCATCACCCAAAACGGCACCTCGAAGCTCGGAATAAATCCGCCCAGCATCAACACCAGCGTTAATATCCCCATGCCTTTTTGAGCATCGTTCGCTCCGTGCGAAAAAGCCAGTCCGGCAGAAGTCAGAAATTGTAAATTACGTAAATTACGGTTGATTGAGGGACGTGCGCCGCGCAGCATCACCAGCATAGTCCGGTGCAGCCAGAAGCCGAACCAAAAACCGATCAATGGCGAAATAACCAATGCCACCAGCACCTTAGCGACGCCGCTCAGATGACCGTGCATCAAATCTCCGACGCCCCATGCCACATGATGCGCCCCCGCCGAAACCAGCACAGCCCCGACCAACCCGCCGACCAGCGCATGAGAAGAAGAAGACGGAATCCCGTACCACCAGGTCAGCAGGTTCCATGCAATCGAACCGATCAACCCGGAGAGTACGATCGTCAGTGCCATCACGCGATCCACATCGTCCAGCGTTACAAACTTACCTATCGTATTCGCCACCGTCGTACCGCCCAGCAGCGGGCCGAGAAACTCGAAAAAACCGACCACAACGACTGCCTGAACCGGCGTCATGGCACGCGAGGCGATCACTGTTGCGATAATGTTCGCGGCATCGTGAAAACCGTTGGTATACTCGAAAATCAGGACGATAGCCACGGCGACCACCGTCAATACCAAAATTGTGGACTCCATTAAATGCCCGTCACCTTTCCGATCAGCGCGCTTCCGCACCCCGCTTGAATGCGGACTCGATTTGTCCGCAAAGCGTCTTTAATATTTTGATTCTCGCGTAATATTTGTCATTCGCCTCAACTAGAGTCCAAGGCGCGCTCTTCGTACTCGTCCGGTCCACCATATCGCAGACCGCCGCCTCGTAGGCCTCCCATTTATCCCGGTTGCGCCAATCCTCAGCAGTAATTTTGAAGCGTTTGAAACCGATTGCCTCGCGTTCTTTAAAGCGTTGCAACTGTTCTTCTTTACTAATTGCCAGCCAGAATTTCACCACAACCGTGTTATGCCTGACCAGCTGCCCCTCGAAGTCGTTGATCTCGCTGTAAGCGCGCATCCAATCTGCATCGGCGCAGTATTTCTCGACGCGCTCGACCAACACCCGCCCGTACCAAGAACGGTCGAATATCGTAATGCGCCCCCGCCGCGGCACATGGCGCCAGAAACGCCACAAATACGGCTGTGCACGCTCTTCCTCGGATGGCGCGGCGACCGGCACAACCTGATATTGCCGGGCATCCAGCGCACCTGTAATGCGGCGTATGCTGCCGCCTTTTCCGGCCGCATCGTTTCCCTCGAAGACCACGATCACGGTCAATGCCTTAAATCGCGGATCGCGCGACAACAATGCCAACTTGCCCTGATATTTCTCCAAATCAGTCAGATACTTCTTCTTTTCAAGCGCTTTGGTAAGATCAAGCGCCTTCAAAATGTGCAAACGATCGATGGAAGGCAATAACGGTGGAGCATGGATTTCCGGCTCTTTATCGTCCGCCTCTTCAAGACGCTTATGAATGGCCTCGTAAATAACTTTAGCAACCGTCAGACTACGGTAATTGGCGTCCGCCCCCTCAACCACTATCCACGGCGCTTCCGCGGTGCTGGTATGACGAATAACCGCCTCGTGTATCGGCAACAACTTATCGTAAAGCTTGTAATGCTCCCAATCGCGCTCGGTCACCCGCCAGCGCGTCTTAGGGTCGCTCTCCAGCATTTTAAGCCGTTCTTTTTGTTTATCTTTCGAAAGATGCAACCAGAATTTAATAACCAACGCACCTTCGTCGGTCAGCATTTTCTCCAGACGGCGCGCCCGTTCCAGACTTTGCACCAGATCGGCATCGTTGGTTTTACTGCGAATGCGATTCAGAATCGGCCAGGTATACCACGACCCCAGAAACAGACCGATCTTGCCTTTTGGCGGCAAAGCACGCCAAAACCGCCACATCATCGGACGCTCCATCTCCTCGTCGGAAGGTTCGCCCATGCCGTGCGTCTGTATATGCCTCGGATCCATCCAGGCATTCAGCAAATTGACGGTTTCCCCCCGTCCCGCACCATCCAGCCCTCCCACCAGAACGATGACTGGAAACTGCGCCTTCTGTGCCAACTCGTACTGCACATCCAGCAATGCCTCGCGTAACGCGGGAGCTTCAGCATCGAATACTGCTTTATCAACCTTGTGACCCAGCTCCGCCGACTCAAACAAACCGACCTCCTCCCAGCACGCAATGTACCTTCAACTTTAGGAAAATATGCGCGCCGCACCACAGTTTGTCAACCGCCAGCCCGCTTCCCCTTGCCTGCTTAAAGCGCGCTATAATTCTTCCGTAATCAGCCCAAGGCATCCGATGAAAACCAAAATATCTAAAATCACTTGGATTTTGGGAATATCGATTCTCGTGTGGTGGGGAACCGCTTGGAATCTTGCGCAATACCGTTATCTCAGTGACGGCGAAGAGTATTTGCTGCAAAAAAAACAGTTATCGCAAGAGCGGGTGCAAGATCTGTCATCCAGCATCGAACGTAATCTGGGTTATTTGAGCGGCATTCCGGAACTGCATAGCAATTTAGGGCGTGTATCGCAAGCTGCCGCCCGTTTCGGCTCCGCCCCATCCCCCTCAACACTTCCCTACGAAGAACGAAAAACGCGCTGGACCAACGATGCGGAGTTCAACGAGTTAAGTCGCTTGCTCGCTATCGCCGAAACCTCGCTGCACGCCGACATGATTTATATCATCAACGCTGCCGGAGATTGTTTCGCAGCCAGCAACTGGTACAAAAAGGGCTCCCCAATCGGAACAAACTTCGCCGAACGCGACTACTTCCGGAAAAACCTGCTCGGACAGAATGGCATGCAATACGCCGTCGGAAAAACGACGCGCATACCCGGTTTGTACTTCTCTTCGCCGGTATTCGCAAACGGCATAGTGATCGGTGCGGTGGTTGCAAAAATCGACATTCCGAATCTGGCTTTTCTCACGAAACAACTAGATGGCTTTGTCACCGACAAGCATGGCGTCATCGTTCTTTCGCACAACAAATCTCTGGAAATGAAAGCGCTTTCCGGCTCGTCCGTGTTCCGCCTAAGCGATGCGGAACGGCTTCAGCGCTACTTACAAGCCGAATTCCCAACCGCAGCGATTCAACCGTGGGACCATCACGACTTCGCAGGCCTTCAGCGCATAGGTGAAAACCCATCGCCCTACTGGATAGCCTCGCGCAATCTGCCGGAACTGGGTTTAACGGCTTACGTTACCGAAGAGCTGCCCCTGCTGACCGTTCTGAAAAACGAACGCAACCTTTTTGCCGTTCTGTACGGTTTACTGGGTAGCAGCCTGATTCTCTTGCTCGGCGGCGGTTATCATTATCTGCGTTCACTGCGTCATGCGCGCGATACGGCGCAAAAAAGCGAAGCGCGCCTCAAGCAATCTCAGCATATTGCCGGGTTGGGCTCCTGGGAGCTGGATGTGGTACGCAATACGCTCGACTGGTCCGACGAGGTTTATAGGATCTTCGAAATCGATAAGGAGCAATTTGTCGCTTCCTACGAAAATTTCTTGCATGCGATTCACCCTGATGACCGCGAGTCCGTCAACGCCGCCTACCGGCAGCACCTGACCGACCGGTCGCCCTACGAAATCACCCACCGCTTACTCATGCCGGACGGTCGCATCAAATACGTCACCGAGCAATGCTGGAGCGAATTCGACCATACTGGCCGCCCCCTCCGTTCCGTCGGCACAGTGCAAGACGTCACTACCCGAAAGTCCATCGAAGAAGCGCTACGCGCCAGCGAAGCGCAGTACCGCGAACTGGTATACAACGCCAATGTGATTATTCTGCGCCTGTCCTTAGACGGCATCGTCACCTATTTCAATGAGTTCGCCGAACGTTTTTTTGGTTACGGCTCGGCTGAAATTCTCGGAAAACACGTTGTCGGCACCATCGTTCCGCCGCGCGAAACGGAAACCGACCGCGACCTGGACGATCTGATACAGCATATTCTCAGCAGCCCCGAAAACTACGCCGAGAACGAAAACGAAAATGTTACCAAGGACGGTAAACGCGCCTATATCCATTGGACCAATCGGCTTATTCTGGACGCAAACGGGCATCGCTCGGGTATTTTATCGATTGGACACGACATTACGGCACGTCGGCAATTAGAGAAAATGCAAAGCGCCAGCCATGCCCGGCTGACCAGCATTCTTAGCGGTTTTCCCGGCGCAGTTCTGGTCGAAGACGAGAAACGTCGCATCACTCTGGTTAACAAGACATTCTGCGATCTTTTCTCCATTCCGGCTCCGCCGGAAGCGCTGGTCGGAATGGATTGCGCGGACTCTGCTGAAAAATCGAAGGACTTGTTCATCGATCCCGAACAATTTGTCCTCGGTGTCGACAGCGCGCTCAGCGAGAGCAACCCCCGACTGGGCGAAATCCTTCCCATGAAGGACGGACGAATTTTGTCTCAGGATTATTTGCCGATACTCAGCGACGCAAAAATTATCGGCAATCTGTGGATGTACCGAGACGTGACGCAACAACAACAAATCGAGTCTGCAATGCGTCAGGCAAAAGAAATGGCCGAGCACACCGCACAAACCAAATCGGAATTTCTGGCCAATATGTCGCATGAAATTCGCACGCCGATGAACGGCATTATCGGCCTGACCGAATTGGCGCTCAACCAGCCGGTCAATCCTGATGTTCGCGATTATCTAGACAAAATCGCCTCGACCTCGCAAAGTCTGCTTGCCATCCTGAACGACATTCTCGACTTCTCGAAACTGGAAGCGGGTCGCATGTCCATCGATTCCGCGCCATTCCACCTCGACGACATACTGGATAACTTGCGCAGCATGTTTGCCGAACGCGCGCACGCCAAAAAACTCGAATGCGTATTGAACATGGGCGAAAACCTGCCCCACCACCTGATCGGCGACGCACTGCGACTGCAACAGATACTGGCTAACCTGATCGGCAATGCCATTAAATTCACCGATCACGGACAAGTCGCACTCGACGTCAAGCTAGTCGACCGTACCGAACGGTCGGCCCGTCTTTCCTTTACCGTCAGCGACACAGGGATCGGCATTTCTCCGTCCAGCCTTGAGAAACTATTCCGCCCATTTAGCCAAGTAGACGGTTCGATTACCCGCAGGTTCGGCGGTACGGGGCTGGGGCTAGCCATCAGCCAGAATCTGTTGATACTGATGGGCGGAAAATTCAACGTAACAAGTCAAATCGGCTCCGGTACAGCTTTCAGCTTCGAGTTGGATTTTATGATCGCAGAAAATCCGTCGCAGCCGCGCAAGAGCGCTGCCCGGCTGACGCATCAGGCAGGCGAACTGGGCAGTAAGTTAAGCGAAATTGCGCATTCGATGTCCGGCGCATGCATTTTGGTCGCAGAAGACAATGCCATCAACCAGCAAGTCGTATGCGGCTTCCTCCGTCTTTCCGGTATCCAAGTCGATGTTGCCAATAACGGTGCCGAGGCACTGGCGCGCTTGGCCGATCGGCATTACGACGGCATTTTGATGGATGTGCACATGCCGGTGATGGGCGGCGTCGAGACCACGCGCGCGATACGTGCCAACCCGCAATATGTCGCACTGCCGATCATTGCACTGTCCGCTGGCGTAACCAAAGAAGAGCGCGAAAACTGTCTCGCCTCGGGCATGAACGACTTTATCGCCAAACCGATTGTGCCGGACGAATTAATCCGGACATTGGCGATTTGGATTCATCCATCCGCACCGAGCGCTCAGCCCGCCCTGCCCTCCCGCAGTGCGGACACCGCGCAGGAACAGATTGCCCAAGACAACTTACCCGGCTTTGATTTACAAAATTTACGCATACTACTGAACGATGACCGAACCCTGCTTTCCCAGTTACTAAACCAGTTCCGTGCCGACATAGCCGGCATACCGGACGAGCTGGGACAACTGTTGGAAAAGCAGGAAATCAAATCCGCTGAACGCGTGATGCACCGCCTGAAAGGCTTGGCCGGCAACCTCGGAGCTACGGAGCTATACAATGTCAGCGCCGAATTCGACGATCAGCTCAAGCAGGGGCGCTACACACCGGAACTCTTGCAACACTGGTCTGATACCCTGCAACGCACGCTTCGCGATCTAGCGCACTTTCTGGAGCAGCGCCCTAGTTTCGAACAAACCGTGCCGGAATCTGTGGAAACGCCCGCCGATCATCATGAACTGTATGAACTCGAACGCCTACTGCAAGGACATCTGTACATAGACGATGCCTTGCTCCAGTCGATACGATCCCGCCTAGCGGAACCATATCAGAACGACTTCGAAGATGTCGTGCAAAACATCAAAGAAATCGATTATGCTGGCGCACAGAATCGGCTTCGCATGTTGCTGACGGAGCTAAAAAGCAAAAAGGACAATCAGGCATGATGCGCCAACCGATCATTTTGCTGGTAGACGATGCGCCGACCAATCTGAATTTGATGGCGAGCATTCTCCATCGCGACTACCAGATCAAAATGGCAACCAACGGGTTGCTGGCCTTGGAGCTTGCGCATCAGACGCCTTTACCCGATCTGATTCTGCTCGACATTTCCATGCCGGAAATGGATGGTTACGAGGTCTGCCGCCGCCTGAAGTCCGACGCGCAGACGCGCGATATCCCCGTCATTTTCGTAAGCGCCTCCGGCGACATCGAGTCGCAACGGATAGGTCTGGAACTCGGCGCCGTCGATTACATTATCAAACCGATTATCCCCGAGCTGATTAAACTGCGCATCCGCAACCATCTGGCTTACAAACAGCAGTTCGAACACCTGCAATTAACGGAAAAATTTTCGAGAACACCACCGAGGGCATCATCATTACCGATGCAACCGGCGCCATTCTCGAAGTCAATCGCGGCTTCACCGAGATTACCGGATTCAATCGGGATGAAGCCATCGGCAGTACTCCGCATATTCTCAGCTCCGGCTTCCAGAACGAAAAATTCTACGAAGAAATGTGGCTATCTCTGACACAAAACGGCCATTGGGCGGGCGAACTATACAACCGGAAGAAAAACGGAGACACCTATCCTGAATACCTGTCTATTACCTCCGTACTGAATGCACGCAACGAAATTACGCATTTTGTCGGAATTTTCTCGGACATCAGCCGCATTAAGCAGCATGAAAAACAGCTCGAACGCATCGCACACTACGATGCCCTGACTGGAATCCCGAACCGCATGCTGCTCGCCGACCGCATGCAGCAAGGTCTAGCACAAGCCAAACGCGAGAAAAAATTAATCGCGGTATGTTACTTAGACCTGGACGGTTTCAAGCCCATTAACGACACACACGGCCACGATGCGGGCGACCAAGTTCTGGTGGAAGTCGCCAAACGCATTTCCAATTCGGTACGCAGCGGCGATACTGTAGCCCGCCTCGGCGGCGATGAATTCGCAGTACTGTTATTGGGGCTGGATTCCATTCAGGAATGCACCGCCACACTCACCCGTGTGCTGGATGCCATCAACAAACCGATTCTCGTTAAAGAGCAAATCTGCACAGTATCGGCCAGCATGGGCGTTTCGATTTATCCGCTCGATGACGAAGACACCGATATCTTGCTACGCCATGCCGATCAGGCAATGTACAACGCGAAACGCGCCGGAAAAAATCGCTTCCACTTGTACGATCCTTCTCACGATCATTTATCGCAAACCCGACAGGAAACTCTCAAGCGCATCCGTCACGGCGTAAAAAACAATGAGTTCGCCCTGTACTATCAACCGAAGGTTGAAATGTGTACGCGGCGTATTATCGGTGCAGAGGCTCTTGCGCGCTGGAATCATCCCGAGCGCGGTTTGTTGTCGCCTATAGAATTTTTGCCGGTTATAGAAAACTCCAATCTGGAAAACACCTTCGGCGAATGGGTTATCAATGCAGCACTCAAACAAGCGGACGAATGGCGGCAACAGCATTTACCGATGGAAGTGAGTGTCAATATCTCGGCCAATCATTTGCAATCGGAAGATTTCGTAGACAAACTCCAACGCAGCTTATCCAAATACCCCCATCTGCCGCATGGCAGCCTGCAAATCGAAATACTGGAAACCGCCGCGCTGGAAGATATTCCAACCGTAACCAAAATCATCGAAGCCTGCCACAAACTCGGTGTCAGCTTTGCGTTAGACGATTTCGGCACCGGGTATTCGTCCCTCTCCTATCTGAGCAACTTACCGGTCGATACTATTAAAATCGATCAGTCCTTCGTCATCGATATGCTGAAATATCCCGGCGACCGCACGATTGTGCAAGGCGTAATCGCGCTTTCCAAGGCTTTCGGACTCAAATGCGTGGCTGAAGGCGTCGAAACGCCTGAGCACTACGATGTGCTGCTCGAAATGGGATGCGAAATCGGTCAGGGCTTCGGTCAAGGTTTCGGTATTGCGCGCCCGATGGACGCGCAAGCTTTTGTCGATTGGTACAAGATATGGACCTAACGCCATCTGCGCGTCGCACACGGTAAGGAAGAGTTATGTGTCAACTGCTCGGCATGAATTGCAACGTCCCTACGGACATCTGTTTTTCCTTTACCGGCTTTCAAAAACGGGGGGGCGCCACCGATGTGCATGCGGATGGATGGGGAATCGCATTTTTCGAGGGCAAAGGGGTACGCCTCTTTCTCGACCCGCAACCTTCCGCCACCTCTCCTATTGCCGAACTGGTACGCAATTACCCCATTCGGTCGCTGAATGTCGTTGCACACATACGAAAAGCAACACAAGGCATCGTCTCTCTGGAGAATACCCATCCTTTCATGCGCGAACTTTGGGGACGCTACTGGATTTTCGCGCATAACGGCAACTTGCCGCAGTTCCAACCACTTCTCGACAACAGCTTCCAACCGGTCGGAAATACCGACAGTGAGCGTATATTTTGCTGGTTCCTGCAAAGCCTTCGCGCTCGCTTCGGCAACACCCCGCCTATGCCAGATGTTTTATTCGAGACTTTACACGACCTGACCAACAGGTTAGCCGGAACGGGAATATTCAACTTTTTACTGTCGAATGGCGAATGGTTGATCGCGCACTGCTCGACTGAGCTTAGTTACCTAATTCGCCGCGCACCGTTTCAGACCGCACATCTTAAAGACGAAGACGTCATGGTCGACTTCAATGAAGTGACCACGCCGAACGACCGCGTCGCCGTCATTGCCACCCAACCGCTCACGGATAACGAGGCGTGGATCAATATGCAACCTGGAACGCTTTGGATGTTTCAGAACGGGGAAATTATTGCTCAGGCAATAACCCAGCCGAGTCCGATACGCTCACTGGGCGAAATCGATCAAAATTCCGCACAGAGCTGACGTCCACAATTCGTCAGCCCGCGCGCCCGCTCAAATCGTCCCGCAGGTGATCAGGGTGGTAACCGCCGCGCGCGAACGAAAACAAATCGCCGATTAGAGAAAAGACCAGACGTAACTGATGGAACCCGCTTGCGGTCATTTCGGACAATGTTCGCCATAACCGGCCACCGGATTTTCTATAGACGATCCAAGGTACCGCAGCAGATAAGTATAACCCGCCCGCCAGCATAACCACTGCAATCGTAGAAAAGCGCTTAAAGCGACTACTCTGCGTCACCGCATGCCACAGGTTGAACACCACCGAGCGGTGATCGATTTCCTCCTGTGCATGTTTATAGAACAATTCCTGCGCATAACCGGAAGCAAATGTCAGCGCAGCCTCTTCGGCAGCATACGAGCGGGAAGTCACCGCTGTCACGTGTTCCAGCGCGACTGCCAATGCCAAACGATCCGTCACGGAAAGACGTTTGCGCGTCCATTCCATTAATGCATTCAAGGTATCGAACCCTAACGGAGTTTTCCCGAGAACAGCCTCTAGTTTAGCGTTTAGCAAACGGTGCGCGCGCGAATGATAAGATTCCTCGCGCATAAATGCGACGCACTCTTGTTCCAAAGCTGTTCCGGCCACGGCTGGCAAGCCGTCTGCCACCGCCTTGATAGAAAAACTTTCCAGAACGGGCGTAATGAAGCTGACTGCCTCCAGCATCGCTGTCGTCAGCAAACTATCGTTACACCAAGCCCCCGAAAAATCATCGTTCAAAGGGCGTTCAGCCAATTTCCGCATTGCAATTCCTTAATGCTCCCTTTCCAGAGGAGCAAACATTTCCGGGGATATGACATATTCTTCATCCCCGGCATAAACCTCGATTTCTGTCACCGTCTTGTTGGCCTCGACGATGGACAGTTTTTTTGCAGCCAAACCGGTGCCAACGCTCCGGCGCACCGCACTGCTCACTTTAATCTCGCGCACCAGCTCGCGTTGCGCGTTTAATAATCGCGTTTGCCAAGCCAGAACGGCCTTAGCCTCGACACAGCTTTCCACCGTTCGAATCGTTGCGGAAGCCGCCTCTTTCGTCTGTGAAGACACCCATATGCAGGCATGGTCGCCCGCAGACTTACCCGTCACGACCGCTTGCAGCGGCCAGTCCCACCACGGGGTAAACAAATCCCACAAAACCAGTCCGGAACCGAAAATACGGCTGAACGGATCGACAGATTTCGCGGCGCCGTCAAACCGACCGGCATAACTGTAGGATTGGATGCGCCCCGAAGCATTTCGTTCCGCAATCACAACGCGATCCCGCACGCTTTCGGGCGATAGACCTCGCACCAGCAAGCGCTGCCGGTTTTCGCGCATTTGCCCGATTACGGCTATTTTCATCGGCATGGCGCGACGACCATCCGGCGCAATCACAAACACATTCATGCGGGCCTCGAAGCCCTCGGACAATCTGGCATGCCGCATCGCATCCACAGCCTGCACAGGCGATTCGGCATACGCCGTCCCGACAGTCAGCCAAAGCGAAACAGCCATCGCCCGTAGCGAGTACCTCATTCCTGCCTCAGTGCCTGCGAAGGCAGCATGCGCGCCGCTTTCAGCGCTGGGTACAAACCGCCGCACAATCCCAGCAGCACGGCCAACCCCATTACCGCCAGCAAGAATACCGGCGAAAACACCGGCGTAATCTTGCCTTGCATCAGTTCGACATGCTCCAGCCCCCATGTCAGTGCCAAGCCGATTGCAATGCCGGCTGCACCACTTACCACCGTCATCAGCGAAGACTCGATGAACACCAGCTTCATTAAAGTACGCCGTTGCCAACCCAAAGCCAGCAGAATACCGATTTCCTGCGTGCGTTCGTTGACGCTCATCAACATCGTATTGAACACCACCAGCGCGCCGACCAGCCCGGCGATCAAAATGGTGGCATTGCTCATCGCTTTGGAAATGCGCACCACGGCATTCTGACTGACCAGTTCGCCCGAGGTAATCGCCACGAAGCCCGGCAAAGCACTTTTCACCTGCGCCTTGACCTGTTGCACATCGCTCTCGGTCGCGCGCCCATCCAGTTTAATATTCAAAATATTGACCTTACCGGGTTTGTCGGTCACACGCTGCGCCTGGGCCAGCGTCATCAGCACGGCGCCATTCTCCACCAGTGCATTGCTCTGATATATCCCGACCACCGGAAATGCATTCCCTTCGATATCCAGTCGGTCGCCCACCTTTTTGTGCAGCATCTCCGCTGCCAGCGTTCCGATCACTACGGCTTGCTCATCCTGAGAAATCGGCCAGCGCCCCTCCGTCAGCTTCAAGTGTTCCCACAAATAACTGGGATACGCCCATCCGAACACGAAAACCGGCGGCGCTTCAGCACTGACGCTCAGCATCTCGCTCAGCAAACCCACTGCTTGTTCTACATGCGGTAAAGCGAGCAATTTTCCCGTCACCTTATCCGCCGCAAACGGGGACGGCATCGCATTTTCGCTGGCAGCACGAGTCACGATCAGGTCCGTACCGCGCGCATCGTTGGCCTTTTGCCAGCTCGACTCGAATCCCCATGCGATACTGGTCAGCGCGACGACTGCGGCAATGCCCAGTGCAATCGCGAAAACCGTCAGTACGGTTCGCACCGGGCGGTGCAGTAAATTATGCAAGGCAAAGCTGAATATATTCATTCGCGCACCGTCTCCGTCCGCTCCACTTTACCGTCGCGCATATACACGATGCGATCCGCATGGGCGGAAATCGCCATGTCGTGCGTCACCATGACGATGGTTAACGGCTTCTCGCTCCGCAAACTTCCCAACACCTCGAGTACCTGCGCTGCATTCGCGCTATCCAGACTGCCGGTCGGCTCATCGGCCAGAATCACGTCCGGCTCATTAATCAACGCCCGTGCGATCGCCACACGCTGACGCTCTCCCCCCGACATGTGCGCCGGAAAATGTTGCAGGCGTTGACCCAGTCCCAAGCGTTCCAGCCAGTACACCGCGCGTGCGCGGTAGTCCTGCTTACTGCCCGTCCGGCCAATAGTCGGCACCAGCACGTTATCCAACGCATTCAGAGTTGGAATCAAATGCGCGGATTGGAAAATGAAACCGATATGTTCGCGGCGAAACAGCGACCAATCCCGCATTTCTGCATAAGCCTGTCCACGAAAGCGTATTGTTCCCGCTGTCGGTACATCCAGCGCGCCGATCAAATTCAACAGGCTGGATTTTCCGCAACCGCTCGGCCCCACAATCGCTGCAAACTCACCGTCGCGGATCGTCAGATTGACACCATCCAACGCCTTCGTGCGTCCCTCGTCGAAATGCAAAGTTACACCTTCCAACGTAAACAAGGTCGGTGGGCTATGCGGTGCAACAGTTTCGCTGATCGGCATGAATGATTACCTGAAGGAACGGAATACAAACAAAGAGCCGGGTAGAACCGGCTCTTTCATGCATCCCCGCTCCGGCTTAATGTCTGGGATAATTCGGTATTGAAACGGTATCGGGATCGTACCAGCCTTCTTTCGCTTTGGTATGGCATGCGCTGCAATTGCTGAGCGACTTCACATCGGGATTCCCTTTAATCATCTTTTCGGGAATCTCATGGTGCTTACGCTTAATAAAGCGCACCTGAGAAATACGCAGCGGCGCTTCACCGGTCGCAGTTGCACGGTTCACTTTATCGGCCAGTTTAAAGTACGACGTCCCCGATGCATTCTGCACGGCGTAGTCGCGCACTTCCTTCAGCGTCTCGTCGTCCAATTCGGCGTTATCGCCGAAATGGTCGCTCAGCGCCTGAGCGTCCAGCAGTTTTTCCCAAGACTTGGCTGGCAGCAAACCCGGCTGATAGGCGAAGTGGCACGCACCGCACTCCTCCTGATAAGTTTTATTGGTTACCGGCTGCACGCCCTTGGTGCGAGTCACGGTAATCAGCCACGTCAAGAAACTCTCGGCAGAAGCCGCTCCGCTGCCCAGCAACGCTGCACAGGTCAGCAACACCGCCACTTTCGATTTGGTTTGCATAATCAAGGCTCCGAATCAGAGAGTCAGCAAATATTTCAGGAAATCCCCCTTTTCCTGCGGGGTGCATTCGCGGCTCAGCACCTCTTTGCAGTTGCGCTTAAACCATTTTTCAATCTTCTTCTCATCGGTAAAACGCTCGGCATTTACACTGGGTGCCATCGGCTCAATCACCTTTTTGGTTTCCTCATGCTTGCCCTGCTTGGTCAGATCGGTACCGTGGCAAGTTTCGCAGGAATGCGTTTCCCCTTTGTCGTTTTTGACTTCCTTATGCCAGGCTTTCTTACCGTGTTCGGCGTCGAAATTCGATGCTCCCTCAGACTTGTAACGGGCAAATAAAGCATCGGTCGCCGGAGTCGCCCATGCGGAAGTCGCCGCAGTCAGTGCAACAGTCAAAAACAAAGCGGATTTCAATTTCATGTTCATATACTCCATTACCAAGTCATCTTAATACCGACGCCCATCATGATCGCGCCGATTACAGCCATGTGCCCGTGATTTACGGGGGCAGTCTTGTTCGCCGAACGTGCAGCGGCAATCGCCATCAGTGCTGCCCCGCCGCCCGCCAGCATGACGTGCAGATTATCGCGATCCATCACGCCGTCTTCCGCCGCAAAATCATCCCAGTGCGAAATCAAACCGGAAACGACCGTCGCACTCGCCAGACCAACGGTCAGCGCAGCCAGCTTGGCGTGCGTACCATGCACCGAGGAGGATGGGCGCGGATTCGGGCAATTCTGTTCACATGGTCGCGTCATGCCCGTCGCAAGCGCACTGGCGATGGTCGCCAACCCCAGATATTTATGCGCCTTGCGCCCGGTCAGCCACGGCTCTTCGAAATTGGCATTCGGGTCGATCGTCGGCTTTTTCGGAGCCTTAGCCTGCTCAACCTCGTTTGCCGCCAGCACGATCGGCTTCATATCGGTTGTATATTCCGAAGTCATGCTCGGCCAAGCCACCGCATTTTCTTCGGCATGCACCGCCGGAGACAGCGCGGAAAGACACAACCCAACTGCAAGGGCTTTCAGCCCGACTCGATTTCGCATTCGTTACTCCTTATTGCTTTAAAGCTACTTAGCGTCAGCCTCGACCGCCGCCTTTTTACCTGTAATCATGGCACGCACCAGATTTTCCTTATGCTGAATACTACCGGACACCACCCCCAGCAAGTGCAAAGGAATCAAAACCAGCGCACCATCGAACAAAAACTCGTGAATCTCGTGCATCAAATAGCTGGTTTCATCGCTCACATCGTTTGCGAAGCCTGCGAATGGCCCTTCGAAGTCGATAAAACCCAGCGTCAACATACCTGTCAGAAACAATCCTCCGGCAACTGCCAGCAAGGCGAATACCATCAGCGCACCAGCCGGATTGTGCCCGTAATAATGTCTAGGATGCCCCTCGCGTACCGACCGAACATACTGCCATGTTTCCGCCGGAGAAAAAACAAACGAACTAAACCGCGCATACCGGCTTCCGACAAAGCCCCACACGATACGCAGCGCGAACAAACCGCACAAAGCATAGCCCAGCAAAACATGCAGCGCCGCCAAACGGTTCTCAGCCGTCCAATACGCCAGCACGAACCCGCCCACGAGCGACCAGTGGAATACCCGCACCAGCAAATCCCAAACTTTTATCATCGAGCGCACCTGACCAGACTGCACAAAATACTCCACTCAGTTGACTATGAAACTATGCTGAATTTCGTCCGTTTTTTGGACGCGCGAATGCTAACACAAGTTCCAAAAAACCTGTATGAGGCGAATCTGACATGCCATATAAGCCTTTTTCCTACACCCGCCTGACACCCTAATGGGCGGCACAGTTGCCACATCTGCATAAATGGCGTTTAATCCAATAAAAATTCGCCGTATGCCATATTTATGCCGACATACCGACTTACCGCGACCGAACTAAGCCTTGCCTGCGATCCCGCCCGTCTGGGATTCGCCGACACGTCCGAAATGCTGAATTACCAGTTACCGTGGATCGGGCAAAGCCGTGCCGAAGATGCGGCCCGCTTTGGCCTCAACATGAATCAGCCGGATTACAATCTGTTCGTTCTGGGCGAAGTCGGCAGCGGACGCTCTTCCTTACTCAAGCGCGCCATGCAAACCGCGGCGGCCATTCGCCCCGTTCCGCCAGACCTCTGTTATCTACACAACTTCGACACTCCGGAACATCCCCGCGCCCTGCGCCTGCCCGCCGGGCAAGGCAAACAACTGCGGCAAATGATGGCGCAGCTCGCCAAAACACTGCAAACCGAAATTCCGCATTTACTGATTGGACAAGAATTCAAGGCGGAAAGCGAACGCATTGAAAAAAACTATAAAGCGGAAGAAGCCAAGGCCTATGCCGAGCTGGACGCCTTTGCCGATGCGCGTAAATTCACCCTGCACCGGGACGGCGGCCGATTAGTCTTCACCTTCCGGAGCGCAAAGGGACACCCCATTACCGAAGGAGAAATGCTCAACCTGCCCAAAAACCGCCGGGCGGAAATGGAGCATGCCGAACAAGAGCTACGAAGCGAAATCAATCGCTATCTGGAAAAAAATCAATCTTACCAGCGCGTTAAAGATGAATCGCTTGCCGCCTTGCGTCGGCGAGTCGTCAAACCGCTGCTGGAGCGCGAGTGGCAAACAATTCGCAACAGCCTGAAAAAGCACATTAAAGATTCGGTTAAGCTGAGCGCTTATCTGGATCAGGTCGAACAAGACATCCTCGACAATGTAGAACTATTCAAGCCGTTGGATAACGACGACGAATTGCGGCAAGAAGCGCTGAGCAAAATTTTATCGCGCTACCGCGTCAATCTGGTGGTCGATAACGACGGCCTCTCCGGCGCGCCGGTTATCGTCGAAGACAACCCACTGTTTCGCTCCCTGTTTGGCAGTATTGAATATCAGTCCGAAAACGAAGCCTTAGTCACCGATTTCTCGCGCATCCGCGCCGGCAGCCTGCATAAAGCGCATGGCGGCTTTTTAATGCTACACCTGCGCGACCTGCTGGCCGATGGCTTGGTCTGGGAAAAACTGCGCCGCCTGCTGCGCAGCGGACGCTTGCAGATCGAGGAACCCGGCACGACATTCACCCCCATTGCCACCGTTTCCCTCGAACCCGAACCGGTCGATGTCGAAGTTAAAATCGTACTGATCGGCTCACGCGAGCAATATTATGAATTACAGGAAGCCGACCCGGAATTCGCCCGCCGTTTCCGCGTTAAAGTCGATTTTGCGGAAAGCTTTACCGCCGATACCGATACGCACCGTGCCATCGCCACCTTCGTCGCGCATAGCTGTGAACGGCTGGGGCTCCCTCACTTCACTGCCGACGCAGTCGCCCGCCTGATCGAAGACGGGCACCGCGAAGTCGACGACCAAGCCCGTCACAGCGCCAACTTTGCCCGCACCGAAGCGCTGATTATGGAAAGCGCAGCACTCAGCCACGCGCGCAACGGCCAGTTAGTAGATGCAAGCGACGTCGCAGCCGCCATCGATGCACGCACCTTACGCCACGACTACCCCGAGCAACGCATGCACGAAGCTTATATCGAAGGCGATCTGCTCATCTCCGTCCACGGCGAAAAAGTCGGCCAGATCAACGGCCTCTCCCAAATCGACTTGGGCGACTACCGCTTCGGCTTCCCGTCGCGGGTCACCGCACGCACCTACGCCGGCGAAGAAGGACTGCTCAACATCGAACGTGAAGTCGAGCTATCCGGCCCCATTCACGACAAAGGCGTCTTCATCCTGCAAAACTACCTGTCCGCACTGTTCGCCTACAATGCCCCGCTCGCCTTCACCGGCTCCATCGTCTTCGAGCAGGAATACAACGGCGTCGAAGGCGACTCGGCCTCCTGCGCAGAACTCTACGCCCTGCTCTCCTCGCTGGCAGGCGTCCCCATTAAACAAAGCATCGCCGTAACCGGTGCACTCAACCAGCACGGCGAAATCCTGCCGGTAGGCGGCATCAACGAAAAAATCGAAGGCTACTTCCGCCTCTGCGCCAAAGCCGGACTAGACGGCAGCCACAGCGTCCTCATCCCACACCGCAACCGCCACCATCTCATGCTGAACCGTCAAGTTACCGAAGCAGTCGAACAAGGCCTCTTCCACATCCAGACCGCCGAACATGTAAACGAAGGCCTCGAACTCCTCACCGGCCTGCCCGCAGGAATTGCCGACGAAAACGGCAACTACCCGCCCGACAGCCTGCTCGGCCACGCTCAGCAAACCTTGCTAGCCTACCGCCGCGCCTGCCAAAACACCGGCCACCCGAAAACGGGACTGAAACACCTGCACAGATAATTAAGCGCACAAAAAAGAAAAAGGACTTGGCATAGCCAAGTCGTTTTTTACATTCTGGTGGGTCGTGAGTGATTCGAACACTCAACCAATAGATTAAGAACACGAGCCGGAAATACAAAGACAATTAACAATCACAACTTACAACCTTGCCACCTCAAAAACGGCTCTAACGAACCTCAACCAAGACACAACCAATAGTGCATGGCACAAAAATGGCACATATCTCACCCAGAAACTGCGCCACATCGCTTTCCCGAAGTTCCCGCGGGTGACGTTTGCTGAAGAAGAAGATGAATCGGCGAATCCAAAAGCGGTAGGCTTCCTCTGTTCGTTTGCTTAAATGTCTGCAGCGGCACACTTCATGGACTAGATCCATTAAGCGTGGTGAGGTGCTGGAATTGGCTTGGTGGGGGTAGGTAGGGGTGGGATGACCCCATAAGTGTAGCTCCTTGGTTGGTGGTTAAAATGCGCAAGAATATACAAAACAACTCTGCCTATACTATTATGCATATTCGGACAAGCGATTACGTGAGGTCACCGTTGAATCAAATAGTTATCGAAAAGTTGAACGCCGTACTATTAGTAATAGTACGGACCGGTATGTCCGTCTAATAACTGTTGGGCATCATGAAGCTAACCACTCTTACCGTATTGTCTGTGTTCTCGTCCATAGCGCTTGCATCGCCTTGCGAAAGTGTCGATCGAACTCTAACGGAAGAGAGGAAAATGCTTCTTGCACCGATAGTGAAAGTGCAGTTAGAAAAAGAACTCCCGGATATTCAATCAATCGAGGTGTTACAGTCATTTCGCTTCGGCTACTGGTACATCATCAAAGTAGAGACGCATATCTCTGACCAAGGCTATCTTTTCTACAACAACGATCCAGCCCAAACTCCGTATCTGACTATTTGGGGTGGGGCTGTTCCTGCAACTGATGAAGAATACCGGTTCATCGTTAAGTCGTTGTCAAAGGGCAAAACAAGGGGAATACCCAAAGCTCTTGCCCGTTGCTTTGCTTGGCACATGACGAAGGAGCCTAGCCAATAATGATGCCCAACCCATCAGTCGAGAGGGATACTTCGCGGCGTGGCCGCTCGCGCCCCTCACTTTTACGTTGTGCATCATTACTTGGTCGCTCGTAATGGATACCGAAGAACTCCCGCTCCTTGATGCACTGCGCGGCTTGGCAATGCTCCAGCAGGAATTTCTTCGTCTCGCGCTTTTCGTGGTGTCCGAAGGCCCAGCAACCTTCGAAGGGGAAAAGCTAACTTGTACGCTTGGTGACGGACAACGGCGCACAAGCACTTTTCTGGCGATGGCTGCAGGTCAGTCACTTGAAACATTGCTACATATGGCGAAACTTCGCGGCATCCCGGTTCGAGACGCGTATCCGGTCGCCAGATCGGCAATCGAATCCTTCGTAAACGCTAGCTACCTCTTAACCGAATCCGACAACGTGGCCGCACGAGCCATCCGGTACATCGACTTTGCTGCTTGGCGTCACCACAATAGGAAATTTGGGAGCGGTGAGTTCTCGATTGAAGTTCGCTCCGACCCTGATCCCCAGGCCACGCTCACGCAGGAGTATCCCGAGTTCAGTGGTAAGGGCAACGGCTCGTGGACTAACCTTGATGTGCCTACCCAAGGCTGGCGGGAAGACCTTAGGCGAGCTGGGATTGAAAACTTCCGGTGGCATGATCTACGCCATACTTGGGCAAGCTGGTTAGCCCAACAGGGTACACCGATGAATGTGCTACAGGAGCTTGGCGGCTGGGAGTGTGAAGCAATGGTAAGAAAGTATGCACACCTTGCTCCACCGCAGCTAGTCGAGCACTCGGAACGGATCGCCAGCCTGCTCAATGGCACAAATCTGGCACAACAGGCAAAAGAAAAAGGACTCAGCTTGCGCTGAGTCCTTGTATTCTGGTGGGTCGTGAGTGATTCGAACACTCGACCAATGGATTAAGAGTTCTGGGAGTTTAAGCCAGGCCGCTTTTGCAAGGCATTGTTTATTAATGAAATATATTTTTTTCGATTATGCGCTGTATGCCCTCAAATGGGGGGTAAAGGGAGGTAAATCGCATTGAAAATGTAGTCCACCTGTAGTCCACCATTTCCCGACTTTTCGCACATGCACTACCATTTCAAACTTAAGTCGTGCGATTACTGTGTCAATCCAGTGAGTTAATGTCACTTTCAGTCGCGCATTTCTTAGCGGTGGTCAATTTTGTAAGTTGTGCTGTTGTGCTCACTAATTGACCTGATATGCACCTAAATATAGGGACGCCGCTCTCGGAGCCCCCCCGAGATCGGTCATCCATCTAGTTTGGAAAGCAATGTTAATAACTATTTTCACAGGTCTTCTTTTTGGGATTTCACATGTGAGGAATTGTTAGAAGATACGATTTGATTTTTATGCTCAAAGATTTCAGCTATGACAGAGCAAATGTGATGGCTACTATCTATGGCAATCATCAATGTAGCATCGCGAATTTCCGTAGCTCCAATGCTGCAATTGAATATTGTCGAGTCACCCCAGCTGAATGATGAACCCATGTAATGGGGAGAGGCAACCAGTTTTTTAGCAAGCTCTTTGTGCTGGGTTGCTAGGGAATCCTGTTGCTTCGAATGACCTCGAACAATGAAATATTGGTTATCAATGGTATAGCGAATTTTCGCATTCGCGTGAAGTGCGATAACTCCCTCGGTTGCAATCGGACTCCTGATGAGATAATCACCAAAGATGATATTTTCATCAGCCCAATCTGAAAAAACGGCTTTCCATGCCAGCATTTCGATACGAGGGATACAACCCACTGCATCAGGGGTGTCGACAGCCACATTCACCGCAGTCGGCATGGAGCCTCCAACCACAATCAGCTCGCCGAAGCCAATGTCTCGAAGTGTCCCAATGGCCATTTCCATATCGGCAATTACCTGCGGAACGGAGGTTGTAGAAACATCCCCAAAGTCAATCATTGCATAACAATTGCCGGACTCAAGGTCTAGCGATTCCAAAATCTCCTGGATTCGATCCGAGAAATACATGGAATCAGGCATATCATCCTGAATGGTTTCGCGATCAAGTCGGATGCACGGAGTTACAGGAAAGTAGCTGCAAATATTTTTCAGTGCCTGGCTATAGGTTGGATCATCCCACCGGTCATACCTAACGACCGGATGCGTTTCAATATTATTCGAGCGGAACTGGTTGAGCGCGTACTCTAGAACGTGAACTCCGCTCTCAGTTCTGGCATTCGGACTCCACTTCGATATATCAAGGAAAGCCATACGTTCTTGCCAAGCCTTACCTGCATCGGACGCTGTACGACTAATCGCCTTTTCAATGGATTTTGATTTTGTTGTGGGCAGTTCGAAAAGTGGCACCATTCTATTTGGCGTGGAGCCTGATAACTTGGACAGGGCGGTAAATTCTCCACGCTTTGCAGCCATCACAGGAACATAATGCAGATTCATGATTACACCTCTAAGCCAGAATAATTAAAATGCTTCCGTACTTCACCTTGTCCAATCAACTCCGTGAATATCGTGTAGTTCTCTCGTTCTTTCCTTACCCGTCCAGCGATTATTGCAGGATGTATTTTTAGCTCCCTGGATAGATGGTCTATGGCCTGAATGCTGGGATTTAAATACGCATCACTCCGCTTCCAGGAAATTCTGGGGATCAGAGCCTCTTTCGCAATTCGATTGGCTTCCAGTTCGCGACGATCTTCAGATGACGCATCCAAATTGTCCAAGAAGGTTTCCTCTGAATTGACGTGCTTCCAAAGATGGGCGACCTCATGCAGTAGAGTAAACCAAAAATTATCCAGGCGATCAAACCGCAGGGTAAGTCCAATTATGGGAGTCCCATCTTCATCCTGAAGAGCTGCACCATCTAGGAGTGTGCCTTTTAAATGAGGCTCTACCACCACAGCTATTCCATTCTTTTCAAGGAATTCAATTGCAAGTGCTGGCCCTTTATCCGACCAACTAAGTTGCGCCAAGGTTCGCAGAAAGTTTTGTGAAAGTAGGTTGCGATCAAACGGCCCAAGTTCATTTTTTCGATCACGAGCTTTTTGGATTACCCGAGCAAGCCATGCATGCAATGCATAACGTGTCGCAGGGGAGTATGCGTCTCCACCCAATGTTCGACGGAATGCAGCATCACCCAACTCCATTCCCACGCTAGATATAAAGCTTCTAACAAGTTCTTCTGCGGATCCAGTAGCTTTGTTGGTGATTTTTTGAAGCCAACCACGAGCCACCATTTCCTTGATTGGGAAGCGACTCCAATCGACCTCATCGTGTTCAGGTTTGGTGGCGTTGACTGCCTCTAAACCTACTAACGTTTCTGTTGATATTCCAAGGCCACTAGAAAGTGCACGAATCATATTTACTGTCAGCGGCCGTTTTCTACTGAGAACTTCTGACACTCGGCTGCGTGTTCCAAAATAAGGAATAAGATCGGCTTGTCTTAGCCCTTGCTCTTGCATACGAAAGAGAATAGCGCTGATCGGATCGGGAGCCTCTATTGGGTATTTTTGATTTTCGAATGACTCGACAAGAACAGATAGAAGCTCCAAACGTTCAGCAGCGTCACTGCCGGGTTGTGGTGCCTGTCCAATCAATTTTTGTATCTCAAGCAAATATTCTTGATGCTGCTCTTCGGAGCGAATTACTTTAGCGTCCATTACCGTAATCATTTCAAACCTACAACAAGCGCAACTGCCTGTGGAAAAACCATGGCAACTTCAATACATTGAGGTTGCCTACCGACTGGAAATTCAAAAATGTTGTGCTCAATATTTCTCGCTTTCGGGAATTGTCGGATCACATCTCTGGATATTTTCCAGTTCGCATGGGACAACTCGGACACCCAGTTGCGCATCCAAGCATCTGTTTCATCATCAAGGCCATAAAGTGCCTTCAGCCGATTTCTGCCAATTAGTTTCATGGTAATTGATATGTTCTCAATATGGGAACATTGTACGCCAGAGGAAATAAAATGCAAGTTCTCAGTTTGGGAATTTATTAAATATCCATAACTGAGGCTGTCCTGAATCTTGCGCAAAGAAGCCCCACACCCCAGACTTACTTACACAAATCTGTGTTCTATTTTCGTCGCCCTAATCGTCTTTTGCACTTGGTGGAAAATCCAAATACACAGCATTCTTTTTTGCCATGTGAAAATCCCAAGTACTTCCATAGACCAGCTGGCTCTTAAGGTATTTTCGAATATCCTTGATTCGATATAAAACCTTGCTTCCTTCTCTGACATGAGGCGGAGGCTTGCCTCGATTTCGGTAGTCCTGCAAAGTATCGACGCTAATGCCCCGACGTCCCCCCGTTTTTCAGTAGCACGGGGCTTTAGAGTCCGTGGGTAATATAACCGATTTTCCTGCCAGTTGTGCTGCGTACGCCGAGGGCGTCAGGCCCCCCCAGCGATCTCTTCGGTCGCTCTTCGTTGTATTCCCGCCGCCAAGCCTCGATCACTACTCTGGCGTGCGCCAGGCTGACGAACCAGTACTCATTCAGGCATTCATCCCGGAATCGGCCGTTGA
>JBFLXR010000011.1:0-82595 GCA_040757065.1 Pseudomonadota bacterium
GACTGAAAATTTTTTTAAAAATATTTAAAAAAAGTTCTAAAGTTTTCTGAAAAACGGCCGATAACACACTTGTAACGAGAAAAGACTGGTCCCCTTGCTAGGCTTTTTGAGTGTAAGTTGGTGTTTTTGTTGGCGTTTTAAATTTTCTTCAAAAAATGAAAAAAATTTAAAAAAAAGGCCTAAAGTTTTTCAAAAGGCTGCCGATATAACACTCGTAAGATGAAACAGCCCCCTTGTATGTTTCGTTCTTGCGATCTTCCGACCCTGTTCTGGGTTGCGGTGTTCATGGTTTGTAGGATTTTTTCTGACAGAAAAATTGGATTTTTTCTGATTTTTTTCTTTTGTCTCCCAATGCAGAATGCAACCGTCCACTAAGGACATTGTTCAAGCTTACAAGGGGGCTAAAATGAACACAGCGCAACTGTTTGAAGAAATCAAAGAAATCAATCTTTCCTATATGCTGCTGGCGCAGCAAATGATCCGTGAAGATCGCGCCGCTGCAATTTTCCGTTTGGGTATCAGCGACGAAATGGCCGATCTGGTCGTGAGCTTGTCTCCCGCGCAACTGTTGCGGATGGCAGCTTCCAATATGTTGCTGTGCCGCTTCCGCTTCGATGAGCAATTGCTCCTGAGCATGATTAGCGATCATAACAAGGATCGCATGATGTCGCAGACACATGCTGCCATCATGATGGCGAACCAACCGGTAGAAGTGCTGGCTGCATAATTGCCCTGCGGGCGAACTTTGAGGAGACGATCATGCGCAATAAGAGTGTGGTCAGCGAGGCGCGCCAGATTCAGATGGCGGTAGATTTGATCGAGTTGGGCGCGCGACTGCAATTGCTGCAGGAAGAGACCGACTTGAGTCGCGAACGTTTGTTGCGACTATATAAAGAGGTGAAGGGCGTTTCTCCCTCGAAGGGGATGCTGCCTTACTCGACCGACTGGTTTATGACTTGGTTGCCGAATATTCATTCTTCAATGTTCATGGGAATATATAATTTCCTGATCAAGAATGCCGGCGTATCGGGTGTTGAAGCTTTGATTAAGGCTTATCGTCTGTACCTCGAGCAAAACCAGGTAAGCGGTCAGGAGCCGGTGCTGAGTATTACGCGCGCGTGGTTTCTGGTGCGCTTCTTCGAGGCGAAGATGTTGCAAATGACGGAGTGCGTCGAATGTGGCGGTCATTTCGTTGTGCATACCCATGAGTTGTGCAAGGATTACACTTGCGGAATTTGCCGTCCGCCTTCGCGCGCCGGCAAAACGAAAAAAGCAGCAGAAGTCTGCGAGGCAGTATAAAAACACCCTGTTGACAGGGGGCGATGTTTTGACGTTCAGCTTTTGGCTGTGTGAGTCTGCGTCAGGCGGGCTCGGTGCGGCAAGCGACCCATGCATCCATAAAAAAATGGGCGAATTTAAGCGCTGTTTGCCGAATGGAATTGCGGTGTGCAATGATATGATGCAAACTGATAGGCTTGTATAAGCTGAATTGGGAGGCAGGGGATGTTTGTAATTGTCGGCTACGTTGTCGTGCTGGTTTGCGTGTTCGGCGGCTTCGCATTGGCGGGCGGTCACTTGGCTGCATTGTTCCAGCCTTTGGAGTTGTTAATGATCGGCGGCGGTGCGGCAGGTGCATTCTTCGTCGGCAATTCCGCCAAGGCAATTAAGGCTACAATGAAAGCCTTGCCGTTGGTTTTCAAAGGGTCTCCATATACAAAAGAGATGTACATGGAGCTGATGGCTTTGCTGTACGAATTGCTTGGCAAAATCCGCAAAGAAGGGCTGATGTCGATCGAAGGCGATGTCGAAAACCCCGAAGAAAGCCCCGTCTTTTCGAAATATCCTACCATTCTTGCTGACCACCATATCGTCGAATTCATGACCGACTACCTGCGTATTATGGTCAGCGGTAATCTTAACGCCATCGAAATCGAAAACCTGATGGATGTGGAAATCGAAACGCACCATCACGAGGCCTTGTTGCCCGCACATGTGATCGCCAAATTGGGTGATGGCTTGCCGGCGTTCGGTATCGTGGCTGCTGTGATGGGGGTGGTGCATACCATGGAGTCGGTGGGTGCACCGCCGTCCGAATTGGGTATGCTGATTGCGCATGCGCTGGTCGGTGCTTTCCTCGGCATTTTGCTTGCATACGGTTTCGTGGGGCCGCTAAGCGGTTTGCTGGAGCAAAAGGCTGAAGAGGCTGGCAAGATGTTCCAGACCGTGAAAGTGACGCTGCTGGCTAATTTGAACGGCTATGCGCCGGCCATGGCGGTTGAGTTCGGGCGCAAAGTGCTGTATTCGACCGAGCGTCCCGGCTTTGCAGAACTGGAAGAGCACGTCAAGCAGAAGCGATAAGCAACATGGCTGCGAACGATAAACGCCCAATAATTATTAAGCGTATCAAAAAGGTGGCGGGCGGCCACCACGGCGGTGCATGGAAAATCGCTTATGCCGACTTTGTGACGGCGATGATGGCGTTCTTCTTGCTGATGTGGTTGCTGGGTTCGACGACCAAGGGCGATTTGCTCGGTATTGCCGAATATTTTCAGACACCGTTGAAAGTGGCCTTGTCCGGCGGTTCCGGTAGTGGCGACAGCTCTAGTCTGATTAAAGGTGGCGGCACAGATTTGTCGCGCTCGACCGGACAAAAGAAGGAAGGCGAAAACGTCTCGAACAAGAAAATGCCCAACCCTCAAGTCGATCCGCAAGAGTTGGCACGCTTGGAAAAAGAGCGTGAGCTGTCGACGCTGAAAGGCTTGAAGGCGAGCATCGAAAAAGCGCTTGACGCGAATGCGAGGCTACAACAGTTTAAGAGTCAGATTATGCTTGACATAACGACCGAGGGGCTGCGTATTCAAATCGTGGACGAGAAAAACCGACCAATGTTTCAGAGTGGGCGCGCCGAGTTAGAGTCTTACACGCGGGATATTTTGCATGAGATCGGAAGAACTTTGAACGATGTGCCGAATGCGATCAGTTTGTCCGGGCATACCGATGCGCAACCCTTTGGTTTCGGCGGTCGTGGATACAGCAACTGGGAATTGTCGGCAGACCGGGCAAATGCTTCGCGTCGTGAACTGATTGCTGGTGGTATGCGGGAAGATAAAGTGGTGCGCGTAGTGGGGCTTTCGTCGGCTGTGCTATTCGATAAAGGGGATGCGTACAATCCGATTAACCGGCGCATTAGCATTATTGTGATGAATAAGAAGGCCGAAGAAGCGGCGCGTAAGGATGGCGGGACAATGGAAATTGATGCGGAGTCGAATGAGGCGAAGCAGAATCTTCATGAGGCGGTGGGCGCGCCGGCCGAGGTGCGGCATTAAAGAATCGCACCTGAATGCCGTTATGAAAAGCTAAGTAATAATAATTTAACCAAGTTACTGGATATTGCAGGGAGGCAAGATGAAAACATGGTGGAATGGATTGTCGCTAAAGAATAAGTTGCAGATTCCTATTCAGTTGATCTTGCTTGTGATTTTGGTGTTTGCGCAACGCTGGGCTTTCGATCAGTTCGAAGAGCGGGTGCTGGAAGAGGCTCGCCAGAAGGCGACCGTGTCGGCAGACGGGGTAATTAACGGCCTGAACATGATGATGATTAACGGCATCATCAGCAATCCCGATCAGCGTAAATTGTACGTCACCAAGATGGGGGCGTCCGAGCGTGTTGAAGAGCTGCGTGTGATTCGGAATAAGCCGGTTCAGGATCAGTTCGGCCCGGGGTTGCCTGAAGAGCAGCCTACCGACGAAATCGATCGTCAGGCTTTGGAAAGCGGCAAGCCGCAATTCCAGTTGTTGGGCGATAAAGAGAAACGTTCTTTGCGCGCGGTTGTGCCCTTTATTGCGCAGTCCAATTTCCGCGGTACCAATTGCTTGCAATGTCATATGGTGCCGGAAGGTACCGTCAATGGGGCGGCGAGCATAACGCTGAATTTGTCGGAAGAATATGCAGTGATGCGTCAGGCAAGCATTGCATTGTGGGTTGGTCAGCTTGTGATGCAAGTCGTACTGTTCTTTATTACCGGCGGCTTGATTAACCGCGTGATTCATCCGGCTAAAGAAATGCGGCAGACGATGCAGGTCATGCAATCATCGGGTGATTTGTCGCATCGCGTGGCGGTTCACAGTGCAGACGAAATTGGACATACTGCCGAAGCCTTTAACGGGTTGGTAAAGAGTTTTCAGGCAATTGTTAGTCAAGTGCATGGTTATGCAGATCAGGTTTCGAGTGCGGCTACCGCTTTGGCGAATAACGCCGATGAAATTGCGCGTGGTTCTCAGCGGCAAAGCGATACGGCTTCCAGTACGGCAAGCAACGTAGAAGAAATGAGCGTCAGCATTGCCTCGGTTGCTGAAAGTGCGAACGAACTCTCTAAGCTTTCTCAGGAAAGTCTGAGCCGCTCCATCCACGGCGAGCAACGTTTGCAGGAAATGATGGGCGAAGTAGGGCTGGTGGAAGAGTCCGTACGGCAAATGGCTTCCTCAGTGGAAGAATTTGTGAAGAGTACGCAAAGTATTACCAACATGACTCAGCAGGTGCGCGATATTGCCGAACAAACCAATCTCTTGGCGCTCAATGCGGCGATTGAAGCGGCGCGTGCGGGTGAGCAAGGTCGCGGTTTCGCGGTGGTGGCGGACGAGGTGCGCAAACTGGCCGAAAAGTCGGCGCAATCCGCTAGCCAGATCGATTTGGTGACTCAGGCATTGAGCGAACAGAGCGAGCAGGTAGAAAAGAGTATTCAGCGCGGCCTGCAATCGCTGCAAAACAGTCAGTCGCACATGCGCGATGTATCGGAAGTGCTGACGATGGCTAACGAGTCTGTGAGCGGTGTGAATCGTGGCGTAGATAGCATTACGTCTTCTGTGAATGCGCAAAAGCAGGTTAGCGAAGAAATTACGCGTAATGTAGAAGAAATTGCCTCGATGGCGGAAAATAATAACGAAGCGATTAAGCGCACCGTGTTGGCGGTTAAGGATATGGAACAACTTGCTTCCAATCTGTCTGCCTCAGTTTCTCGGTTTAAAGTTTGATCGGACTCATACTCCGGATTTTGGGGCTAAATTAGTGGTTTGAAGAGGAAGTTGCCGGAGAGAGGTTAGTCCAATTTCCGGCTCATAGCGGAGACGATCATGTCTGAGTTGCTGAGAAGTGTGGATGCCCGTACGAAGTTGGCGGGAACCAATAAGCTGGAAATTCTGATGTTCACGTTGGGCGTGAATATGCAGACAGGACGTCGCGAGACATATGGTATCAATGTGTTCAAAGTGCGCGAAGTCATGCGTGTGCCGCCGATTACCCGTGCGCCAGAAATGCGGCAGGCGGTTGAGGGTATGGTCAGCTTGCGCGGCGCTTTGGTGCCGGTAATCGACTTGGCGAGGTTTGCCGGCATTCAAACAGATGCTAAGCCGGAAATTATGATCGTCACCGAATATAATGGTCATACGCAGGGCTTTCTCGTTGAGGCGGTTGATACGATATTGCGGCTCGATTGGTCGGTGATGCGGGTTCCGCCCGATATGCTGAGTTCCCAAATGGGCGGATTGGTAACGGCGGTGACCGAGTTGCAGGACGGTCGCTTGGTGATGATGATCGACGTCGAAAAAATTCTGGCCGAAACCGGGCATTTTGATGACGAATACATGTTCAAAAGTTTGCAGCCGCTCGACATTCAAGGCAAGACGGTATTTTTCGCCGACGACTCTGCTGTGGCGCGCAAGCAAATCGAGCGCACACTGGATGCCCTGCAAATCAGACATATTTCGGCAATTAATGGTCGACAGGCTTGGAATGAGCTGAAAAAAATGGCCGATTACGCCGAGTCGGCCAAAATCCCGTTGAAAAATATGGTGCAACTGATTCTGACCGACGTGGAAATGCCGGAAATGGACGGGTATATGCTGACTCGCAAGATTAAGGAAGATAAACGCTTCGTTGGCATCCCGGTGTTGATGCATTCCTCTTTATCCAGTATGTCGAATCAACAGCTTGGCAAAGCCGTCGGGGTGGATGAATACGTGCCGAAATTTGAACCGCAGAAACTGGCGCAGACGCTCTCGCGTTTGCTGGCTTAAGGGGGTATGTTCAATGAAATTGACCGATTCTTCTCAAGAAGTCGCTGTTGCCGTCAATGTTGGCGACGGTTTGCTGGAAAGCGTGGATGCACGTACCAATCTGGCCGGCTCCAACAAGATGGAAATCTTGTTGTTCTCGCTCGGCTCGGATGAGCTGTTCGGGATTAACGTCTTCAAGGTAAAAGAAGTCTGCCGCATGATGCGTATTACTAAAACGCCGAATATGCCGCACGGCGTGGATGGTATCGTTTCTTTGCGCGGTCATATTATCCCAGTCTTAAATCTGGCGGCTTTCATGGGGCTTAGCAACACCAACCTCGACGAACAGCGCACCATGATGGTGGCCGAATATAGCCGTCATATTCTGGGACTGCTTGTACATGATGTCGAACATATTATCCGGGTCGATTGGGACAAGGTGTGTGCGACCGACGGCATGCTGTCCGGTAATGCGCATTTGATTAATGCGATTACCGAGCTGCCGGACGGCAAGCTGGTCTCTATTCTCGATGTCGAACAAATTCTTGCCAATGCTTTCGGCGAGGCGGTTGTCGGGAATGTCGAGCGCATCGAAAGAGGGCACGAGATGTGCGTCTTTTTTGTGGACGATTCCGGCGTGGCGCGTAAAAAAATCAGCGAAGTGCTGGATAAGATGGGCGTTAAGCACATGCACGCGAATAATGGTCGCGAGGGGTTGGAGCGCCTGAAGAGCATGGCCGATGTGGCGCAGAGCGCGGGCGGCAATCTGCACGATCAGATTCAGGTCATCCTGGTCGACGCGGAAATGCCGGAAATGGACGGCTATGTGCTGACCCAATACATTAAGTCCGATCACCGTTTCGATAACATTCCTGTCGTCATGCATTCTTCGTTGTCGTCGGATGCGAATCGTTCGATGGGGCGGCGCGTCGGCGTAGACTATTACGTGCCGAAGTTCGATGCATTGATGTTGGCAGAGACGGTTCGCCCGCTATTGTCATAACACGCTATAACTAAATCGGCAGCAACGAATTCTCTGGAGGAAATAGTGAGTGACCCTAATTTGAAGTTTTTGGTAGTTGACGACTTTTCCACAATGCGGCGCATTGTCAGGAATCTTCTGAAAGAACTCGGTTTTACCAATGTGCAGGAAGCCGAAGACGGCGTCGATGCGTTAAACAAATTGCGAAACGGCGATTTCGATTTTGTGGTGTCCGATTGGAATATGCCGAACATGACCGGCATCGATTTGCTGCGTAATGTGCGTGCCGATGCCAAGCTGAAACATTTACCTGTACTCATGATTACCGCAGAGGCCAAGCGAGAAAACATTATCGAGGCGGCTCAGGCCGGGGCATCCGGCTATATCGTCAAACCGTTTACTGCGGCTACGCTGGATGAAAAGCTGAAAAAGATATTCCAGAACATGGCCAAGCTGAAAGGATAAGTATGAGCACCCATGATTCCGCCGATCTGGAAGCGTTATTCGATAGTATAGCCTCAGCCGTGCAACCCGCGCCTGCTCCGGTTGCCGCACCCGCGCCCGTGCAAACTGCCGCAAAGACGGATAGCGGGCCGGCAACGCAAGACACCGACGAACTCGAGGCTTTGTTCGACAGTATTGCACTGGCCGCCGCGCCTGAAGAAGCACCAGCGGCGGAGCAAGCGCCTCATAGTGGCGATCTGCACGATGCAGAAAATTGTCCCGCCGACAAAGTGATTAACCGTATCGGACACATGACGCGTTCGTTGCACGACAGTCTGCGCGAACTCGGTTATGACAAAAATCTGGAAAAGGCGGCTGCGGCTATTCCTGATGCACGCGACCGGCTGAACTATGTGGCGGCAATGACCGAGCAGGCCGCTGAGCGCGTACTCAATGCCGTGGATATGGCGCAACCTGTTGTGGAGCGTGTACAGACCGATGCCGCGAAATTAGCACAGGATTGGCAGAAGATGTTCGACAAGCAGATGGATGTCGAGCAATTTAAGGCTCTGGTCACGCAGACCCATGCTTTCCTGACCGATGTGCCCAAACAAACCAAGGCGATGAATGCCTACTTGATGGAAATCATGATGGCGCAGGATTTTCAGGATCTGACCGGGCAAGTCATCAAGAAAATTATGGAGGTGACGCAGCAAATCGAGCAGCAGATGGTCGATTTGCTGGTCGAAAACATGCCTGCTGCCAATAAGGGCACCAGCCAAACGGACGGCTTGTTGAACGGGCCGGTAATCAATGCAGAAGGCCGTACTGACGTTGTGACGAATCAAGATCAGGTGGACGAGCTGCTAGACAGTCTGGGGTTCTGATATGAGCGATTTCGCGGGCATGGAAGAGTTGCTGCAGGACTTCTTGATGGAGTCCTCGGAGTTGCTGGCGGATGTCGACAGCAAACTGGTCGATCTGGAAAAGAATCCAGGCGACCGGGGTTTGCTGAACGATATTTTTCGCGGCTTTCACACGATCAAGGGCGGGGCCGGTTTTCTGAATGCTACCGAACTGGTCACGCTGTGTCACCTGACTGAGAATCTGTTCGATAAGCTGCGGAACGGCGAGTTAGGGCTGAGCGCGGAGCTCATGGACGTGATTCTCGCGGCTACCGGCGAAGTACGCACCATGTTCGGCGCGCTTTCTCAAAGTGTGCAGCCCGCTCCGGCTCCGGCCGAAATGATTTCGGCGCTGCAAGCTGCATTGCAGGGGCAAATGCCGCAAAAAGCGACGGCTGAACCTGTGCCCGCGGCGTCGCAACCGGCAGCACAGGTCGAACCATCGGCAGCAGCAGGCGGTAGTTCGCCGGATTGGAATACCATGTTTAGCGCGCTGACTGGAGTGCCTGCACAGTCTTCCGCAGTCGCGGCACCAGCTACGCCGGCAGCCGCCGACGCGGCAGTGGATGAGGCGAAACTCAAAGCGGGTGCATTCGGACGACGTACCGGCGATGCTCCCGGTACGCAACCTAGCCATCCCCGTCGCGAAGCGGATGGAGCGAAAGACAACACCATTCGAGTCGATACCGACCGGCTGGATCAGGTGCTGAACTTGTCCGGGGAGATTGGGCTGACCAAAAACCGCTTGACGCATTTGCGCAGCGACATACTGCAGGGACGCCAGGATGCCGCGACGCTGCGTGCGCTGGATGAGGCGGTCAGTCAGTTGGATATGCTGGTGGTCAATTTGCAGAACGCGGTTATGAAAACCCGCATGCAGCCAATCGGCAGGCTGTTTAAGAAATATCCCCGTCTGGCCCGCGATTTGGCGCGTCAGCTCGGTAAAGACGTTGAGCTGGTGTTGTCGGGCGAAGAAACCGAAATCGACAAAACCATGATCGAGGACTTGAACGATCCGTTGGTTCACTTGATTCGCAATGCCGTAGATCACGGGGTAGAAGATACGCAGACCCGCATTTCGCTTGGGAAATCGGATAAGAGTCAAGTGCAACTTGGCGCACGGCAAGAAGGCGATCACATTGTGATTAGTATTGCCGATGACGGTAAAGGGATGCGTCCCGAAATTATTCGCAATAAGGCCGTCGAAAAAGGCTTGATTTCCGCAGACTCCGCCAGCAGTTTGGACGATGCACAAAGTCTGGACTTGATTTTCTTGCCCGGATTTTCGACCAAGGATCAAATTTCCAGCGTGTCCGGTCGCGGCGTGGGCATGGACGTGGTCAAGACCAATATTCAAAAGCTGAACGGGTCGATTACCATCCAATCCGAACCGGGGCGCGGTACGGTGTTCACGATCGCGCTGCCGCTTACACTGGCGATTCTGCCGGTGCTGTTACTTCGATTGAACAAACAGCAATTTGCCGTGCCGCTGTCGATGGTGCGTGAAATTCTGTCGATTTCTAACGAAGAATTGCAGCAAGTTTCCGGCAAGGCTACCATGGTCGTGCGCGGTGAGGTGTTGCCGGTGCTTTCGCTGGCAAGCTTGATCGGATGGGAAGAGCAGGCTGCGGAAGTCGGCGTGCTGATGCAGGTCGGCAGCACCAGTTTTATTTTGGCGGCTGACGGCTTTGCCGGTCATGACGATGTGGTGATTAAGTCGCTGGATACGTTCCGCCCGAAAGGCGTGGCCGGGGTGACTATGTCAAGCGAAGGCGAAATTGTACTGATTTTGGACGTAAAAGAATTGTTGGCATAGCCGCGCGGCAAAAAAGGGGAAAGTTATGACGTCGCAAAGCAAATCGAAAGTCCCGGTTTTGGCGATTGCTGTGGCGGCTATATTGTTGCTGCAGTGGGGGTTGACAACCTTGGGGCTCGGCGCGCAAGAGATTTGGGCGCACCTGTTGATTACAGTCAGCGGGATGATGCTGGCTTGGTTTCTCGCAGCTGTCAAACGCGCGCCCGAATTAGATTTGGCACACGTTGTCGTGCAGAATTCCCTGCATGAAAGTGCCGTTGAAAATATTTTGTTGCAAACGTACCCGCAGTTCGCTTCGCAGTTTTCCGGCGTCAACGATAACTTGGGGCATGTTCAGGGGTTGTTGAGCGATGCGATCGGAAAATTGCTGCAAAGCTTCGATGGTATGCACCGCTTGATCGAATCGCAGCGCGAGGCTTCGCTGGCGGCGATTCAGCAGCAAGCGGGCGATTCGACTAATGAAGATTTTCTAGAGCAGACATCCGAAACACTGAAAATGCTGGTGAGCGGTATTGTGAATAACAGCAAGGTCAGCATGGAACTGGTCGAGCGGATGGACGACGTCAGCAATGAGGTCAGTGCGATTCTGAAAGTACTCGGCGAGATCGACGGTATTTCCAAACAAACCAATTTGCTGGCGCTGAATGCGGCCATTGAGGCGGCACGCGCTGGCGAAGCCGGTCGGGGTTTTGCTGTAGTGGCGGATGAAGTGCGTAAGTTGTCGATGCGCGCCGAGCATTTCAGCCAGCAAATTCGCGTGAATGTGAACAAGGTGCATGCCTCGATTGAGGCGGTCGAATCGTCGATCAATGAAATGGCTTCTCTCGATATGGAGTTCGCGCTGCACTCTAAGAGCGAACTGGATAAAGTGTTGAACCGCGTTCATGAAACCAATCTGGCCATGTCGGACGTGATTGTGCGTCAGAATGAAATTGCGCAAGAGGTGGACGACGTGGTTGGGCAAACTGTAACATCTTTACAATTTCAAGATATGGTCACGCAGTTGTTGCAACACTCACGTGTGCGTTTGCATAGCGTAGAAGCCGCTTGGCATCGTATTGGCGATTGGGCGCGCGAGGCAAGCCGGGGCGGGGATTCGGCTTCGCAAAGTAAAATCTCCCAGATGCGTGAAGAAATCAAGGTGATCTTCGCTGAAACGGATCGCTTGGAAGAAAAAAAGCCAGTTAAACAGGATTCGATGAAGAGCGGCGATATTGAGCTATTCTAAGCGCTTCAATCTCTTGCAGGCATCGTATACAATAACTTCAAAGGCAGGAAAAATTAGGTTGCAAGGGGGGCGCAGTGGCTAAAACGGTATTAACAGTAGATGATTCCAGTTCGATTCGGCAGATGGTGGCCTTTACGCTCAAAGGCGCCGGTTACGATGTAATTGAGGCAACGGATGGGCAGGAGGGTTTGGACAAGGCCAAGATGAAGACGGTGGATTTGGTGTTGACCGACCAAAATATGCCGCGCATGGATGGCCTGACGCTGATTCGCACCTTGCGGGGTATGCCGGCGTACCGCGCTGTCCCGATTCTGATGCTGACGACCGAGTCCGGCGATGCCATGAAAACCCAGGGCAGAGCTGTCGGGGCGACCGGCTGGCTTGTCAAACCCTTCGATCCTCAGAAGTTGCTCGAGGTCGTCAAGAAGGTCATCGGATAAACCGATTAACCGGGGAGGCCGAGATAAAAATTATCATGCGGCGCTCCTCGATATCCCAAGCAGTTTGCACAGTCTATCCACGTAGGATCGATCCCTCATGAGTATTGATCTGAGCCAGTTTTACCAAGTGTTTTTCGAAGAGGCAGCGGAGCATTTGGCCGAGATGGAGCGTTTGCTCCTTGATCTGGATATTGCCAGCCCGAATATGGATGATTTGAATGCCATTTTCCGGGCGGCGCACTCCATTAAGGGCGGAAGCGGAACATTCGGTTTTAGCGATATTGCCGAAGTGACCCATGTTCTGGAGACTTTGCTGGATCGTCTGCGTAAGCAGGAAATGCTGCCGACCGATGAAATGGTGAATACCTTTCTAGAGGCGGGTGACGTGCTGGCCATGTTGCTGGCGGCTCACCGGGGCGAGGGCGAAGTTAACCAATCCGAGGTCGTGTCAGTCTGCGCCAAGTTGGAGCGTCTGGCGACCGGTAAACCGGCTGCCGATTCCGGCGGGAAGGCTGAAGATGCGGCTGTGGCTGCATCGTCGTCCGACGGGGCGTACGGTTTCTTCGAGCCTTTGCCCGAACTCGGCGCATCCGAAGCCGATGTCGGATATGGATTTTTTGAGCCGCTGGATGGTGCAACGAAGCAGGAAACAGTGGCGGATGACGGAAGCTACGGCTTCTTTGATCCGTTACCTGCCGAAACGCTCGATCAGGAAGAAAAGCAAGGTTACGGGTTCTTTACCGAGACGCCAGTACAGCAAGCCGAACGTGAGAAACAGCAGGGCTATGGTTTTTTCCAGACTTTGCTCGAGCGTCCGGTCGCGACAGAGTCTGGAATGGCTGCCAAGAAGGAAGAGGGGCCATCAGCCGATACATCGGCCAAGCGTACAGTTGATAAATCAGCTGCCGCGCATGCGGAGAATTCCTCGATCCGCGTGAGCGTGGAGAAGGTCGATCAACTGATTAATTTGGTCGGTGAACTGGTGATTACGCAGGCCATGCTGACGCAGTCGGCTACGCAAGTCGATCATGCGCTGTATGAGAAACTGCTGGCTGGTTTGAATCAGCTGGAGCGGAATACCCGCGACCTGCAAGAATCCGTGATGTCGATTCGCATGCTGCCGATCTCGTTTGTCTTCAGCCGTTTTCCTCGTGTGGTGCGCGATCTTGCAAGCAAACTCGGCAAGCAAGTGGATCTACGTTTGCTGGGGGAAACGACGGAAGTGGACAAAGGGTTGGTGGAAAAACTGGCCGATCCGCTCACCCATTTGGTGCGCAACAGTTTGGATCATGGCATCGAATCCCCAGAAAAACGTATGGCAGCCGGAAAGTCGGCCAAGGGGACGATTACCTTGAACGCCTATCATCAGGGCGGGAATATCGTTATCGAGGTGCTGGACGACGGCGGTGGCTTAAACCGTCAGCGCATTCTCAATAAAGCCACGGAACGCGGCCTTGCCGTGCGTGAAGATATGCCGGACAGTGAGGTCTGGCAATTGATTTTCGAGCCGGGCTTCTCGACGGCAGAAGTGGTCACAGATGTTTCAGGGCGCGGCGTGGGCATGGATGTCGTGAAGCGGAATATTACCAGCCTCGGCGGGCGCATCGAACTGGACTCAGCGGAAGGGTTCGGCACACGTACAGTGATTCGCTTGCCGTTAACGCTGGCGATTCTGGACGGCTTGTCGGTTCTGGTCGGGAATGAAATCTACATCGTGCCTTTGAATTCCATCGTGGAGTCTTTGCAGGTGAGTGCGGGGGATTTGAAGTCGGTCAGCGGCGAAGGGCGCTTACTGCGCGTGCGCGGTGAGTATTTACCTTTGCTTCCGCTGAACGAAGTGTTCGGTACCGGCAAGGAAACCGATCCGGCTAAAGGCTTGGTGGTGATTGTCGAGTCGGGCGGAAAGAAGACCGCGATGCTGGTCGATGAACTGCTCGGGCAGCATCAGGTGGTCATTAAGAGTCTGGAGTCGAATTTCCGTAAAGTGCATGCTGTTTCTGGTGCAACCATTATGGGCGACGGCAAGGTCGCGCTCATTTTGGATGTGGCCGCGCTTGCGGAATGCGTCGGTAAACAAGACAAAATAGCGGCATAGGGGGAAATATGGCACTGCAAGATACAGGGGCAAGCAAGGAGTCGCTCGGGGGCGGGAGCGAGTATCTGACCTTTACGCTGGGGAGAGAAGAGTATGGCATCGATATCCTGAAAGTGCAGGAGATCCGCGGCTACGATGCCGTGACAACGATTGCCAATATGCCGCCTTTCATTAAAGGGGTCATCAATCTGCGCGGCATCATTGTGCCGATTGTCGATTTGCGGATTAAGTTCAATCTCGGCGATATCGAATACAACGAATTTACGGTCGTGATTATTCTGAATCTCGGCAATCGTGTGGTCGGAATTGTGGTGGATAGCGTTTCCGATGTATTGACATTATCGCCCGATCAGATCAAACCCGCACCAGAACTGGCTGCGACGCTGGATACACGCTACATCGTCGGTCTGGGAACCGTGGATGACCGCATGCTGATACTGGTGGACATCGAGAAATTAATGAGCAGCCATGAAATGGCGCTGGTGGAGCAAACTACTGTGGCTGCCTAGGCTGGAGAAGAATTCAAACAAAATAAAATAAAAAATGGGGGAAAGCCGTGAAAATCAATCTGCCGGTAAGTGGTCGCGAGATCGAGATGGGCGATATGGACATTGTGTCCAGAACCGACCTGAAAGGGAGCATTACATACGTTAACGCGGAATTTCTGCGGATTAGTGGTTTCAGCCAGCAAGAACTGATGGGTGAAAATCACAATATCGTTCGCCATCCCGATATGCCGGCAGAGGCGTTCGCCGATTTGTGGAAAACCGTCAAGGCAGGTAAATCCTGGAATGGGATCGTCAAAAACCGTTGCAAAAACGGCGACCATTACTGGGTGGATGCCAATGTAACGCCGATACGCGAAGGCGGCGCAGTGATCGGCTACTTGTCTGTCAGAAAGAAACCGAGCCGTACTCAGATCGAAAAAGCCGATCAGCTATATAAGATGCTGAAATCCGGAAAAAATCCTAACCAAGGCTGGGGAGCGGTTCGCCGCCGATTGCGCACAATCACGATTAGAGACAGGATCGTCGGAACGATTTTGCTCATGATTGCGTTGTTGATAGCGATGGCGGGGTTCGGTGCGTATGAGCTGCAAAAGACCAATGATAGCTTCAAATACGTTTTGTCGCATAAAGTTAAATCGATCGACCAAGTGACGCGTATCGATGCCCTAATGCGCGAGAACATGCGTCAACTGCAACTGGCGTCGATGCACGATCCGCGTTTGCCGGAAAGTAAGCTGCACGACCATCCGACCAGCAAGCATTTGGATGCGGTACAGAAAAATATTGATGAGATCACTGGTATTTGGCAGGAGTACACGGCGGTTAAGCACAGCACGAAGGGGACGGAGCTAGCGGAGGCTTTTGCTGCCGACCGGGCCGAATTTGTGCGTGCCGGCTTGAAAGAAACAATGCTAAAGCTGCGCGAGGGAAAGTTCGCCGAGGCGAATGTCGTGATGGCCCGCGATACCGGCCCGTTGTTTGCTAAAGCAAATCGGCGCATGCAGGACATTATTGATCACCAGCGCCAGTCGATGCAAAACGATCAGGAAGCGGCAGAAGAAAGCATGAACCGTCTGCTGCAGATTTGGGGTGGGGCAATTGCGATTGGAGTATTGTTCGCCGCCTTTCTGGGCGTTAAGCTGTTCCGTGCGGCGGTGCTGCCTACCCGAAAGTTGGCTGAGCAAATCGAGATGGTTGCGCAGGGCGACTTGTCCGTCAAAGTCGAGTCGGCGCACGAAGATGAAATCGGAGCCGTTGCGACAGCCTATAAGGCGTTGCATACCCGCATGGGTTTTGCGGCAGCTGAGTCGCAGCGTCAAGCCAATGAGGCGATGCGCATCAAGATTGCACTGGATTGCGTGTCGTCCTGCGTGACGGTGTCTGATAACGACAATGTGCTGATTTACATGAATACGGCGGCGCAAAATCTCTTTAAGTCCATCGAACCGCAGCACAAACAGCGCTTCCCGAATTTCTCGGCAGATAATTTGCTCGGTTGCCGCCTGTCGGAGTTTTTCGAGGACGAGGAGTTGAAAGCCGCTTATCGCGTGCACTTAGATAGCATGCGTGTCTTCAATACCAAGATAGCCGGGCGTGACATGCGGTTGGTGACGAGTCCGGTTTACGATCCGAGCGGCATTTACCTCGGACGCGTGACGCAATGGATCGACAGGACGAATGAAATGGCTGTCGAGCAGGAAATTTCTGCGATTATATCGGCTGCATCTCAAGGCGACTTCAGCCAGCGTATCAGGTTGTCCGGCAAAGAAGGTTTCTTCCTGCAAGCGGCCGAGTCGATCAATGGGCTGGTTGAAACGACTGCGGTCAGTTTGGAGGAGGTGGCTACCGTTTTGGCGGCTTTGTCGCAGGGCAATCTGACAGAGACGATTCAGGGCGAATACAACGGCACCTTCGGCCAGATCAAGGAAGACGTCAACAGCACGGTTGCGCAACTGACCGAGACCATCAGCCGCATCAAAGAAGCGGGCGACACCATCAACACCGCCTCGCGCGAAATCGCCAGCGGCAACACCGACCTGTCGCAGCGCACCGAAGAGCAAGCCTCCAGTCTGGAAGAAACCGCCTCCAGCATGGAAGAGCTGACCGCAACCGTGAAGCAGAACGCCGAGAACGCTCGTCAGGCCAACCAACTGGCTGCCAGCGCCTCCGACATCGCCGTGCGCGGCGGCGACGTCGTCGGACAAGTCGTCAGCACCATGTCCTCGATCAGCGAAAGCTCGCGCAAGATTGTCGACATCATCAGCGTCATCGACGGCATCGCCTTCCAGACCAACATACTGGCGCTGAACGCCGCGGTGGAAGCCGCGCGCGCCGGCGAACAAGGGCGCGGCTTCGCGGTAGTGGCGAGCGAAGTCCGCAGCCTCGCCCAGCGCAGCGCAGCGGCGGCGAAAGAAATCAAGGGCCTGATCGGCGACTCCGTAGAGAAAGTTGAAGCGGGTACCGCACTGGTAGATCGCGCTGGCAAGACCATGGAAGAAATCGTCACCTCGGTGAAGCGCGTAACCGACATCATGGCCGAAATCAGCGCAGCCTCGTCGGAACAAAGCGCAGGGATCGAACAAGTGAATCAGGCCATTACCCAGATGGACGACGTGACGCAGCAAAACGCCGCACTGGTGGAAGAAGCCGCTGCGGCAGCCGAGTCGATGGAAGAGCAGGCGCACCAACTGGCCGGGCTGATGTCCACCTTCCGGCTGTCGGGCGAGAGCCGCTCCTCCGCCGCGCTGGCTGCGCCGCAGGCACGTAATCTCCAATCTGTGTCAAAATCCTCCCGTCGTGCTGTCGCCACGCTGTCGGCGAGTACAGCCGAAGAATGGGAAGAGTTTTGACCGTATATCGCCGGGATATTGCACTGAAATTTTACCGCAATGCTCACTGTGTCCGGGATAGCGGTTGTTCGCAATTATCCGTAGGGTGAAGGATGTCTGAATCTAGAGCATTAAAAGAAGGACGCGAATTTCTGTTTACGGCTCAGGATTTCGAGCGTGTTCGCAAAATGATTTATGAGCACGCTGGAATTGCGCTGAGCGATAGCAAGCAGGAATTGGTGTACAGCCGTCTTTCGCGACGTTTGCGCGCACTGGGGCTGCGCAATTTTCGTGAATATCTCGATGCGCTGGAAGGGAGTGGTGACGGCGAATGGGAGTTGTTCACGAATGCGCTGACAACGAACCTGACCTCGTTTTTCCGGGAACCGCACCATTTTCCGATATTGGCCGAGTATTTGCGCGCTATGAAAGGCAAGAGGCCAATCAATATTTGGTGTTCTGCGGCATCGACCGGGGAGGAGCCGTATTCAATTGCTATGACGGTTGTGGAGGCGCTGGGTTCGCTGAATCCGGATGTCACCATTATCGCCTCCGATTTGGACACCAACGTATTGGAGCAGGCAAAACGCGGTGTGTACCCGGAGGAGCGGATTGCAAAAATGAATCCGGATATGCTGCGGCGCTTTTTCTTGCGTGGCACGGGGTCGCAGGCCGGTTACGTGCGCGTACGGCCTGAATTGCGCGACATGATTACTTTCCAGCAGATTAACTTGCTGCACGAAAAATGGCCTTTGCGTCCGCCGTTCGACGTTATCTTCTGCCGGAATGTGATGATCTATTTCGATAAGCAGACTCAGCTGAATATTCTGAAAAAATTCGTACCGCTGATGCGGAGCGACGGGTTGCTCTTTGCCGGGCATTCCGAAAGTTTCTACCATGCGGATGCATATTTTTCACTGCGCGGTAAGACGGTTTACGAACTGGCGCCGCGCGTGCGCGCCATGCGCGCTCAGGAGGAGGCTCGCCAGCGGGCAGGATAATTATGCATTCGAACGCCGATTACGAAGAAGTTCTCTCTCCGAATCTATATTTCGACAAGAGCTTCAATATCGAGGCGGTTAAGATACTGCCCGGCGAGTATTATGTGACGGGGCGCAATATGGTACTTGTCACGGTATTGGGGTCGTGTGTAGCGGCCTGTATACGGGATACGAAAAGCGGTCTGGGTGGTATGAATCATTTTATGTTGCCCGATAGCAAAAAAGACGGCGGCGACCCGCTCAGCGTTTCAGCACGCTATGGTACATACGCAATGGAAATGATGATTAACCAGTTGTTGAAGATGGGCGCGCGCCGTGCCAATTTGGAGGCTAAGCTGTTCGGCGGCGGCAATGTGTTGCGAGGATTTACGATTGCCAACGTCGGTCAGCGCAATGTCGAGTTTGCGTTGAATTACCTGAGAATGGAGAATATCCGGCTGACATCTCAGGACTTGCTGGGCGAGTATCCGCGCAAGGTGTATTTTTTCCCGCAAACCGGTAAAGTGATGCTGAAGAAACTGAGAAACGTACATAACGATACCATCGTCGAACGTGAACAGGCTTATAGCTCGCGCATTCGTATGGCGGATGTGCAAGGAGAGGTGGAGTTGTTCTAATGCTGAATGGAATGCATGTGCCTGCTCGCAAAATTCGAGTGCTGATTGTCGATGACTCGGCGCTGATACGTAGCCTGCTGACGGAGATTATCAACCAATATCCCGATATGGAGGCCGTGGGAGCCGCATCGAACCCTCTGGTTGCGCAGGAAATGATTAAAACGTTGAATCCGGATGTGCTGACGCTGGATGTGGAAATGCCCAAAATGGATGGGCTGACATTTCTGGAAAAACTGATGCGGCTCCGTCCAATGCCGGTGTTGATGATTTCCAGCCTGACTGAGCAGGGGTCGGAGGCAGCACTGAAGGCACTGGAAATCGGTGCGGTCGATTTTTTGGCAAAGCCCAAACTCGGCATTGTGGACGGTTTGCAAAATTATTCGGATGAAATCGCCGAGAAAATACGCGTGGCCTTTCAAACGCGGGTTTCGCAGCGGGCAACCGTGCGTCAGCCCGTGCATGGGTTACCGTCTATCGGCGGGAAAATATCGACAACGGAAAAGATTATTGCAGTCGGTGCATCGACCGGCGGAACCGAAGCGATTAAAGAGTTTTTGCTGCGGATGCCTCCAGACGCACCCGGCATCGTGATTGCTCAGCATATGCCGGAGGCCTTTACAAAATCGTTTGCGGCCAGACTGGATAGCTTGTGCAAGGTAACCGTCAAAGAGGCGGAAGGCGAAGAGCGGATATTGCCAGGCCATGTTTATATCGCGCCCGGGCATTCTCACCTGAAAGTGAAGCGCAGCGGTGCGAATTATATGACCGAGCTGAGTCAGTTGCCGCCTGTTAATCACCATCGTCCTTCGGTCGAGGTGTTGTTCCGTTCTGTTGCGGAATATGCCGGAAAGAATGCGATCGGGGTGATGCTGACCGGCATGGGCAAAGACGGGGCGGTCGGTATGCTGGAAATGCGCCAGGCGGGTGCCTATAACTTTGCGCAAAACGAGGCGACTTGCGTGGTATTCGGCATGCCGCGCGAGGCGATAGCGATAGGTGCAGTCGACGAGATTGTGCCGATACAGGAAATGACAGAACATGTGCTGAGCCGTTTAATACGGGACGGCGGATTGTCGAATCGCGTTTAAATAACAGGAGAAAACGATGGAAATACAAACCACGATGAACGACGGCAAGGCTGTCATGGTGCTGAATGGTCGCTTCGATTTCAACGCGCACCGCGTTTTTAAGGATGCTTATGCGCCCTTGCTGAAAGAGGGGGCACTCAATACGATCGAAATTGATTTGTCGCGCGTGCAGTATTTGGACAGCTCGGCACTCGGTATGTTGCTGATGTTGCGCGAACGTGCAACGGCAGTGAACAAGCAGATCGTGCTGAGCAGGGCGAATGGCACGATCACGCAGATTCTCGAGATTGCGAATTTCGGTAAGTTATTCACCATTTCCTAAAAGTTACAGGGAATACAATGCCACAGCTCATGGTGCTGGTAGTCGACGACGTGCGGGCAAACCGAATGGTGCTCGAGGCGATGCTCGCCAAAATGGACTACGGCACGCTTACAGCAGAGAGCGGCGAACATGCAATTGCGATTTGCGCCGAACGTCAGCCCGACATCATCCTGATGGATGTCATGATGCCGGGCATGAACGGCTACGATACCGTGCGGGAGATACGGAGTTCGGCGAATCGTTGGATACCGGTGATATTTATTTCGGCGATGAACCGGAATGAAGACATCGTTGAAGGGATCCATGCCGGCGGAGACGACTACCTGTTCAAGCCGGTAAATTACGAAGTGTTGCGCGCCAAAATTCATGCCTTGCAAGAACGGCTGAATATGATGCGCTTGCTGGTCGAGCAAAATCAGACGCTGCTGGACTATCAGGAACGCAGCCGCGAAGAAGGGGTTGAAGCACTTGAATTTATGCAGCGGCTGACTGCGTTGGACAAACTCAGCGATCCTGCCGTGCAGTTTTACATGAAACCGGCTGAGAATTTCAGCGGCGATTTGATTGCCGTCGCAAGAACGCCGGCGAATGATTTGCATGTGCTGCTGGCAGACAGTACCGGCCACGGTTTAACGGCGGCATTGGCTGTTACACCGATTTTGCAGCCGTTCTATTCGATGACGGCCAAGGGTTACGGGTTGCAGTCGATTGCAGCCGAGGTTAACCGGAAAATTAAAGAATATCTGCCGGTACACCGATTTGTGGCGGCGATTTTCCTGTGTCTGGACGGCGAGGGAAACTTGAGTGTCTGGAACGGCGGGTGCCCGCCTGCTATTGTGTTAAACGATGCTGGCGAGCAGTTGTACCAATTTAGCTCTAAGCATTTGCCGTTGGGGATATTGCCCAGCACCGATTTCGACGATCGCATGGAGTATTTCAATACGAATGTGCAGCATTGCCAAGTCATGCTGTATTCCGACGGTGCGATGGACGGTGCGAGTGTGGAAGGCGGGGCGAGTGGTGTGAATGCGCTGATTCGGGCTGTACAGTCTGCCGCGCGCGTCGAAGATCGTTTGGAAAGTCTGAAAACATTTCTGGGAACGCAGAGCCAGCTCGATACAGTAAAGGACGATATAGCCTTGCTGCTGGTGGATTGCCTTCAGTCTTCGTCTGCAAGGGAGCAGGCCGCGGGGCGCAGTCACGAGCATATCGCCTCGTTCTATCGTATCGGAGAGGAAGCACGCAGCAAAGCGGATTCTTGGTATTTCGAGCTACGACTGGCTGCGGAACAATTACGCACGGTGGACAGCATTCCTTTGTTGCTGCATGTGGCGAATCATGTGGAAGGGTTGAGCCAAGAGCAATCAGGCAAGTTATTCATGATTATTGCCGAGTTGTTTAATAATGCGCTTGATCATGGTTTGCTTAAACTCGATTCCAAATTGAAGCAAGATCCTATCGAAGGTATTGAGCATTATTATGAGGAGCGCGCTCAACGGCTCGAATGTCTTGCCGACGGTGAGATTGTGATTCGAATGGAGCACCATACTACGGCATCTCCATACCTGAAGATCGTTCTCAGAGATACGGGCGATGGATTCGATTGGCATAGTCTCAACGATGAGACTAGTCTGTCGGCGCAAGCACGCCGGCATGGCAGGGGAATTGCGCTTATCCGCAGCATGGGGTGTGAGATTCAGTTTGTCGGGACCGGATCGGAAGCGCATGTCTATATGCAGCTCGGCAACTGATGGTCGTCTTTGTTTGGTCAATTTCTTGAATTACCTCTATATTTTCATGTTGTTTCCGGCATCGGGCATATCGTAATAGTGGATAATCGCGCCATGACAGGAGCGCGTAATGGCAGAAGATAGCGATCTCGAACGCACAGAAGACCCCTCGGAGCGAAGGCTAGAGCAAGCCCGCGAAGAGGGGCAGGTTGCGCGTTCGCGTGAGCTATCGACTTTTGCCGTGACGTTTGCGGGCGGTGCGGCGCTTTGGGTAATGGGCGGCTCCTTGTCGTCCAGTATGCAGGCGCTGATTCACGAAGGGTTGACGCTTAATCACGATACGGCCTTCAATGCCGATTTGCTTATTCCCCGTTTATTTCACCTTTCTATGCAAGCGCTGCTGGCATTTATGCCGGTGCTGATGCTGACGTTTGCCGCTGCTGCCCTGTCGCCTTTGTTGCTGAACGGCTGGCTGTTTACGATGAAACCGCTACAGCCCGATTTGTCGCGCATCAATCCCATTTCCGGGGTGGGGCGGATGTTTTCCATGCACAGCCTGATGGAGCTGGCCAAGGCGCTTGCCAAATCTGTGATTATCGGCGGTATTGGGGCATGGGTGATCTGGGGGAAACGTGACGATGTACTGATGCTGATTAGCCAGCCGTTGCCGCAGGCGATTTCGCATCTGGGTACGCTGATGTGGACTTGCTTCGCCTTCATTATGGGGGGCATGCTGTTGATCGTCGCGATCGATGTCCCGTTCCAGTTGTGGGACCATCACCGCAAACTGAAGATGACCAAGGAAGAATTGCGTCAGGAAGCCAAGGAAAGCGAAGGCGATCCGCATGTCAAGGGACGCATCCGCAGTATGCAGCGCGAAATGGCGCGTCGCCGCATGATGGCGGCCATCCCGACCGCCGATGTGGTGGTGACCAACCCGACCCATTATGCCGTTGCATTGAAATACAGCGAAAACGGTATGAGGGCTCCGATTGTGGTTGCAAAAGGTACGCACATTCTTGCGGCGCGTATTCGCGAAATCGCGACGGAGAACAATGTGCCGATTCTGGAGGCCCCGCCGCTGGCGCGTGCGTTATACAAACACGTCGATTTGGAACATCCGATTCCGGAGACTTTATATACCGCTGTGGCGGAGGTGCTGGCGTACGTCTTCCAACTGCGCCGCTATCAGGAAGCTGGAGGTATACGTCCTCGCGAACCGCGCGACCTGCCCGTGCCCAAAGAGCTCGATCCGGCGGCGAGCCAACCTCACGAGATAGCGGCTGCCGCCTGAGCTCCGCATTGATTAGCGGTATTTTTCCTTCTGCAGCACTTCGCAACGCGGAATAGCGTCAAGAAATCCCTCTTATTCGAACGATTGGTTTTGACGGCCTTGCTGATAATAGCCACAAGGCCAACTGCCAGTTGATCGAATACGAGGGATACCATGAATCTGTTGCAATTAATCCAGAATTACCTGAAGCGCGCCGGCGTGCGTACGCTAGCCGGTCCTCTGCTGATTGTGATGATTCTGGGCATGATGGTGCTGCCGCTGCCGCCCGTGCTGCTCGATATTCTGTTCACATTCAACATTGCACTGTCGATTATGGTGCTGTTGGTGAGTATGAACGTCACCAAGCCGCTCGAATTCGCTGTCTTTCCTACGGTACTGCTGATTACCACCTTGCTTCGGCTGTCGCTGAACGTTGCATCGGCGCGCGTGGTGTTGTTGGAAGGGCATACCGGTCCGGATGCCGCCGGTAAGGTAATCGAATCTTTCGGACACTTTCTGGTGGGCGGCAACTATGCCGTGGGTATTGTGGTGTTCCTGATTCTGGTGGTGATTAACTTCGTCGTGATTACCAAGGGTTCGGGACGTATCGCTGAAGTGGGCGCGCGTTTCACTCTGGATGCCATGCCTGGCAAACAAATGGCGATCGATGCCGATTTGAATGCCGGTTTGATCGGCGAAGAAGAAGCCCGCCGCCGCCGCTCTGAAATCGCGCAAGAAGCCGATTTCTACGGTTCCATGGACGGCGCGAGCAAATTCGTGCGCGGCGATGCGGTGGCCGGGATCGTGATTATGCTGATTAACGTGATCGGCGGTTTCGTGGTCGGGGTAGTGCAGCACAATCTGGATGCCGCTACCGCTGCCAAGAATTACACCCTGCTGACTATCGGTGATGGTCTGGTGGCGCAAATTCCTGCGCTGGTGATTTCTACCGCAGCCGGCGTGATCGTCAGTCGCGTAGCAACCGAAGAAAATATCGGTCAGCAACTGATCGGTCAGTTGTTCAATCAGCCGCAAGTTTTGATTCTGACCGCAGCCATCATCGGCATGATGGGGCTGATTCCCGGTATGCCCCATCTGGCCTTCTTGATGCTGGCCGCTGCGCTGGGCGCCGGAGCCTATTACATGATGCAGCGCGCTAAGAAAGTCGAAACGCAGCAAGCTGAGGCAGAAACTTTCGTGCCGCCGGTGGTGGAAACGCCCGAAGCTAGTTGGGAGGATGTGGCTCAAGTCGATGTGCTGGGGTTGGAAGTGGGTTACCGCCTGATTACGCTGGTGGATAAGGCGCAAGACGGCGACTTGCTGCGCCGCATCAAGGGCATCCGCAAGAAATTCACGCAAGAAATCGGCTTCCTACCGCCACCGGTGCATATCCGCGATAACCTCGATCTGCGTCCCAATGCTTATCGCATTACTCTGAAGGGGGCGGAAATCGGTAGCGGTGAAGCCTATCCGAATATGTTTCTGGCGATTAATCCGGGCAATGTGGCGGGCGTGCTGTCCGGCATGCAAACCCGCGATCCGGCGTTCGGCCTGCCGGCAGTGTGGATCGACGGTTCCCTGCGCGAGCAAGCACAGTCAATGGGTTACACCGTTGTGGATGCCAGCACGGTAATCGCGACGCATCTGAGCCATCTGATTCACTCGCATTCCGCAGAACTGCTTGGCCGTCAGGAGGCTCAGCAACTGCTCGATTATCTGGCCAAGGTTGCGCCTAAGTTGGCTGAAGACGTGGTGCCCAAGCTGCTGTCGCTGGCAAGTTTGCAGAAGGTGATGCAGAACCTGCTGGATGAGGGCATGCATATCCGCGATATGCGTACCATTCTGGAAACCTTGGCCGAATACGCGACGATGACGCAGGACGTGAATCAACTGACTGCACTGGTGCGTGTGGCGCTCGGCCCGGCTATCGTGCAACAGTTCTATCCGTCTGCACAGGAATTGCAAGTGATCGGGATGGATAAGGAGTTGGAGTATATCTTGATGCAAGCGCTGCAATCGGGCAGCAACTCCGCAATCGAACCGACTCTGGCCGATACGCTGTTGCGCGAAACGCGTGCAGCGGCGCAAGTACAGGAGCAAATGGGGCTGCCGACGGTGCTGCTGGTACCGGGGCAGATTCGTGAATTGCTGGCACGTTTTATGAAGCGCGCATTGCCGCAACTGCGTGTAATTTCGCATGACGAGGTACCGGGCTTTAAGTCGGTACGCGTAACTTCGATGGTGGGGGGTAGAGCATGAACGCAAAAAAATATATAGCTGCAACTTCGCATGAGGCATTGCGCATGGTGCGTAATGAATTGGGTGCCGATGCGGTCATTCTGTCGAACCGAAAAGTCGCGAACGGTATCGAAATCATGGCGATGGCGAATACCGATCTGACACGCCTGACAGAGTCGCGTATTCAGCCGACCATCGTGGAATCCATCGCGGTAAAGCCGAGAGCGGTTGCCCCGGTAGACGCACCGGCACCAGCCCCAGCAGTTGCTCAACAGGCAGTTCCGGTCAAAGCCGTGGCGAGTGCTGTGCAGGAACAGGCCAGTATCATGAAGGAAATTAAGTCGATGCGCGATATGCTGCAAGAGCAGTTGGCTTGCATCGCATGGACGGATCGTCAGCAGCGCGACCCGGAAGGTGCGCAGTTATTGCGCACGATGTTGAGCGCTGGTTTCAGCCCGGCATTGTCTCGGCAAGTGTTGGATAAGAAACCGGCAGGTGCAGGTTTGTCCTGGGTGCGTCAGGTGATCGGCCACAACTTGCGTACTGTGAAACAGGAAGACAATATCATTGAGCAGGGCGGAATTTATGCACTAGTCGGCCCGACCGGAGTTGGCAAGACGACGACGACCGCCAAGCTTGCTGCGCGTGCAGTCGTGCGCTACGGTGCATCGCAAGTCGCATTGTTGAGCATGGATAGCTATCGTATCGGCGCGCACGAACAACTACGCATTTACGGCAAAATGCTCGGTGTGGCTGTGCATGCCGTGCGCGATACCGAAGAATTGCGCCATACCTTGAGTACGCTGAAGAATAAAAAGCTGGTGCTGATCGACACCATCGGTATGGGGCAGCGCGATACCCGTGTGACCGAGCAGTCCGCAATGTTCGATGCCTGCGGCGTGAAGCGCTTGTTGATGCTGAATGCGACGAGCGGCGGCGATACGCTGGAAGAGGTGGTGCAAATTTACAACGGTGCGAATGTGATCGGTTGCATTCCGACCAAGCTGGACGAGGCGGTGACGCTGGGGGCGGTATTGGATACAGCGGTGCGCCATAAGCTGGCGCTGCATTTTATCGCTAACGGACAGCGCGTACCCGAAGATATACACGATGTGAATCTCGAATATTTGATGCACCGCACCTTCCGCCAAAAAGCCAAAGCGACCGTGTTTTCGATGCAAGAGCTGGAAGTACCGGCATTGATGTCCGGTTTGGGGGCGGCTTCGGCTGTGAAGGGAGCAGCATATGCGTTCTGAGCGTATCGTAGATCAAGCCGAAGGCTTGCGTAGACTGTTGGCTCCTGCATCCGCTCGAATTGTGACGGTTCTGGCGGCCAAACCCGGGATGGGGGCGACCAGTGTGGTCATCAATCTGGCGGCAGCGCTGGGGCGCTCTGGCAAGGACGTGCTGGTGCTGGATGAGCACATGACGCATAACAATGTCGCCAATTCTCTGGCGATGCGGCCGCGTTTCGATTTAATGCATGCGGTACGCGGTGAGAAAAGCGTTGCGCAAGTGATACAGCGTGCGCCGGGCAGGATGAATATCCTGACTGCCTCACGCGCCATACAAGCCTTGCCGACGCTCGATGGTACGGAGCGTGAACGGATGGCATCCAGTCTGGTCGATGCCGCAGACGGCATGGATGCAGTACTGGTCGATGCCGCAGTGCAAGAAGATGATCGTTCATTGTGCGCATGTCTGTCGGGCAACGAACCGCTTGTGCTGGTAACGACGCCGAGCGTGAGCGGAATTACCGAGACCTATGCGCTGATTAAGCGCTTGGTGATGCAGAACGGTCATCAGAGCTTCGGGATTGTTATCAACAAAGTGCGCAGCGAACAGGAAGCGAATACTGTATTTGCAAACATGTCGCATGTTGCGCGCCGGCATCTGAATGTTCGCCTTGAGTTTCTGGGGGCGATTCCAGACGATGAATCGATGAAGCGTGCAACGCAATTGTGCAAGCCGGTCGTGGAGGCGTTTCCGGGTTCGGTAGCTGCGGCGGCTTTTGAAGATTTGCTTTGCAATATGCTGGTATTGCCGACAGCCGAATATGAAGATGCGCAGGGCGGGGTGATGAAGTTGATGCAGCGTTTGATGCGCCAGGCAACGCCGCCGAATGCCATGCCTGCAATCGGATAGAATTCAGTCGCAAAATAAGTAACTTGCTGTCAAAATAGCGGATGTTTTGCAACAGGGGGAATTGCGCCGCTCATAAGGTGCGCAGTGGGGCCGCTTTTATGTATACCGCGACGGGTCTGAGCGATAAAGAGCAGTGTTTGCGCGAATACGCACCTTTGGTGAAGCGTATTGCGCATATGATGATGGCTAAGCTGCCGAGCAGTGTGGAGCTTGACGATATTATCCAAGCCGGCATGATCGGTTTGCTCGATGCAGCAAGCCGTTATGACGAATTGCGCGGGGCGCAGTTCGAAACCTATGCCGCGCAGCGAATTCGAGGCGCAATGCTGGACGAGTTGCGCAGTGCCGACTGGCTGCCGCGCAGTCTGCGGCGCGAGATGCGCCGCATCGAGGATGCCATCAATAAATTGCAGCAGCGTTTGGGGCGCCCGCCGACCGAAAACGAAATTGCCAAGGAACTGGGCGTGCCGCTGACCGATTTTCAGTTGATGCTGGGGGAAGCGCGCGGCGCCCAGCTGGTCTATTACGAAGATTTCAACAACGACGATGATGAGAATTTCTTCGAGCGTTACGATTTCGACACCGATGCGAATCCGTTGGATCTGATTCAGGACGATCGCTTTCGCGAAGCGTTGATTCACGCGATTGAGCGCCTGCCGGAGCGCGAAAAAATGGTCATGGGGATGCATTACGAGCAGGAAATGAACCTACGCGAAATCGGTGAAGTATTGGGCGTGAGCGAGTCACGCGTTTGTCAGTTGCATAGCCAGGCGATTGCCCGTTTGCGCGCCTCCATGAAAGGCTACTGATATGGATAAATTAAGCTTCTTCGGCTTACTGATCGCAGTTATCGGCATTATCGGCGGGCAGTGGCTGGAAGGCGGTTCCGTGGCGATGCTGCTGCAACTGGCGGCTTTCCTGATCGTGATGGGCGGTACGCTCGGTGCGGTAATGCTGCAAAGTCCCCGTCACGTGTTCGCCATGGGAATGCGTATGGGACGATGGGCGTGGGTGACGCCGAAAGTCGATATGCCGCGCATGGCAGCCGACATGACTATGTGGAGCAATCTGGCGCGCAAGGACGGTATTCTGGCGTTGGAGGGGTTGGTGGCGCGCGCTTCCGATCCGTTTGTGAAAAAGGGCTTGCAGTTGTTGGTCGACGGCAATAGCGCCGAAAAAATCCGTGAGGTGCTGGAAGTCGAACTGGAATCGTTCGAACAAATACGCTGGCAAGGGGCGCGCGTTTGGGAGGCTGCGGCCGGATATTCTCCGACAATCGGGATTTTGGGCGCGGTACTCGGGCTGGTGCATGTGATGGAGAGCTTGGGCGAGCCGTCTAAATTAGGGGCGGGGATCGCCGTGGCATTCATTTCGACGATTTACGGGGTGGGTTTCGCCAATCTGGTTTTTCTGCCCATTGCAAACAAACTGAAAATTATTACGATGCAGCAAGTCAAGTTGCGGGAAATGGTGGTCGATGGTCTCGGCATGATCGCGGGCGGCGAGCATCCCCGGTTTGTGGAAAATAAACTCCAGGGTTACCTGAGCTAGGAGGAACATGGCGCGCCGGGAAAAACGCGGTGAGCATGATAATTTGGAACGTTGGCTGATTTCATACGCCGACTTCATCACCCTGTTGTTCGCGTTTTTCGTCGTGATGTACGCAATTTCTTCGGTGAACGAGGGAAAATACAAAGTCTTCAGCAGTTCGCTGGCGAGCGCTTTCAGCATTTCGGCGCAGAATACCTATTCCGTTAAGCAGGCAGAACAGGAGATGTTCTTGCGAACCTTGGCGGATCGGAAAGCTGCAAGGCTTGCCGAACAGGTTCGCAAGCAGCAGGAGCAAATGCAGAATATCGCCAAGAACCTGAATCAGGTCATGTCTTCTCTGGTTCAGCGCGGTCAGGTATCGGTGACGCAAACGGCGCGCGGTGTGGAACTGGATATTAATGCCAGTGCGCTGTTCAATGTCGGTGACGCTGCACTGCAGCCGCCCGCAGTCAAGGTGTTATCCGAGGTTGCGCAGGTACTGGCAAGCACTGAGCAGCGAATCGAGGTGGAGGGATTCACCGATAATGCGCCGATCAGTTCGCCGCAATACCCCTCGAACTGGGAGCTTTCTTCTGCGCGTGCCAGCAGTGTGGTGCGATTGTTCGTTGAGCACGGCGTGAGTTCTGCGCGTTTAAGAGCAGTCGGTGCGGCCGATAACAATCCCGTTGTGTCCAACGATACGCCTGAAGGGCGTATGCGCAACCGTCGTGTGACCGTCACCGTACTTGCGCCGCCTCCGCCTGTGGAAAAAGTCGCAGGGCAGAACGGGCAAGGTGCAGTGCGCTAAGCGCGTGGAGATTAGCCGCTGCCGAGAATGCGGCCGCTGCCGGGATGGTTGTGCTGTCCGTCCGGGCCGTACAGGCTCGCACTTTGTGCTGCATTGTGCAGGACGGTAAGGGCTTGCTGGTTGATGCGCAGACGCGTCTGGATCAATTCGCCGTTGACTTGGTTGAGATGGCGTGTTTCGTCGAGCAATTGCGTAATTTCCCGCCACGCCGGCACGGAGCCGGGCAGTGTTTTTTCCAGCCAATCTTCCGTAGAGCTGTTAGAGGACAGGCCGACTTGGCGGAGCAATGCTAAACGGTTCTTGGCCTGTTGCTCCAATGAGGATAGTGTGGCGTTCTTCTGATCGATGATTTCCACCAAATCATCCAGACTAGAGCCGACCAGCGTGGCTTGCTCGCGGGAAAGTAAGTCTTTAAGCGCGCGCAAGGCAGATCGCTCGCTGTTCAGCAGCGAGGCGATCTGATCAAGAGTATTCTGGGAGACTGAGCTGCTCATCAAGCCTTTTGAACGTTGGCGCTGATGAGGTCGGAGACGGCTTGAATGAGGCGGTCGGCTACCATGCCAGGATTAACCTGAAAACGGCCTTCGCTGATAGCTTGCTTGATTTCGGCAACCTTGGCAGCGTCCACGGTCGGCGCGCTGGACATGCTGCTTTCGATTACGCGCAATTGCGCAGATGCTGCACCCAGATGGACGCTGGTGCTGTCAACGCTTGCAGCGTTGCCGGAGTCGTCTTTTCGCTTTGCGGCATTCGTGCGTGCCCCTGCATCGCTTACCGATGCGCCGGGTAACAATTTGCCTGATTTGTCGATCTTCACGGGAATCCCCTTCGTCTGGTTCTCTCAGATGAGGTATCGGCAGTAAACGGCAAAACTTTAGGACGAAATTCCGACATCAGGTCTGTCCACCTCAAACATGTTAACGCGCCGAACATCAGGGCCGAATTTCAACGCTGCCGTCGCTGCGCGCCAGACCATTCACGACTTGCCCGGAAGGGGTGCGTACCCGGACGGTTTCGCCTTCGGCCGCGTTATTCAGGGCTTGTCCTTCTGATCGGATTTTGTACCCCTTGCCGTCCAGACTGAGTACGACGGTTTGTCCTTGCGTGACGACGAAAGGGGCGCGGAACATTTCTGAACGCAAGACCTGTCCAGCCCCGATATTGTATTTGATGACGCGACCAACGGCTGCGCTCGGTACGGTGAGAACGCCGGGTTGCGTGATTTCGCTCATCTGAAGCGAGAAATCCTCGGCTTGCAGTATTTGTCCTTGCTGTAGCGGACGATTGGCGATCAATGCATTAGCGGTGACTTTAATTTTTGCGGTAACGAAAACCGACCAGCCGTCTTTGCCGGGGCAGCGGACGCCCACGCTGGTGCGTCCGTACAACTTCGCACCTGCGGGCAGATAAAGTTCCATTTCTGGGCAAGGGCGCAGGCGCAAGCGCGAATCGAGATCTTCGACCTGAATACTGACCTCGCCCGGTAAATCTTTGGTCTGCGTTTGGATAAATTCGGCGACGCGGTCACGCAGTTCGCTGTGATTAGGCGGCGTGGCCGCCGATGCGAAGTTCGCGCAGATGAAAAGCAGTATGGAAATGAAATATTGCATGTGTGCATTGTCAGCCTAAACGTCGGCAAGGGGAAGTTTTTTAAACGGGGAAATGGTGGGGTTTTCCACGTTTAATCGTTTAATCATTTTTCCGGTAAAGGTCTAGTATGCGCATCGTAGCGGTGAAAAAGTTTCGGGAAGGAGGTGCAAAATGGCGGGCAGAATCGACAATGCGTTGCAGTTTCATCAAACGGCACTGAGTCTGCGTGCGGCGCGTCATGAGTTGCTGGCGTCCAATATTGCCAATGCGGACACCCCGAACTATAAGGCAAGAGATGTAGATTTCGCCAGTGCTTTGCAAACAGCTATGGGAAATCAAGGCGGCACACTCGGCATGACGACGACTTCGTCAGGTCATTTGCCCGGCGGAACAGGTAACAGCGTAATGGGGGCACCAGTCATGTATCGCAGCGCAGTACAGCCTTCGGCGGATGGCAATACTGTAGATATGGATATCGAGCGGGCGCAGTTCGTGGATAACTCGATTCGCTACGAAGCGAGCCTGAAATTCGCCGGTGATAAGGTCAAAGATGTTTTGGCTGCATTGCAAGGATAATCATCATGTCACTGTTTAACGTATTCAATATTTCGGGCTCCGCAATGACGGCGCAGTCCCAGCGTCTGAATGTCGTTGCCAGTAACTTGGCGAATGCGGATAGTGCAACCGGACCGGACGGTAAGCCTTACCGCTCCAAGCAGGTGGTATTTGCGGCGACGCCGGTAGGCGAGGCCGGCAATAATACTTCGGTGGGTGTCAAGGTGACCAGCGTGGCTGAAGCCAATACACCGATGCGGGTTGTGTACGATCCGAAGCACCCGATGGCGGACGAACAAGGATATGTAACTATGCCGAATGTGAATGTGGTGGACGAAATGGTGAATATGATTTCCGCTTCCCGTTCATACCAGAATAACGTGGAGGTGATGAATACTTCCAAGGCGATGCTGTTGAAAACTCTCACGATCGGACAGTAAAGGATAGCAATCATGGCTAGCGTAACGTCTACTAACAATCCCAGCGAATCGCTGTATGCATCGCTGAATGCAGCCAATAGCAGTTTGGCGAAAAAAAGTTCGACTGCTGCGGGCGATACGGTCGCGAATCAGCAGGATCGCTTCCTAACTTTGCTGGTAACGCAGATGAAGAATCAGGATCCGCTGAACCCGATGGATAATGCGCAAGTTACGACGCAATTGGCGCAAATCAGTACCGTGACCGGTGTGGATAAACTGAATACGACTTTGCAGGCGTTGAGCGCCAGTATGGCGGCAGCGCAAGCTATGCAGGCGTCCAGCATGATCGGACATGGCGTTCTTGTCGAAGGGACGAACATGGCTTTGTCCGGCGGACAGGCTGTCGGCGGGGTGCAACTGACCAGCCCGGTCGATAAACTGACCGTGACAATCAAGGATGCAGCCGGTGCAACGGTGCGCACACTTGATATGGGGGCACAGAAAGCGGGCATCGCGCATCTTGCCTGGGACGGGAAGACGGATAGCGGTGCGGTGGCGAAGGACGGCATGTACACTTTCTCTGCCGAGGGCTTGGTTTCTGGTACCAAGAGCAAGCAAACGACACTGGCCTTCGGGACGGTGGATGCGGTTACGCAGGCGACAGACGGTGCGCAATTGGATGTGGGTAATTTGGGCAGCGTTGCGCTGACCAAGGTTAAGCAAATTCTCTAATACGAGGAGGTTGTCATGGGTTTCCAACAAGGTTTGAGCGGATTGAATGCCTCCGCCAGAAATCTCGACGTGATCGGCAATAACATTGCTAACGCCAATACCGTCGGGTTTAAACAATCTCAAGCACAATTCTCGGATGTGTTCGCTTCCTCGCTGTCCGGTTCGGGCGGGATTCAGGTCGGGATCGGTACTAAGATCGGTGCAGTTGCTCAGCAGTTTTCGCAAGGCAACGTGACGAGCAGCAGCAATGCGCTGGATGTGGCGATCAGCGGTCAAGGCTTCTTCAGGCTGGATAACAATGGGGCGATTGCTTATAGCCGTAATGGGCAATTTCAGCTCGACAAGAACGGCTTTATCGTGAATGCGCAAGGCCATAAACTGACCGGGTATTCTGCCAGTGCGGCCGGTGCGATTATTACGGCTGCACCGGGGCCGCTGCAAATTCCGTCGGCCGACTTGCTGCCGAAAGCGACTACCGCAGCTACCGTCGGTGTGAATCTGGATGCGCGTCTGGCTGTGCCCGCGACCGCAACATTTAATCCGACCGATCCGACCTCCTACAATAGTTCGACTTCGCTGACGGCCTATGACAGTTTGGGTAATCCGCACGTTACGACACTGTATTTCCAAAAAACGGCATCGAATGCTTGGAATACATTTCTGACTGTGGATGGCGCTTCGGTGCCCCCGGTGGTTCCGCCGGCAGCGCCGACGGCTTTGGGTGCGCTGACATTTAATACCAATGGTACGTTGGCGACACCGGCAACGGGTTTGCTGACCTCGGCGGCATTTACCCCGGCGGGCGGTGCGGCGCAAACTCTGGCGTTTAATTTTGCTAATACTTCGCAATACGGTTCAGCCTTTGGTGTGAACCAACTGACGCAGGACGGTTACTCGTCCGGTCGTCTCAGTGGTTTCAATATCGGTACCGACGGTGTTATTCAGGCGCGCTACTCGAACGGTCAGGCGAAAGCCGTCGGGCAGATGGTGCTGGCGAACTTCGCGAACCCGCAAGGTATGCAACCGATCGGCAACAACGAATGGGTGGAGTCGGCTGCGGCCGGTACGCCCTTGGTCGGTGCGCCGGGTAGCGCAAACTTGGGGATTCTGCAATCTGCTTCGGTGGAAGATTCCAATGTGGATTTGACCGCCGAACTGGTGAATATGATTACTGCGCAACGCTCCTATCAGGCCAATGCGCAGACCATTAAGACGCAGGATTCTGTGCTGCAGACCATCGTGAATCTGCGTTAAGTTTTAGCGGGGGAGTGATATGGACAGGCTCATTTATACGGCAATGACGGGTGCATCGCATGTGATGCATCAGCAGGCGCACGTAGCGGAGAATCTGGCCAATGCTAATTCCCCCGGTTTCCGTGCGGCAGTTAATTCATTTCGTGCAGTCCCGTTAGTCGGCGAGGGATTGCCGACGCGTACATTTGTGGTGGATTCGACTGCCGGTTCGGATTTTCGTCCCGGCGTGTTGCAGGGGACGGGGCGCAATCTGGATGTGGCGCTGGATGGCAAGGGCTGGTTTGCCGTTCAGATGCCGGACGGTAGCGAGGCTTATACCCGTAACGGCAGTTTTCAGGTTACGTCGACCGGGGTGCTGCAAACGCGGTCCGGTTTGACGGTGCTGGGAGATGCGGGGCCGATTACCGTGCCGGCCGACACCGAAGTTACATTTTCCCGCGACGGTACGCTTTCGACCGTGCCAAGCGGCCCCAAGCCATCTCAAGTAGTGGTGGCCGGGCGTCTGAAACTGGTTAATCCACCGGAAAATCAATTGGTGCGCGGCGAGGATGGCTTTTTCAGACTCAAGGACGGTAATCCGGCGGAGGCCGATCCGAAGGTGACGGTGGTCGGCAGTCATTTGGAAGGCAGTAATGTTAGTACGGTAGAGGAAATGGTAACGATGATTTCGCTCGCCCGTCAGTTCGATATGCAAATGAAAATGCTGCAAAGCGCCGATTCCAATGCGCGGCAGGCCAGCCAGCTTCTGAATATCAACGGTTAATCCTTCCAAAATTTTGAACGTACTGTCCGACAGTGCGTTTTATTTCTATTAAATAGACGGGTTTTTCCGTTCTAATCCTCGCTTGCATTTTTCCCGGTTTGGCTATCATGAGTAGCGTAGAGGTGGGTATGGTTGGTAAAGCCGCCATTCCGGTGGTGACCGGCATAACTGGGAAAGGATGCAATCATGATTAGATCGCTGTGGATTTCTAAAACCGGGTTGGATGCGCAGCAAACCCAGATGGACGTAATTGCCAATAACTTGGCAAACGTAAATACCAATGGTTTCAAACGGTCGCGCGCTGTATTTGAGGATTTGCTTTATCAAAATATTCGCCAGCCGGGCGCACAATCTTCTCAGCAAACGCAGATTCCGTCCGGCTTGCAGATCGGTACCGGTGTACGTCCGGTGGCGGCAGAGCGGATTCATACCCAAGGGAACTTGCAGCAAACCGGCAATAAGTTGGACGTGGCGATCAGTGGGTCGGGTTTTTTCCAAGTTCTGATGCCGGATGGAACAACCGGTTACACCCGCGACGGCGCTTTTCAGACTGATAGCCAAGGGCAGGTGGTTACGTCGAGCGGTTTCCCGCTGCAACCGGCAATTACTATTCCGGCCAATGCTATTTCGGTGACGATCGCGCGTGATGGCACTGTCTCTGTTACGCAGCCCGGTGTACCGGCACCAGTGCAAATCGGTTCGATGCAAGTGGCGACCTTTGTGAATCCGGCCGGTTTGCAAAGTATGGGCGAGAACCTGTATGTGGAAACCGCTTCTTCCGGCACGGCCACGACCACGACGCCGGGTACGAATGGCTCCGGCTTGTTGAACCAAAGTTATGTTGAAACATCCAACGTGAATGTGGTGGAGGAGTTGGTGAATATGATTCAGACGCAACGTGCGTATGAAATCAATTCTAAGTCGATTCAGACATCCGATCAGATGTTGCAGCGTCTCACGCAACTGTAGGAGCCTATAATGCGTAACTGGACTCGTTTTCTGATGGCGGCAGCTAGCCTGATGATGCTCGCCGGGTGCGATGGCATTAAGCCGTCCACAAGTATTCAGCAGCCGATGACGGCGCGTCCGATACCTCAGCGCGTGGCGCATTACGACAATGGCTCGATTTATCAGGCGGGTTACAACGAGCGTCCATTGTTTGAAGATCGTCGCGCCCGCAATGTCGGCGACATTCTGACGATCAGTATCGTCGAGAAAACGGCGGCCAGTAAGAAATCGAGCAGCAGCGCTACGCATGCCGGAAGTACCGATGTGAAGTTGCCGACTGCGATTGTGCCGCTGCTGAACAGCAAGCCCTTGTTGAAAGGGATTAATGTTACGGGCAGCGATAGCGATACTTTCAGCGGTAAGGGCGATAGTGCCAGCAATAACGACTTTACCAGCACGATTACGGTGACGGTGATCGAGGTGCTGCCCAACGGCAATCTGGTGGTCAGCGGCGAAAAACAAATTTCGATCAACCAAGGCGATGAGTTCGTTCGTTTCTCCGGTGTGGTGAATCCGAACTCGATTAACAACAACACGGTGGTTTCAACGCAGGTTGCCGATGCACACATTGAATATAAGGGTGCCGGCTATATCAATGAGGCGCAAACTATGGGTTGGCTCGGACGCTTTTTCCTGTCGGTGTTGCCGTTCTGAGGATGGAGGGGATGATGAACAAATGGCTCCGTACCTTCGCACTGTTCGCGCTACTGGCGGTCGGTGGACATGCTTACGCCGAACGCATCAAGGATTTGGCCAGTATTCAGGGCGTGCGGGATAACCAGTTGATCGGTTACGGTTTGGTCGTAGGTTTGGATGGCAGCGGCGACCAGACGACCCAAACACCGTTCACCGTTCAAAGCGTGATTAACATGCTGTCGCAAATGGGCGTGAACCTGCCTGCCGCAACCAGCCTGCAACTGAAAAACGTAGCGGCGGTGATGGTGACTGCTACCTTGCCGCCATTTGCGCGTCCCGGTCAGATGATCGATATTACGGCCTCATCGCTGGGCAATGCGAAAAGTTTGCGCGGCGGTACGCTGCTGATGACGCCCTTGAAGGGTGCGGACGGGCAAGTGTATGCGATGGCACAGGGCAATCTGGCCGTCAGCGGTGCCGGTGCTTCGGCAAACGGTTCGAAAACACAGGTGAATCACTTGAGTGTCGGACGGATTCCCGGCGGTGCGACAGTGGAGCGTTCGGTACCGACAGTGTTGGGGCAGGGCGACTATATACACCTAGAGTTGAATGCGACCGATTTTACGACTGCAACGCGCATTGCGGAAGCGATCAACCAGCAGGTGTCGCCCGATAGCGCCTCACCGTTGGATGGACGTACAGTGCAGGTACGCGCACCGGCAGGCAGCGCCAGAGTTGCTTTCTTATCTCAAATCGAGAATGTGCAGGTCGATCCGGCCGCGGGGATTGCGAAAGTCATTATTAATGCACGCACCGGTTCTGTGGTTATGAATCAGGCTGTGACGTTGGATAGCTGCGCAGTTTCTCACGGCAATCTGACAGTGGTGGTCAGTACCGAAAACGCGGTGAGTCAGCCCGCGCCCTTCTCGGAAGGTAAAACGGTACAAACCAGCAATTCGACCATCGATATTAAGGCTGAGCCCGGTAATTTGCTGATGCTGAAACGCGGTGTTTCACTGAGCGATGTCGTGAAGTCGCTGAATTCTATCGGTGCAACGCCGCAGGATTTACTCGCGATCCTGCAAGCGATGAAATCTTCCGGCGCGTTGCGTGCCGAGCTGGAGGTGATCTGATGAACATTCCGGGGGATATGGCTGCCAATCTGGCTGCGGACAGCAAGGCATTGGACAGCCTGCGCGTACAGGCCAAACATTCTCCGGACCAAGCGCTCAAGGCCGCTGCACAGCAGTTCGAGTCGGTGTTCCTGAGCATGATGTTGAAATCTATGCGTGACGCCACGCCGCAAGACGGGATGTTCGACAACGAGCAAACCAAGATGTTTACTTCGATGCTGGATCAGCAATTGGCGCAAAACATTTCGAGCAAGGGTATGGGCTTGGCCGACATGATGGTTAAGCAGCTAAGCCGGCAAAACGGGATCGACCCAAAGCAACTGACTCAGAGCGCAGCCCTGCCGCAAGGGAGCGTTGCGCAAGCGAGTGCTCCGAGCAAGCTCGTTAAGCCCGATACGGCGGTGACCCAACCGAAAGCCGCGCCGACAGCGATTCCATCGGCATACAGCGAAAGTTTCCAACGCGACTTTGTACAAAGCATGATGCCGCATGCGGCACAGGCCAGCCAGTCCACCGGCATTCCCGCTCATCTGATGGTCGGTCAGGCTGCGCTGGAAAGCGGGTGGGGCAAGCGGGAAATCCGCAATGCCGACGGTACGAACAGCCACAATTTGTTCGGTATTAAGGCAGGCAACAACTGGAAGGGAAAAGTGGCCGAAGTTGCAACGACGGAATACAAGAACGGGGTAGCTTATAAACAGGTGGAGAAATTCCGCTCTTATTCTTCGTTTGCGGAAGCATTTCAGGATTATGCTAGCCTCATTCGCGGCAATTCGAGATACGCCAATGTCATGCAGTATGGGAATAATGCCTACGGGTTTGCTCAGGCGCTGCAACAGGCAGGATATGCAACCGATCCGAAATACGCGGATAAGTTGATCGGCGTGATCGGGAAGGTTAGTGCGCTGGCGTAAAGATATATTCGGATTGGCCGATATTAAACACAATAGTGCATACGGCAGAATGGAAACGAGATCATGGTTGGTTCAATTTATAACATCGGTTTGACGGCGCTGAACGCGGCGCAGGCCGGGTTGGTGACCACCGAGCATAACATCGCCAATGCCAACACGGCCAATTATTCCCGTCAACAGAACGTACAGTCCGCGAATCAGCCGCAATTTTCCGGCTCAGGTTATTTCGGGCAGGGTGTCAATATTGCCAACGTAAAGCGCGCTTACAGCGATTTCCTGACGAAACAAGTGTTTCAGGAACAAGCCATGGCGGCGCAATACGATGCTTACTATGCGCAAATTCAGCAAGTCGACAGTTTACTGGGTGATACGAATTCCGGTTTGCTGTCGGCAGTGCAAGGTTTTTTCAATTCGGTGAACGGCGTCGGTGTGGCGAGTACTCCCGAGTCTCAGTCTGCTCGTCAATCCATGATTAGCGCGGGCAACGCCTTGGTTTCGAGGTTTCAGTCGATCGGGCAAACTCTGACCGATATTAATACTTCCGTTGAAAGACAAATTTCGTCCAGCGTCGCAACGATCAATAGTCTGGCGACGCAACTGGCATCGCTTAATCAGTCGATTATGTCGGCTCAGACCGCAGTTAACACGCAGGCACCGAACGATCTGCTGGATAAGTTCGACAATTTGGTCGCACAATTGAATCAGGAAATTAAGGCGACGGTCGTGCAGCAGAGTGATGGCAGTTTCGGCGTATATATCGGCAATGGGCAACCCTTGGTGCTGGGAACGCAGGCGACCCAACTGACGACCGTTCGCGGCAATGCCGATCCTACGCGGATGGAAGTGGCCATTTCTTCGAATGGCGCAGCGGTGCATATCGATCAAACCAGCCTGCAGGGCGGAAAGCTGGGCGGAGTGATCGCATTTCGCACCAATACGCTGGATGCGGCTCAGAATTCGCTGGGACAGATCGCCATGGTGTTTGCGGATAGCTTCAATAAGCAGCACAGCATGGGGATGGACCTGAACGGGGCATTGGGCGGAAATTTCTTTAATGTGCCGACGCCGACCACGACCGCGAATTTGCTGAATGCCGGAACCGGCGTGGTATCGACGACGCTGAGCAATGCGGCAACATTGACGGCCAGCGATTATAAGCTGACTTTCAACGGGGGCACGAGTTATACGCTGTTGCGCCTTTCGGATAATACGGCTACTAATCTTCCCGCGGGTTTGCCGCAAACAGTGGACGGCCTGACTTTTACGTTGAGCGCAGGTACGCCGACTGCCGGCGATAGCTTCCTGATCCGACCGACCGCTTCCGGAGCTGGTGGGATTACGATGGCAATCAGCGATCCGAATAAGGTCGCCGCAGCGACGCCGGTTCGTTCTGGGGCTGCGCTGACCAATCTGGGTACCGGCACGATCAGCGCGGCGACGGTGAATGCGACCCCGACAACGCCTAATCCGGCTCATCCGACCACGGATTTGAATCTGCTGCAACCGATAACTATTACGTTTACGAGTGCGACGACCTATAACATTTCGACTGGCGTCGCTCCTGCCGCCCTGACACCGGTGGTAATCGGAGCTGCCTACACGGCCGGTTCGACTATTAGTTATAACGGTTGGTCGGTGCAGATCAGCGGTGCGCCCAAAACGACGGATGTTTTTACGGTAGTGCCGAACAGCAGTGCAAAAACTGATGGCACCAATGCACTGAAATTGTCGGGTTTGCAAACGCAAACCACGGTAGGCGGCAGTTTGAGCTATGTGGGAGCGTATGCGCAGCTGGTGAGTCAGGTCGGCAGCAAAACCAATGAAATTAAAGTGGCGAGCGACTCGCAAAGTGCGATCGTAACGCAAGTTACGCAAGCTCAGCAGTCGGTTTCCGGGGTGAATCTGGATGAGGAGGCGTCGAATCTGATGCGCTATCAGCGTGCATATCAGGCTGCTGGCAAGGCGATTCAGATTGCCAATACGCTCTTCGATACGATCCTGTCGTTAGGAAGGTAGGTGAATCATGCGTCTTACCAATTATTCGGTTTACGACGTTAATGTCAATTCGCTGAATCAGCTTCAGGTCAAGCTGGCGCATTCGCAGCAGCAGTTGTCGACTGGACGCCGGATTGTCACGCCGGCCGACGATCCTGCCGCAATGGCGCGTTCGATGGAAATTACGCAGGCCGATTCGCTGAATAACCAGTATGCAGCCAACCGCGTGGCGATTACCAATACGCTTTCTCTGACCGAAAATGCCTTATCCAGTGCAACGACGCTGTTGCAGGATATCAAAACGATTGCGATGACGGCGGGTAATACTTCGATCAGCAATGCCGATCGCCAAGTCAAGGCCACTGAGTTGCAGGGGCGCTTGACCGACTTGCTGGCGCTCGCGAATAGTACAGACGGCGCAGGTAGTTATTTGTTCTCGGGTTTTCAGGGCGGCACGGTGCCGTTTGTGATGAACGGCGCGAGTACGAGTTATCTCGGCGATGACGGTCAACGCATGATTCAGGTAAGCAGTTCGCGCACTATGGCTTCGAATATTTCGGGGGCCGATGCTTTTATGCGCGTCAAGGACGGGAACGGCATATTTTCTGTGACGCCTGGTGCGGGAAATACCGGAAGTTCGTATTCGAGTATGGGGGCGGTGATTAATCCGGCCGCGATGAATGGCAACAGCTATCAGGTACAGTTTACCGTAGCGGCTGGGGTAACGACCTATGTGGTGATGGATACGACGACCGCAACGCAAGTTGCCCCGCCGCTGCCGGCGGTGAGTAGTCCGTATGTCAGCGGGCAGGCCATCACGTTTGGCGGCATGCAGATCAATGTGACAGGATCGCCGGCCAACGGCGATACATACAATGTGCAGCCAAGCCAGAATACCAATGTTTTCTCGATTATTTCCAATTTTGCGACTGCGCTGGCGAACCCTGTTTCAACCAGCAATCCGGCATCGCAAGCGGCTTTCACGCAAAGTTTGAATACGGCACTGGCCGGGTTAGACTCCGCTTTAAGTTCGGTGTTGAATGTCCGTACAACCGTCGGAGCCAGACTGAGCGAGGTCGATATACTGAACAGCAACGGCGAGGCGCTGGGGGCGCAGTATAAGCAGGCGATGTCGCAACTGATCGATCTCGATTACAACAAGGCGATCAGCGATTTTTCGCAGCAGCTGACTATGCTGCAAGCGGCACAGAAATCGTTCAAGAGCATGATGGACATGACCTTGTTCAACTATATGTAATTCCTTATTTCGATTATTCCGACGCTGAAACAAGCCCCCTTGTAACGATGGTTCAAGGGGGCTTGTGCTTTCTCAGGGGCGAGGGGCGATTTGGTGCATGGCGCGCAGCATGGTGTCGATACCGTTGCGCGTGAATAATTCCAGCAACGGGGCGAGATAGGGGATGGAAAGCGCCAGCATGATCAAGCCGATACTGAGGGTGATCGGGAAGCCGATTGCGAATAAATTGAGTTGAGGGGCGCTACGAGTCAGTACCCCGAGCGCAATGTTGGTAATAATCAGCGCACCAAGTACCGGCAGGGAAAGTTGCAATGCGGATTTGAGAATGCTGCCCCCCCAAAGTGCAAGCGTGCGCCAGCCCTCTGCGGTCGGCGGGTGGGTGGTTACCGGAAAGGCTTGAAAACTGTTGGCCAGTGCTTCCAGCATGAGTAAGTGACCGTTCATGGCGAGGAAAGCCAGGGCGGCGATTAATCCGAGGAACTGTCCGACTACAGGGGTATACGATGCATTGACCGGGTCGTAGAAACTGGCGAACCCCAGACCCATTTGCAGGCCGATAATTTCACCGGCGGCTTCTACGGCAGTGAAAATAAGCCGAACAGTAAAACCCATGGCCATGCCGGCCATGATTTGCTGAAAAACCACGAAAATGCCGGCAGTGCTGCCTGGCTCTAAGCCGGGCTGTATTTCGACGGTCGGACTGATGACGATGGTCAGTACAACGGCGAGCGCCACTTTAACCCGAGCCGGAATTTGCTTGTTGCCGAAAATCGGCGCTGTGCCTATGAAGGCCAGAATGCGAATCAGCGGGAACAAGAAAGCCGCCAGCCAAGCGGAGAGTTGCGCACTTGTGACGCTAATCATGATGACGGTTTACCCCACCATTAAGGGGATGCCGCTGTACAGCTTCTGAATATAATCGAGGAGCATGCCGATCATCCACGGCCCGGCCAGAATGAGTACTGCGCACATGGCGACCAACTTGGGAATGAATGAGAGCGTCATTTCGTTGATCTGGGTTGCGGCCTGAAAGATACTGATCAGCAAGCCGATCAGAAGCGCGCTCAATAACATGGGCGCAGACACCAGCAGGGTGAGTTCCAATGCCTGCCGGGCGAGAGTCATAACGCTTTCCGGGGTCATGGGCGGCCTTTCAGGTGTAGAAACTCTGTACGAGCGAACCGATCAGCAGGTTCCAGCCGTCGGCCAATACGAACAACATAATTTTGAACGGTAGCGAAACCACAGCCGGGGAAACCATCATCATACCCATCGACATCAGTACGCTTGCCACAATCATATCGATAATCAGGAAGGGGATGAAGACAACAAAACCGATTTGGAAGGCGGTTTTCAATTCGCTGGTGACGTAGGCCGGCACCAGAATTTTCATGGGTGTTTCTTCCGGGCTTTGCAAGGCGGGCGAATTGGATATTTTTACGAATAGCGCCAAGTCGGTTTCGCGGGTCTGGCGCAACATGAAGGTTTTTAGCGGCAGGCTTGCTTTTTCGAGCGCTTCTTCCATGCCGATTTTGTTTTCGTTATAGGGCAGGTAGGCTTCGCTGTAGATTTTTTCGAAAACCGGCGACATAACGAAAAATGTCAGGAATAGCGCCAGACCGATCAGCACTTGATTCGGCGGCGAGGCATTGGTGCCGATCGCGGAGCGGAGCAGGGAGAGCACAATGACGATGCGAGTAAAGCCTGTCATGAGCAGCAGAATCGCCGGTAGGAACGACAGGGAGGTAATAAGTATCAGGGTTTGCAGGCCGAGCGAATAGGTTTGCCCGCCGCCCGGTGCCGGGGTGCTGGTGAAGGCCGGAAAACCCGCTTCGGCGGCATGCGCCAGCGGAACCCACATGACCGCCAGAATGAGGGCGGTTAAAACTTTACGCAGCATTGCGCTTCTCCGCGATTTGCTTAAGCCAGCTTTGGAAACGTGTTTCACCGGGAGGCATTTCGTCCGACTGCACGGGTGTAACATCTTTCGGGAGGGTGTGCAGGGTCTGCACATTGCCGGGGGCAACCCCGACAACCAGCCAAGTGTCTTTAACTTCGATCAGCAGGATGCGTTCGCGTTGACCGACTGCAATTCCGCTTATCACCTTGAGTTGTTTGCCGAGCCCGTGTTGCGGCAGATTCATGCGTTTCAGCAGCCAGGCGACCAAACCGATTATGCCAAGTACCAGAGCAAGGCTGAATATGACTTGCAAAACGCTACCGGCCGACAATGCCTCGGGCGGCGTATAGGCCGGGCGTGCAACCGTTTGCGCAAACGCGCTGCCACAGCTTAGCGAAGCAGCGGCAAGCAGGTGACGAATATATTTCATCGATTGAGGCGGCGCAGACGTTCGGAAGGGGTAATAATATCGGTCAAGCGAATGCCGAGCTTGTCGTTTACGACCACCACTTCGCCCTGAGCGATCAGGAAACCGTTAATCAGCACGTCGAGCGGTTCGCCAGCCATGCCGGACAATTCCACCACGGAGCCTTGCGCTAGTTGCAGCAGGTTCTTGATCGGCATTTTCGCGCGTCCAAGTTCCACGGTTAGTGTGACTGGGATGTCCAGAATCATGTCGAGATCGTTCTGCGAGGTGATCCCGGCAGGTGTGTCGCTGAACTGTTGAAAGACATGCGGCTGGGCGTTCTGACCCGGTTGTGCATCGGCTGCTGCTTGTTCTGCCAGTGCCGCGCCCCAATCGTCTCCGATTTCGTCATTCATGGTCTTCTTCTCCCTTTGCAAGCGCTTCTTTGTACGACTCCGAAGCGATAACCTTTTCTACTTTCAGTGCATACTGGCCGTTTGAAATGCCGTATTTGCATTCCATGACGGGAACCGCACCGATTTGTGCCTTGATAATTTCATCGACCTCGATCGGGATAACGTCGCCGACCTTCATCTTCATCGCGGTTTCGAAGGTGATTTTGGCGCGACCGAGCACGGCGACCAGTTCGGTTTCTGCCGATTGAATCTGCTGAGACAACAGGCGCAACCAGCGTTTATCGGCAGCCAGATGTTCGCCCTGCATGCTGCTGTATAGTAGTTCGCGGATCGGTTCGATCATCGAATAGGGGAAGCACATATGTACCGGCCCCCCGGTGCCGCCGAACTCAACCTCGAAGGCGGTGACGACGACCACCTCGTTCGGCGCGGCAATGTTGGCGAACTGCGGATTCATTTCCGAGCGGACGAACTCGAATTCGAGTTTATGCACGGCTTCCCATGCTTTCTCGAACGATTCGAATAGGACGGCGAGTAACTTATGAATGATTCGTTGTTCGGTCAGTGTAAATTCCCGCCCCTCGACTCGGGTATGGAAGCGCCCGTCGCCGCCGAACATACTGTCGATGACCATGAACACCAGATTCGGGTCGATAACCAGCAGCGCATGTCCGCGCAATGGTTTGGCCTGAACTAGGTTGAAGTTCGAAGGAACCGGCAGGTTGCGAATAAATTCGCCGTATTTTTGTACGCGCACCTGACCTACCGAAATTTCCGGCGTACGGCGGATCAGGTTGAACAGGGCGATACGGAACAAGCGCGCAAAACGCTCGTTGATGACTTCCATGGTCGGCATGCGACCACGGACGATGCGTTCTTGCGAGGCAAGATTATACGGACGGACGTTGCCCGAATCTTCTTCCTGCGGCGTATCGTCGACCTCTCCCGTGACCCCCTGAAGCAGGGAGTCAACTTCGTCCTGGGAGAGAAATTCGTTGCTCATGATCGATTACGATCCGATAAGGAAGGGATCGAGCAAAACATCGACAATGCCGGCGCTCTTATCGGGGCCGGCTTCGGCATGGCCGCCTTCCTGTGCGCCTTCTTCGCCATGCTCGGCAGATTTTTTCGAGCCGCCGCTCTTCTTGATCTCAAGAATGCTTTCGGCTTCGGCGCTGATTTCCTTGCTCAGGTTTTTCTGCCCGTCGGGTGCGGTAAGCTGTCCTGCGGATTTGGAGGAAATCAGTTGGCGCACACGACTGCGAAGCTCTACTTCGCGAGCCTTAATTTTTTCTTCCAGCTTATAGTCGTAAATTTTGAATGCTACACCGACTTGCAATAGCAAGCTGCCTTGCTCATCCGGTTGCAGATTGGCAGTGATCGTGCCGATCGATACATATTTCGGTTCCGGCAGAGGAGGCGGAGCTGCATGCTCTTCATGGTGGCCACCGGGACCCATAGTAAAGAACCAGCCTGCGCCTGCACCCGCGAGCAGTACAACTGCCGCGACGATGATCAAGAGTTTTTTCTTGCCGCCGCCCTTGGCTTCTCCGCCTTCGGCAGGCGCTGCTTTCTTATCGGTCTTGGCCATTTGTATCTATCCCTCTGGTTCTGTCAGTATTAGTTTATTCGGAATGCGTGCGCAGCCATCTGGCAAATACGCCGGTACAACGGCCTTATTTTACCTGCTATCAGGCAAACGTATCCACCATCCCGTTATGACGGCTGGCCGGTATGCTGCGTACACCTTGTTGCACAACAGGCGTAATGTTATCCGAAACCGGGGAGGAAGTAGACCCGGATTGCGCTTGTTTCTGCGCGAAAGCACTTTGCTGATCTTTCGGTGCCTGATCGCTGACGGTGGCATTGCCTAGTGTGATGCCGCTATCGGCTAGCATGTCGCGCAATTTAGGTAACGCTTGTTCGACTGCTTCGCGTACCGCCGCATGCGGAGAGGTGAACAAGGCCGTAGCCTGATCGCCGCTTACCTTGACGACCACATCGATCGGCCCGAGCTGCGGCGGATTCAGGTGCAGTTCGGCGCTTTGCTGGTTTTGCGTGGCCAGCCAGGTGATTTTTTGGTTAAAGTCGTCGCCCCATTTCGGATGTGAGACTGGAGTGGCGACGTTCAACTGCGCTGCGGTCGCAACGTTGGTTTGTGTTTGCGCTGCGCTGAGCGTTTGTGCAGCAGCCGTTGCTTGGTCGGCCTTCGGCGCGGAGAGGCTCTGAATGATATTGGCAGTATTTTGCAGCTCATCCGCCGGAGCGTTGGCGGTTTTGGACTGCACTGCGGTCAGTGCGGCCATCATGTTCATGAAATTGTCTGCTTTGCTCGCGCCGGCATCATGGCCGGGAGCAGCCTGCGGCAGGGCAGGGGCCGCTTTATCCGGTGCGCCGGTCGCAGCAGGCATCTTTTGAGTGGCGGTTTGCATAAAACCTTCGGCGCCAGCCGGTTTGGCACGGCCCTCCTGCACAAAGTCATTGGCTGCGTCACCCGATGTTGTAATGGGCGCCGATGCGGCTTGCTGCGGGATGTTCATGGCTGCGACAGCCGCTGCCACCGCCGTTTGATCTGATGCAGGCTGTGCGGGGGCATCCGGTATATTTTCTTTTTTCTCCGAACCGCGTAACTGAGAAGCTGTTTTTTCTTGGGGTATCGTTGCAGTGGATTGTGAGGCCGTTTCTGCAATTTCAGTTGCGGCTTGCTGCGGTAGTTGTAAAACGCCGACGGCAGTAGTCGGAGCGTTGGCGATTGTCGTCTCGGCAGCCGGTTGTCCTGAGGCGCTCGTTGTGTCGACTGCGGCATCGGCGTTTGGCGATGCGGTTTGCCCGGGTTGTTGGGTTACCTGCCCGGGTTGAGCGGGCTGAGACGGCTTGCTCGATTGTGCCGGTTGCGGCTGTGCAGTTTTTTCGGGCTTGCTTTTAGCGCCTTCATTGGCTGCCTTGCCGTGGTTGTCGATTTGACGGGCAAGAATTTGCCTGAATTGACCGGCAGACTTGCCTTCTTCAGCAGGTGTGCTGGCGGAAGGCTGTCCGGGTTTTCCGGCGGCAAAGGCGTTGTTTACGGTAATGGGCAGATTCATTGCAGGCTCCTTTGCACAGGTTATTCCTGATTCTGTTGCATCATTCTGTAGGCAGCGAGGCGTCCGTTGAATTCGTCTTGCGCGCGCTGTTCCAGTTTGTTTTCTTTTGCCTTTTCGGCTTCCTGATGCCGTTGCGCCAACGTGTCGAAGGATTTAACCTTGCGCTGGGCTTCCATCAACTCGGTGCGACCCGACTGAACGGCGACCTTGATTTGCTCCAGCAGGGCGCGCTGTTGGCGAATCGCTTCATCCAAGCGGTACAGGAAGTCCTGAAAATTGCGCATATCGGTCTGATCCATGCCGTTTTGAACGGCATTCTGAAAGCGCTCCTGATAGTCGCGGCGATATTGCTGCAGCATTTCCAGCTTAGCTTGCGCAGCCTGCTGTTGCTGATTCAGTTGGCCGAATTTTTTTGTGGCTGCGTCGTTTTGCTGCGCAGCCAGATCGACCAAGGGTTGCAATTTAAATGTTGTCGCCATGATGACCCAGTGTATCAATGACTACCGCTGAACAATCCTTCGAATTTAGCCAGACTTTCGGCTCTATTCTCGCGTTCGAACATACCTTGCTTAAGAAAACGCTCGAATTCCGGGTAGAGGGCAATGCCTTCGTCGAGCAGCGGATCGCTGCCGTTGACATAAGCGCCGACGCTGATCAGGTCGCGGTTGCGCTGATAATGCGCATAAATGTGCTTGAAGCGGTGTACCAGCGTAAAGTGTTCCGGGGTGACCAGATGGCTCATGGCACGGCTGATCGAGGCCTCGATGTCAATGGCGGGGTAGTGGCCTTGCTCAGCCAGCCGCCGCGAGAGCACGATATGACCGTCGAGAATCGCACGGGCATTATCCGCAATGGGGTCTTGCTGATCGTCCCCCTCAGTCAGAACGGTGTAAAAGGCGGTAATCGAACCGCTCCCTTCCAATCCGTTGCCGGCGCGTTCGACCAGCGCGGGCAATTTGGCGAAAACGGAGGGCGGATATCCCTTGGTGGCAGGCGGCTCGCCGATTGCCAGTGCGATTTCGCGCTGTGCCATTGCGTAGCGGGTGAGCGAGTCCATAATGAGCAGGACGTTTTTTCCCCGGTCGCGGAAATATTCGGCGATGGTGGTCGCATAGGCGGCGCCTTGCAGGCGCATCAGCGGGCTGGTATCGGCGGGGGCGGCAACGACGACAGAGCGCGCCAGCCCCTCGGTTCCAAGAATGTCTGTAATGAACTCTTTCACTTCGCGGCCGCGTTCACCGATTAGGCCGACCACAATGATGTCTGCCGTGGTATAGCGGGCCATCATGCCCAGTAAAACGCTCTTGCCGACGCCGCTGCCAGCGAATAAGCCCATCCGCTGTCCGCGACCCACTGTGAGCATACTGTTGATTGCACGTACACCGACATCGAGCACCTCCTTAATCGGCGCACGATTCAGCGGGTTAAAAGGGCGGCTTTGCAGCGAGGCGGTTTCTTCGTCCTGCAATGGGCCGAATTGGTCGAGCGGACGACCGGCTCCGTCGACAACTCGTCCGAGCAACGCATAGCCGACCGGAAGGTGGCGAGCCATGTCGGTGGCACGGCGACGCAAGTTGCGGCGCTTGCCCGAGGCAATCGGGGCGACCGGCGCTTCCATCGGGTAGACCTTTGCTCCGGGAACCAAACCGTGAACGTCGTTTTCCGGCATCAGGAATAATTTTTCGCCGGAAAAGCCGACGACTTCGGCTTCTACCCGGCTATGCGGCAGTTCGACCAGGCAAGTGCTGCCCACAGGCATGCGCAGACCGACAGCTTCCATCACTAGTCCGGTTACTTTGGTGAGCTTTCCGCTGACCTGAAAGGGTTTGCTTTGTGTGAGGGCGTACTGGCTATCTTCCAGATAGTGGTGCCAGATTTGCGTATGATGGCCTAAGTTTGCAGCCATGACGCATCCTGCCCGATTGCAGCGAGAGTTCGTTTCCAGCGGGTTTCCAGCGTGGCGTCGATTTCGCCATGCACTGTTTCCAACCGGCATCCGCCTTGCTCAATTGCGGCGTCCTCGAAGATTTTCCAGCCGGTGTGCGCCAGTTGCTCCCCCATGTGTTGGCGAACGAGTTCGGCATCGGCGGGATTCAGCACGATGTGCGCGCCTTGCGTGAAATGGGGAATGGTAGATATCGCTTCGCGTATGGTCGGTAACAACAATTCGGGTTTAACCAGAAGCGCCTGACGCAAAACCTGTTTGGTCAATTCCAAAGCAAGATTCAGCAAATCCTGACTGATTTGCTGATCCATTTGCTGCATTTCAAGGTTTAATGTCTGAACGATGCCTGAGAGCCGGTCGACTTCCTGTTGTGCGCGTTGCGCGCCGGCGGCGTAGCCTGCATCTTGCCCTGCCTGATAGCCTTCGTCGTAGGCTTGCTGCTGAATTTGTTCGATTTGCTCCGCTGTCGGGAGCGCAATTTCCGCTTCCGCCGGCTTGGCGTCGAATGCCGGGAGTTCCCAGCGCTGGTAGGCCGTGAGACCCTCCTTGGGCGGAGCCAGATCAGACATAAGCTTCCTCGCCCTTGCCGCCTAGTGCAATCTGACCTTCTTCCGACAGGCGGCGGACGACCTTGAGAATTTCCTTCTGCTCGGCCTCCACCTCGCTGACCTTGACCGGCCCTTTCGATTCGAGGTCTTCCCGCAGCATTTCGGCGGCACGCTGAGACATATTCTTGAATATCTTCTCGCGCAGTTCCGCGCTGGCGCCCTTGAGCGCAACGATAAGCGATTCGGACTGGACTTCGCGCAGAATGATCTGGATGGAGCGGTCGTCCACTTCCATAAGGTTCTCGAAAACGAACATCTCGTCGAGGATTTTCTGTGCCAGTTCGGGGTCGTGATTGCGCACCACGTCCATAACCTGACCTTCTTGCACGCTTCCCATATAGTTAAGAATTTCTGCGGCTGTGCGCACACCGCCCTTGACGCCTTTTTTACCGGGACCGCCGCCGCCGGTGAGCAATTTGTTCAGTACGTCGTTCAACTCGGCCAGTGCGGTCGGTTGCACACCGTCGAGAGTGGCAATGCGCAGCAAAACGTCGGCGCGGGTACGCTCACTCAAGAAGCCCAGAATTGCAGAAGCCTGATCCGGCTCCAGATGCACCAGAATCGTGGCGATAATCTGCGGATGTTCGTTGCCGATCATTTCGGCGACTTCGCCCGGATCCATCCACTTCAGGCTTTCCAGTCCGCTGGTATCGCTATTGTGCAAAATGCGATCCAGTACGCTGGCGGCTTTTTCGTCGCCGAGCGCCTTGTACAGCATGTTGCGGATGAAATCGTCCGAGGCCATGCCGATGTTGGTCTTTTTCGATGCAATATGGTGAAACTCGTTGAAAACCGCCATCACTTCGTCGCGTGAGAGATTTTTCATGGACATCATCGCGGTACTGATTTTTTGCACCTCTTTGGGTTCGAGATACTTCAGCACCTCGGCTGCGTCATTCTCGCCCAGCGTCATCAGGAGGATCGCGCTTTTGGTTACGCCGTCGGTCATTCTGTTCCCATCCATTCTTTCAGCACGGAAGCGACAATGCGCGGTTCTTGTTGAACCAGTTGCCGTGCGACTTGCAAGTGATTTTCATAAACATTGGACATTTGCAGGGCGTATTGCGCGGCAGCATCGTCCGGCACGACACCGTGCTCGCCGCCGGCACCGCCTTCTCCAGTCGTGCCGCCTTCAGGCACGGCAGGGGCAGGGGGGGCCAGATTTCTGAATGCCGGGCGAATAATGCCGAACAGCAGGAAGAGCATCGCTCCGGCGATCAATACATACTTCAGAATTTCCTTGACCAGCTCCATCATGCCGGGTTGTTTCCACAGCGGTGGCTCTTCAGTGCTGGCCTTTTCGTCGTTGAACGCGCTGTTCAGAATGTTCAGGGAATCGCCGCGGGTGCCGTCGAAACCGACTGCTTGTTTGACTAGGTCGTTAATTTGCGCCTTTTCGCTATCGGTCAGCGGGCGAGAGGAGGTTTTGCCGTTCTTTTCAGTCACCGTACGGTTGTTAACGACCACGGCGACCGACAGACGCTTAATGTTGCCGACCGGCAGTTTGGTATGGCGGATCGTTTTGTCCACTTCATAATTGGTGGTGGCTTCCTTGCGCGTATTCACGCTGCCTGAATTCGGCGAGGAGGCCACTGCGCTGGCAGGAGAGACGATCGGTGCGGTTGCGGGGACAGGGGGTTGGTTCGATAACGCGCCGGGCACGCCGTTCGCGCCTTGACCGCTGTTGTTCAGAGACTCCATGCTTTGCGTACTACGCACAGCGGCCTCACCCGGGGTCTGATTGGGTTTATAGGTTTCGGAGGTTTGTTCGATTTGCGAGAAATCGATGTCGGCGGTGACTTGGGCGCGGATATTGTCCTGGCCGGTGATCGGTGCGAGGATGTCCTCGATACGCTTGATATAGTCCTGTTCGATTTGACGGACGTATTTCAACTGTGTGGCATCGAGCAGCTCCTGCCCGTTTTCATGCACCGCGCTTAACAGATTGCCGCTCTGATCGACGACGGTCACATTTTTGGCAGGCATTTCCGGCACGCTGCTGGAAATCAGATGTACGATTGCGTTGACCTGACCGGGATCGATGGAGCGACCGGCGTGTAAAGTCAGAACGACGGATGCACTGGGCTTGATTTGCTCTTTGACGAACACAGACGGCTTAGGGATGGCCAAGTGGACGCGGGCTGCCTGAACCGATGCCAGGGTTTGCATGGAGCGGGCGAGCTCTCCTTCCAATCCGCGCTGGTAATTTACTTGCTCCTGAAACTGGCTGGTACCGAATTTTTGGTTCTCCATCAGTTCAAAGCCGACGGTGCCACCCTTCGGCAGGCCTTGGGAGGCAAGGCGTAAACGTACTTCGTGTACTTGGCTGGAAGGAACCAGCAGCGCGCCGCCGCCTTCGGCAAATTTGTACGGGACGTTCATTTGCTGCAATGATTCGATAATCGCGCCGCCATCGCGGTCGGAAAGATTGCTGTACAGCACACGGTAGTCCGGGGTTTGCCCCCATGTCCACAGCCCTACAACCAATGCAATGATGGCTGCAACGGCAACCATCAGACCGATGCGTTGTTGATTATTCAGCCGCCCTAGTGCTTGCGCTAGCGGATTGCTTGATGTGTTGGTGTCAGCCATGGTTTTTACGAATTAAATCCCAATTCCTCACACTGCGCATTATCTCCTTGATCGTGTTGTACAGTATAGAGAAAAAAGGGGGAATTCCCCACTTATTCTTTAAATGCACTGTACCGGAGGCTTGGTATCGTGTCACCACTGAAATCGGAGGTGAATCATGAACGTCTCAGGAATCGAAGGGATGTTGTCTCAAATGCGGGCTGCAATGGCGGTAGCGCAGGGGAGTGCTGCACAAAATGCCAAATCGGTGTCGCCGGCGAGCGACTTTTCCAATGTATTGAAAACATCGCTGGATGGCGTTTCGCAAGCGCACGAGCAGACGGAAAGTTTGCAAAAAGCCTTTGTTATGGGCGATGACAAAGTGAGCCTGAGCGATGTGATGATTTCCATGCAGAAATCCAACATCGCGTTCCAAACTACCGTGCAGGTACGCAACAAATTTGTCGCTGCTTATAACGACATTATGAACATGCAGGTGTAAGGCGCGCGCCGGTCAGCGCGCCTTAGGCAGGGTTGGACGTGGCTGCGGCTTGCATGTTCGAGATGTAGCGCTGCAATAACTGCTCCATGTGCCTGTCGAGGCCGATAAATTCGCAACCGGCGCGGCGGATTTCTTTTCCTTCCGAATTGGTGATGTGGAACGAATTGCGTACACTCAGCGTGGCGGTCAGTGTACCCACATCGGGTAATTCGATACTGCAATTCGGATAGGTATTTCCGGGCAGCAAGTCGACATCGTATTCTTCGCAAACCAGCGCGATTCCCCCGACGCTGATGTCCAGAATGGTCGCCCTGCGGTTGTTGACGCTCGTTGTGTTGAACTGAATGGGAATCGTACAGCGCAAGGGATTCTTCGCCGGCGCGATAAGCCGGAAGTACTCACGGCGTTGCAAGCGTAGCAAGGTGTCCGGCAACGGCATATGAAAAGCACGGTTGCCATCGTGCATATCCAGCTCGGGATCCTGAGAAGAAAACTGAATCTTGATGCTGTTGTGCGAAGTGACTACAGCGACTTTTTCGCTTGCCAGAACGCGCATACGGTCTGCCTCGTTGATTTCGGCATCCAGCCATACGCCATTCGCATTCGCGTCCAGAATCGTTGTCAGGAAAGAGCGGTTGTCGTCCCCGAAATATAACGCCGCCAAATTGGCTTTTTGCGAAACGGCGTGCAGGGTGTGCTGAATTTCTTTTTTAGAATGAATAAGATATTGGTTGTCATGTCCGCCTGAAACCATTTCGATTTTGAGCGGAATATCTTTTTTTCGGAACATGTCTTTAACAGTCTTGTGGTCTGAATAACGCTCTATTGTACCGGTTTCCGTAGTGTTTGGACGTCCTGAATCGTAACATTTTCTCCATGCTCGAGACGATATAACCAAGCAAGCAATTCTGCTACGGCTAAATAGAGTTGCGGCGGAATTTGCTGGTCGAGTTCCACTTGCATCAGCAGGCCGACCAATTCCTCCGATTCGTGGACAAAAACACCATTCTCCTTTGCGCGCTCGATAATCGCTTGCGCGATGAGACCGCGACCTTTGGCTACCACCTTCGGTGCGGCATCATTGGTGTGGTAGGCAAGCGCGACGGCTAATTGTCGTGGGTCAGGCTTATTCATGTTTCGAGACGAGACTGCTGGTGACCGTGATGCCGCGCTCTTTCAGCATGGCGACCAGGCTGGAACTGGCGTTGCCCATCCGGGTGCGCGTTTCTGTATTGTGCGCGTCCAGAACCAGTGACAAACCTGCGCTGTTGTATCGCAAAAGCGCAGTGACTTCTCCCAGTTTCGGCAGGTCGAGCCGAATCTCGGTGGCCCACTGGCGATTTTCTGCAAGATTGCTGCCTCCACTGCCGCTGTGTTCTTCGCGAATTTCCCAATCCATGTTTTGATCCGGCCATACTTGCCCTTGCCACATGAGATGGCGCGTTTCTAACGCATTCAGCTGTTGTTGCACGATAGGACGCAAATGCTCGGGTATTTGTGCGGAAACGGTTTCCTTGAGTGAGCCAGGCTGCGTTGTTGCGCTATCTGTTCCGCTTGTTAGGGACAAATTGGCGGTTGCGAGGGGTTTATCTTGTATTGAGGGCGAATCGGACGTTAACGGGGTAAGCGCGGGTTGCGCTGCTGGCTGAGCAGTTGCGTGGGCCGTAGTGTCAGCCGTCAGATGCTGGGCGTTTTGATATTGATTAGCCGGGACGAGCGCATTTTGCGGTTCTTGAAATAGATCCGCAGTGGTGCGCTGCCCGCCGATCCACTGCGCTTGGTGGGATTCGTAGAATAAACCGCTTTGCGTTAAGGCTTCTTGTAATTTTGCCGCCAAATGCGGCGCTTCCGGTGCTTTGGATTCTTGCCAGAGCGGGGAGCTTTGCGTGGCGCTGATTTTGGCCTTGTCGGGTTGTGGCTCAGCCAGTGCGGAGAGCAGCTTGGCTGTGGTGCTGAGTGCATCCGGCGTAGAAATAGGATTGGAGGAGGCTGCCAGACTGAAAGTTAAGCGCGGTTGTACGGAAACGACCTGTAACTCAATCGTATCGCTAGTCTGGATTTTGCCGGGGAGCGTCATTTGCAGCGTCTGGTCGGCGACTTTGACTTTAAAAATGCCCTGACTGACTTGCGCTTGCACCTGCCCTTGTACGTGCTGACCAACCTGAAAGCTCTCGCTGACGGCAGTCGGTGCAGCGGCCGGAATAATCAGCGGTTTAGGGGTATGCGCTAATTGCTTGATCGAGTTGAAGAGATCGGTCGGTAGCATCGCAAATGCCCCCAGACTGCGTTACGGCTCGCTGGAATAAGCTTGAGCGAGTCGCTGCTCCTGACGCGTGCTTTGCATGATGCGTTGCAACTGCGCCATCCAGACTTCAGTGTGATTGCGGACTTCGGCATCGTCTGCCAATATTTTACGGATTAACGCTACTTTTTTCAGGCGTGTTTGTTCGTCTATCGGTGTGGCGGCGTCGACTGGTTTCATTTGTTCGACGCGGGCGCTGCATTGTTTTTCGAGATCGACCAAGCGATCCCATTCGCCTTCCGTTGCGGCAGTACGCATCTGTCCGGTCAGGTCGGAGAGATATTCGTAGTTTTCGATGACAGCGTTCATACTATGCATTTAAACCGATTGGTTCAGGGATTCCGAAGATGTTTGGGCTTGCTTGATCTGTTGCGTGATGCCTTCCCACGCAGTTTTCAGTTCGGTGAGCAAGCGCACGACTTCATCCAGCGCGGCGGTATCGTTTTTCAGGTTGGCGATCAACAGGCGATAAACCATGTACTCATATAACTCCAAAAGATTTTGCGCAATCTGACCGCCAGCCTTTACATCTAGGCTTGCCATTAAACCTTGCTGAATAATTGCAGATGCCCGGCTAATAGCGTTGCTTTTTCCTTCAATATTGTGCGCGGCAATATGTTTCTTTGCCGTTTCTGCCGCCTGAATTGCTGCTTCGTAAAGCATTAAGACCAGCTTATGCGGATCAGCACCGGCAATGTCGGACTCGAAACCGACATTCGCGTAAGCCTTGATTCCAGACGGTGTGCTCATAATAACTCCCGATTAACTCTCTAACCCGAACTCAACTTGCTCAACTGTTGGGTCAGGTAAGCACTGGTTTGGTTCATGCTGCTGAGCATTGCATCCAGCGAAGAAAATTGCGCGCGGTAGCGTTTCTCGATGGCTGTCAGGCGCACAGTCAAGGCATCGCGCTGGTTGCCGATATCCTTGATCGACTTGCTGATGCCTTCGGTGCGGGCCGTGATCGTGCCAGTGTCGGAAAGCAGGGAATCCACCATTTTGTTAAGCGTGTAGGCGAAGCCTTGCGAATAACTAATGGTTCCGCGGTTACCGGTTGCTCCGCCCAGAATATCAATGCTCAAGCCTTGCGCATTACCGCTTGCCGCCGTCAAGTTCTGCCCGAAGCCGTTGGCAGCGATCCCGTCTATCGTGCCAGTAACGTCCAATCCGGCAGCGCTGGTGGGGCCTCCACCGAAGAGGCTGGATTGAGCTGTGCCGCCGGTAAGGGAAATACTGGAAACCGAGCCGTAACGGTTCGATGTCATGCTTAGTATGCCGCCTGTCTGAGAGACGGTGACGCCGGCGGTGGAGCTGGCCGCTGTCAATGCACCGTTGACTTTGGATTGCAGTTCGGCGCTCAGCGCGCTGGCCGTGTAGGTGCCTGCGGACAGTGTGACCGAAATGCTGGTGCCGTCGACGGTAAGGCCGAGCGTATCGTTTACGCCGCTGCTCACGGTCAGGTTGGCAGCAGCGGATCCGGCCAGATTGCCGCGGGTCGCCAGCTGAGAAACGTTTAACGCATAGCTGCCGACTGTGGTGACACTTGTTGCGCTGCTGTAGCCCACCAGACTGTCCGTTGCGCTGCCGGTTGCGGCAAACAAACGGGCAATGTCCTGCGGATTGCTACCAATGGCCTTGGTTAACTGGGTTGCATCCAGCGACAACGAGCCGTCCTTTTGGAAGGATATTCCGACTTGAGACAGCATGGTCAAGGAACCGCCCGTATTGGAAAGGGGGGTGTTGAGAATGCTGCGCATTTGATTCTGAATCGTGCGAATGGTCGAATCGCCCAATAACGCTGCACCTGTTTTGGTGGATTCGTTATAAGCGGTAACGTTACGCAACATGGTATTCAAGTCATTATAAGACTTGATGAAAGATTCGATAGAACCCTGTACTGCACTGCTGTCTTGTGCCACGCCTACGGTGATCGGTGAGGCTGTGGTCTTCAACAAGTTCAACGTTACGCCGGGAATGGCATCTGTGATCGTGTTGGTGTTTTTGCTGACGGCGACGCCGTTAATGGTGAGGTTGGCGTTTTGAGCCGCTTGTGTTTGACTCAGATTCATGGTGCCGGCTGGGTCATAACCCAACAGACTATTCAGGGTGGCGTCTCCGGCAACCGAGATTTTCATGCTATTCGATGCGCCTGCGGTATCTGAACTCAGGGTCAGGCGATACGGTGTGCCGCTGCCGTCGTTGACTATGCTAGCAGTGACACCGATTTTTGCATTGTTGATAGCGTCGCGTATGCCTTGCAGCGAATTGTTGCTGCTGTCGATGGTGACAGTTTTAACGCCATTGCCGTTCGACGTGAAGCTGCCAACGCCGGTCGTGCCGAAATCGAAGGTGAGCGTGGTGCTGGCGCCACTGCCGATCGCTGCGGTTGCGCTGGTTTGACCAGTCGCGACCAGGCTTTGCGCTTGTGCGAGTTGGGAAACGGAAACTGAGTACGTCCCCGTGCTTTTTGCGCTGCTTGTGGCAGTTGCCGTCAGTACTGTGGCGTCGGAAGGTGTGGCCTTCAACACCTGAAAACTCGACGATTTATTCAGTGTGGCAAGCGAGGTTTGAAGATTCGACAGCGCGCTCTTAACATTGCCATAGGCGGAAAGCTTGGATTGATAGCTGCCTTCCTTTTTGCTAAGGGCGGACAGCGGCTGTTTCTCAACGCTCATCAGTTGAGAAACAATGCTATTAACGTCGATGCTGGAACCTAGTCCGGATACCGAGATGCCCATGATGCCTCCTAAGCTTCCTTCGTCAGCAACATGCCTTTTTGGAATTTATCGATGGCCTTGGCAATCGCTAAGGCTTCTTCCGTGGGCACTTGCCGGATAACTTCACCGCTTTGCTTTTCCACCAGCTTCACAACGGTTAGGTTGGTGTCGTTGTCTATGCTGAACTCCAAGCTGGGGTTAACCTCTTTCAACGATTTGTTGATGCTGTCGACCGCGCTTTGCAGCTGACCGGCGGATAGTTCATTCGTTGCCGTTTTTTTTGCTGCAGCCGCGGGAGATTCGGGCTGAGCGGCGCGACTTGCCTCATTGCGTTGCGTGGGCGCAGAAACGGAAATAGGCGCGCTATCGCTAGCGAGCCTAAGGGTGTTTGTTGTTGCATTTTGGATAAGCATTCTGCCTCTCCTGGTTTAATCATCCGGTCGGTACCCCGACCGGATGTATTACTACTTACTTAACTACCGAATTAACGCAGCAGCGCCATGACTCCATTAGGCATTTGGTTTGCTTGCGCCAGCATAGCGGTACCGGCTTGTTGCAGAATCTGGCCACGGGTCATCGAGGCAGTTTCTGCGGCGAAGTCGGCGTCCATGATGCGGGAACGCGCTGCGGTTTGGTTTTCCACCGATACTTGCAGGTTGCTGATCACCGCTTCGAAACGGTTTTGCAGCGCACCGTAGTTGGCGCGTTCGGTCGTGACCAGCGACAGCGCAGTGTCGATCAGGCCGATAGCGGTGGAAGCCAGCGTGGTGGTGGTAATGCTGACCGCGCTGCCTGCTGCTGCGCCTGTGACGGCGGTGATCGTGCCGTTATTGTCCAGACGGGTGGTAGTTACCGCAATCGTATCGTTAGTAGACGTGCCTGCACCTACCTGGAAGGTCAGCGTACCGGCGTTCGCACCCAGAATGGCCTGACCGTTGAAAGAGGTGCCGGCAGCCAGACGGGTAATTTCCGCACCCAGTGCAGCGAATTCGGTTTGCAGATTCGCACCGTTCGCAGTAGCGTTTGCGCCTTGCACAGCCAGTTCGCGCATGCGTTGCAGCGCGTCGGTGATCTTACCCACAGCGCCTTCGGCAACTTGCGACAGCGAAATCGCATCGTTGGCATTGCGAATTGCAACTTGTTGGCCATTGATTGTGGAAGACATGCCGGTGGCGACAGCCAGACCGGAAGCATCGTCCTTCGCGCTGTTGATGCGCAGGCCGGAAGACAGGCGTTGCAGCGCAGTTTGCAGCGATGCCTGCGAAGCATTCAGGTTGCGCTGTGCATTCAGCGAGGCGATGTTGGTGTTGATAATAGAGGCCATGTTCGTTCTCCTTCACTCAGGTAGTTGCCTAACGGCACAAGCCGTTTTTTTGCGGTTTTTACTTTGACACCGTAACCGCATTCATGTGGTATATCGGATCGCCCGGCGAAAACTTTAGCGAGATGTCATTCAAAGTTTTTTCGGCGTGCGGATCGGTGTCTTAGTGAAGGCGGCTACTCTGCAGGGATAACACGGTTTTTGCCGGTTTGCTTGGCCTGATACATGGCCTTGTCGGCGCGACCGACGACTTCGGTTTCGTCTTCATCGTCGCCGCGCAGAGCAACCCCGGCGCTGAATGTGATCAGCAGACGTTCGTTGTTGTGCATGAAGAATTTTTTGGTCAGTTCGCGTTGCAAGCGGCTGACGGTGGCGACCGCTTCGTCAAGCCCGGTGTCGGGCAGGATGATAATGAATTCTTCGCCGCCGTAGCGACCGACGGAATCGCTGGGGCGCAAAGTTTCTTTAATGACTTTTGCCAGATGGATAAGCGCCTGATCGCCAGCCTGATGGCCGAGTGTGTCGTTCAGTCGCTTAAAGTTGTCGATGTCGAGCAGAGCAATGCTGATGGGCGACTGGGCGCGCTGCGTGCGCTTGAATTCCTTCTCCATGATTTCGTCCAGACCGCGGCGGTTCAGTGCGCCCGTCAGCTGGTCTTCGCGCACCAGTTCACTGACTTGTTCCAGCTCATCTTCCAATTGGCGTATCCGCTTCTCGGCTTCGTCGGCCTGCTTGCGAGTCTGTTGCAATTCTTCGTGCGACCGCAGGGCGCTGGCCTGAATCAGGCGGGTGTCGTACATAATGTCTTCGAGAATATGACTGAGTTCAGTCAGGTTCTCGGCACCGCCGATCTTTTGGCTGTAATTCGAGATTTTCTGGTGATATTCGCCGGTGCTGTCGGTCAGTTCGCCAAGCCGGTCGATGAAGGTGGTCATCAAGTTTTTCAGCGTACTCTTGGCGTCGTTCAGGCTCTCGCGCAGCAGACTTTGCTTGATGATCGCATCGCGCAGATTGCGCTCGGCATCGGCAATCGTACGCTTGTCCATCGGGTGGTCGATGATGTCTTGCAGCATGGAAATTTGACCGTGCAACCACTTGTCGTCGGCCACCAGTTCGCCCACGTTTTCAACAAGTAAGCGGAGCAGCCTGATAAGCCCTTCCTGAATTTTAAGGCGGTCGACGCCGCGCAACTCCAGCTTAATCAGGAAATTGCGCAGTTGTTTGGCCAAATAGGTGATTTTCCCTGCATCGCTTGCATTGCGAGCCTGGTTGGACAGCAGATTAATCTCTTCGGCCAGTTCCGGCTGCATCGGAAGGGTGCTTTCCAATGTTTTTGCCAGCAGCTCCCTGAGTTGCTGCAATTGCTCGTTGGAGTCCGTTGCGGCAGTTGCGGCCGGGACTGGAGTGGGGGCTGCGGTTGGAGCCGGCTGTGCCTCCGTTGCGACCAACGCTTCGCTTGAGGCAGACGGCGTACCCCAGGAGCGCATGAGGGATTGAAGCTTTTCTTGAAGCTGCGCCGGATCGTTCGCAAAACGGCTCAGAACCGTTTCCAACCCTTCTTTTTTCCGGGTGACGGTAACGCCCTTATGGGTGAATTCGATTTGCCGCATCAGATCGCGGATGAGCGAGGACCAGCCTTGCGCCGCCTTGTTTCTCTCATCCAGGCGGCTCAGCCAGCCTTGCAGTTCTGTGCTGCAACGCGACCAATCTTGTTCTTTAACGGCTTGCAGCAAGGTTTTGCCGAGCGCAATCGTGTCGGGAGCATCTTGGATCAAGCGATTGCCGACCTCTTGCAGTACTTTTTCAGGGCTGTGTTCCGGCTGACCTTGCCCGCTGATTTCCAGATAAACGCGGGCGTAGTTATCGGGCGTCGGCGCAATTTTGCGTGCCGCCAGCGTTTTGAACGTTTCGCGGGCGAAATCCGATGGGGTTTGATGGGTAGTCATCTTGCCGATCCGTTGCTATTTACAGTATGGATCAATTATCTTGCGAGTCACTGGCGCTTGATAGGGTAAATAGCACCGTTTTTATCCTTCAATTTGTCGGGGTCAGTCGATTAAATGATTGCTGACCGCGTAGCGGATCGCTTCCGCATTGTTTTTTAAATTCATTTTTTCCAGCAGCCGCACTCGGTAGACGCTGACGGTTTTGACGCTGAGCGACATGACTTCCGCCATTTCGGTCAGGGTCTTGCCGGAGGCCATCAGGCACAGTGTCTGATACTCCCGGTTGGAGAGCTTCTGATGCGCCAGATCCTTAAAGCCTTGCGAAAGCCCGTTGGCAAGTTGCTCAGCCAATTCGCCGCTAATATATTTTTTGCCGCTCGCAACTTGCCGGATGGCATTAACCAGCTGCGCCGGTGCACTCTGTTTGTTGAGATAGCCAGCCGCCCCGGCCTTTAATGCGCGCAGAGCGTACTGTTCTTCCGGGTGCATGCTAAGCATCAGCACGGGAAGCTGCGGGCGCACGGATTTGATTTGCTTCAGCACTTCGATGCCGTGCTTGTCCGGCATGCTGATATCGAGCAGTACTAGGTCGTAATCGTTTTCCTGCGCGAGTCGGATGGCTTCCTGTCCATTCTCGGCTTCGCCGCCGACACGCATATCGTCGGTATCGTTGAGGATTTGCCTCAATCCTTTACGGATGATCGAATGGTCGTCTGCAACCAGTACCTTGATCATGTTGTTTGATGCTCCATTATCTTAAAAAAGGGCGGCCTGAGTTTTTTGGTCTTCGTCGCCGGTTTGTGCGGTGCCGTGCGGCAAGAAGACGGAGAGTGTCGTACCTTTTTTGCGTCCGCTTGCCAGCGTCATCGTGCCGCCGAGGTGGGTAACACGCTCATGGATACCGCGCAGCCCGAACGAGCGGGGCTTGGCCTGATCTTCCGAGGTGATGCCCTTGCCGTTGTCTGTGATAGTTAGTTCGACGCCGTCTTCTTGATTCAGAATGTCGATGTCGACCCGATTGGCATGCGCGTGCTTGATTATATTGGTCAGCGCTTCCTGAAAAACGCGAAACAGTGTAATCGAGGCATCGTCACTTAATTCGATTTCATCGTCCACATGATTGAAATTGCAGCGAATGTCGGTGCGCTGCATAAATTCATTGATTTCGTATTCCATGGCGGCGACGATGCCGAAATTGTCCAGAGCGCTGGGACGCAACGATTGTGAGATGTTGCGGGCCGCGGCAAGACATTTGCCCGTTAGCTCCTCTATTTCATTAATTTTGTCTCTTACCTGACTGTTTTCTAATGGTATCTTATTTTCCAGCCAGCCGATATCGAGCTTGATTGCAGTGAGCATGCTACCCAGATGGTCGTGTACCTCACGTGAAATCTTCAGACGTTCTTGTTCGATGGCATCTTGAATGTGCGATGAAAGCGCACGCAATTGCTCTTTGGAACGGCTGATTTCCAGTTCGGATCGCTTGCTTTGCGTAATGTTGAGCAGCATGCCTTCCCAAAGTGTGTCGCCGGACTCGAATTTGGTCGGGCTGCAACGCAGGTTAATCCACTTGATTTCGTTGTTGGGCGGTAATTGAATGCGGCCTTCCCAATTCCAGAAACTCAGCTTCTCTGCGGATTGGCGCATGCTCTGTTGAAATGAGGCGCGATCCGCTTGATGTACCATGTCAAAAAACAGGTCGAACTGACTTTGCAATGCTTTCTGGCTGATTCCGAGCAGGGCGTTCACGCCTTCGCTGACATAGGGAAAGTCAAGCGATCCATCCGGTTTGAGCAGAATTTGACAGGCCATGCCGGGAAGGTTCTCGATAAAAGTACGCAGGCGCGCTTGGTTATCCTGCAAGGCGCGCTGTGTTTCACGGTACTCGCCGCGTATTTTGATTTTTCGCAGGTGCTGCGCGATGACCGGGGCAAGACGATTGGTATCTGTTTTGCCGAGGCAATCGTCCGCGCCGATCTGAGAGGCGCGGAATAATGTCTCTTCGTCCGGCGTCGAGGTGAGTAAAATAAACGGGGCATCGGGCAGCTTGCTCCGGGTATAGGCGAGCAGAGCCTGGCTATCGAATGCAGGGTTGTCGAAGTTGCACAAGACGATATTCGGTTGATATTCGTCGAGGGTGCTTTGGAACACGGTCAAGGTTTCCGCCACGCAGTGGCGAGTTGAGTAGCCGCGATCATGCAGCTTGATGAGCAAAGGCTCCGCAAGCGCAGTCGACGACTCGACCAATAGCACCTTAGGGGGAATAGCTGCCATGCTGCTTGTAATTCGGATTATTTTTTCGGAACGCCGATATAGAATATGACCGGCAGATTACTATAAGCCGTACGGTTGCTGCAACCGGCAAATATGCTTTAAGGACAATATTTTGGTATGGGCTCAGGGGAGCATGGCATAATAAGTAGAGAACTCGTGCCGTTCGGACGATATGCCGTCTTGGGAGCGCTGGCGGTAGAGTGCATTGATTATTAAATAGATAAATAAACGAGTGTGTGGCGCCGTGCAGCGGCGACAGGTTAGATGCGCATATTATTAAGTAACGACGATGGCTATTTCGCACCGGGGCTGGCTTGCCTTGCCGCCAGTTTGCGCGAGATTGCGGAAGTGACAGTGGTCGCGCCGGAGCGCGATCGTAGCGGGGCGAGCAATTCGCTGACGCTGGACCGTCCTTTAAGTTTACGTAGGGCAGCAAGCGGTTTCTATTATGTGAACGGCACACCTACCGATTGTGTCCATCTTGCGGTAACCGGGATGCTGGATACCTTGCCGGATATGGTGATTTCCGGCATTAACGCCGGCGCGAATATGGGCGACGATACGATTTATTCCGGCACTGTTGCGGCGGCCACGGAGGGTTTCTTGCTCGGCGTGCCGTCGATCGCGATTTCACTTGCGGGAAAAGAGTTAAAGCACTTCGAAACGGCCGGGGCGGTGGCGAAGGAGCTTGCGCAGCGCTTTTTGGGTGAGCAGCATGCTTTTCCATGGTTGCTGAATGTGAATGTGCCGGATGTCCCTTATGAATCCTTGAAAGGTATGCAGGTTACCCGTTTGGGGCGGCGTCACAAGGCGGAGCCGGTGGTGAAAAGCCAGAACCCACGCGGTGAAACGGTATATTGGGTTGGTGCTGCCGGGCAGGCGCAAGACGCGGGTGCGGGGACCGATTTCCATGCGGTATCCAGCCGTCGTGTTTCTGTAACGCCGTTGCAAATTGACCTGACGCAGTATGGGCAGCTTGAGGCTGTGCGTGATTGGCTGGGGGGCGCTGCATGAGCATGCGTTATACCGGCATAGGGATGACCTCGCAGCGTACGCGGAATCGGATGATCGAGCGTTTGCGCGAGCAAGGCATACGCGACGAAGTGGTACTTGCCGGTATGGCAGCCGTGCCGCGCCATATTTTCGTCGACGAGGCATTGGCAAGCCGTGCCTATGACGACGTTTCTTTGCCGCTCGGCTTCGGGCAAACGATTTCGCAGCCTTACATCGTGGCGCGCATGATCGAGATTTTGCGCATGGGCAGGCCTTTGAAACGTGTGCTGGAGGTGGGCACTGGTTGCGGTTATCAGGCGGCGGTACTCGGACAGGTAGCGCAAGAAGTGTATTCCGTTGAGCGGGTGCGCCCCTTGCATGACCGCGCGACGCTCTACCTGAAAGAGTTGCAACTCAGTCATGTAAAGTTGCGTTATGCCGACGGAAATGTCGGGGTATCCGAGGCGGCACCTTTCGACGGCATCATTCTTGCTGCTGCCGCTCCGCATGTTCCGCAAGCATTATTGCAGCAACTTTCTGTCGGCGGTCGCATGGTGTTTCCGCTGGGAACGCAGGAGCAAATTTTGTGTCTTATCGAACGTGAACCGGATGGATTCCGGGAGTCGCGTTTAGAGCCGGTAAAGTTCGTTCCTTTGCTGACTGGAAAGGTTTGATAGGTCGATGCAGCTAAAATCGATAGGTCTGACGGTTACGCTCTGTGCGTTGATGGCAGCGTGCGCATCAGGCGGCGCGCGTGCGCCGGTTGAGGAGCGCGGGGGGGCACGTCCGACCGTTCCGGTTAAACCTGCAGTTAAAGTGCCGGCCGCGGAGGCAACAGGCGACTGGCGACCGCAGATGGTTGTGGTGCAAAAGGGCGATACCTTGTACGGGATTGCCTTCAATTACGGTTTGGACTACCGCGAACTGGCCGAACTGAATGGCATTGAAAATCCGGCCTTGATTCAGGTCGGTCAGTCTATACGATTATTCCCCGCAGAAAATAGGCCGGTTGCGCTGCCTGCGCCAGTTGAAACCAAGCCCTTGAGTGAGGTACAGCCTGCGCAGGCGGGCGGCGAGCGCATCGTTAAAACACAACCGAAAATCGTGAAGCTGCCTTATTCCGATCAGGCTTTGACTCAAATCGCTCGGGGAGAGGTGGCAGCGGGTGCGGTTGCCGCACCGACCGCGATCCCGGTTTTGCCGACGGTGCCCATCCCGTCTGTTGCGACCAAGCCGGCGGAAGTTAAACCTGAGTCGCAGGTGGTGGTTGCAAGTGCGCCCAAGCCTGCAGTTTCGAAAGAGGGGGCGACTGCGCAAGTTAAAGTCAGCCAACCTGCGACAGGAGAGGATGAGGCGCTTGAATGGGTTTTGCCGACGAACGGTAAGCTGGTTGCCGAATTTTCCGAGAGTGCGAACCGGAAGGGGGTCGATTTGGCTGGCAAGATCGGTCAGCCAGTCATTGCCAGTGCGGCGGGTAAGGTGGTTTACAGCGGCAGCGGTTTGCGAGGGTACGGCAAGCTTATTATTATTAAGCACAATAAAACCTACCTGAGCGCATATGCGCATAATGACCATATTCTGGTGAAAGAAGGACAGGCTGTCGAAAAGGGTCAGAAAATCGCTGAGATGGGCAATTCCGATACGGATCAGCCCAAATTGCATTTCGAAATCCGCCGTTACGGCAAGCCTGTCGATCCGGCGAAGTTTTTGCCTCTGAGTAAATCTTGACTGCTCCGCGACTCAGTGTGACTGATCACCGGCGAGATCGCGCCGGCTTGCGCTACGTTTATCCTGTTGTTTCCCGGCGGGCTGGTGGGATTTCGGTCGGGATCAATCTGAACCCGAATCAGGCATGCAACTGGCGTTGTATCTATTGCCAGGTGCCCAATTTGCAACGCGGCAGTGCGCCGCCGGTTGATCTGGCGCTGCTGGAGCAGGAGTTGCGCTCATTTTTGCAGGAGGTTCTGCACGGCGATTTTATGCAGCGCTGCGTGCCGGAGGGTATGCGGCGGCTGAACGATATTGCGCTTTCTGGCGACGGAGAGCCGACCAGCGCTGCCGAGTTTTTGCAGGTGGTAGAGCTGATCGGACGGGTGCGGCAAGAGTTGGGCGTTCCCGAGCGTGTGAAGCTGGTGTTAATAACCAATGGCAGCTTGCTGCATCGCCCGGATGTGCAAGCCGGATTGCGCCGTATGGCGGCGCTGAACGGCGAGGTCTGGTTCAAGTTGGATCGCGCCAGTACGGCAGGCATGGTTGCGGTAAACGATACGCGAACGACGATGGATAAAGTGCGGGCGAATTTGCAGATCGCTATCGCGGCTTGTCCACTCTGGCTGCAAACTTGTTGGTTTGCGACGGATGGGCAGCCGCCGGGAGCCGGGGAGGAGCGGTCGTATCTCGATTTTGTCGGGGAGTTGCTGCAGAGCGGCAGCCGCCCCCGGGGTGTGCTGCTGTATACCCTTGCCCGACCGTCGCTACAGCCCGAGGCGGCGCGTTTGTCCGCTTTGTCTGCCGAATCGCTGGAGGCGTTCGCGACCCGCATACGCGCTCTGGGAATCGAAGTGAAGGTCAGCGCCTAACGCTTTGATTGCGGTTGAGCGAATGCGGCCTTTGCGTTACAATGCGCGCCCTGTCCGTCCGGTCTGGTTCAAGGCTGGGGGCAAATCGCACACCTGTTCATGTTGGGGTGCCCGTAAGGGTCGAGCAGACAGGTGTAGGAAATTAACCCTGATATACATGGAGTAATCATGGCTGTAACTATGCGTCAAATGCTGGAAGCGGGCGTCCATTTCGGACATCAGACCCGTTACTGGAATCCCAAGATGGCCCCGTTCATTTTCGGTCATCGCAACAAGATTCATATTATCAATCTGGAAAAAACCGTCGTGATGTTCAACGACGCAGAGAACTTCGTGCGCAAAACCTCTGCGAACAAAGGTTCTCTGCTGTTCGTCGGCACCAAGCGTCAAGCGCGCGAAATCGTGCGTGAAGAAGCTGCACGCGCCGGTTGCCCGTTCGTCGATTATCGCTGGCTGGGCGGCATGCTGACTAACTTCAAGACGGTTCAGCAATCCATCAAGCGTTTGCGCGAACTGGAAAACATGATGCAAGACGGCTCTCTGGAAAAGGTCTCCAAGAAAGAAGGCCTGATGCTGAAGCGCGAGCTAGAAAAGCTGGAGCGCAGCCTGGGCGGTATTAAGGATATGCAAGGCCTGCCCGCAGCGATTTTCGTGATCGACGTAGGCTACCAAAAAGGTACCATCGTTGAAGCGCAAAAGCTGGGCATTCCCGTGATTGGCGTGGTGGATACCAACAACTCCCCGGCCGGCGTGGATTACGTGATTCCGGGTAACGACGACTCCAGTCAAGCAATTCGCTTGTATGCGCGCGGCATTGCCGACGCGGTACTGGAAGGCCGTTCCCAAGCGCTGAACGAACTAGTAGCGCAAGTCGAAGAACAAGCGGCGTAATAACCCCTTTTCTTCAGAAAGGGGCGTGAGCCCCTTTTTTTGTAAGTGAATTATTCTAAGGAGTAAAGCATGGCAGAAATTACTGCAAGCATGGTTAAAGAATTGCGCGAAGCTACCGGCCTCGGCATGATGGAATGCAAGAAGGCGCTGATTGAAACCGACGGCGACTTCAAGGCGGCAGAAGAGCTGCTGCGCATCAAGAGCGGTGCGAAGGCCACTAAGGCGGCTTCCCGTGTGGCAGCCGAAGGTGTGATCGGTTCTTATCTGAGCGACGACGCTAAGAGCGGCGCGATTGCAGAAGTGAACTGCGAAACCGATTTTGTGGCGAAGAACGAAGACTTTATCGCGTTTTCCAAGAACGTGGCGCAAACCGTGGCGCAAAACGATCCGGCCGACATCGCCGCGCTGATGGAAATGACCATCGCCAACGGCAGCGACACCGTAGAAAATATCCGCAAAGGCTTGGTCATGAAGCTGGGCGAAAACATTACCGTGCGTCGCTTCGAGCGCTATGCAACCTCCGGTAAGCTGGCGACCTATTTGCATGGCGGCAAGATCGGCGTGATGGTGGACTTTAGCGGCGAAGACAGCTTGGGCAAGGATTTGGCGATGCATATTGCAGCCAGCAAGCCGGTTTGCGTTTCCAAGGATCAGGTTTCCGCCGAGCTGTTGGAAAACGAACGCAAGATTTACAGCGCGCAAGCGGCTGAAAGCGGTAAGCCCGCCAATATCATCGAAAAGATGGTGGATGGCCGTATTGCCAAGTATCTGGCAGAAATCACCCTGATGGGTCAGCCCTTCGTGAAGGATCCCGATACGACTGTGGAAAAGCTGTTGGCCGCTAAGGGTGCAAGCGTTGCGGCATTCCAAATGTATGTGGTCGGCGAAGGCATCGAGAAAGCCGTAGTGGATTACGCCGCTGAAGTGGCCGCTGCTGCGAAGGTGTAAGACATGACCCCCGCCTACAAGCGCATTCTGCTCAAGCTGTCCGGCGAAGCCCTGATGGGCGACGACAGCTACGGGATCAACCGTGAGGTGATCGAACGCATTGTCTCCAGCATCGGAGAAGTAGTGCAGCTCGGCGTGCAGGTTGCCATTGTGATCGGCGGGGGCAATATTTTTCGAGGCGTGGCTCCGGCCGCGTCCGGTATGGATCGCGCTACAGCCGACTATATGGGTATGCTGGCGACGGTTATGAACGCGATGGCGCTGCAAGATGCGATGAAGCGTCAGAACATCGATTGCCGCGTACAATCCGCCCTTAATCTGGAGCAGGTAGCCGAACCGTATATTCGTGGCAAGGCGCTGCGTTATCTGGAAGAAGGCAAGGTCGTAATTTTCGGTGCGGGTACGGGCAATCCGTTTTTTACCACCGATACCGCTGCAGCATTGCGCGGGGTGGAGATGGATACGCAGGTTGTGATTAAAGCGACTAAGGTGGATGGCGTATATACTGCCGATCCGAAAAAAGATCCGAGCGCGACACGCTACCAAAACCTGACTTTTGACGAGGCAATCGCCCGCAATCTGAAGGTAATGGACGCGACCGCGCTGACCTTGTGCCGCGATCAGAAGCTGCCGATTATCGTGTGCAGCATCTTTGATGAAGGTGCATTGAAGCGCGTGGTGATGGGCGAAAACGAGGGTACGCTGGTTAGCTGTTAAGGGAGAACAGGAATGATCGCTGACGTTAAAAAAACCGCCGAACAAAAAATGTCCAAGTCGCTGGATACCCTGAAGGCAGATTTGGGTAAAGTGCGCACTGGACGTGCGCATACCGGTTTGTTGGATCACGTAATGGTGGATTATTACGGCAGCCCGACCCCGATTAATCAAGTGGCGAGCTTGACGCTGGTAGATGCGCGCACGATTGGCGTGACGCCGTACGAAAAAAATATGGTAGGGCCGGTCGAAAAAGCGATTCGCGATTCCGATTTGGGTTTGAATCCTGCTAGTCAGGGTACGCTTATTCGCGTGCCGATGCCGCCGCTGACTGAAGAGCGTCGTCGCGATTTGATCAAGGTCGTGCGTGGCGAAGGCGAAGATGCAAAGGTGGCAGTGCGTAATATTCGTCGGGATGCGAACGATCACTTGAAGAGGATGCTGAAAGATAAATCGATCGGGGAAGACGAAGAGCGCCGTGGTCAGGATGAAATTCAGAAACTGACGGACCGTTTCGTGGCTGAAATCGATAAGATGTTGCAGGTCAAAGAAGCCGATCTGATGGCGATTTAATTCCGCCCGATGCTTGTGGCCGTTTCGGCCGAATCGACGGATAAGGGGACGTAAAACCGTGGCTCTTTTCAAAAGCTCTACACGTGCAGTTCCTGAAATTGCCGAGGTTCCGCGTCACATTGCCGTCATTATGGATGGCAACGGACGTTGGGCTAAAAAACGCTTGTTGCCGCGTGTGGCGGGACATCAGCGCGGAGTCGAGGCTTTGCGCCAAACAGTCAAAACTTGTCGCGATCTGGGGGTGCAATACCTAACCGTGTTCGCGTTCAGTAGTGAGAACTGGCGTCGTCCTGCCGATGAAGTTTCCTTTTTGATGCAGTTATTCGTCAAAATGCTGGAACTGGAAGCGGCGAAAATGCATAAAAACAATATTCGCCTGAAAATCATCGGCGACCGTTCGCGCTTCGACGCCGCATTGGATGGCGCAATTGTTTCAGCGGAAAAACTGACCGAAAATAATACCGGCCTGACACTGACTATCGCGGCGAATTATGGTGGGCGCTGGGATATCACGCAAGCCGTGAACCGCCTGTCGCTCGAGTGTCCGCAGCGCGCCGGGCAGTTTGCAGAGGAAGATATCGAACCCTATCTGGCGATGGCGTATGCGCCCGAACCGGATTTGTTTATCCGTACTGGTGGCGAAGAACGCATTAGTAATTTCTTGCTTTGGCAGCTTGCTTATACCGAGTTGTATTTTACCAAGACCCTCTGGCCTGCCTTTGATCGTGAGGCGTTAATGGCCGCGATCCATTCCTATCAAAAACGCGAGCGCCGTTTCGGCCGCACCAGCGAACAAATACAGGAAGGTCAGCCCTCGCATGCTTAAGCAGCGCGTCATCACGGCGATCATATTGTTTGTTCTTTTCCTGCTGGCATTGTTCGGGTTGCCTGCATTGCTCTGGTCGGCACTGGTCGTGGCGATGGTGGTGCTGGGAGCAGTCGAGTGGGCGCGCTTATCGGGGCTGTCTGGCGCAGATGGAAAGCGCTATCTGCTTATCACCGCTGTGTTGATGTTGTTGCTGGTCGGGTTCGATGCAGCGGTTTCGGCAGACTTGCAGGTGTTGCCGCACTTGTTGGTATATGCCGCATCGGTGGTGCTGTGGGTGTTTATCGTTCCTGTTTGGTTGATGACCAGCTGGCAATTGCGTAGCCCGTGGACGATGGGGGTAGTGGGCTGGGTCGTACTGTTGCCGACCGGGCTGGCAATGATGGATTTGCGTGCAGCCAATCCGTGGTGGCTGCTTGGCATTATGGCGCTGGTCTGGATGGCTGATATTTCTGCGTATTTTGCAGGTAAGCGTTTCGGAAAGCATAAGCTTGCACCTTCCATTAGCCCGGGAAAAACTTGGGAAGGTGTGGCGGGCGCGTTGCTCGGCGTGGCTATTTACGTACTGATCGTGGCTTGGGTAACCGGGCTGTATAAGCAGTATTTGGTTTTTCCGTCCGGCGTACTGGCGGCATGGTGGTGGGTCGGTCTGGCGATTATCGGTGATTTGTTTGAGTCTGCCATCAAACGTCAGGCCGGCGTCAAGGATAGCGGATCGCTGCTGCCCGGGCACGGCGGTTTGCTGGATCGGATAGACGCCCTGACGCCGACCTTGCCGCTGGCCGCTTTGGCGCTCATTTTGCAGAGATTGTCATGAGTCGTATTACGAACCTAACCGTATTGGGATCGACCGGAAGCATCGGGAAAAGCACCTTGGATGTGGTAGCGCGCCATCCGGATCGCTACCGAATCGTTGCATTGACTGCACAGCGTCAGGATGAATTGCTGTTCGAGCAATGCCGTCAATTCCGTCCGCGTTATGCTGTACTGCTAGATGCATCTGCCGCCGAGCGCTTATCGCAACGGGTCGGTGAAGCCGGGTTGCTGGTCGAGGTGTTGTACGGGGTCGATGCGTTGGAGCAGGTCTCGAGTTTGCCGGAAGTCGATGCTGTTATGGCCGCTATTGTTGGTGCGGCTGGTATGCGTCCGACTCTGGCAGCCGCGCGCGCCGGAAAAAAAGTTTTGCTGGCCAATAAAGAAACGCTTGTGATGGCCGGGCGTTTGTTTATGGATGCCGTGCATCGCCATAACGCGATTCTGCTGCCCATCGACAGCGAGCACAATGCGATTTTTCAGGCGCTGCCGCGCGATTATGCCGGCGATATGGAAGCGAGCGGGGTCAGTAAGATTCTGTTGACCGCATCCGGCGGGCCGTTTCGCAATACACCGATTGAGGCATTGCATTCGGTTACGCCCGAGCAGGCTTGTGCGCATCCGAACTGGTCGATGGGGCGCAAAATTTCTGTCGATTCCGCCACCATGATGAACAAGGGGCTGGAGGTGATCGAGGCGCACTGGCTGTTCAATGCGTCTGCCGATGCGATTCAGGTGGTGGTGCATCCGCAAAGCGTGATTCATTCACTGGTGCAGTATGTCGACGGTTCGGTGCTCGCGCAATTGGGTAATCCCGACATGCGCACGCCGATTGCCTATGCGCTGGCTTACCCTGAGCGTATCGAAGCGGGCGTGCCGCCGCTGAATTTGTTCGAAATCGCCAAGCTGGATTTCGTCGCGCCGGATTTCGAGCGTTTCCGCTGTCTGGCTCTGGCTTATCAAGCTTTGCGCGAGGGCGGCACCGCGCCAGCGATTCTGAACGCTGCGAACGAGGTCGCTGTGGCGGAATTTCTGGACGGAAAAATTCCTTTCTTAGCGATTCCTCGCCTGATCGAACAAGTGCTGGAGCGCTTGCCGTCGCGTGAAGTGACGGCCCTCGACGATGTGCTGGCAGCAGATATGGCAGCGCGCGAGTTGGCTGTCGAGTGCTTGTATCTATGAACACAGTATTCGGTTTTATAACCGCAATTGCTGTTCTGGTCATATTTCATGAATTGGGGCATTACTGGATCGCCAGATTGAATGGCGTGAAGGTACTCCGTTTTTCCATCGGTTTCGGTAAAACGCTGTACACCCGCAGGTTCGGCAAAGGGGAAACGGAATGGGTTATTTCCGCGATTCCTTTGGGCGGCTACGTCAAGATGCTCGACGAGCGCGAGGGTGATGTTGCACCGCATGAGGTGCAACGCGCTTTCAACCGGCTGCCGGTATGGCGCCGCATGACGATTGTGGTCGCTGGGCCGTTGGCGAATCTGATCTTGGCGATTTTGCTGTATTGGATATTATTTCTGTACGGCGTACCGGGCTTGAAGCCGGTACTCGGCGAAGTCGGCGTGCAAACTCCAGCGGCTGCCGCGAGTTTGCACGCCGGCGAAACCGTATTGTCGGTGAACGGTGAGGCTGTGCCGAGCTGGCAGGAGGTGCGCTGGTTGTTGCTGCACGCTGCCATGAAGCAAGAAATCGCCCGTGTCGAGGTGCTGTCGACCGACGGTGGGGTTGTCCTGCACGAGCTGGATATGTCTGCGGTGGCTCCGGCGGATTTGGACGGTGACTTCTTGCGCAAACTCGGTTTGCAACCGCTGCAGCCGCAAGTGGCGCCGATAATCGGAAAATTTGCCGACGATAGTGTTGCCAAGCGTGCCGGATTGCTAGAGGGCGATTCGATTTTGCGTATCGACGGGCAGTCTGTAACGAAGTGGGAGGAGGTCGTGGCTGCGGTACGCGGGCATCCCGACCGGAGTTTACGCTTCGATGTGGTACGGAATGGCGTTATGCACGCATACACACTGACCCCTGAGGCGCACCAGGAAGGTAATGAGCGTGTGGGGCGTATCGGCGCTGCGCCGCGCATCGATCAGCATTTAATAGATGCATACTTGGTGACGGTTCGTTACGGTGTGTGGGACGGCATGGTGCATGCTGTGCGTAAAACCAGCGAAACGGCGGTTATCAGCCTGAAAATGATGCTGAGAATGGTATTGGGCGAGGTTTCACTGAAAAATCTGAGCGGGCCGATTTCGATAGCGGATTATGCAGGGCAGTCCGCCAAACTGGGGTTCGGCGCATATCTCGGTTTTCTGGCTTTGCTCAGTATCAGCCTAGGCGTGCTGAATCTTATGCCCATCCCCTTATTGGACGGTGGACATTTGCTGTATTATACGGCTGAATGGATAAAAGGGGCGCCGGTGTCGGAGAGGGCTTGGGAAATCGGTCAGCGCGTCGGGATTGCGCTCTTGGTTAGCTTGATGGCTTTTGCGTTATATAACGATATCAGCCGCCTGATTGTGGGTTGAACAATACATGAAATTGAAAAAACTGGCGGCGTTAATTCCGCTGCTGTATGCCTTGCCTGCCGCTGCGATCGAGCCGTTTATCGTGCAGGATATTCGTGTCGAGGGTATTCAACGTACCGAAGCGGGGACGGTCTTCAGTTATCTGCCCGTGAAAGTGGGCGACACACTGAACGATGCGCAAGCGGCGTCAGCCATCCGCGCACTATTCGGAACCGGCTTTTTTAAGGATGTCCGACTGGAGGTCGAGCAGGGTGTCCTGGTTGTGCTGGTCAGCGAACGTCCGGCGATTGTCAGTGTCGAAATTAACGGCGTTAAGGATTTCCCCAAAGATCAGTTGCGGGACAATATGAAATATGCCGGGCTGGCTATCGGGCGTATTTTGGATAAATCCGCGCTGGAAAAGGCGGAACAGGAGTTGAAGCGCCAGTATGTGGCGCGCGGCAAATACGCCGTATCGGTGCAAACCGTCGTTAAGGAGTTGGACAATAACCGCGTTGCTGTAACTTTTAACGTGGTCGAAGGTGAAGTTTCCAAAATTCGAAGAATCAATATTGTGGGTAATTCGGCTTTTGATGAAGGCGAATTGCTCGACAAAATGAAGTTGTCGACTACAGATTGGTTGAGCTGGCTGACGAAAAACGATCAATACTCCAAGCAGAAGCTGTCCGCCGATCTGGAAACCTTGCGCTCCTATTACCTTGATGCAGGCTATTTAGAGTTTGCCATCGATTCGACGCAGGTCTCTATTTCGCCCGATAAGAAGGATATTTTCATCACGATCAACGTGAACGAGGGCGCAAAATATAAAGTGTCCGACGTGAAAATTGTTGCGCCGGAGAAAGTGTTGCCACAAGCCGAGATGGCAGCGTTGATTTCCGTCAAGCCGGGCGATACTTTTTCCCGTAAAGAGCTGACAGAGTCGCAGCGCAAGATCGGTGAACGTCTGGGCGATGAAGGGTATGCCTTTGCCAATGTGTCCGCCAACCCCGATGTCGATAAAGAAAAGCATGAGGTCGGGTTTAATTTTACTGCCGATCCGGGGCAGCGCGTGTATATCCGCCAAGTGAATGTTTCCGGGAACGAAAAAACGCGCGACGAGGTAATACGCCGTGAGTTCCGGCAAATGGAAGACGCTTGGTTTGCGACATCGAAAATCAAGAAATCCAAACAAAAAGTCGACAGGTTGGGATTCTTCAGCGAAGTTAATATCGAAACCGCACAGGTGCAGAGCGCACCGGACCAACTCGACTTGAATGTGAACGTCAAGGAAAAAAGCACCGGCAGTTTCACCATCGGTGGCGGTGTGAATAGCGGTGAAGGTCTGGTGTTTACTGCGGGGGTTTCGCAGGCGAATCTGTTTGGTTCCGGCAACCAAATCTCGACGCAACTGAATACCAGCAAAATTAATCAGGTCGCTTCGGTTTCATACACCAACCCATACTATACCGACGAGGGGGTCAGCCGCGGTTTCGATATATACAAGCGCAATGTGGATGCGACTCGCACCACGGCGGTTAGTCAGTATCGCTCCTCGACGAAGGGAGCAGGTATGCGTTTCGGCGTTCCGATCAACGACGACGAAAATACGCACTATGGCCTGACATTTGAAAAAACCACGTTGGGTTTGACTGCTAACAGTCCGCAGCGTTATACCAATTATGTCAATACTTACGGGCCGAGCTCGGCAAGTGTGTTGGGTACGCTGGGCTGGAGCCGCGATACGCGAGATAGCGTGATTTTTACTACGCAAGGGACGACCCAGCATTTAACCCTTGAGGTAGCGCTACCCGTTGCATCGCTACGCTACTACAAACTCTCGTACCAGCATCAATGGTTTTATCCGATAGCTGAAAATACGACCTTGCTTTTAAATGGCGAGTTCGGCTACGGATCGGGTTATGGCAACCGGCGAGATTTACCGTTTTTCAAGAATTTCTATGCGGGCGGTACGGGATCGGTGCGTGGCTACGATGCAGGTGCGCTCGGACCTGTCGATAACCGCAATCTGGCGATGGGCGGCAACCGCAAGGTGGTCGGGAATGCCGAAGTGCTAATTCCCATGCCGGGGATGGGGAAGGATACTTCGTTGCGATTAAGCGCCTTTTTGGATGCGGGAGCAATTTACGGGCCGCTGGGACAAGGTGTGACGGCAGGTGCTGCCGGTTTACGTTATTCGACCGGGTTGGCGCTGACTTGGCTATCGCCAGCCGGCCCGCTTAAGATAAGCTACGGCTTGCCGCTTAATAAGCAGCCGGGCGATAAACTGCAAAAGTTCCAGTTTACGCTGGGCTCGATGTTCTAAGGCTTAAAGGAGTAAATGATGGCAATGCATAAGGTGTTGATGGCGGGTTTGCTTGCGTTGTTCAGCGCGCATGCGTGGGCTGGCGATTTTAAAGTCGGCGTGGTGGATACGGAGCGTATTTTGCGCGAGTCTGCACCGGCGGTGAAGGCCGAGAAACGGATCGAAAAAGAATTTGCGACGCGCGATCAGGAAATTAAGCGCCTAGCCAAGCAAGCGAAGGATATTCAGACCTCTCTGGAAAAAGAGGGCACGTCGATGCCGGACGGCGAGCATCGGATGAAAGAGCGCGAGTTGCAAAATCTGAATGCCAATTTGCAGCGTTTGCAACGCGAATTCCGCGAAGATTTGAATTTGCGGAAGAACGAAGAATTAGCCGTGGTGCTGGAGCACGCGAATAAGGCGATTCAGGTGATAGCTGAGAGTGAGCGTTACGACTTGGTTTTGCAGGAAGCGGTGTACCGTAACCCGAAAATTGATATTACCGACAAGGTACTGAAGTACCTGGCCGCCGAAAAGTAACTGGGCAGGACTGCATGAATCGCCCGGTTTACCGTTTGAGGGAATTGGTTGCACGTTTCGGTGGACGGATCGAGGGCGACCCCGAAGTTGAAATCGTGCAGGTTGCTACGCTGAGCAGTGCGCAGCCGGGGCAGATCGCTTTTCTTTCCAACTCGAAATACCGCGCACAACTCGATGGGACGCAGGCCGGAGCGGTGATTCTGAGCGACGCCGACGCGGACGCAACAGATTTGCCTCGAATTGTTTGCGACAATCCGTACGCGTATTTTGCCCGGTTATCGGCTTTTTTGAATCCCATGCCGCGCTACGAGCCGGGCATTCACCCAACAGCGGCAATCGGCGAGGGGGCGGAAATAGCTCAGAGCGCTTATATCGGCCCACATGTCACCATTGGTGCGGGCGCGAAAATCGGCGACGGTTCGGTAATTCTGGACGGTTCCAGCATCGGCGAGCGTGTTGTGATCGGTCACCAAGCCTTTATCTACCCCCGTGTGGTGATTTACCACGATTGCGTCATCGGTGCGCGCTTGATTGCGCATTCGGGTGTCGTGATCGGAGCGGACGGTTTCGGTATCGCGATGGAAGACGGGCGTTGGAATAAGATTCCCCAAATCGGACGGGTTGTGATCGGCGACGATGTCGAAGTCGGAGCGAATACAACCATAGACCGCGGCGCGCTGGATGATACGCTGATCGGCGACGGCGTGAAACTCGACAATCAGATCCAGATTGCGCATAACGTCCGTATCGGAGCACATACCGCAATCGCCGGTTGTGTTGGCATTGCCGGGAGTGCCACTATCGGCAGCTATTGCCGTGTCGGCGGCAGTGCGGGCATTCTGGGGCATTTACAGATTGCCGATCACGTTGAAATCGCTTCTTTTACACTGATCGGCAAGTCGATACGCCAGCCAGGCAGCTATGCCGGGATTTATCCGTTCAGCAGCAATGACGAGTGGCGAAAAAATGCTGCGCACCTGCGCCATCTGGATGATTTATTTAATCGCATCAAGAAACTGGAAAAAGAATTGAAAGCTTTGCGTGAGCTTGATTTAGAGGGGGAGTCTTCGCATGAGTTATGAAATGGATATTCACAAAGTACTGGAATTATTGCCGCACCGCTATCCGTTTGTGCTGATTGACCGCGTGCTGTCGGTCGAGCCGGGTAAGCAAATCGTTGCGCTGAAAAACGTGACCATCAACGAGCCGTTTTTTCCGGGGCACTATCCCCATCATCCAGTCATGCCCGGTGTCCTGATTATCGAAGCGATGGCGCAGGCTGCAGCGCTGATGTCGTTTTGCAGTGCAGAAGGCAAGCCGAACGAAAACACGGTGTACTATTTCGTCGGTATCGACGGTGCGCGCTTCAAGCGTCCGGTCAGCCCGGGCGATCAGTTGATCTTGAAAGTGGAAAGCACGCGCAATTTGCGCGGTCTTTGGAAATTCAAGGCTGTGGCGGAAGTGGATGGTCAGGTGGCGGCCGAGGCCGAAATTATGTGCACCATGCGGGACAAGGCATGAGCGGACTTATCCACCCGACCGCGATAATTCACCCCGGCGCCAAGCTGGGGGCGGATGTTAAGGTCGGTCCCTATACCGTCATCGGCGAGCATGTCGAGATCGGCGAGGGGACAGTGGTCGGTCCGCATGTGGTGATCGATGGGCATACCACCATCGGAAAGCATAACCGTATTTTCCAGTTCAGTTCTATCGGAGAGATTCCGCAGGACAAGAAGTTCAAGGAAGGCGATGCCACCCGTCTGGTGATCGGCGACAACAACACTATCCGCGAGTGTTGCACTTTCAATCTGGGTACTCTGCAGGATAAGGGGGTCACTACCATCGGCAGCAATAACTGGATCATGGCCTATGTGCATGTGGCCCACGATTGCGTGATCGGCGATCGCAATACCATTGCTAATAGCGTACAGTTTGCTGGGCACGTCGAAATCGGTAATAACATCCTGATTGGCGGTATGAGCGGTATCCACCAGTTCGTCCGAATCGGCGATTTCGCCATGCTGGGCTTCATGACCCGCCTTTCGCAGGATTTGCCGCCTTATATCATGGCAGTGGGAAATCCTGCCGAAGTCAAAGGGCCGCATCTGGAAGGGCCGCGCCGCAATGCTTATTCTCCCGAGCGCTTGGATGCGCTCAAACAAATGTATCGTGCGCTGTACCGAGCCGGCAGCAGCTTCGAAACTGCCAAGCAGGAAATTGCAGACTTGCGCGCCCAAGCTGCCGAAGCCATACCGGATATCGACAATATGCTGGGCTTTCTGGCCAGTGCATCGCGCGGTATCGTTCGCTGACTTTCCATGATGCAGAACACTCCGACCATCGCGCTTGTGGCCGGCGAGGCTTCGGGCGACTTGCTCGGCAGCCATTTGATTGAGGCGCTAAAGCGGGTGATTCCGGGTGCGCGTTTCGTTGGAATCGGCGGCCCGCGCATGCAAGCCGCGGGAATGCAAGTCTGGCATCCGATGGAAAAGTTGGCGGTCAACGGGTACGTTGAGGTATTGCGTCACTTGCGCGAAATCCTGGGTATCCGCAAAAACGTCCGCAACCGATTGCTGGCCGAACCGCCCGCGCTGTTTATCGGAATCGACGCGCCCGATTTTAATCTCGGTCTGGAAAAACAGCTCAAGCAGCGCGGTATTCGTACGGTGCATTATGTTAGCCCGTCGATTTGGGCATGGCGCGGAGAGCGTATCCGCAAGATCAAGAAAGCCGTTTCTCACATGCTGGTGCTGTTTCCGTTCGAAGCGCCGCTATATGAGTCCGAGCGCATTCCGGTGACCTATGTCGGCCATCCTCTGGCGGATATGCTGCCTACTGTCCCGGATCGTGCTGCCATGCGCGAACAAATGCGGCTGTCCGCGGAAGCGACGATTTTCGCTTTTCTGCCGGGAAGCCGGCAGAGCGAAGTGCGCAACCTGTCCGCAACCTATATTGAAACTGCGCGCCTGATTCATCGTGCGAAGCCCGATGTGCAGTTTCTTGTTCCGCTGGTCAGCAGAGAAACACGAGTGATTTTTGAGGAAACGCAATGGCGGCTCGAAGCGCAAGATTTACCGATTACCCTGCTGTTCGGTCATGCGCACGATGCAATGATCGCCGCCGATGCCGTGCTGGTCGCTTCCGGTACGGCGACTTTGGAGGCTGCTTTACTCAAGCGCCCAATGGTAATTACTTATAAGGTGCCAGAGCTGACTTGGAGACTGGCTCGGCGCAAATTATATCTGCCCTATGTTGGGTTGCCTAACGTACTGGCAGGCAAATTTGTTGTTCCTGAGTTGCTACAGCATGATGCAACGCCGGAAAACTTGTCGCAAGCACTGCTGAATACGGTTAGCAATCGACAGACTGTCGCGCATCTCGAGACGCTCTTCGGCGCTATGCATACCCTGTTGCGGCGCAATACGGCGGAATGCGCGGCGCGCGCTTTGTTACCTTACCTGAGATGAAGTCCGATCTGATTATTTGCGGCGTGGACGAAGCAGGGCGGGGGCCTTTGGCCGGCGCAGTTTATGCTGCCGCTGTTATTTTGCACTCGCAACGCCCGTTGCCAGGATTGGCGGATTCGAAAAAGCTGAGCGAGAAAAAGCGCGACGCCTTGGCTGTGCTGATTAAGCAGGATGCATTGGCTTGGGCAATTGCCTCAGCCTCCCCGGAAGAAATCGACCGGCACAATATTCTGCGCGCTACCTTGCTGGCGATGCGCCGGGCCGTGGAAATGCTGAGTGTACGACCCGACGAAGTCTGGGTGGACGGTCTGCACACGCCAGAAACCGGTTTGCCGAGTCGTGCGATCGTGAAAGGCGATAGCAAGGTCGCCGCAATATCCGCAGCTTCCATTTTGGCCAAAACCGCACGGGATGCCGAGATGATGGAAATGCACGCGCTGTATCCCCAGTACGGCTTCGCTGAGCACAAGGGATATCCGACCGCTGCGCATGTCCGAGCATTGCAGCAACACGGCGCGTCTCCCATCCATAGGCGCAGCTTTCGTCCAGTTAGTCTGGTCTGTAGCGATTTACTCTCTTGACATGGATTGACATATTTGTACAATGTAATAGCCGACGAAATGATTCAAGTTTGAGTCGGCGTTAAACAGTCATAAAAATAACTGTAAAAGGCAAACCCATTGAAAGATGGGGGCGCAAAGTTACCGGTCTAAGGAGTTAATTCTCTATGATAGCGGGATTGCCAGGATAGCGCTTCACCAGTCATTCGACCCCTCCCTGTCATTCCCTGTTTATCCGACCGCGTAGCGCCTGCTGTTTGCCGAGCAAAATAACAATGCGCTCGTCAATCGCAGTAAATAATTTTATGTTGCAGCCGATAGCTAGGTTATGGGGCAAGTTTATTCTTGCGTTGCCGCTACGGTATGGAAAAAGGGGATGGTATGGAGCCAAATCTTGTAGTTGATTCTCAACTGCAAACGAAGCCTGTTGGGGCTTATGTTTTCGCATTCGCTGTATTGACCCAGCGGAACCTGCTCAACTCAAGCCGCTAAAGCATAAGCCTCAGCAGGCGTTTTCATTTTCAGCGATTGATGCGGTCGCCGATTGTTGTAGAACATAATCCAGTCGCCGATTACTC
>JBFLXR010000012.1:0-73252 GCA_040757065.1 Pseudomonadota bacterium
GGGCGGTCGCCGGAGGTTAGTCTTCTACGGCTTTTTCACCGGGGCGGTAAACGTTGTAAACGTATACCGTGCAATCGAGATCGCCGAGTTGGTTTTCCAGCAATGGCCGAACCGATTCCCAGTCCAATCCGCCGACGCCGGTCGCCAGACGCGGCAAAGCCAAACTCGACGGACGCTCTTTCAGCACCCATGCCCGCAAGGCGTGCAGCGCGTGATTGACGTACGTCGCCGTCGCGCGGCCCGGCTTGCTGCCGTGTCCGTAGGCCTCTTCCTGCGTGAACAGATTCACAATTTGTCGTCCGTCCGCACTGACCCACACCCACAACTCGCCCGGCTTGGGATGCCGGGTCTGGCAATAATGGCGAAAATCCTTGTACATGGCCGGCATACGCTCGCGCAAAGCCAGCGCCAAGCCGCTATGGAAATCGTCGTTCGGTGAAATGCCGTGGCAAACCGCCTTGGCACCGCTCAATAAAATATCGCCTGTGACTTCTTTCAGCATACATACTCCCCTCTGTGGTTGAAAATTCAGCCCAAGCCAGAGAAGGTTTCCGACATCGCCAACATCCGGCTCTGCCTGTTGCCATCATACGCCGATCGAACCGACGCAACCAGTGCCTTTTAGGCACCGTTCTTTTCCGGCGGCGGATGCAGCAATTCATCCGCCTCTTCGATCCACTCTGCGAACGCGAGGCGCACCCCCGGATCGGTCGGCAGCTCCGCTTCCGCCTGCCGGCGGCGTATCGTATGCAACACGCTACGCAACTGCCACTCGGCCTCCTCCAGCAGTACGCGCGCTTCGAAACACGCACGCGTCCCCTCCTCCATGCCGAGCATATTCCGCTCGACCGCATGTGGATTTACCCCGGCATCGAGCAGCCCGACCTCCAGATTAGCGATGAATGCCTCGACGAAGTCGAACAAAACGCCGTCCGCCGGCGGCTGCATCTGCCGCAAGCTTTTCCACCCCGACAGCACTGCGGATAGCCGGAACAGCTTTTCCCGGATCGCAGCGTAATCCTGCTCGCCGCACGGCGGAGCCGCCTCATCGTCCGCCCGGAAAATGTTCAGAAAACCGATCAGTTGCGCCCCGTAGCGGCGCGAATTCAGCTTCAGTATCGTTTCGAGTCTCAGCGCCTCGTACTGCGGCTTATCCGCGCCGTAGCGGCTGGCAACGATTTCAGCCACCGCGATGATCTGCCCGAACAGGCCGATTTCGTTGCCGCGCAATCCCTTGGGATAGCCGCTCCCGTCCAGCCGCTCGTGGTGTTGCAAAATCGCCTTCAGCACTTCGCCGGAACATGCAGGATACGATCGCACGACCAGCCAGGCTGTCACAGGATGTGCATACAAATGGCGGCGCTCGCTCTCGCTCAGTCGGTGCGACCTGTCGAGCAGCACCGGGTCGACATGCAAAATCCCGATGTCGTGCAACAGCGCCGATGTCGCCAAATCGACCATCTGCCGGCGTTCCAGCCCGCTCCGGTACCCCAGATACAATGCAAGCAGTGCGATGTACAAACTATGACGAAACAGATCGGGGCGCTGCTCGCGCATGACCGTCAATTTGAATGCAAGCGCCGGATTCAGCGGCACATCCAGCAACCAGCCGGAAATCTCCGCCAGCGTCGGCATAAACGGCAAAATACACCGCAACTGCGCATCCTGCTCCAGCAAACCGTGCGCAACCTCGGACAAACCGGCGCCGGTAACGGGATTTTCGATCGACAAGCATTCGTCGAGCGGCGGCATTAATTTATGCCGTATCAGCCGTTCGAAAACGGAACTGTCGAATTTCGAACCGGCGGTCAGCAGCTTCATGCCGCCTTCGGCATAAATATCCTGATTAGTCACAATCGGCTGCGCATCCCCCAGCTCCGTCACCGTGCGCAGATAATGCGGTTCGCTTAAATGACCGGCTGCGGTCTGTTCGATTTCTTGCATAGCCTCGCCCTTTTAGGGTCTTGAATGGTTTCGCCGTTTCCCCGGCTCTTGCCCATTATCCTCCCCCCGCGCGCGGTACGAAAGGGCGGCCTCTTCTCGCCGCATGCCGGTCAGCGTTTCAACCACTCCGTCACGGCATAAATCGCCAGCCCGAACAGGCCGCCCACCAACGTGCCGTTGAGGCGGATGTATTGCAGATCGCGTCCGAGGTAAAGCTCGAGTTGTTCGACCATGTAGCGGTCGTCCCACTTGGCGATTTCGTCGCGGATCAGATCGCCGGCCATGTGCTTGTTGCTGTCGGCCGCCGCCACCAGCGCGGCGCGTATCTGGTCGTTCAGCCAATCGCGCAGCGGATCGCTGTTCGCCAGATGATGTTCCAGTTCGCTTACCCAGCCCGCCACGCGCCGCGACAAGTCGGAATCAGCATGCGACAGATCGAGCACCACCCAGTCGCGGAAACCGCTCCAAAGTTTGTCGATCTGCTGGCGGAATTCGGGGTGCTCCAGCAAGGCGTTTTTCTGGCCGTTGATCCACTCCTGATGCGCAGGATCGGATTTCAGCCGCTGCACGTAATGTTCGATCTGCTCGTCGAATTCGGCATACAAGCGCCCGCCCTCATCCGCCGCCAGAATGCGCACCTTTTCCGCCACCTTGCTACGTATAGTCGGAACAAAGCTGCCCACCATCATTTGATACATGCCGTTTTCCGACCACCCGCGGATGAATGCCGCGATTTTTTCTTCGTTCTGATCGTCTTCCAGAAAGGCCGCAAAACGGTTCAGCCCCTCGTGCAGAATCTTGCGGTGATGCCGGTTGCGGGTCAGCATGTCGAATCCGCCGGCCAGCATTGTCGAAATATCGAGCGCTTCCAGACTCTTGCGCGCCTCTTCGGCGAGAAATGTGCGAATACGGCGGTCGTCGATGGATTGCACGCCATAGCCGATGGCCTGCTTGAGGTAGCGCGCCACGGTTTGCTGATTCTCCGGTTGGCGCAACCAATCCGACAAATGCTGTGCGGCATCGTAACGGCTCAGCCGCTCCTTAATCACCTCGCCGTTGAGAAATTTGCCCACCACGAAATCGGCCAGCCCGTTCGCAATGCTGGCCTTGTTGCGCGGCACGATAGCCGTGTGCGGCACCGGCACACCGAGCGGATGACGAAACAGCGCCACCACTGCGAACCAGTCGGCCAGCGCGCCGATCATCGCCGCCTCGGCGAACGCCACAATGTAGCCCCAAACCGGGTGCGTGTGCGTATAAAACCGTCCCACCGCATACAGCGCCGTTGCCGCCAGCAACAAGCTCGCCGCCAGACGTTTCATCCGGGCCAGCTCTTCGCGTTTCAACTGTGTTTCGGCGTGATACGCCCGTTCTGCGATCGGCTCCATCGTCTTGCTCCTCTTAGCCACACTCCGACGGAGAATAAGCCACATCGGAAGCGAGAGGCAAGAGGCGGCGACGGCACCGGAGACTACAAACCGGCTGCCCTCAGAATTCGCGCGTCAGTCCGACTTTCACATAGGCACGACGGAATTTGTAGAGTGCCGCATTGGAAGCGTGCTCGATATAACCCAGCAAGAAACGCGGTGACATCCCGGAAAACTGCCAGCTCCGGTTCACCAAATCGATTTCCGCACGCTGCTCATTGTCATGCCGCTTCACGCCGAAAAACGGATCGTTGCCCCGATAGTCGGATTGCGTCACCTGCAAACGGATGCCGGAGATGAGTCCTTGCTCCCATTCCCGCATATAGTGTACGTAAACCGATGGGCTGGAAAACGTGTACGGCAACTCGCGCGTTTGATTCAAGCCAAAACTCGCCCCGGTTTTCCACCGGCTTTCGGGCGACGGAACAAACTGATTCTCCAGCGTAACGGTATATTGCCAACCATTTTGGTAAGCGAATTCCGGATAAGTTTGTTGCGCCCCCTGCAAAGTCGTTTGCCAGCTCGATTGACCGCTCTGCTGCCAGAATTCACTCAGCCGCCACACGCTGCCCCGGTAAAGCGTACGCCCGCGATAATTGAAATGTTGCGCCCCGGCTTCGACGCTGAGCGTATTATCTTCCCAGCCCCAGCGTCTCCCGGCGGTCGCCTGAAGATAGTGCTGATCTACGTCTTTATTCGGAAAATCCGTCAGACTGACATTCATACGAACAAACCACAACGGATCTTCCGGAAACGGCAGATTCGCGCTACCGATCAACGCCGCCCCCCAGATGGATTTATCCGGTGCGGTGGTGCTGAGCCGATAGTTCAACCCGCCGATATTCACCGTTTTGCTGTTGGTACTTTGCTTGGGATTGCTATCGCTGACAACATCCAGAGTCAGGCTGTAACTCGGCAGTTTTTCGCGAATGGCGGACAGAAACCCCTGCACCTTCGCCCGAACATCATTCGGGATGTCCCCCGCCATAACCTGCTGAAAATGATAGCTCGCCCCCTCGTAATCCCGCGCCATAAACAAGGCATGCGCCAACTCTAAACGCGGGCGCAGCAAGGAGGCATCGCGCACCAGCATTAACCGAAACTCATCGGCTGCCGCGCGAAAATCGCCGACCCCCGCGTAAATCCGCCCCGAGAGAAACAGCACCTCCAAATGTGGATTCGGCTGCATCCGCGGAAACGTCAACAGCCGGCGCGCCTGTTCGAATTGCCCGGCCTCGACCAGCGCCGCGACTTGACCCAGCAAGTCGGGGGCAGGCGTCACAAGCAAATCCAGCATCTCCGTCTCGGAAGACGGATTTCCCGGAACCATCACTTGCGCCGTTGAAAAAGCGGGCAGCCCCCCTGCGCACAGCATTGCTGCGAAAAGAATTGTTTTTTTCATAACTCAATAAAATAACCCACAGCACATGCTGTGGGTTATTTGCACGACATTGCCGTTTTACTTGCCGCCGAAAGCGCCCTGCATCGCCCCCACACCGGGAGCCATGACTGCAAACGTCCCGCCGATTTCAGGCGGTGCACCAACCGCCTTGGTCGGCGTTGCAACTGCGACACCGGGACCGTAGAAACGCCCGGTAGCATTACCGCTCATCCCGTTTGCCGTCGTCACCGCGCCGGTAAAGGTATTGCTGCCTGCCGCATAGGTCAGAGTGCCGGTCATATTCAGCCCGGCATTCGCAGTCGCCGCGGTTCCCACCGGCGCATTGTTCGACAAGCTCGCGGTACCCGTTGTCGAAAATGCCACGGTACGGGCAGCAAAATCTGCGGTGGCATTCATCGTTGCCGTTGTCTTGGATGGATCCAAGGTCACAGCATTCACGTAACTGCCGGCAGCCACACCGGTATAGGTTGCAGTTCCCGCAACCGGCAGCGTTGCCGCAACGGTTGGAATCCCAGCGGAAAAGTAAAACTCTTGATGCCCAAAAGCATTCACAGTGTTCCACGAACCGAAAGTTTGATAGGTGTAACCCGCCGGATTCATCGTGACCGAATACGGCAGCACATAACTCACCGAAGAAGACACTGCTGTATTAGTAAACACTGCTGTCGGCAAACCTGCCATCACCGACTGCGTCAGCACCTGACCGTTTGCTGTTGACCACTGAGTACCCAAGCCATTCGATGCCGCTGTTAAAGCACTCGCTTGCCCCAAAGCTGGATCGAGCGGGTACGCCGTCGGCCCTGTTTGAAGGCTAAACATACCTATGGAATCAACCGGCGATAAATTCAACGTTGTCACCATCTGCGGAGGCGGCGTTGCAGCGGCAGGATTAGCATAAAGCGTGTAATTCATCTGCTGAACGATGGCATCAGTCGAGTTCACCGAATTAACCGGCGTCAGCATATTGGGCACTCCATTTGTAGCCCCGGGAAATGGTGCGACCGGGGGAGTAACAGCACCCGTTATCGTAGTCTGTGCAGGAATTGGCGAAGCGGGAACTGGCGGCACAGGAGTGACGACAACAACTGTCGGCGGATGACTGCCGCTGCCGCCGAAAGCGCCTTGCATCGCCCCGACGCCCGGCGTCATCACGGCAAAAGTTCCGCCGATTTCGGGCGGAGCGCCGAGCACTTGGTTAGCGGTAGCGGACACGATCCCCGGCCCGTAAAAACGCCCGGTAGCATTCCCCGTCATACCACTCACGGTAGACACCGTTCCGGTAAAGGTACTATTCCCCGCTGCATAGCTCAGCGTACCGTTCAAGTTCAAACCGGGGTTGGCAGTCGGTGCAGCCCCGGCAGGCGCATTGACTGATAGACTGGTCGTACCTGTCGTGGAGAAGGCCACGGTACGCGCCCCGAAGTCCGCCGTGGCATTCATCGTCGCAACCGTGTCATGCAGATCGCGTGTCGCAGCATTGACCCAGGTGCCCCCGGCTGCTCCGCTATAGCTGGCCGTACCCGCCACAGGAAGCGTTGCGGGATTGGATACCACCCCCGCAGAAAAATAGGCCTCGGTAAAACTTCCCGGTTGCTGCGCAAACCAGCTCCCGAATGTTTGATAAACATATCCAGCCGGATTCAATACGGCCGAATAAGGCAAAACGTATCCCATCACCGATGCCTGCGCCGTATTAACAAACACAGCCGCCGGCATTCCAGCCATTCTAGATTGTAAAGCGGGAGCGCCGTTCGAGCCCATAAACCCGGAGACCAGCATACTTGCGGGCTGCCCGGTTGCCGGATCGGCCGGATTCGCTGCACCCGTGGTTATGCTGAGCGAACCCATAGTAGTATCAACCGGCCAAAGATGCATGGACGTGGCTTTCAGCATGGACGGATTGGCCCTAGCCGCAACCGGATCGAAACTATAACTAGCTGACTGACTGACCGCGTCCCAAGTTTGGGTCGTATTGGGTGGCGTAAGTATCGTAGTAGGGGGCACGTTCCCCACGGTGCCCGGCGGCGTCAGCGGCGCACCGGGGGGATTGCTCCACACCCCGTTCCCCACAGTAGCCGGCGGCGTCACGCTCCCGGTAATTACGGTCGGCCTGACGACCGAAAGCGCACCGCCGCCTCCGCCACCTCCTCCACCCCCGCATGCTGCTAACGTTGCAACCGACACCCCCAACACAAAATTCGATTTATTCACCTCAACACTCCCAACCTTTTCCGATCTAATTTATTCGCGCATCGCACTGCACTGACTTATCGCTTGCCCGGAGAGTCGGCCTCCCGAGACTCGTCGCCATGCAAAAAAACGGAATACAATGACACATTTACCCACTAAGCATAAAAGACCAATTCTTAGCGTAAATTCTAACATCGATATCGATTAAGTAACATCTGCACACAACTATTGTTCGATTATCTCAACACCCCCCTCTGTGATTCACGCATGCGCAGGGATAAGCGATAATGCGCCCCTGTTTGTAATTCTGCTCCGAGTGTGTCCATGCGTTACTGGCTGATGAAATCCGAACCTTCCGATGTGAGCATCGACGATCTGGCCGCGCTGCCGAATCAGTCGGTGGCATGGTATGGCGTGCGCAATTATCAGGCGCGCAATTTCATGCGCGATCAAATGACGGTCGGCGACGGGGTATTGTTCTACCATTCGAATTGCGCCGAACCGGGCATTGCCGGAATTGCGCGGGTAGCGAGTACGCCCTATCCCGATGCGACGCAGTTCGACCGCGCCAGTAAGTATTTCGACCCGAAGGCCACGCCCGAGCAACCGCGCTGGATCAATGTGGATGTGCAGCTCGTGAGAAAGATTGCGTTGATTCCGCTCGCTGCCTTGCGCACCCACCCCGAGCTGGAGCACATGCGTATTTTGCAGCGCGGCAATCGCCTGTCGATCACGCCGCTCGATCCGGCGGAATGGCGCTTCATTACCGAACAACTCGCCCGCTAAATGATTTGGTTGGCGGCTTATCTCGCGCTCGGCGCAGCAGTCGGACTGTTGGCCGGACTGTTCGGCATCGGCGGCGGTTTGCTGCTGGTGCCCGCGCTCACTTTCCTGTTCGAAGCGCAGCACCTCGCGCCCGGCCATGAGCTGCATCTGGCGCTCGGCACCGCAATGGGCAGCATCGTGTTCACCGCAATCGGCAGCGCACGCACCCATCACCAACACGGGGCAGTAAATTTCGATCTGGTAAAAGGCATGACGCCGGGGCTGCTGCTCGGCACTGCACTCGGTGCCGTGCTGGCGAAGATCATCCCGACCCGCGAGCTGACGCTGTTTTTTGCGCTGTTCGTCTGCCTCACCGCGTTGCAAACCTGGTTCGGCAAACGGCCGCACGGCAGCCGCCCCTTGCCCGGACGCGTCGCGCAAACCGTTTCCGGCACGGTAATCGGCGCCATCAGCAGCTTGGTTTCCATCGGCGGCGGCACGTTAAGCGTGCCCTATCTGATGTGGCACCATGTTCCACTACGCCACGCCATCGGCACCTCCGCGGCACTCGGCTTTCCCATCGCCATCGGCGGCAGCCTCGGCTACATGGTCATCGGCCACGGCGCGTCCGGCCTGCCGGAATGGGCGGTCGGCTATCTTTACCTGCCTGCGCTGGCCTTACTGGTCGCCTCGAGCTATTTCACCACCCCCATCGGCGCGCGCCTGGCGCATCGCGCCCCGCTGGCTTTGCTGCGCAAACTGTTTGCACTGCTGCTGCTCGCCGTCGCACTCAAAATGCTGCTGCGCGCTTTAGGTTAAATCGGGAATAAACGGAGATCAGGCGCCCAGATAAGCGCGCTGTACGGCTTCGCTGCCGAGCAGTTCGGCGGCAGGCCCGCCGAGGGTGATGCGCCCGCTTTCCAGCACATAGCCGCGCTGGGCGATTTCGAGGGCGCGCTTGGCGTTCTGTTCCACCAGCAGGATGGCGACGCCCTGCGCGGAAATTTCGCGGATGGTTTCGAAGATTTTATCCACCATCAATGGCGCCAGCCCCATGCTGGGCTCGTCCAGCATTAGCAGGGTCGGGCGGCTCATCAACGCGCGCCCCATTGCCACCATTTGCTGTTCGCCGCCGGACAAGGTGCCGGCCAACTGATCTCGCCGCTCGGCCAAACGCGGGAAGCGCATGTAAATTTGTTCCATATCCTGCGCGAGGTTTTGCGCGTCCATGCGCGAATAGGCGCCCATTTGCAGGTTCTCGGCCACGGTCAGGCGGGCGAAAATTCCGCGCCCTTCCGGCACCAGCGCCATTCCGTCGTACACCCGCCGGTGGGCGGGCTGATGGCGCAGGGCCGCCCCGCGATATTCGATCTTGCCGACGGAAGGCAGCAAACCGGCCAGTGCTTTCAGCGTGGTGGTTTTCCCTGCGCCGTTGCTGCCGATCAAGGCTACCAACTCGCCCGGCTGAACGGCAAAATCGACGCCTTTCAGCGCCTGAATGCCGCCGTAGCTCACTTTCAGCCCTTCGACTTGCAGCAGGGCGCTCATGCTGCCTCCCCGCCGAGATAAGCGGCGATTACCGCCGGATTCTGCCGCACTTCGGCCGGCACGCCCTCGGCAATTTTCTTGCCGTAATCCAGCACCGCGACGCGGTCGCACAGCCCCATAATCAGCTTCACATCATGCTCGATCAGCAATACCGTCACGCCCTGCGCGCGAATCGCTTGCAGCAGCGCCTTCAGGTTTTCGGTTTCGGTAGCGTTCATGCCCGCCGCCGGTTCGTCCAGAGCCAGCAGCTTCGGGTCGGTGGCCAGTGCCCGTGCGATTTCCAACCGGCGCTGCTCGCCGTAAGAGAGATGCTTCGCCAATGTGTAGGGCGAACGTTCGATACCGACGAAGCGCAGCAATGCTTTGGCACGTTCGCGCAGCGCTGCTTCTTCGGCACGCGCGCCGATATGGCGCAGCAATGCCCCCAGAATGCCGGTGCGGCTTTTGGCATGGCAGCCAACCATCACGTTTTCCAGCGCACTCATGTTGGCAAACAGGCGAATATTCTGAAAGGTGCGCGCGATACCCGCTTGCGCCAGCACATGCGGTTTGCAACGGGCAAAAGCTTGTCCGGCAAAAGTAAAATTGCCGTCGTCCAGTTGGTAGAGGCCGGTAATCACGTTAAACAGCGTTGTTTTACCGGCGCCGTTCGGACCGATCAGCCCGTAGATTTCGCCCTGCGCAATGTGCAACGACACCTCGCTTAGCGCAGCCAGCCCGCCAAAGCGCTTGCCGACACCGGAGAGTTCCAGCAAGACGTTACTTGGCGACGTCATACACACTCTCCTGTTCGTGTCTGGCGACTTCTCCTTCGGCTTCCAGCTCGCGGCGGCGCGGCTTGGACGGCCAGAGTCCGGCGGGGCGCAACAGCATCACGGCAATCAGCGCCAGACCGAACAACAGCATGCGCAGACTTTCCGGATCGACCACTGTCTTGCCGAACAGCACCTGCTGCAGCGGCCCCGCACCGTGGCGGAACGCCTCCGGCAACAAGACCAGCAACACGCCACCCAACACCACCCCGGCGATATTGCCCATGCCGCCCAATACCACCATACAGAGAATCATCACCGATTCGAGCAGGCCGAAGCTTTCCGGACTGACGAAGCCCTGAAACCCAGCGAACAAGCCGCCGGAGATGCCGCCGAAGGTGGCGCCCATCGCAAACGCCAGCAGCTTGATGTTGCGGGTGTTGATCCCCATCGCTTCCGCCGCCACTTCATCTTCGCGAATTGCCATCCACGCGCGGCCGATGCGCGAATCCTGCAAGCGGCGCGAGACAAAAATCACCAGCAGGGTAAAGCCGAGGAACAGGTAGTAATACAAATGCGCCGAAGGCACCGGCCCTTGCTGCACGCCGAACGAGAAACTGCCAACGGTGACCGGGTCAATCATGCTGATACCCTGCGCACCGTTGGTGATGTTAACCGGCGCGTTCAGGTTGTTCATAAAAATGCGGATGATTTCGCCGAAGCCGAGCGTAACGATCGCCAGATAATCGCCGCGCAGCCGCAGCGTCGGCGCCCCGAGCAACACCCCGAACAGGCAGGCCAGCAGTGCGCCGGTCGGCAATACCGCCCAGAACGGCCAATGGATGCCGAACTGCGGCGAACCGAGCAATGCATAGGTGTAAGCGCCCACTGCAAAGAAGGCGATATAGCCCAAATCGAGCAGGCCGGCGTAACCGACCACGATATTCAGCCCCAGCGCCAGCATAATGTACAGCAGCGCAAAGTCGGCAATGCGTACCCAGCCGCGCCCGAGCAATGCTTCGATGACAAAGGGCAGCAGCAACAGCGCAACGCCCGCCGCCAGCATCACCATCCATGAGCGAGTATTGAAGCGCTTCATGCCCGCTCCGCCACGCGTTCGCCCAGCAAGCCGGAGGGACGGAAAATCAGCACCGCGATCAGCACGAAGAAGGCGAACACATCCTGATAATTACTGCCGATCACCCCGCCGGTCAGGTCGCCGATATAACCCGCGCCGAGACTTTCGATCAGCCCCAGCAGCACCCCGCCCAGCATTGCACCGCGCAGGTTGCCGATGCCGCCCAGCACCGCAGCGGTGAAAGCCTTCAAGCCGAGAATAAAGCCCATGTAATAATGCACGATGCCGTAGTTAGCACTCACCATCAAACCCGCCACCGCCGCCAGAGCCGAGCCGATCATAAAGGTTTGCGACACCACGGCATTGATATTCACGCCCATCAGGGTGGCGGCAGCAGGATTCTCCGCCACTGCGCGCATCGCCCGTCCGAGCCGGGTGCGCTGCACCAGCAGCAGCAAGCCCGCCATCATCGCCAGCGCCGTCAGCACAATCACAATCTGCACCGTAGAAATCGCCGCCCCGCCGATGGCATGCGGCGTGTTCGGCAGCAAGGCCGGGAAGGCATGGTACTCGCGCCCCCAGATCATCATGGCAAGGTTTTGCAGCACGATCGAAACCCCGATCGCGGTAATCAGCGGAGCCAAACGCGGCGCGGAACGCAACGGGCGGTAAGCAATGCGCTCGATACCGTAACCCAGCGCCATGCACACCAGCACTGCCGCCGCCAGCGACAGCGGCAAGACCAGCGCAGCCGACACCCCCGCCGCCAGCAACGCCGCACTGGCCGACAGCGCCGCCATCGCCCCGACCATCACCACCTCGCCGTGCGCGAAGTTAATCAAACCGAGAATGCCGTACACCATCGTATAGCCGAGCGCCACCAAGGCATACACACTGCCCTGCACCAGCCCATTGATGATCTGCTGTAAGAAAATATCCACGTTGGAAAATATTGTTATCCCTGCCCGCCGGGCGGCGGGTCACAGCCTCGGATTTTACTTGGTTTCAGGCAGTGCGGGAATGACGATGCGACCGCAACCGGATCAGCGTTTCAGATTGCGGTAGAAATTCTCGTGCGTACCGACCAACAACAGCAGACGGGAGGCGGGATCGTATTCGTAGGCCAGTAGATACAGTCGGTTGATGCAGTCGAATTTATAGACGTATACGCCGAGCAGGTCGCCCTTCTTCGCTTCGCCCAGTTCGGGATTTTGCACGATGTCCGCTACGGCGCGGTCGACGGCATCCTTCTGGTTCGGATGCAGTTTTTTATAGGTGCGCAGAAAAGCGTTGGTCTGACTGACCCGGATGTCAGTCACGGAACTGTCCCGGCACAAAGGGGGTATGTTGCGAGGCATCTTCCTCACGGGCGATCAGGAGGTCGCGAATAAAATCGACCGGCAAATCGGGATTATCCAGTGCGGCCTTGCCGATTTTCGCCCAAAACTCGAGCTGCCCGGAGATCGTCCGGTACTCGCCCTTGGCCGCCGCCTTGGCTTGTTCGTATAACGTTTCATCAATTCTGACCGGCATACCCATGATGCGCCTCCGCTACATTTGTAGTTCATTGTAGCAAAGCCGGGCTACATGTCCACCCCCAACAAAAAAGCGACGCCGCAGCGTCGCCTTTTAACAGGCCGGAGCTAAGCGCTTACTTCGCGTCGCCGCCCAGTGTTTGCAGGGCAGCCCATTTGCCTTGCTGCACTTGGTAGAGGGTGACCGCGCCGCTCTTGAGGTCGCCTTTTTCGTCGAAGGTGATTTTGGCGGTAACGCCTTCGTGAGCAGTCTTGGGCAACTCGGCAAGGTATTTGGCGGGATCGGCAGAGCCGGCGCGCTGCATGGCGTCGATCATGACATTCACGGCGTCGTAGCAGTAGGGTGCGTACAACTGAATCGGTACGTTAAATCTGGCCTGATAGCGCTGGGCGAAGTCTTTGCCGGAGGGCATTTTATCCAACGGCACGCCGGGCAGGGAGGCATAGGCGCCTTCTGCTGCGGCACCGGCCAGTTCGATCAGCTTGGGCGTGAAACCGCCGTCGCCCATCATGAATTTTGCAGTCAGCCCCAAGCCGCGCATTTGCTTCACCAGCGGGACACCTTGCGGGTCCATGCCGCCGAAGAACAGCAGATCGGGCTGCTTGCCCTTGATGGCGGTCAGCACAGCGGTGAAGTCCACCGCTTTGTCGGTGGTGTATTCGTGGGCAATGATTTGCGCGCCGTTGGCTTGGGCGGATTTAATAAATTCGTTGGCAATGCCTTGTCCGTAGGCCGTGCCGTCGTCGATCACGGCAATCTTTTTCGCGCCGAGATTCTGCGCGGCATACAGGCCGAGCGCCTTGCCTTGCTGGCTGTCGTTGGCCATAACGCGGAAGGCGGTTTTGAAGCCTTGTGCCGTATAAGCCACAGCGGTGGCAGAGGGCGAAATTTGCGGAATGCCGTTATCGCTGTAGATCTTGGCTGCGGGGATCGTCGTGCCGGAGTTCAGGTGACCGATCACCCCGTTCACTTTCGCATCCACCAGCTTTTGCGCCACGATGGTCGCTGTCTTGGGATCGGTCTGGTCGTCTTCGCTCAGCAATTCGAAATGCGCTTTCTTGCCGCCGATCAAAATGCCTTTGGCGTTGGCATCGTCGATCGCCATGCGGGTGCCGTTTTCGTTATCCTTGCCAATATGGGCTTGCGGGCCGGTCAGCGGCGCGGAAGCGCCGATGCGCACCACGATTTCATCGCCGTTTGCAGCATTTGCGGCAGGCGCATCGGATTTGCCGCCGCAAGCGGATAAGAGCGCGGCAGTGGTTAAGGCCAGCAATAGTGCGGAAGGCTTGAACTTCATGGTTCACCCGTATGTAAGCAAATTGGAAATGCGGCGGCTCCGGCAGGCGGGCCGCCCGTTTATATTTATTTCAGACGCAGAATGTAGCGCACCAGCGCTTTAATATCTTCGTCTTTCACATTCGGCGAATTCGGCGGCATGGGCATTTTGCCCCAGACTCCGCCACCACCCTTGGAAACTTTCGCGATCAGTTTGGCTTCGGCATCGGGCTGGCCACGGTATTTTTTCGCCACCTCTTTCCAGGCGGGGCCGACGGTCGCCTCCTTACCGGCTTCGATCACATGACACCACTGGCAACCGTTATCCTTCGCCAGCTTGGGCATATCCGCAGCCATCGCAACGCCGCTCACCAGCAGCGGCAAAGCTATCGCAATCTTCGTTATTGTTTTCATCCTGTTTGTATCGGCTCTATTGGCAGTCTCTGCGGGAACCGCCTGAACGCTACTCAACGCAATACGGAGACAACCCCTCGCCCCGCGCATTGCCGACCTGATCCGGCTCCCAAAAACCCTGCGCCGGACAAGGCTGAAGTTTGAATCAGACCGCCGTAAAAAACAAGCGGGAAGCCGTTTCCGGCTTCCCGCTTGTTTAACGCATGACTGCGGATTACTTCAGGCCAGCGATGAACTTAGCCAGGGAATCCACTTCAGCGTCAGTTGCGCCAGCGCCCTTGGGAGGCATGGAGCCCATCTTCCAGCCGAAGGAACCACCCTTCTTGATGTTTTCAGCAATCTTCTTTGCACCGTCCTTGTCGCCGGCGTATTTCGCGCCAATATCTTTCCAAGCCGGGCCAACAACTTTCTTGTCGATTGCGTGGCAAGCGCCGCACTTTGCCTTGCCTTCTGCGGGCATATCGGCAGCCAAAGCGGAACCAGCAACCATCAGACCGGCAGCAGCAACCATGCTAACAACGATAGATTTCATGTTCTCTCCATTATGGTTCAAATTAACTTAAAGCGAGGGTCCTCCCCCGCGCTCATTCTAACCAACTCCGGCCTGTTTGCAAACTCGCGCGCATTCATCCCGGCGGCACTTCCATTAACGCACCGACCGAGCCGGCGGTTGACACAATCGCAACTACTTGAGCGACAAGATGTACTGCGCCAGCGATTTGGTATCGACCTCGCTCAGCGCAGGCGAACTGGGCGGCATCACTGCATTGCCCCACTTGCCGCCGCCGCCCTTAGCGATGCGGTCCATCAGCATTTTTTCCGCATCGGCCTGACCGCGGTATTTTTTCGCCACCTCGCGGAAGATCGGCCCGAGCTTGGGCTTACCCGGTGCAGCATCCACATCGTGACACGGGGTGCAATTCCCCTTCTTCCCCAGTGCGGGCATTTCTTCCGCCATTGCCGGCAAGGCCGCGCAGCAGCCCGCCAATACCCAACCTGCGATCCTTCTCTTCATCCTGCTTACTCTCCTCTTACCGGGGAGGGAGGCCCTCCCCGCACGCCTGCGCTTATTTCAGCGACAGCACGAACTTCACCAATGCCTTGATGTCGCCATCCTTCACGGTCGGCGATTGCGGCGGCATTGCCGTCCCGCCCCACGCGCCCGAACCGCCCTTCGACACCTTGGCGATCAGCTTGGATTCGGCATCGCCTTGCCCGCGATATTTATTCGCCACATCCTTCCAGGCCGGGCCGACTATTTTCTTATCCAGCGAGTGGCAGACAAAACAGCCGCTCTTCTTCGCCAAGGCTACCCCGTCGGCTTCGGACAGCGCTGCGCCGCCTTTCTGAGGTTCCGGTTTCGCAGCTTCAGGTTTCGCGGCCTCCGGCTTGGCAGCGTCAGACGCAGTCGCTACGGGCTTTGCGTCCTTGGTCTTTTTTTTCTTATCGGCAGCCTTGGCCGGTTCGGCAGCCTTCTCCGTCGTATGCTCTTTGGCCGCCGGAGCTGTTTTTTCCGCTACGGCATGCTTCTCGGCCGGCGCATGTTTTTCCGCCGCAGCAAGCTTTTCTGCAACCTCTTTTTTCTCTGCCGGAGCAGAATCGCCGCCCATACCAAGCATCGAGCAGCCGGAAACCGTCGCCATGACGACGCCCGCCAACAACACTCTCATCAACGTGCTAACTTGCATACGTGCCTCCTGAAATTTATGAGATGACGAACAAACCGCGGCAAAGCATAGCCGACGAATATATTTAAATCAATTTATTTTTCATCCGCCTCGACCTGCCCTAACCAGTCGCAGAGATATTCCCATTGCTGCCACTCGCGCTCGGCCAAATGCGGGGGCATATCGAACAGGCTTTTACCCTCGAATGCGGCATTCACATACACCTGTGCCTCGCGCAGGTAGGCCAACACCGGCAATTCCATATCGGCAAGAAATTGTTCCAGCGTGACGGCAGCGCGGGTTTGCGGCGCCATGCGCATGCCGACGACACCGACCGAGACTTTGCCCTTGCGCACCGCTTTCGCTTCAGCCAGATCGCGAAAGAAGTCGCGGCTGGCATGCATGTCAAATAAGGAAGGCGCAACCGGCACCACAATCTTGTGCGCCAGCCGGATGGCATGCTCCAGATTTTTGCCGTGCAGTCCGGCGGGCGAATCGATCACCAGCCAATCGGCTTTCGTCCCCGGCTTATTCTCGCCCAGCCGACGGATCGGCGGCAAACTTTCGCTGCGGTTCGACAGCCAAAAACTGGCCGACTGCTGCCGGTCCAGATCGAGCAGCTGCACCGTCTTCCCCTGCGCGGCCAGATATCCGGCGATATTGGTCGAGAGCGTGGTCTTGCCGCTTCCCCCTTTGGGATTGGCAATCAAAATCGCCTTCATCGCGCCCCCTTCCCCGGAAATCCGGCGTTATCTCGGACTACTATAGCCCGATTGATCCAACCCGCTTATTTCTCCAACTGCGTAACGTCGCGTACCGCGCCTTTGTCGGCACTGGTCGTCAGCATCGCATAGGCTTTCAGTGCAGCCGACACGTGACGCTGACGATCCACCGGCTTCCAGGCTTTATTGCCGCGCGCCAGCATGGCTTCGCGACGGGCGTCCAGCGTTTCCAGCGCCACGTCCAGATGAATGTGGCGGTTGGGGATGTCGATCTTGATGGTATCGCCTTCCTCCACCAACCCGATCGCGCCGCCCTCCGCCGCTTCCGGCGAAACGTGTCCGATCGACAAGCCCGAGGTGCCGCCGGAAAAACGGCCGTCGGTGAGCAGCGCACACGCCTTGCCCAAGCCTTTCGATTTCAGGTAGGAAGTCGGGTAGAGCATCTCCTGCATGCCGGGGCCGCCGCGCGGGCCTTCATAGCGAATCACTACCACGTCGCCGGCTTCGATCTTATCGGCCAGAATCGCTTCTACTGCGCTATCCTGACTTTCGAACACGCGAGCGCGGCCATTGAATTTCAGAATGCTTGCATCCACCCCGGCGGTTTTCACGATACAGCCGTTTTCAGCGATATTGCCGTACAGCACGGCCAGCCCGCCGTCTTGCGAATAGGCATGAGCTTGGTCGCGAATACAGCCGTTGGCGCGATCATCGTCCAGCGCCGGGTAGCGCATGGATTGCGAAAACGCTACCGTGGTCGGGATCCCGCCCGGCGCTGCGCGGAAGAAGTCCTTCACCGCCGCATCTTGCGTGCGCTGAATATCGTACTGTTCCAATGCTGCACCCAAGCTGGGGCTGTGTACCGTCGGCACATCGCGGTTCAGCAAACCGGCGCGGTCCAACTCGCCCAAAATGCCGACCACGCCGCCGGCACGGTGCACGTCTTCCATATGATATTGCTGAGTGCTCGGCGCCACCTTGGACAGATGCGGCACTTTACGCGACAGACGGTCGATATCGCGCATGGAGAAATCCACGCCGCCTTCGCGCGCAGCGGCCAGCAGGTGCAACACCGTGTTGGTCGACCCGCCCATCGCGATATCCAGACTCATCGCATTTTCGAAGGCTTCGAAGGTGGCAATGCTGCGCGGCAGCACGCTGGCATCGTCTTGCTCGTACCAGCGCTTGGCGTTTTCCACCGCCAGACGACCGGCACGCAGGAACAACTCTTTGCGGTCGGCATGAGTTGCCACCAGCGAACCGTTGCCCGGCAGCGACAGGCCCAGTGCTTCTGTCAGGCAGTTCATCGAATTGGCGGTAAACATGCCGGAGCAGGAACCGCACGTCGGACAGGCGGAACGTTCCAGCGCATTCACTTCCTCGTCGCTGCACTTGCTGTCGGCAGCGGACACCATCGCATCCACCAGATCCAGCATCACGGTCTTGCCTTCCCATACCATTTTGCCCGCTTCCATCGGGCCGCCGGACACGAACACAGCCGGAATGTTCAGGCGCATCGCCGCCATCAGCATCCCCGGGGTGATCTTGTCGCAGTTGGAAATGCACACCATCGCATCGGCGCAATGCGCATTCACCATATATTCCACCGAGTCGGCGATCAGTTCGCGGCTGGGCAGCGAATACAACATGCCGTCGTGCCCCATCGCAATGCCATCGTCCACCGCAATGGTGTTGAATTCCTTTGCTACGCCGCCCGCCTTTTCGATTTCGCGCGCAACCAACTGCCCCATGTCCTTCAAATGCACATGGCCGGGCACGAACTGGGTAAACGAGTTCACCACCGCAATGATCGGCTTGTCGAAGTCGCCGTCTTTCATGCCGGTGGCACGCCACAGCGAACGGGCGCCCGCCATATTGCGGCCGCGGGTAGTAGTATGGGAACGGTATGCAGGCATCTTTACTTTTCCTTGGTTCGGCGTGCCGGGTAGACGGCGCTGCCGGTCGATATGCAATAATATAAAACTCGAATTTTGGATTTTAACCCAAGAATGCTCGTTCATCCGCAAATCGACCCCGTTGCGCTGCAACTCGGCCCGCTGGCGATCCACTGGTACGGCCTGATGTACCTGCTCGGCTTCGCCCTGTTTATCCTGCTGGGACGCCGCCGCCTTGCCGCACGACCGCGCGCAGGCTGGGATAACCGGTTTCTCGACGATCTGCTGTTTTACGGGGTACTGGGCGTGGTGCTGGGCGGCAGATTGGGCGAAGTCCTGTTCTACCAACCGGGCTATTATTTTGCGCATCCGGCGGAAATCATCGCCGTCTGGAAAGGCGGCATGTCGTTCCACGGCGGCTTCCTCGGCGTACTGGTGGCGATGGCATTGTTCGCCCGCCGCTACAACCTGCGCTGGATAGAGCTGCTGGACTTCGTCGCACCGCTGGTGCCGCTGGGTTTGGGCGCAGGCCGCATCGGTAACTTCATCAATGCCGAACTATGGGGCCGCCCCACCGACCTACCTTGGGGCATGGTATTCCCCAACGTCGATACGCTGCCGCGGCATCCCTCGCAACTCTACGAATTCGCGCTGGAAGGCCTCGCCCTGTTCGTCATTCTGTGGCTCTACTCCGCCAAGCCGCGGCCGGTCGGCACGGTATCCGGTTTATTTCTGATCGGCTACGGCAGCTTCCGCTTCTTGGGCGAATTCGCCCGCAACCCTGACGATGGCATTTTCGGCCTGATGACCTTTAACATCAGCATGGGGCAATGGCTCAGTTTGCCGATGGTGCTGACCGGGATCGGACTGATGTTCTGGGCGCACCGCAATACGAAGGAAACCGCATGAATCGTTTCACCAAACTGCTCTGGCTGAGCGGCCTGAGCGCCGCAGCACCGTTCGCACATTCTGCCGACACGGGCATGCAACACTGCGCCGAACAATTCCGCAACGATGCCGCTGCGCGCCTGCAATGCTTCGACGACTTGCTGAAAGCCCCGGCCTCCCCGGCGACAGCCAGCCCTCAAGCGACTGAGACGGCTGCCAGCCCTGCGCCGCAAACCGCAGCCGCCCCGTCGGCAGCCGAAGACGCAAGTGCCGGGCAACACGCGCGCCGCGAAGATCACCGCAGTTTTCTCACACGCGCCTGGAATCTGGACGATCTCAACAGCGGCGACAACCGCTTCGGTCGTCTGCGCCCGCACAAGCAAAACTACCTGATCTTCCGCAAAACCTCGCGACCGAATCAGTATCCGTCCAGTCCCACGCACGGACAAACGCTCATCCCTTACAACTTGGATGCCGCCGAAACCAAATATCAACTGAGTTTCAAATCCGAAATCGGCAACCGGCACGACTTTAACGTATTCGGTTTCAATGACTTCCGCGTCTGGGCCGCCTACAGCCAGCAATCCAACTGGCAGATGTTCAACTCCTCCAACTCCGCCCCCTTCCGCGAAACCAACTACGAACCGGAAGTCATTGCCTCGTTCGGTACCGACGCGCAATCCGGACTCAAACTGGTCAACCTCGGCTTCAGCCACCAGTCGAACGGCCGCGCCGGCAAAGAGTCGCGCAGCTGGAACCGCATCTACCTGCAAGGCGGCTGGGAATGGAACGAATTCTCCGTGCTGGCGCGCGGCTGGTGGCGCGTGCCGGAGAAACCGTGGAAGGACGACAATCCGGACATCGAACAATTCATGGGGCGCGGCGATCTCGTCGCCCACTGGGAACCGCACGACCGTTCGCAATCGCTCTCCTTCCTAGTGCGCAACAACCTGCGCTCGCGGCATAACCACGGCTACATGCAACTCGACTGGGCGATTCCCCTCAAACTCGGCAACGCCGCGCGCTTCCACCTCCAGCTCGGCTCGGGCTACGGTGAAAGCATGCTCGACTACAACCACGCGCAGAACACACTGGGCATCGGCTTCTCGTTCAGAGAATGGTAAGCCGTATCGCGGGGCGCACGCTTGACACCCGTCCGTCGCGCCCCGATACTTTCCGCTTCGCATTCTGACATTCCGCCGCTTTGGAAGATCTTTCGCTGGGCACGCTGATTTTCGCCCTGATTCTGATTCTGGCCTGCTCGGGCTTTTTCTCCGCCTCCGAGACCGCCATGATGGCGCTCAACCGCTACCGTCTGGCGCATCTGGTGCGCAAAAACAACGCCAGCGCCAAGCTGACCGCGCGCCTGCTGGAACACACGGATAAGCTGCTCGGTTCGGTGCTGCTGGGTAATACGCTGCTGAATGTGGCCGCTGCGATGCTGACGGATATGATTCTGGAGCGCTTGCTCGGTCACGACGAATGGGTCGTGCTGTTCGGCACGCTGGCGATTACTTTCCTGTTGCTGGTATTCAGCGAAATCATGCCGAAGGTGATCGCCGCCAGCCATCCCGAGCGCGTGGCGTTGCCTGCGGGCTATGTGCTGGCGCCGCTGATTAAATTGTTTCACCCGGTTGTTTCAATCGCCACCGCACTGGTGCGCGGTTTCCTGCGGCTGCTGCGCATCCCCATCCAGACCGACCGCAGCACGCATAAGGGCAGTCTGGAAGAGTTGCGCATGCAGGTACTGGAGGCAGAACACTTCCTGCCGCGCAAACACCAAAAGATGCTGCTTAATCTGGTCGATATGGAACGCATCGCCGTCAACGATGTGATGGTGCCGCGCAATCAGATCGAGGCGCTCGATCTGGACAGTGCGCCAGAGGTTTTGCGCGAACAGCTTGCCACTTGCCACCATACGCTGCTGCCGGTTTGTCAGGGTGCGCTGGACAATATCGTCGGGGTTTTGCATGTGCGCCGGGCGCTGACGCTGATGCAGCGCGAGACGTTCAGTGTGGACGAATTGCGCGCACTGTTGCTCGACCCGTACTTCATTCCCTCGGAGACTTCGCTGCTGTCTCAGTTGCAGCAGTTTCAGGAGCGCCATTTGCGGCTGGGGCTGATTGTGGACGAATACGGCGAATTGCTGGGCTTAGTGACGCTGGAAAATATTCTGGAAGAAATCGTCGGCGATTTCACCACGCAGTCGCCCGCACAGGGCGGCAAGTTTCAGCGCCAGCCGGACGGCAGCGTGTATGTGGAAGGCACGGTTTCGCTGCGCGACCTGAACCGCAAGCTGGGGCTGCACTTTCCTCTGAACGGTGCAAAAACGCTGAACGGGCTGATTCTGGAGCATTTGGAAGACATTCCCGAGGCGGGCACCAGTCTGAAAATCGCCGACCATCCCATCGAAATCGTCCAGACGCAGGACCGCGCGGTAAAAGTCGCCAAGATTTTCCCGGCGCTGCCGAAAAAATAATCCGCCTCGCCGGCATGCCGCGCAATCCGCTTTACAAACCGGGCAACGCTCGGCATGATGCAAAGCTATCGGGCTGAAAGGGTAGACATCATGGCGGCGGACACCAAACGCGACCAGAGCAAAGATAAAAATAAAGTCAAAGAATCGCTCTACCAGTGGGAAGGCAAAGATCGTACCGGCAAACTGCTGAAGGGTGAAATTCGCGCCGCGGGCGAAGCTATCGTCTCGGCCCAGTTGCGCCGCATGGGCATTACCGTCATCAAAATCCGCAAGCTGCGCAGCTCCAGCAAAAAAGTTACTGAAAAAGACGTCACCATCTTCACCCGCCAGCTCGCCACCATGCTGAAATCCGGCGTGCCGTTGCTGCAAGCGTTCGACATCGTCGGCAAGGGACATCCCAATCCGGCGGTTTCGCGCATGCTGGCCGACATTAAAATCGAGGTAGAAACCGGCAGCAGTCTGAATCAGGCTTTCCGCAAATATCCGCTGTATTTCGATGCGCTGTACTGCAATCTGGTCGCAGCGGGCGAGGCCGCCGGTATTCTGGATACGCTGCTGGATCGTCTGGCGACTTACCGCGAGAAAATTCTCGCCATCAAGAGCAAGATCAAGTCCGCCCTGTTTTACCCGATTGCAGTGATCGTGGTGGCTTTTATCATCACGGCGGTGATTATGATTTTCGTGATCCCGGCGTTTAAGGAATTGTTCTCCAGCTTCGGCGCCGACCTGCCCGCCCCCACGCTGTTCGTGATGGCGATCTCCGATTTCTTCGTCGACTGGTGGTGGGCGATCTTCGGCAGCATCGGCGGCGGGCTGTATGCCTTCTTCTACGTCTGGAAACGTGACAAGAACGTGCAGCGCGTAATGGATAAACTCCTGCTCAGACTGCCGATCTTCGGCGAACTGATCCGCAAGTCGGTGGTGGCGCGCTGGTCGCGTACGCTGGCGACCATGTTCGCAGCGGGCGTGCCGCTGGTGGAAGCCTTCAACTCGGTGGCAGGCGCATCCGGCAATGCACTGTATTTCGATGCCACGATGGAAATTCAGCGTCAGGTCAGCACCGGCACCAGCCTGACCGTTGCGATGCAGAATACTGAAGTCTTCCCCCCGATGGTGCTGCAAATGGTGGCGATCGGCGAAGAGGCCGGCTCGCTCGACAGCATGCTGTCCAAGGTGGCCGACTTCTATGAAGGCGAAGTGGACGATGCCGTGAAGGGGCTCTCCAGCCTGATGGAACCGATTATCATGGTGGTGCTGGGCACGCTGATCGGCGGCATGGTGGTCGCCATGTATCTGCCGATTTTCAAGATGGGTTCGGTGGTGTAATGCTGGATTTGTTTCACTACGCTCCGGCATTCTTTGCCGGCGCTTGTGCGCTGCTCGGTCTGTTGGTCGGCAGTTTCCTGAATGTCGTGATCCACCGCCTGCCCAAAATGCTGGAACGCGAATGGCGCGCCCAGTGCGCCGAGCTGAATGGTCACCCTCCGGAAGACGCGCCGCGCTATAACCTGTTCGTACCGCGTTCGGCCTGCCCGCATTGCGGACACCGCATTACCGTCATGGAAAACACCCCGCTGTTCGGGTATCTGTTTCTGCGCGGGCGTTGCAGCGCTTGCAGCCAGCCGATCGGCCTGCGCTATCCGGTAGTCGAACTTCTGTCCGCACTCCTGTCCGGCTTCGCCGCATGGCACTTCGGCCCGACTTACGCCGCACTCGCCTCGCTATTTCTGATTTGGGCGCTGATCGCACTCACTTTCATCGACTTCGACACCCAACTTCTACCGGACAGCATCACCCTGCCGCTGCTTTGGCTGGGCTTGCTGGTCAATTTCAACGGTACGTTTGTCCCGCTCAGCGACGCCGTCATCGGCGCGGTCGTCGGATATCTGGCGCTGTGGAGCGTCTACTGGCTGTTTAAGCTGACCACCGGCAAAGAGGGCATGGGCTACGGTGATTTCAAGCTGCTGGCCGCACTCGGCGCATGGCTGGGCTGGCAGATGCTGCCGCTGGTCATTCTGCTTTCTTCAGTGGTCGGCGCACTGGTCGGCATTGTGCTGATCGTCGTCGCCAAGCGCGGGCGCGATGTCGCCATCCCCTTCGGCCCCTATCTGGCAGGCGGCGGGCTGCTGGCATTGTTCTGGGGTCAAACGCTGACCCAGCAATACCTGCAATTGTTTAACCTATGAGTTGGTTCGTCGGCCTGACCGGAGGCATCGGCAGCGGAAAAAGCACAGCTGCCCGGCAATTCGCCGCACTCGGCGCGGACATCGTCGATACCGATATCATCGCCCACCAGCTTACCGCCCCTGACGGCGCAGCAATCCCGGCAATTCGCACTACATTCGGTGCCGACTTTCTCACGCCGGATGGTGCGTTAAACCGCGCCCGCATGCGCGAAACGATTTTCGCCGACCCTGCCGCCAAACAAAAACTGGAAGCGATCCTGCATCCGGCCATTCGCAGCGAGGCGCAGCGGCAAGCCGGCGCCAGTACCGCGCCGTATGTGCTGGTGGTCGTGCCATTACTGTTCGAGAGCGGCGCTTACCGCAACTGGCTGCACCGGGTTTGCGCGGTGGATTGCCCGGAAGACCTGCAAATCGCCCGCACGATGCAGCGCAGCGGCTTGAGCGAAACAGCTGTGCGCGCCATCATGGCACAACAACTCTCCCGCGCCGAACGCTGTGCGCTGGCCGACGACACCGTCGACAACAGCGGCACGACGGACGCGTTGCACGATCAAGTCACGCGACTGCACGCCCTTTATCTCGATTTGGCGGCAAAAAACCGTTAATTCCGCACAAACTTAGCAAAATCTTGCTTTATAATGTCGGGAAATTCCGACAATAATAGCCTTAAATACCCGGCGGCCAAGTGATTTCATACGAATTTCCGCTCAACGAACGCATCCGTACTCTGCTGCGGCTGGAGGATCTGTTCGCCCGGATTTCGTATTTCATCGAGCGCGGCAACCGCGACGATCACCATGCCGCACTCGGCGTGCTGTTCGAAATCATGGAAGTCGCCAGCCGTGCCGACCTGAAATCCGACCTGTTGCAGGAAATGGAGCGCCAGAAGCGCGTTCTTGCTGCACTGCATAACAATCCCGAAATTTCCGAAGAAGCGCTGGAAGGCGTACTGAGCGAAATCGAAGGCGCTTCGGCGGGTCTGCTCGGCATGAGCGGCAAAATCGGCCAGCATCTGCGCGAAAACGAATGGCTGATGGGGATTAAGCAACGCGCCTGCATTCCCGGCGGTGTGTGCGAGTTCGACCTGCCGTCCTATCATTACTGGCAGCATCAGGATGTCACCATCCGCCGCAATTACCTCAAGGCATGGCTTGCCCCCATGCTGCCGATCAATGAAGGCCTGAACATCGTTCTGAAACTGTTGCGCGAAAGCGGCAAAACGCACCGCTTCACCGCCTTTCAGGGGCACTTTCAGCAAATGCAGGGCGGCCGCGTCGCACAAATGCTGCGTATCCGGCTGGAAGACGATTTAGCTTGCGTACCTGAAATCAGCGCCAACAAATACGCGCTGAATATCCGCTTTGTCGCTGCCGACTACGCAGCAAAAAGTGCACTCTTCGCGCAGGACGTCCCGTTCGAACTGGTTTTCTGCACACTGTAATGGAACGCAAACCCCGCCTCGTCAACTGCCCGCAATGCGGCAAAGAATCCGAGTGGTCACCGGAAAACCGCTACCGTCCGTTTTGCAGCGAACGCTGCAAGATGATCGACCTCGGCGCGTGGGCTACCGAGAACTACCGGCTCGAAGAAAGCGAAGCGCCGCTGGGCGCAAACGGCGAACCGCCTCACCAAGCCTGACGCAGCAACGCAATGCCGTGCGCGCCGTGCTGCTGCGCCGTAACCAAATCCTCCGCTTTTAATCCGCCCAGCGCATAAACCGGCATCGGCAAGTCGCGCACCAATTCGGCGAATTTTTCCCAACCCAAATGCGCCGCACCGGGATGACTGAGCGTCGGCAGCACCGGGCTGAGCAACGCGAAATCCAACCCCAGCTCGGCGGCACGGCGCAACTCTTCCGCGTTGTGGCACGAGGCACCGCAACAGGGTAAATCCGGGCGCACCGTCAACGCCGCCATCTGCGCGCCGGTCAACTGCACCCCGTCCGCACCGACCTCCTGCGCCAATTCGATATCCGCATTCAACAACACCTGCGCCCCATAAGGCCGCGCCTTGGCAATCACTGCGCGCGCCAGCCCGGCCATTTGCTCCCGGCTCCAACCCTTCTCGCGCAACTGAATCAGGCGCGTGCCGCGCGCCAGCGCCGCCTCCACCCGCTGCAAAAACACCGCCTCGCCCAACTCGCTGGCATGGCTGATCGCATACACCGGCGGCAAGGCCAACGCGCGCAGCACCGGCGCATTCGCCGGCAACAACGGCGATACCGTCACCTCGGGCAACCGCTGCCAAACAAACTGCTGATTCTCGCGCCCGTGCAGCGTTCCCACCCATCCGGTTACCCGAAAGAAATGCAACCGCACCGTCGCATGCGGATAAGCAAACACCCGCGTAATCCACGGCGTCGCCGCCGTGACCGTAATCCCCAACTCCTCATGCAGCTCGCGCTCCAGCGCGTGGCGCGGCGACTCCCCCGGCTCGATCTTCCCGCCCGGAAACTCCCAATACCCCGCCCACGGCTTACCCTCCGGCCGCTGCGCCAGCAAAAACGTCCCATCCGGCTGCAACAATACCGCCGCCGCCACATCCACCACTTTCATTGCATCCATCCCCGACACCGCCTCAACCCATCATCCACGCAATGGTGAGCTAACCGCACACCGCATCGCAACCGTGCTTCCGCGCACTGCGTTCAACATACTACTTATCGCTCAATCTGTTTGAACAACCACACCGCGCTGTTTCAACCAGTTCACAACCTTTTCCATGTAGGGAATCTGCGGATTACCACTGCGTAGTATTTTGCTCCTGCGGGCAATATGCATTGTTATGTCGTTCCCTTGATTATCCCTGACAGAATAATCTGCCCCGCGCTCCAAAAGAGTGTACATCAGCTCAAAATTGCCCATGAACGCCGTATGCAAGAGCAGCGTTTTCCCATAAGAGTCGCGCCCCTCAATGTCAGCCCCGGCATCCAATAGCATTATGATCTTTTCTTTGCCGTGCTCGAGTCCAAAAGCTTCGAATATCAAAGGACGCCGGTTCAACCCTACCATTGGAAATGGTTGCACTGTAATAAAGTTCGGATTCCCGCCATGCTCCAGTGCCAACTTTAACACTGCCAGATTTTCATGCATTACTGCGTAGGTCATCACGCCGTAGACACTCTGCCCGCCCCTAAACTCCAGATTCGGATCAGCGCCCAGCTCCAAGAGCTTTTTATACCCCGCGATGTTTCTCATCGCCCAGAAGAGCGGTGTCGCGCCTTGAGCGCCTCTTGAATTCACATCCACGCCCTGTCTGACCAGCGCTTCCACCTTGCTTATATTGCCGTTACCGGCCGCCTCGGCTAACGCACGCACCCGCTCGTCGGGATAGATATCCTCCGGTGACATGTAAATCAGAACCGTTTTTCTGGATCGCTCGTTCAGCGCACGCTGCCCGGCATCCATATCTTCGAAAATACCCGCCATTCCAGAACCTTCGGCGATCAGGAAAAGCGCTGCCCCCATCAAGATATATTTAAAAAATTTCAACGATCTGCCCTCACTTCACCCGCTTTGCGACCAGCCTCTTCCTTACGCATTCAAATGGTGCGCAAAGCGCACCCTACAAAGCTCCGCGCAACGCGCTTACTCCATCCGTCCGATCCAATCCCGCGCAAACTGCCAGGCAACCCGGCCGCTGCGCGAGCCGCGTCCCAGTGACCATTGCAGCGCTTCGCGGCGCACGTTTTCGTCGAAGGTTTGTGCGGGGTCGAGCCGGTGCAGCCAGTAGCAGACGATGTCGAGATATTCGTCCTGCGAGAACGGGTAGAACGATACCCATAAGCCGAAGCGTTCGGACAGGGAGATTTTTTCTTCCACGCCTTCGGCGGGGTGCACTTCTTCGCCGACGTAGCGGGTGGCAAGGTTTTCTTCCATGAATTCCGGCATCAGGTGACGGCGGTTCGAGGTTGCATAGATCAGCAGGTTGTCGCTGAGCGCGGTGACCGAGCCGTCCAGCGCGGCTTTCAGCGCTTGGTAGCCCGGCTCTTCTGCGTTAAACGCCAGATCGTCGCAATACAGGATAAAGCGCTCGGGGCGGGTGGCCACCAGTTCGACGATGTCCGGCAAGTCGACCAGCTCGGTCTTGCCCACTTCGATCAGCCGCAAGCCTTGGTCGGCGTACGCGTTCAATACCGCTTTCACCAGCGAGGATTTGCCGGTGCCGCGCGCGCCGGTCAGCAGCACATTGTTCGCCGGGCGACCCGCCACGAATTGTTTGGTGTTCTGCACCACGCGCAGCTTCTGTCCTTCGATGCCGCGCAAATCGTCCAGCCGGATCGGATGCAAGTGCCGCAGCGGGCGCAACGCCCGCTTACTGCTGCGTCGTTCCCAGCGAAAGGCCAGCGCGTCTTCCCACTCGACACAGGTGGTCGGTGATGCAGAAGGCAGCACGGCTTCCAGCCGGTCGATTAACCGCTCCGCCCGGTCGAAAAACTGATCGAGTTTGTCCATCTATGACTCCCTGATTAACGTTACCGCTGGAGTGGCAATGTAACCGAACGCACCGGATTTGCCTACCCGTCCGGGCATGTGCTGCATGGCGGACAACGCCAGAAATGGCGGCAGGTTTTAGCGTAAGAAGATGCGCCAACCCCCGCCATGCGGCGGGGGTGCGCCATCGCAATCAGCTGCGATAGCTGGCGTTGATTTTGACGTAATCGTAGGAGAAATCGCAGGTCCAGACCGTTGCGGCAGCGGGGCCGCGATCCAGCACGACGCGCACGGTAATGTCGCTTTGCTGCATCACGCGCTGGCCGTCTTCCTCGCGGTAGCTGGCGGCGCGACCGCCGTCTTCGGCGACCAGCACATCGTCCAGATACAGCTTGAGTCGGGTCACGTCCAGATCGGTTACGCCGGCATAGCCGATGGCTGCCAGAATGCGTCCCAGATTGGGGTCGGAAGCGAAGAAAGCGGTTTTCACCAAGGGAGAACGCGCCACCGCATAGGCGATTTGCTTGCACTCCACGGCGTCGCGGCCACCTTCGACGGTGATGGTCATAAATTTGGTCGCGCCTTCGCCGTCGCGCACGATGGCTTGCGCCAACTGAATGGTGACTGCGTTGACAGCCTCTTGCAGTGCAGCCGCTTCGGCGCTGCCGGCTGCGACCTGCAGGCCGCTCTGGCCGGTGGCAATCAGCATCAGCGCATCGTTGGTGGAGGTATCGCCATCCACGGTAATGCAGTTGAACGAAGCGTCGGCAGCCTGTTTCACCATCTGCTGCAACAATTCGGCGGACACGGCAGCGTCGGTCGCCACATACCCCAGCATGGTCGCCATGTTGGGATGAATCATGCCGGAACCTTTGGAGATGCCGGTTACGGTGACGGTTTTGCCGCCGAGCTGAAGCTGCCGCGAAGCGCCTTTGGCCACGATGTCGGTGGTCATAATGGCGTGGGCGGCGTTAAACCAGTTATCGGCGGTCAGGCTCGCCACGGCGGCAGGCAAGCCTGCCACAATGCGGTCTACCGGCAACGGTTCCATAATCACGCCGGTCGAGAACGGCAGCACTTGCTGCGCATCGCAGCCCAGCAGTTTCGCCACTTCGGCACAGGTGGTGCGCGCGGCATGCATGCCTTGCTCGCCGGTGCCCGCATTGGCATTGCCGGTGTTCACCACCAGCGCGCGAATGCCCGCGCCGCTCGCCAGATGTTCGCGCGCCACGGTGACCGGGGCGGCGCAGAATCGGTTGGTGGTGAATACGCCGGCCACGGTCGAACCGGGGGCGAGCTGCATCACCAGCAAATCTTTACGGTTTGCGCGCTTAATCCCGGCTTCTGCGGTGCCGAGCTGCACACCGGGCACAGGCAGCAACTCGCCTGCTGCGGGCGGATTCAAATCGACCGGCATGAAAACTCCTAGTAACGACCGTGCATGTGGTAGAGGTAATTGCTCATTTCCTGCGATTGCGCATTCATGCGGCGCACCAGACCATGCACATAGCGCACGATGCCGCGCATCACGTAATACACCACAGCCGGCTGGCTGTTGAGCAACGATTCGAAGCGGGCGCGTTCGAGCAACAGCACTTTGCTGTCTTGCTTCACTTGCACGGTGGCGCTGATTTGCGCCAGATTACCGCCGACGAAGGTGATGATGCCGGCCAGATCGCCCGGCTCGGTCAGCTTCATGGTGGCGGTCTCGCCGTTGATCGACGCCGTCACTTCGGCTTCGCCGGATGCCAGAATCAGCAGGGAATCTTTTTCCACGCTGTTGCCCGGCTGAATCAGGTAAGTGCCCGCTTTGTATTCGCGCACGGTAATCGCCTGCGCCAGCGCGGTCAGTTCGGCATCGCGCAGCTCTTCGGTAATACTGGCGCTGCGCAGGGTTTGCATGATTAGCTCTTCGTTCGACATCCGCTTCTCCCCAATCAGATTAAAGATTTAACTCAATTTTCCGTGGCACTGCTTGTATTTCTTGCCGGAGCCGCACAGGCAGGGATCGTTGCGTCCGACCTTCATGCTGTCGCGCACGAACGGTTTGTGCTCGTCGTCCGTACCTTCGCCCGCATCCTGACCCAGCGCCTCTTCGTAATCGGCGTGATGATACTGCACATTTTCCGGAGCGGGAGGTGCTTCGATTTCCTCGACATCCTCTTCGCTGCGGATTTCCACATTCACCAGCGTTTGCGTCACATCGCGCTTGATCGCTTCCAGCATATTGCCGAACAGCTCGAAGGCTTCGCGCTTGTATTCCTGCTTGGGGTTCTTCTGCGCATAGCCGCGCAGATGAATACCCTGACGCAGGTGATCCAGCGCCGCCAGATGTTCGCGCCAGTGCGAATCCAGACTGGACAGCATCACGATGCGCTCGTAGTGGCGCATAATTTCCGGGGTAACGCGATCCACCTTATGCTGGTACAACGCAGCTACCGCAGCGCGAATGCGCTCGCGCAAGCCATGCTCGTCCAGCGCCTTTTCGGTTTCCAGCCAGTGCGCCACCGGCAGTTCGATGCGGTATTCCGATTCCAGCGCTTTTTCCAGCCCCGACACGTTCCACTGCTCTTCCATGCTGCCCGGCGGAATGTAATCGCTGATCAAGTCTTCCACCACGCCGTCGCGCATCGCGGCGATGGTTTCGGCGATGTCCGCGCTTTCCAGCAACTCGTTGCGCTGCTGATAGATCACCTTGCGCTGGTCGTTCGCCACATCGTCGTATTCCAGAATCTGCTTACGCATATCGAAATTGCGCGCTTCCACCTTGCGCTGCGCGTTTTCGATAGCGCGCGTCACGAAGCTATGCTCGATTGCCTCGCCTTCCGGCATCTTGAACTTATTCATAATCGCCGCCACGCGGTCGCCGGCGAAAATGCGCAACAGCGGGTCTTCCAGCGACAGATAGAAACGGCTGGAGCCGGGGTCGCCCTGACGGCCGGAACGACCGCGCAATTGGTTGTCCACCCGGCGCGATTCGTGGCGCTCGGTGCCGATAATATGCAGACCGCCCGCGGCCAGCACCTGATCGTGCACCTGTTTCCATTCGGCCTTCAGCGCTTCGATGCGCTGCGCGCGGGTCGCGTCGTCCAGCGTTTCGTCGTGCTTGATCTGCTCGATCTGTTTATCCACATTGCCGCCCAGCACGATGTCGGTGCCGCGCCCCGCCATATTGGTGGCGATGGTAATCATGCCGGGACGTCCGGCCTGCGCCACGATCTCGGCTTCGCGCGCGTGCTGTTTAGCGTTCAGCACCTGATGCGGCAGATGTTCCTTGTGCAGCAAATCGGAAATCAGCTCGGAGCTTTCAATCGACGTGGTGCCGACCAGTACCGGCTGCTTGCGTTCGTAGCACTCCTGAATATCGGCAATCACCGCCATGTATTTCTCACGGGTGGTGAGGTACACCTTGTCCATCATGTCTTTGCGGACAGTCGGACGGTGCGGCGGAATAATCACCGTTTCCAGATTGTAGATTTGCTGGAATTCGTAGGCTTCGGTATCGGCCGTGCCGGTCATGCCGCCCAGTTTGGCGTACATGCGGAAATAGTTCTGGAAGGTGATCGAAGCCAGTGTCTGGTTTTCCTTCTGGATCGCCACCCCTTCTTTCGCTTCCACGGCCTGATGCAGACCGTCCGACCAGCGGCGGCCTGCCATCAGACGGCCGGTAAACTCGTCCACAATCACCACTTCGCCGTCCTGCACCACATAGTGCTGGTCGCGGTGATACAGCGCATGTGCGCGCAGTGCCGCATACAGATGGTGAATCAGCGTAATGTTGGAGGGATCGTACAAACTGCCGCCCGCCGCCAGCAACCCGGCTTCGGACAGCATCTGCTCGGCGCGCTCGTGGCCGCTCTCGGTCAGCAGAATCTGATGATTTTTTTCATCCACGCTGAAATCGCCGGGGCCGTCTTCGGTTTGCTGACGCACCAAGTTCGGCACCAGCCGGTTCATGCGCTGGTAAATATCGACGTTGTCTTCGGCCTGCCCGGAGATAATCAGCGGGGTGCGCGCCTCGTCGATCAGAATCGAGTCCACCTCGTCGACGATGGCGAAATTCAGCCCGCGCTGAAAGCGCTCGCTGGCATGGGTCGCCATGTTGTCGCGCAGATAATCGAAACCGAATTCGTTATTGGTACCGTAGGTAATGTCGGAGGCATACGCCGTTTGCTTCAGCGAGTGATCCATCTGCGACAGGATCACGCCGACCGACAGGCCGAGGAAGTTGTACAACCGCCCCATCCATTCCGCATCGCGCTGCGCCAGATAGTCGTTCACCGTCACCACATGCACGCCCTTGCCGGACAGCGCATTCAGGTAAGCCGGCAGCGTCGCCATCAGCGTCTTGCCTTCGCCGGTACGCATTTCCGCAATCTTGCCATAATGCAGCGTCATGCCACCGATCAGCTGCACATCGTAATGGCGCATACCCAAGGCGCGCTTGCTTCCCTCGCGCACCACCGCAAACGCCTCCGGCAGCAGCGCGTCCAGCGACTCGCCGTTCGCCGCGCGTTGCTTCAATTCCGCCGTCTTCGCCCGCAGCTCATCGTCGGACAATTTTTCCAGCGACGCTTCCAGCGCATTGATCGCATTGACCTTCTGACGGTATTGTTTCAGCAGGCGGTCGTTGCGACTACCGAAAATCTTTTTCAGCAAATTCGAAATCATCTTTATTAACTTCTTGGCTTCCCAAACGGGCAAATAAAAAGAAGCGGCCACCGGCGCGCCTCAGTCGGCCACCCCGCGCAACCCTGCGCCGGGCGCTTTTTTCGCATCTGGCATATTACCACAGGCAACATGACAATTTATCGTGCGGGAACATCTTTTAACTCCCCGCAAAAACAGTTTATAGTGCGCAACAACTCACCTCCGCTCAGCCAACCGTGTCGCAACGCTTACAAACCTTTCTCACCGGCAGCAGCGAATTGCGCCAGATCACCGATCAGGCGCACCGCCTGCGCGCCATACAAGCCGTCTACGCACGCAACGTCCCGGCCTCGCTGGCACAGGCTGCCCGCGTTACCCACCTCGCCGAAGCCACACTCACCCTCACCGCAGCCAACAGCGCCGCCGCGGCCAAACTGCGCCAAATGATCCCCGACCTCGTGCGCAGCCTGCAAAGCGCCGGACACCCTATCCACAGCATCCGCATCCGCGTCGACGTCACCCACGCCGCCCGCACCGCGATACCCAAACGCAAACATGGGGGCATCTCCCCCAAAGCACAAGCCGAACTAGAAAATTTAGCGGAAAAACTGCAAGACTCGCCCCTGCGCGACGCCCTCAAACGCATGGCCGACCGCTGCGGCAAAAAATAAACGGGAAAAACCGAAAGCATCGGGCGGAGTCGCGATGCCACGGTGCGTAAAACGCACTCTGCGCAACCCGCAGCAAACCGCGCCCTTTCCCTTGTTTGCCGCCGAGACCCGGCGCATACCGGCGAAACAGGGCGAGCACTGTCCAAGCGCGCAAAGCGGGCGAGTTGCGCAGCCCCGCCGGGATGTAAACGGGTCGAGGGTATCCCGCAGGGACGGCAAACCGGGGTCGCCTTTTTTGCTTACTTTTTTGGCGAAGCAAAAAAGTAAGCGGCGGGCGGGGCCGCCCCCCGCATCCCACTCACTAAAACAATCACCGAAACAAAACACCCGCAGTCATGGCAACGGTGCGTAAAACGCACCCTACGCAACTACCGACGTCCTTGACTCGTACAAGCCGCTTAGAACAGCACGCGCCAGCCGATCAGTACGTAACGTTCGAGAATAAACAACAGACCGATGACCAGCAGGCTGACCACCAGCAAGCGCACGATGCGCGTGGCAAAGTTGAGGTAGTGCTTACGGCGGGTGATCAGGTACAGCGCGCCGGATACGGCGATGGTCAGTGCAGCGAGTATGAGGATCAATCGCAGGAGCAGCATGGCGTCCCCCGTTGTCTCGGTCAGGCGGCTTGCAGTTGCAAGCGCAGGAAGTTGGGCGCTTCTTCGTCTTTATCGAAGGTGACGTATTCCCATGCGGTTTCGTCGGCCAGCATGGCGCGCAGCAGGGCGTTGTTGAGGGCGTGCCCCGACTTGTAGCCGGAGAAAGCGCCGATCAGCGGGTGCCCGAGCAGGTACAGGTCGCCGATGGCATCCAGCACTTTGTGGCGAACGAATTCGTCTTCAAAGCGGAGACCGTCGGGATTGATGACGCGGTATTCGTCCATGACGATGGCGTTATCGAGGTTGCCGCCGAGGGCCAGACCTTGCGAGCGCATGTATTCGACTTCTTGCATGAAGCCGAAGGTGCGCGCACGGCTGACTTCGCGGATGTAGGAATGCTCGCCTAAGTCCACCACGACGTTTTGCTTGGTATTGGCGAAAACGGGGTGGCTGAAGTTGATGGTGAAGGTGAGCTTATAACCGTTGTAAGGATCGAAACGCACCCATTTGTCGCCATCGTGCACTTCAATGCTTTTCTTGATGCGGATGAAGCGCTTGGCGGCGGGTTGTTCGACGATACCGGCGGATTGCAGCAGGAAAATAAACGAGCCTGCGCTGCCGTCCATAATGGGGATTTCGGCGCTGTTCAGTTCGACGATGACGTTATCCACGCCCAGTCCGGCGAACGCCGACATCAGATGTTCGATTGTGGAGACGCGCACACCGTTGACCACCAGGCAGGTGGACAGACGTGTGTCCTGCACGGCGTAAGGTTCCGCGCGCAGTTCGGCAACGGGCTGCATGTCGGTGCGGCGAAATACAATGCCGCTATTGACGGGGGCGGGTCGCAGGGTCAGATGGACCCGCTCCCCGGTATGCAGCCCGACGCCGGTGGCCTGCACCGGGTTTTTCAGTGTGCGCTGTCTTACCATGTTGCGTCGAAATTCGGGAGTTCAGGCGTACAGTTTAACACAGGGCGTGATGCTGTACGATTTTCCCCTAGCTCCCGTTTTCTTTCTTTACCGCTCAGTCCGCTTGCTTGCGCAGGAAGGACGGAATATCCAGCAGTTCGACGCCGGACTGACGCATCGCTTCGATGGCTTCGCGGCGGCGGTTGCTGCGCATCACGGTCGGGGTATCCAGTTCGTTGTAATTGATCATGGGTACCAGCGGCTCGTCATGCGTGCCGGTGCGTTGCTGCATGTGTTCTTCCTGGTTGTAAACCAATTCCGGCTTCGGTTGCTTGCGTGCGTTCACAGAGCCCAGACCGGTCGCCACGATGGTTACGCGCAGTTCGTCGCCCATGCTTTCGTCGAACACAGAGCCGACGATCACGGTGGCTTCTTGCGCTGCGAACTGGAAACAGCTCATGACATCGTGCAGCTCTTCCAGCGTCAGGCTGCTGCTGGAGGTGATGTTCACCAGAATACCGCGTGCGCCGGACAAATCGACATCTTCCAGCAACGGGCTGGCAATGGCTTGCTCGGCTGCGCGTATGGCGCGGTCTTCGCCGGAAGCGGAAGCCGCCCCCATCATGGCCATGCCGTTTTCCGACATCAGCGTGCAGACGTCGGCGAAGTCCACGTTCACCATGCCGGGAACGTTAATCACTTCGGCGATACCGGCCACTGCGCCTTGCAACACACCGTTGGCAGCCTTAAAGGCTTCCGGCAGGGTGGTCTTACCGCCCAGCACTTCCATCAGCTTGGCGTTCGGCACGATAATCAGCGAATCCACGTTGGAAGCCAGCTCTTCGATGCCGGTTTGCGCCAGCGTCATGCGCTTACCTTCGAACAGGAACGGCTTGGTCACCACGGCAACGGTCAGAATGCCCAGTTCCTTCGCCACTTGCGCGACGACCGGCGCTGCGCCGGTGCCGGTGCCGCCGCCCATACCGGCAGTAATGAATACCATGTTTGCGCCGCTAATCAGTTCGGCGATACGCGCACGGTCTTCCTGCGCGGCAGCGCGGCCGATTTCCGGCTTGGCGCCTGCGCCCAGACCCTTGGTGAGGCTGGAGCCGATCTGCAACTGTGTGCGGGCACGGCTGCGCTTCAGCGCTTGCGCGTCGGTGTTGATCGCCACGAACTCGACGCCCTGTACGCCTTGTTCGATCATGTGATCCACCGCGTTACCGCCGCAGCCGCCCACGCCGACGACCTTGATTACTGCCCCCTGAGTTTGTACATCCAGCAATTCAAACATGGTATTTCTCCTTAATTAACTACTACCTGACCCTGAAACAACCTAAAAACAACCTTGAAAAACGTACTGCTTAACCTTAAAAATTGCCCTGAAACCACGCCTTCATGCGCGTTAGCACATCGCCGAACGAACCGGCCGGCACGCGGGTTTCCGCGTGGCGCTGTTGCTGCTCCAAACCGTACAGCAACAGGCCGACGCCGGTAGAGAAGCGCGGCGTCTTCACCACGTCGGACAGCCCGCCTACATAGCGCGGCAGCCCGAGGCGCACCGGCATGTGGAAAATTTCTTCGCCCAGCTCGACCATCCCCTGCATGGCGCTGCTGCCGCCGGTAATCACGATGCCGGACGACAGGGTGTCTTCAAAGCCACTGCGGCGCAGTTCAGCCTGCACCAGCGAATACAGCTCTTCCACGCGCGGCTCGATCACTTCGGCCAAGGTTTGGCGCGACAGCATGCGCGGGCCGCGTTCACCCACGCCGGGCACTTCGATCGGCACATCGTCGGCCAGTTGGCGCAGAGCGCAGCCGTATTTGATCTTGATGTCTTCCGCATCCTTGGTGGGAGTGCGCAAAGCCATGGCGATGTCGTTGGTAATCTGGTCGCCGGCAATCGGAATCACCGCGGTATGGCGAATCGAGCCACCGGTGAAGATCGCCACATCGGTGGTGCCGCCGCCGATATCGATCAGACATACGCCGAGGTCTTTCTCGTCTTCGGCCAGCACCGCCTTGGCCGAAGCCAGCGGTTGCAGAATCATTTCGTTCATTTCCAGCCCGCAGCGGTGAATGCACTTAACGATGTTCTGCACCGCCGCCACCGCGCCGGTCACAATGTGCACTTCCGCTTCGAGGCGCATGCCGCTCATGCCCATCGGCTTCTTGATGCCGCCGTGGCCGTCGATGCTGAATTCCTGCGCCAGAATGTGCAGAATCTGCTGGTCGCTCGGCAGGCTGATCGAGCTGGCGGTTTCGATCACGCGGTCGATGTCGGCCTGCACCACTTCTTTGTCCTTGATCTTCACCATGCCGTTGGCATTGGAGCTCTTGATGTGCCCGCCGGCGATACCGGTGTACACCTCGCCGATCTTGCAGTCGGCCATCAGCTCGGCGTCGCCCAGCGCGCGCTGAATCGCCGCCACCGTGCCGTCGATATTGACCACCATGCCCTTCTTCATGCCGGAGGATTCGTTCATGCCGACGCCGACCACTTCCAGCGCGCCGTCCGGCTTCACCTCCCCGACGATGGCGACAATCTTCGAGGTGCCGATATCCAGCCCGACGATCAGATCTTTGGTTTCCCTGTTCTTACTCATTCCCTAGCCTCCACGCGCCTAAACCTTGTTGCCGGACTTAGCTCCGGCTTGCTTACCTGTTCCTGCCGGCACAGTGGCCGCAAAGCCGTTGCCGTACCGCAAATCCACATGCCGCACCCCATCCACCTGCGCCAGCGTGTAGGGATAAACCTCGATGAAACGCGTCAAACGCGGCTCCATCTGTTCGCGCCCCAGATCGATCGCCATACCGTTATCCAGCCGCAGCATCCACGCATGGCGCGGCGACAAGCCGATTTCGGTCACGGTGCGGTGCAGCGGCTCCAACTGTTTGTTGAAAACGCCGTACATCTTCAGCATCTCCGCGCCGGCATCCGGCTGACCGTAAAATCCCGGCAGCAATTCTTCCGTTTCTGCGTTGAACACTTCGCCGTAGGTGTTCAGCAACTGGCTGCGGTTCCAGTGCGCAGCCGCCACATGTTCTTCAATCGTCACTTCCAGCTTCCACGGAAAGCGGCGGCGCACACTCACCTTCCGCACCCAGGGCACTTGTTCGAATGCACGACGCACAGTCTCCAAGTCCACCGTAAAAAAGTTGCCCTGCACCTGACTGCGCACGGTGCGCATCAGCACCATCGGCTCCGCCATCTTCGGCGCTTCAGTCAGTTGCACCGCCCGCAGCGGAAACACCGGCAAATGCACGATGTAGTGCAGCGCACCGTACAGCAGCATCAGCGCACTCGCCAAAAACAGCGCGTTCGCCAGATTGCGCATGACTTGCGGGCTATCCAGCATGCGCCCCCTCCAACACGCGCAGCACCAATTGCTCGAAGCTCAAGCCCGCCTGCCGCGCTGCCATCGGCACCAGACTATGGTCGGTCATGCCGGGCGCAGTATTGGCCTCCAGCAAGTACTGTGTGCCGTCCGTATCCACCAGAAAATCGATGCGTCCCCAGCCTTGACCGCCCAGCAGTGCGAACCCTTGCAGCGCCAGACGTTGCATTTCGGCCTCGCGTTCCGGCGACAAGCCGCACGGGCAACGGTAGTGAGTGTCATCGCGCAGATACTTGGCTTCGTAATCGTAGAATTCGTTGGCTGGCTCAATCTTGATGACCGGCAACGCTTCGCCATTCAGAATCGTAGCGGTGTACTCACCGCCGCCGACAAAACGTTCGGCGATCACCAGCGCATCGTGCTTGGCCGCAGCGGCATACGCGGCGGGCAAGTCCTCCACACGCTTCACTTTGCTGATCCCGACGCTGGAGCCTTCGTTAGCCGGCTTCACAAACAGCGGCAGCCCCAGACGCGCCACCACCGCGTTCCAGTCGCTGTCCGCAGTCAGTAACTCGAATTCCGGCACCGGCAAACCGCCTGCCTGCCAGATCAGCTTGGTACGCCATTTATCCATCGCCAGCGCAGAGGCCAGCACGCCGCTGCCGGTATAGGGCAAGCCCATCAACTCCAGCGCGCCTTGCACCGTACCGTCTTCGCCGCCGCGCCCGTGCAGAATATTGAACACGCGGTCGTACCCTTCGATGCTCAGCGCCTGCAAATCGCGCACGGCGGGATCGAACGCATGTGCATCCACGCCGCTGCGTTGCAGCGCGGCCAATACCGCTGCGCCGCTCTTGAGCGACACTTCGCGTTCTGCCGAACGTCCGCCGAACAACACTGCGACTTTGCCGAAATTCTTCACTGCGCTTCTCCGATCATCCGTACTTCCGGGTGCAGGCGTATGCCGGTTTTCTGCTCGACTTCTGCCTGTACCGCTTGTATCAATTGCTCAATCTCCGCTGCCGTCGCACCGCCCGCATTCACAATGAAATTGGCGTGCTTCTCCGACACTTGCGCCCCGCCGATCCGCCGCCCTTTCAGACCGCAGGATTCGATCAACCGTGCGGCATAGTCGCCCGGCGGATTGCGAAACACCGAACCGGCGTTAGGCATATTCAGCGGCTGGCTGGCGACGCGCTTTTCCAGCAGCGCCTTAATTTCCTGCCGTGCCGCCTCGCCGTCGCCCGGCACAAAACGAAACCACGCGCCGACGAACCATTCGTTTTGCTGCGCGGACTGCTTGCCGCACACGCTGCGGTAACCCACTTCGTAATCGGCCGGGCTGCGTTCGATCACCTCGCCGGCGCGGGTCACTACGCGCACTTGCGCCACGCGCTGCCAGGTTTCGCTGCCGTAGCAACCGGCATTCATCGCCAGCATGCCGCCCACCGTGCCGGGAATACCGGCGAAAAATTCCGCCCCGCGCAGGTTATGCAGCGCGGCAAACCGCGCCAGCTTGGCCCCTGCTACGCCAGCCTCGGCATACACCGTGCCGTCGGCTTCTACCTGCAACGCATTCAGCGCACCGTGCGTCACGATCACCGTGCCGCGCACACCGCCGTCGCGCACCAGCAAATTGCTGCCCAGCCCAACGAAGGTACGCGGCTCGTTGTCCGGCAGGCTACGCAAAAACAGCGCCAAATCCGCCAGATCGTGCGGCTGGTACAACCGCTCCGCCCGCCCGCCCGCCCGCCAGCTCACGCGGCGGCGCATGTCGGCATCGCACTCCAGCGTGCCGCGCAGACCTTCCGGCGTGAATCGGGCGGGTTCGTTCATGTTCATCACTCGCCCTGCGCCAGTTTCTTTACCGCAGCCGGCACAGCGCCAATCGAGCCTGCGCCCATGGTCAGCACCACATCGCCGGGCTGCGCCAATTGCATAATCGTTTGCGGCATGTCGGCAATCTGCTCGACGAACACCGCACCGTCGCTGCCCGCCACGCGCAGCGCGCGCATCAGCGCACGGCCATCGGCCGCCACGATCGGCGCTTCGCCCGCGGCATACACTTCCGCCAGCAGCAACGCATCGACCGTACCCAGCACTTTCACGAAATCCTCGAACAAGTCACGGGTGCGGGTATAACGGTGCGGCTGAAAGGCCAGCACCAGACGGCGACCGGGGAACGCCCCGCGCGCCGCTGCCAGCGTGGCGGCCATTTCCACCGGATGGTGTCCGTAATCGTCGATCAGAGTGAACGTCCCGCCGTTCGCCAGCGGAATTTCGCCGTAACGCTGGAAGCGGCGGCCCACGCCTTCGAATTCGGCCAGCGCCGCAGCAATCGCTTCCGGCTCGACGCCGACTTCCAACCCGATGGCAATGGCCGCCAGCGCATTCAGCACGTTGTGCATCCCGGCCAGATTCAGGGTGATTTCCAAATCCAGCGGCGTGCCGTTCTGACGGCACAGTGCGGTAAAGTGCATGCGACCGTCGCCGTGGCGCACGTTCACGGCACGAATCTGCGCATCTTCCGACAAACCGTAGGTAGTAAACGGCTTGCTGATGCGCGGCAACAGTTCGCGCACATTGACGTCGTCCACGCACAGCATGGCGCGGCCGTAGAACGGCAGGCGTTCCAGAAAATCGACAAAGGCCTGCTTCAGCTTGGCGAAGTCGTGGCCGTAAGTCTCCATGTGGTCGGCGTCGATGTTGGTGACCACCGCCAGAATCGGCGACAAGAACAGGAACGAGGCGTCGGATTCATCGGCCTCGGCCACAATAAACTCGCCGGTGCCGAGTCGCGCATTTGCACCGCTGCTGTTCAGGCGTCCGCCGATCACGAAAGTCGGATCGTAGCCGCCCTTCGCCAATACGCTGGTCACCAAGCTGGTGGTGGTCGTCTTGCCGTGCGTCCCCGCCACCGCAATTCCCTGACGCAGACGCATCAGTTCGGCCAGCATCACGGCGCGCGGCACCACTGGAATTTTGCGTTCGCGGGCGGCGATCACTTCCGGGTTGTCTGCCTTCACGGCAGTGGACACCACCACAGCGTCGGCATCGGTCAGATGCGCTGCATCGTGGCCCACATAGACCTGCGCACCCAGCGTTTGCAGACGTTGGGTGACGGCGCTTTCCGCCAGATCGGAACCGCTCACCTGAAATCCGAGGTTGAGCAGCACTTCGGCAATGCCGTTCATGCCAGAGCCGCCGATCCCGACAAAGTGCAGGTGTTTCACTTTATGTTTCATGCCGCCAGCTCCTTGCAAACTTGCGCCACCCGTTCCGCTGCGGCAGGGTGCGCCACGCCGCGCGCAGCAATCGCCATGTCGCGGACGCGCTCGCGCGTCATTTCCGCCAGCAACTGCGACATTGCCAACGGCGTCATTTTATCTTGCGGCATCAGTACCGCCGCGCCGTGTTCCACCAAAAACGCAGCATTGGCGGTTTGATGATCGTCCACCGCAAACGGGTAAGGCACCAGCACACTGGCTACCCCGGCCGCTGCCAGTTCGGAGACCGTCAGCGCGCCGGCGCGGCAAATCACCAAATCCGCCCAGCTATAGCATTCCGCCATGTTGTCGAGGAAGGGGCGCACATCCGCCTCCACCCGCGTTTCGCGGTACGCCGTTTGCGTCGCTTCGAAATGCTGCCGCCCGGACTGATGAACCACATTCGGGCGGGCGTCTGCCGGCATCATTACCAGTGCCTGCGGCATGCAGCTGTTCAACACCTGCGCGCCCAGACTGCCGCCCATAACCAGCACATTTAAATGGTGGCTTGTGCGTGCGGCATAACGTTCGCCGGGATAGGACAGCTTAGCGATGCTGTCGCGCAGGGGATTGCCGATCCATTCGGCCTTGGGCAGCACATCCGGGAAGCCGGACAGCACGCGGTCGGCGAATTTCGCCAGCAGTTTGTTGCTCATACCGGCAACGGAATTTTGTTCGTGGATCACCAGCGGGCGCAGCAACAGCGAGGCCATCAACCCGCCCGGCACAGTGACGTAGCCCCCCATGCCCAGCACCACGTCGGGACGGTGCCGCAACATCGCCGACAGGCACTGTCCGAATGCGCGCAGCAGGTTGAACGGCAGCGCCAGTTTGCGCAGCAGCCCTTTGCCGCGCACGCCGGAGAAATTCACCCACGCCATTTCGTAACCGGCCTTCGGCACCAGATCGGCTTCCATGCTGCCCGGCACACCCAGCCAGATCACTTTCCAGCCTTGTGCGTGCAAAACGTCGGCGACCGCCAGACCGGGATAGATATGCCCGCCGGTTCCGCCTGCCATAATCATGATGGTGCGACTCATACCGGCAGCCCTCTCAGTAAGCGCCGGTTTTCGTAGTCGATGCGCAACAGCACCGCTACGGCCACGCAGTTGACCACCACGCCGCTGCCGCCGAAGCTCAGGAAAGGCAGAGTCAGCCCTTTGGTAGGCAGTACGCCCATATTCACGCCGATGTTAATCATCGCCTGCACGCCGATCCACACCGCGATGCCTTGCGCCACCAGCGCGGAGAAGTTGCGTTCGAGGAAGGCCGCCTGACGGCCGATGGAAAAGGCGCGTACGATCAGCCACGCGAACAGCGCCAGCACCACCGCTACGCCGAACAAGCCCAGCTCTTCGGCAATCACCGCCAGCAAAAAGTCGGTATGCGCTTCCGGCAGGTAGAACAATTTTTCGACGCTGGCGCCGAGGCCGACCCCGAACCATTCGCCGCGCCCGAAAGCAATCAGCGCATGGCTGAGCTGATAACCCTTGCCGTAGGGATCGGACCACGGATCCATGAAGCCGACCACGCGCTGCATACGGTACGGGGAGGACAGAATCAGTGCAGCGAACGCCAGCGGCAGCGCCACGATCAGCGCAGCGAACACTTTCAGATCGAAGCCGCCCAGCCACAGCGTGCACATCGCGATGGAGCAGATCACCACGAACGCGCCCATATCCGGTTCCAGCAGCAACAGCGCACCGACCGCCGCCATCACCGCGAACATCGGCAGGAACGCTTTTTTGAACACGTGCTTCACACTGCCTTTGCGAACGGTGTAGTCGGCGGCGTACAGCACGGCGAACAGTTTCATCAGTTCGGAAGGCTGCAAGTTAATCACGAACAGCGACAGCCAGCGGCGGCTGCCGTTCACCGAGCGACCGACGTGGGGAATCAGCACCAGCACCAGCAGCACGAAGCCGGCCATAAACAGATAGGGTGCCAGTTTCTGCCAGTTTTGCAGCGGCATCTGGAAAGCGATCATGCCGGCGACAATGCCGACCAGCAGGAAAATCGCGTGGCGGATCAGGAAGTAAGTCGGCTGAAAGCCGGCGAACTTGCTGCCTTCGGCGGTAGCAATGGAAGCCGAGTACACCATCACCAAGCCAATAGAAAGCAACGCAATGGTAATCCACACCAGTTCGCGGTCATATTCCAGCAGCGCACGGCGGCGCGGCGGATTCATCGCCGAGGCAGCAGAGGGGGCGACTTTGCGCAAAACGCTTAGCATGTCGCCTCCTCTTGCAACGCTGCCACAGCGCTACGAAACGCTTCGGCGCGGTGCAGATAGTTGCGGTACATATCGAAGCTGGCGCAGGCCGGCGACATCAGAACCGCATCGCCCGGCTCGGCAGCCTGACTCGCCCAGCGCGCGGCCTCGTCCATGTTGGGGGCAAACAACACCGGCACGCCGCAGCCTTCCAGAACGGCGGCAATTTTCTCGGCATCGCGGCCGATCAGCACCGCAGCGCGGGCGTGCTGCGTCACGGCAGCGCGCAACGGCGTAAAGTCCTGCCCCTTGCCGTCGCCGCCGAGGATCACCACTGCGCGTTTGCCCAACCCTTTCAAAGCGGCCTCGGTCGCCCCGACGTTTGTGCCCTTGGAATCGTCGTAATAGGTCACGCCGCGAATTTCCGCCACGCGTTCGACGCGGTGCGGCAACCCCTTGAAGGCTTGCAGCGCCTGGCACAGCGGCTTCAGCGGCAGATCGAGCGCACGGCACAGCGCCAGCGCCGCCAGCGCATTCGCCACGTTATGCAGCCCGGCCACATGCAACGCATCGGCACGCAGAATGCGGTGCCCGTCCTGCGCCAGCCAGGGGATATCGCCATCGTATACCACGCCCCAGTCTGTGCGATTGGCCGGCGCATTCAGCCCGAATGTCACGACGCTGCGGCCGGGCAAGGCCATGCTAAGGCTGCGGGCATCGTCGCGGTTCAGCACTTGCACGCCCGACCCGGCGAAAATCCGCGCCTTAGCGGCGGCATAGGCGTCCATGCTGCCGTGGCGGTCGAGGTGATCTTCACTGATATTCAGCACGGTGGACGCATCGGGATGCAGCGTATCGGTGCTTTCCAGCTGGAAGCTGGACAATTCCAGCACCCACACCTCGGGTTGCTTGCCGCCGCGCGCCATCAGCGCATCCAGCACAGCAGGGGAAATATTCCCGGCCACTGCGGTATCCAGACCGGCAGCGCGACACATCGCACCGACCATGCTGGTAACCGTGGTTTTGCCGTTCGCGCCGGTAATCGCGATCACCTTGGGGCGGCTTTCCGCCGGGAAGGTGTGCGCCAGCCATTCGACGTCGCCCTCTACCGGCAGACCGCGCGCTTGCGCCTGGCGCACCAGCGGTTCGTCGATCGATACGCCGGGGCTGAGGGCAATGCGGTCGATGTCTGCCAGCAGACTCTCTTCGAAGGCGCCGCAACGAATTTCGGCTTGCGGACAATCGCGGCGCAGCACATCCAGCCCGGGCGGATTGCTGCGGCTGTCGGCCACGCGGACGCGCGCGCCCTGCGCGGTCGCCCAGCGGGCGAGCGAGAGCCCGGTCTCTCCGAGCCCCAGCACCAGCACGAATTGTCCGCGCAGCATCGTCATGTTTATCTCAGTTTCAGGGTCGCCAGACCCAGCAATACCAACAGCATGGTAATAATCCAGAAGCGGACGACGACTTGCGTTTCCTTCCAGCCTTTTTGTTCGAAGTGGTGGTGCAACGGCGCCATCAGCAGAATGCGGCGGCCTTCGCCGTATTTTTTCTTGGTGTATTTGAAGTACGACACCTGCATCATCACCGACACGGCCTCGACTACGAACACGCCGCCCATGATGAACAGCACCAGCTCCTGACGGATGATCACCGCCACGGTGCCGAGCGCCGCACCCAGCGCCAGCGCGCCGACGTCGCCCATGAACACTTCCGCCGGATAGGCGTTAAACCACAGGAAGGCCAGCCCTGCGCCGGCAATCGCCCCGCAGAACACTGCCAACTCGCCCGCGCCGGGAATGTAGGGAATGCCCAGATATTTGGCGAACACCGCATGACCGGCCACGTAGGAGAAAATCGCCAGCGCACTGCTCACCATCACGGTCGGCATGATCGCCAGCCCGTCCAGTCCGTCGGTCAGGTTGACGGCATTGCTGCTGCCGACGATCACCAGATAGGTCAGCACGATAAAAGCCCCCGCGCCAAGCGGAATCGCCACTGCTTTCAGGAACGGCACGATCAGTTCGGTGTGCGCCGGCAGTGTGCGCGTTTCCCACAGCACAATGCCCACCGCCAGTGCGATCAGCGACTGCCAGAACATTTTAGCCTTGGCCGACAAACCCTTGGGATCGCGGTACACCACCTTACGGTAGTCGTCCACCCAGCCGATTACGCCGGTACCGAGCGTGGCGAACAGCACGACCCAGACGTAAGGATTGGTCAGATCGCCCCACAGCAATGTAGTAATCGCCACCGAAGTCAGAATCAGCGCCCCGCCCATGGTCGGGGTGCCGGCCTTGACCAGATGGGTTTGCGGGCCGTCGGTGCGCACGGCCTGCCCGACTTTGTATTCGGTCAGTTTGCGGATCATCGCCGGTCCGACGATAAACGAGATGAATAGCGCAGTCATCGCAGCCAGCACGGTACGCAACGTGATGTAGTTGAACACGTTGAAGAACCGGATGTCCTGCGACAGCATTTGCGCCAGAGCCAGTAACATAGTTATTCCTTTTCCTGCGCCGCACAATGCTGCACGACGCGCTCCATGCGCATAAAGCGCGAACCTTTAACCAGCACGGTGACGCCCGGAGCGAGTTCCGCTTCCAGTGCCGCCAGCAAGTCTTCCATTGCATCGAAATGCTTCGCGCCTGCCCCGTAGGCGCGCGCGGTGTACTGCGTCAGGTTGCCCAGCGCATACAAACCGTCCAGACCGAGGCGTTTGGCTTCGGCGCCGGTTTCTTCATGCAGCAGCGGTGCGTCTTCGCCCAGCTCGCCCATGTCGCCCAGCACCAGAATCCGTTTGCCTTCCGCCCGTGCCAGCACCTGCATTGCCGCCCGCAGCGAAGCGGGATTGGCGTTGTAGGTATCGTCGATCAGCACCGCACCGTTGCGGGCGGGTTTACGCTGCAAGCGGCCGTACACGCCCGCGAAACCGGATAAACCGCGTTCGATTGCCGACAGCGGCACGCCGGCAGCCAGCGCCGCAGAGGCCGCGGCCAGTGCATTGCGCGCATTGTGTTCGCCGGGCACTTGCAAGACGATGTTCGCCTCGCCTTGCGGCGTACGCAGATGCAGCACACCGCCGTAACCCTGCGCCTGCCAGTCGCCCTGTACGGCGGCGGGCTGTGTCAGGCCGAAATCCAATATGCGGCGGTTGCCCGCCAGTTCGCGCCACAACGGCGCATAGGCATCGTCGGCATTGATAATCGCCGTCCCGTTTTCGTCCAGCCCGGCGAAAATTTCGCCCTTGGCGCGCGCCACGGCTTCTACCGAACCCAGTCCTTGCAAATGCGCGCCGGAGGCGTTGTTAATCAGCGCGGCACCGGGGCGCGCCAACCGGGTCAGATAATCGATCTCGCCGGGATGGTTCATGCCCATTTCGATCACCGCATAGCGGTGGCCTGCGCGCAGTTTGAGCAGCGTCAGCGGCATGCCGATGTCGTTGTTCAGATTGCCCTGCGTGGCCAGCACGCTGTCCGCCGCGCCGGTATGTGCACGCAGAATCGCTGCCAGCATTTCCTTCACGCTGGTTTTGCCGTTGCTGCCGGTAACGGCCAGCACAGGAATGGCAAAACGGTTACGCCAGTAAGCGGCCAGCTGTCCCAAGGCCAAGCGGGTATCGTCCACCAGCAACAGCGGGCAAGGCGATTCGCCGCCGTGATAGCTATCGGCATTCACAACGGCCGCTACCGCACCGGACATGCCGGCCGCACCGACGAATTGCGCGCCGTCGAAGTTCTCGCCCTTCAGCGCAACGAACAAATCGCCCGCCGCGATGGTACGGGTATCGGTGGATACCGCGCTAAAGCGCACATCCGCGCCGAGCAGGCGGGCGTTCAAGACTTGCGCAGCTTCCGACAGCAGCATCATGCGGCAGCCCTCCAGTGATGCAATGCCGCCTGCACGGCTGCGGCATCGCTGAACGGGTGTTTCACCCCGGCGATTTCCTGATACTGCTCGTGCCCCTTGCCCGCCACCAGTACCGTGTCGTTGGAGGAAGCCTGACCGATGGCCTGTGCAATCGCAGCGGCACGGTCGGCAATCACCTGCACTTCGCCGCCTTCGGCGCCGGTCAGCACGGCATCGATAATCGCCAGCGGATCTTCGCTGCGCGGATTGTCGCTGGTCACGATGACCTGATCGGCCAATTTGCTGGCGACACGGCCCATCATCGGGCGCTTACCCTTGTCGCGGTCGCCGCCGCAGCCGAATACGCAAATCACCCGGCCGCCGTTGAGCGTCGCCACTTCGCGCAGAGTCGCCAGCACGTTTTCCAGCGCATCCGGGGTGTGCGCGTAGTCCACCACCACCGCCGGACGGCCGGCACCGCCGAATTTCTGCATGCGTCCCGCCACGGGCTGAATCTCGCGCAACAGCTGCACGGCTGTCTCCAGTGGCACGCCGCTGACCAGCAGCGCGGCCAGCGTGCCGAGCAAGTTGCTGGCATTGAAGCGTCCGACGAGCGCACTCGATACTTGCGCCTTGCCCCAGCTGGAATGCACTTCCAGTTGCAATCCGCTGCCGTTCATTTGCAAATGCGCGCCGTAGACCATGCGCAGCCCCAGCTTCTCGGCGCGCAGTCTGGCGATTTCGCCCAGACCGTAGCCGATCACTTCCGCACCGCCGTCGCGCAGCTCTTCGGCGGTTTGCGCACCGAAGGCATCGTCCATATTCAGCACGGCGAATTTCAGGTTTTGCCAGTCGAACAAGCGACGCTTGGCGGCAGCGTAATGGTCCATGTCGCCGTGGAAATCCAGATGGTCGCGGCTCAGGTTAGTGAACAGCGCCACATCGTATTTCACGCCGTTGATACGCCCCAGCGCCAATGCGTGGGAAGACACTTCCATGGAAACGGCGCTTGCACCCTGCGCCAGATACTCGGCCAGCAGGCTGTGCAGACGGATGGCATCCGGTGTGGTGTTCGGGCTGGGCTCCAGCGTGCCGGGAAAGCCGTTGCCGAGCGTACCGACCAGCGCAGTCTTGCAGTTATGCGCGCCGAGCGCATGCGCCAGCCAGTGCGAGCAGGAGGTTTTGCCGTTGGTGCCGGTCACGCCGATCATCCACAGTTTGTGCGACGGTTGCGCATAGACGCGGTCGGCGATTTCGCCCGCATGGCGGCGCAAATCGGCCACCCCCAGATTCGGTACGTTCCACGCCGCATCCCAGACGAAATCGCCGTGACACTCCCAGATCACCGCATTCGCGCCGTTGGCGATGGCCTGCGCGATGAAACGACGGCCATCGGCTTGTGCGCCGGGATAGGCGACGAAGGTGTCGCCGGGCTGCACGGTACGGCTGTCGGTTGCCAGACGGGTAATCGCTACGCCCAGCTTGTCCAGATCGCTCAGACGGAAGCTCATACTTCCTCCTCCACGATTTCTGCGGGCGGCTTCAGCACATTATTCAGCGGCGCATCGTTCGGTATTTTCAGTTGACGTAGCGCAGCGCCCATCACATTGCTGAAAGCCGGGGCGGCCACTTGACCGCCGTAGTACTGCGCGCCTGCCGGTTCGTTAATCATCACCGCAACGATCAGGCGCGGATTGGAAGCCGGAGCCAGTCCGACGAAGGACGCGATGTAGCGGTTCACGTAGTGGCCGCCGTCCAGCTTGTGCGCTGTACCGGTCTTGCCCGCCACGCGGTAGCCGGGAATCTGCGCCAGCGGCGCGGTGCCGCCGGGCTGCACCACCAGCTCCATCATTTCGCGCACCGAGCGGGCGGTTTCGGCGGAGAACACACGCTTGCCGGTCGGCGCACCGTCTTGCTTGAGTAGCGATACGGGGATCATTTCGCCGTCATTGGCGAACACGGTATAAGCGCGGGCCAGTTGCAGCAGGTTCACCGAAATGCCGTTGCCGTAGGACATGGTGGCTTGTTCGATGGGATGCCAGGTTTTATAGGGACGCAGTTTGCCGTTCGCTTCGCCGGGGAAGCCGCTGCCGGTGGGTTCGCCGAAGCCGGCATTGCTCAGGAAACGGTGAAAGACTTCCGGTTCCATCGATAGCGCCATCTTGGTTGCGCCGACGTTGCTCGACTTCTGAATCACTTGCGCCACAGTCAGCATGTCGTCCGGGTGGGTATCGCGGATACGATGCCCGCCGACCACCAGCGCACCATGCTCGGTGTTAATCAGCGTATTCGGCTTGTACTTGCCGGTTTCCAGCGCGGAGGCCGCCGTGATCGGCTTCATGGTGGAACCGGGTTCGAACAAATCGGTGACGGCGTGGTTGCGCATCACTTGCGGCGCGGGGCGCGCGCGGTTATTCGGGTTGTAGCTGGGGTAGTTCGCCAGCGCCAGCACTTCGCCGCTGCGGGCATCCAGCACCACGATGGAGCCGGCCTTGGCGTTGTGCTGTTCCACAGCCAGCTTCACTTCGCGGTAAGCCAGATATTGCAGTTTGCTGTCGACCGACAAGGCCATGTCGGCACCCGGCTTGGGCGCGCGCAGGCTGACCACGTCTTCGACGATGTGGCCGCGGCGGTCTTTAATCACGCGCTGGTTGCCCACTTTGCCGCCGAGTTTGTTTTGCAGCACCAGCTCCATGCCTTCCTGTCCGTTGTCGTCCAGATCGGTAAAGCCGAGCAGATGGGCAGTCACTTCGCCCGCCGGGTAGAAGCGGCGGTATTCGCGGCGCAGCGAAATGCCGGGGATGCCCAGCTTGACGATTTTGGCGGCGTCTTCAGGCGGCAACTGACGCTTGAGATACACAAAGTCGCGGCTGGTATCCGCCAGTTTTTTGTTCAACTCGGTTTCGGTCATGCCCAGAATGCGCGCCAGTTGCTTGCGCTGCGCTGCGGACATTTCCATGTCTTCCGGGCTGGCCCACACCGACTCGACCGGGGTGCTGATGCCGAGCGGCTCGCCGTAGCGGTCGGTAATCATGCCGCGATGGGCGCTGATGTCGATCACGCGCGCGTAACGCGCATCGCCTTTGCGTTGCAGAAATTCATCCTGCACCAGTTGCAGGTACACCGCGCGCACCAGCAAGCTGCCCATGCCCAGCATCAAACCGAGAAACAGCAAGCGGGCGCGCCAACCCGGCAGCACCAGCTTTTCCGGCACATGCAACCGCCCGCGACGGGCGGCTCCGGCTGTCGCGTGGGCATATCTCACGGACGGCCTCCCGTCGGAGTACGCGCATGCACGTAGCGCACTTGCGACTGTGCGGGCAATTGCATATTCAATTGGCTTTCAGCGATTTTTTCCACGCGCGACGGAATTGCCCAGGTGCGCTGTTCCAGCTGCAACTGCCCCCATTCCACTTCCATTTGCTGGGCGCGGTCTTTTTCCTGCTGGAGCTCGATAAAGCGCTTGCGTGCCTGATGCTGCGAAGTGATGACGCTGAGCGCACACAAAATCACGACCGCCAGCAGCAATAGATTGAGGCGGCTCATACCGGCGCCTCCGTACGTTCGGCTGTGCGCATCACGGCGCTGCGCGCGCGCGGGTTTGCCGCCACTTCGGCTTCGGCGGCGCGCACGGCCTTGCCGATCAGGCGCAGCTTGCCCTGCGGAATGTCGGCAGCGCGCACCGGCAGATTGCGCGGAAGCTTATCCCCCTGCGCCATGTCGCGCATGAAGTGCTTCACGATGCGATCTTCCAGCGAGTGGAAACTAATCACGACCAGCCTGCCCCCGGTTTTCAGACGGTTAACGCACTGCGGCAACACATCCGCAAGCTCTTCGAGTTCGCGGTTGAGATAAATCCGTATAGCTTGAAAGGTGCGCGTCGCCGGATTTTGCCCGGGTTCGCGCGTGCGGACAGCGCGGGCAACGATTTCGCTGAGCTGCCGCGTGGTGCGCACTGATTCTTGCGTGCGCGCAGCAACAAGCGCCCTTGCAATCTGCTTAGCAAACCGTTCCTCGCCATATTCCCTGATGACCTCTCCCAACAATTTCTCTTCGACTGTTTCCAGCCATTCCGCTGCCGTTTCTCCGCGGCTGGTATCCATGCGCATATCCAGCGGCGCATCGAACCGAAAACTGAAACCGCGCTGCGCATCGTCCAACTGCGGCGACGAGACGCCCAGATCGAACAGCACGCCGTCCACTTGCCCGACTCCCATGCCGTCCAGCACCGCCGCCATCTGATCGAACCCGCTGTGCGCTATCGCAAAGCGCGGGTCTTGAATACTGCGAGCCTCGGCAATCGCCGCCGGGTCTTTGTCAAAAGCAATCAGGCGCCCCTTCGCGCCCAATCGCTGCAAAATCAATCGGCTATGGCCGCCGCGCCCGAACGTGCCGTCCACATACACCCCATCGGGGCGCAGGCTCAGCGCATCGACTGCTTCATTCAACAGAACCGTGACATGGCTCACAGAGTAAAGCCCTCCAGCTCGGGGGGCAGATCCCCGTCGCTGAAGCCGGCGATATTCTGGTGCAGCGCTTGCCAGCGCGCGTCGTCCCACACTTCGAATTTATTGCCCTGCCCGACCAGCATCACATGCTTGTCCAGCTTGGCGTAATCACGCAGGGTTGGAGAGAGCAGCACCCGACCGGCAGCATCCATGGTCACATCTTCGGCGTAACCCACCAGAAAACGTTGCAGGGCGCGAATCTTCGGATTGAACGCAGACAGCTTCATCAGCTTGTCGCGGATCGGCAGCCATTCGGGTTGCGGATAGAGCAGCAGGCAGCCGTCGGCATCCGCCGTTGCCACCATTTGACCGGCGCAAGCAGACAGCAGCATGTCGCGATACTTGCTCGGTATCGCCAGCCGCCCCTTGCCGTCCAAATTGAGTTGCGCCGCTCCCTGAAACACGCTTATCCCTCAAAAAATCCCACAAAAACCCACTTTTCACCACTTGGCCCCACTATATTGAAAAAACCGGGGTCGGTCAAGGGAAAAATCGCTTTTTTTCGTTTGGAGACAAAGAGTTAGCGCAATTTTCTCAGATTTAAGAATTGTCAAAATAAATAAGCAGTTGCGAAAAATACCTCAAGCCAACTGTGAGCATTGCAACAAAACGGGCTACTGTGAGGGATCACCCACTGTGGAAGAGAAAACAGCAAAATTCACAACTGAAGAGATTTGAAATTGAAACGATGGCGGAACCGACCCCGCGCTGACCGACGAGGAAATTAACCTCAAAAAGACGCATTAAAATGGGTGAAGCCAGCCGGTAAGCCGGGTTCTGTCGTGGACAGTCATTCCTCTAGGCGCGCAGTTACCCGCACACTCAAGCAACCTACCCGCAGGCGACGCGAGCAACGTCATAGCCTGCCTATTTGGTCTTGCTCCGGATGGAGTTTACCGTGCCGTCCGCGTTACCGCGTCCGCGGTGGGCTCTTACCCCGCCGTTTCACCCTCGCCGGCCCCTTGCGGGGCTTAGGCAGACTATTCTCTGTGGCACTGTTCATCACCTCACGGTGTCCGGTCGTTAACCGGCATCCTGCTCTCTGGAGCCCGGACTTTCCTCCCCGCCCTAACGGACGCGGCGACTGTCTGGCCAGCTTCGACGAGAATTCTAACACGGAGGGGAATCCAATATTTTGAAACAGCGAGAAAAGCCCGGAGCCCGGACTTTGGTTCCGGCGTCACATGCTGCGCATATGAGCCTACACCGCAACGCGGCGCCGAAGCGCCGACGTTGTCCTCCCCGCCCTAACGGACGCGGCAACTGTCTGGCCAGCTTCGGCGGGAATTCTAACACGGAGGGGAATGCAATATTTTGAAACAGCGAGAAAAGCCCGGAGCCCGGACTTTGGTTCCGGCGTCACATGCTGCGCATATGAGCCTACACCGCAACGCGGCGCCGATGCATTAAGAGCACCCCTAGCTACTTTACCAGGTTCGCAAATGCGGCGATTCGGTTATGCTTGACGGACATTCGGTTCGCACCGGATTAAAACAACAACATCACCAATCAGGGAGTTATTCGCTATGTTATTTCGCAGACTGTTCGCAGCCGTGCTGCTGGCTGCGCTGACCGCTTGCGCTGCCGTGCCTTTGCAGCGCGGCCAAACCGCTCAGCTGACGCAAGACGCCCCCGCCGACGAAGTTGAAAAAGTCTTCGGCAAAGCCACGGTTACCGCCACGCACGAGTTCGATTTTCAGGATAAGCATTTCCGGGCGCGCCACTACAACCTGCAAACCGGCTCGAAGCAGGAAATGTCCATGTCCTGCACACAATACGGCTGCTTCCCGGTTTTCTACACCGTTGCGGTCACCGCCCCCTATGTGGTGGTCTACAACACCGGCACGAAAAAGCTGGTCGCATGGGGGCTGGTCGAAGAGCTGAGCCGCAGCCCGGATGAATCGGTCAGCGCCATGATGCCGGCCTTGAAGGAGTCGCACGCCAAGGCGGTTGCCGAGAAAAAGAAATAAGCGGGGGACACGATGAAGCCGTATGCCATTCGCACCACACTGATCGCCGTCTGCGCGCTGCTGCTGACGGCCTGCGCCCTGCCGCAAATTCACCACAATCAATTGGTCGGCCTGAATCTGGGCATGACGCCGGTCGAAAGCGAGCGCACGCTGCAATTAGCCCCGCTCTCCAGCTATCCGACCGCCGTCGAAGGCGTCTCTTATACATTTCAGCGCTACAACCTGAATAACGGCATGGAGCTAAGCCTGTATCTGCTGGCCTTCGAAGACAACAAGCTCAAGTATTGGGGGTATATCGAAGACTTCCGTCGCCACCCCGACAAGCGACTGGTGCGCGCGCTCGACAATGTCATGCCCGCGATTGCAGCGGATTTGCGCAGAAAGAAATAGCCGGCTAAAACAACCGGTCCGGCGTCAGCCGCAGCCCGAACGACACCCAGCGGCTGGTGCGCGGACCGTTGAATTGCTGTCCGGTCGTCGCGTCGAGCTGGACGATATCGGGCACGAGCATGAAGCGCGCCCCGACTTGGCTGTACGGTTGCACGCGGTTATCGCCGAACACCTCGGCAATCGCCGTCAGACGCGGCAATAGCTGAAACTCGCCGCCGATTCCCCATGTCAGATTGTCGCGCCGGGTCGCCCGGTCGCGCAGCCAGCCGAGATTGGCGTGCAGCACAACGGCATCGTTGTCGAGCGACAGCGACAGGGGCACATAGGCATAGCGGTTGCCCAGCAGATTGGGGCCGGGATTCACATCGGGATGGCGTACCAGACCCGCCGCAAATCCAATGCCGTAGTTATTCGGCTCCAGCGGGCGCAGCAAGGTTTTCATCTGCAATACATAATCGGTGGTTGCCGCACCGCCGGTCGTATTCGCCCGCCCGCCGCCTGCCGTAATTTCGAAATTTCCGCCGAAATTGCAGGCAGGCAACGCCTAATATTCACGACTGCCGGAATAACTGCGCGTCCAACTTTCCAACTGGCAACTATTGGCCTTGGTCAGCCGCGCATCGTCGGTCACAAACGGACGCGCCGCCCACGCCGGGGTCGGCAACAACAGAGAAAAGGCAATCAGAACCAGCTTATTCATAAGCGTTATTTTAACCGTATTGCGCGGGCAAACGCCGATTATGACAAAACTGTCATACTCCGAAAACACGAGGCCCCGTCGGCTCGCGCCGACGGCGCCTTTGCGCAACAGTCGGCCGGATTACTTCTTCGCGGCGTCGTAGTTCAGGTCTGCGCGGCGGTTCTGCTTCCAGGCTTCTTCGTTATGGCCTTCCGCCTTCGGCTTGCTTTCGCCGTAGCTCAGCGTATCGACCTGCTCAGCCTTCGCACCGTTGGCAAGCAGCGCTTTTTTCACGCTGTCGGCGCGACGCTGACCCAGCGCCAGATTGTATTCATTGCTGCCACGCTCGTCGCAGTTGCCTTCCACGCGCACTTTACGGTGCGGACGGTATTTCAGGTACTTGCCATGCGCTTCCAGCATGGCCTTGTCCTCTGCCTGCACGGCCGAAACGTCGAACGGGAAATACGTGCTGCGCTTAGCCAGATCGGCATTGTTCGGATCGTTCAGCGGATCGACCACCGGCTTGGCGGCGGGAGCAGCAGCTTGCGGAGCCGGCGCCGCAGCGGGTTGTTCTGGCGCCTTGGGCTTGTCGCTTGCGCAAGCCGCCAACAAATTAGCCAACACCGCAGCGATGAGTACCTTCTTCATGATTTCTCCTTGATATTCGCTCATTGATTATTATCGTACACCCCGCCCGACCGGATATTTCCGACCGCGCCCGGCATATTCACGCCTATATTACACCAAAATCTATTTGCGTAAATGTTTACAGGGGATTTTCGCGCCATTTTGCGCGATCCTCCCTGAATTGTAGGTTTATTAGCGGCATCGCGCAGAAAAAGTTGAATCGAGCCGCACTCAGCACAGTTAAGCATCACGCTTATTGCTTAAGTGCCGCACACACGATTAGGCTTACCCGCTCCATCAACCACTGCGGGAGCCACCATGAAAAAACTCGTTTACGTCCTGATCGCTGCCTTCTTCGCCGCGCAAACCGCCTATGCCGAAGATGCCGCCTGCGACGCCAAAGCCGCCGAAAAGAAACTGGCCGGCGCAGCTAAAAACAGTTTCATGAAGAAATGCGAACGCGATGCCAAGGCCGACACCGCCAAGCAAAGCTGCGATGCACAGGCTGCCGAAAAGAAATTGAAAGGCGCGGCCAAGAACAGCTTCACCAAAAAATGCGTGGCTGACGCAACCAAGTAAGCCTTTCTACCCGCTGAAACGAACAGGGCGAGACATCCTCGCCCTGTTGCATTTGATGCGTCCCGTTCAGCTTCCGCTGCCGTTCGCCGTCCCGCTCCCGCCCGGCTCCAACCCCTTCGGGAAAAACACCCACATCCGGCCTTGCTGTTTCATGCGCCCGGCGTTGGCAGCGGCGGTTTCGCCGAAGCCCCAGAAGAAATCGGCGCGAATCACGCCCTTAATCGCGCCGCCGGTATCCTGCGCCAGCATCAGGCGATTAAGCGGGGTGTTGGAATTCGGCTCGGTGGTGGCGAGCAACACCGGCGCACCGAGCGGCACGACGCGGGTATCCACCGCAATGCTGTAGCCGCCGGTGAGCGGCACACCCAGCGCACCGAGCGGCGCAGTGAGATGACCGGGCAATTCGCGGAAAAAAACGTAGCTCGGGTTTTGTCCGAGCAAGGCGGGCAGTTTATCCGGGTTGCGCTGCCCCCACGCCTTGATGCCCTGCATCGAGGCTTCTTCCGGCTTGAGTTCGCCCATTTCGATCAGCTTTTTACCGACCGACACATAAGGGAAGCCGTTCTGGTCGGCATACCCCACTTTGAGCGCCTGCCCATCGGGCAATTCGATGCGCCCGGAGCCCTGAATTTGCAGGAAGAACAGCTCGACCGGATCTTCCACCCAGCACAGCTCACGCCCTTTCAGTGCAGCGGCGCCGGCATCGATTTCGGCGCGGTTGTAATACGGCACCACGCGCTTGCCCTTCAGCCGTCCGCGCAGGCGCATGCCTTTGAGTTGCGGATAGACTTCGCCGAGGTCGATTTCCAGCAAATCGTCCGGCGCGGCATACAGCGGGTAGCGGAAGCGTGCGCTCTTATGCTTCGCGCCCTTCAGCAAGGGTTCGTAATAGCCGGTAATCAGGCCGGTTTCACCGCCTTCGGCAGTGCGAATCTGATAAGGCGTGAAGTTGGCTTCGAAAAAAGCGCGTTGCGCGGCGTTATCGGCGGCATCCACCTGGCCGGACTGGGCGCACACTTCCTGCCAGCCCTTTTTCTTGCTGAGGGCTTTGCAGCTTTGCTGGAACGCTTGCCAGGAATTCGCCAGATTGAGCGCGCCCCAGTCGGGCAGACTTTCCCAGCCGGCAGGAACGAATACCGGCTGCGGCACAGCGGCGACGGGCGGTTTTTCAGGCGGGCACTGGCATTGCGCGGGCGGCGGCTTGGGCGTTTCCTTGGCGGTATCCTTCACCGCTGCCGTCTGACACCCCGCCAACACGCCCGCCAACACTAACCAACCGAATTTCATGCGCCGTCTCCAGATTTAGAATGCGGCGCATTATCGCGCATTTCGCGCGCGGCGGCTCAAGCGAACTTGAAGCGGTTGCGCCCTTCGCTCTTGGCGGCGTACATGGCGGCGTCGGCACGCCTGATCAACGCGTCCTGATCGGGCGCATCGAGCGGGTACAGCGCAATACCGATGCTGCACGACACCTCGGCCTCGATGCCTTCGATGGAAAACGGCTGCACCAGCGCATTCAGGATATTCTGCGCCACAGCGCGCACGCGGGTCGTTTCGGTCAGACCGGAAAGAATCACCGTGAATTCGTCGCCGCCCATACGCGCCACCGTGTCGGTATCGCGCACGCAGTTGTTGATGCGGAGCGCGGCCTGCCGCAGCAGCTTGTCGCCGATGTCATGGCCGTGGGTGTCGTTCACCTCCTTGAAGCGGTCGAGATCGAGGAAGAACAGCGCCAGCGACTGCTGACTGCGGTGGCATTTCTTGATTTCCTGCTCCAGCCGGTCGAAGAACAGGCGACGGTTGGGCAGGTCGGTCGCATGGTCGTAGTTCGCCTGCCGCCACATCAGATCGGAAGCATGCTTCTTCTCGGTAATGTCGGTGAACACCGCCACGCGGCGGTACAATTCGCCGTGCTTATCCAGAATCGTGCTGATGGTCAGAAATTCGGCATAATCGCGCCCGTTCTTGTGGCGGTTCCACAACTCGCCTTCCCAATAGCCGTCGCGGTTCAGGGCTTGCCACATCTGCTCGTACAGCTCCGGCGTCTGCCGGGGAGACTTAAACAGACTCGGCATCTGCCCGATTACCTCATGAAACTCGTAGCCGGTGATCTCGGTAAAGGCCGGATTCACGCTGACAATGCGGTTCGACTCGTCGGTGACCATAATCGCCGCATTGCTGAACTGGAACACCGTCGAGGCGATTTTCAGCTCTTCTTCCGCGCGCTTGCGGGCGGTAATGTCGCGCATAAAAGTAAAAAACACGCCGCCGCGCACATCGAGATAACGCACGCTGGCTTCCAGATCGATCAGCGTGCCATCCTTGCGGCGGTGGCGCGTCTCGAAACGGTCATAACCGTTTTCCACGATCTTCCGGATATGCGCCGCAGTTTCTTGCGGCGACTCGATCGCTTCCAGATCGTTGATGCGCATGGTCAGCAGCTCTTCACGGCTGTAGCCGACCATTTCGCAATAAGCATCGTTCAAATCCAGAATGCGCGCCGTATTGGGATCGACCGCATAAAATCCGTCCATCGAGGCTTGCACCATCGCGCCGTATTCCAGCTCGCGCTGTTTGCGTTCGGTAATATCACGGCAGACGTTCAGAAAGGCCGGGCGGCCATTATAAGTAACGGTGCGATATGCATTTCCACCGACACATGCGTGCCATCGGCGCGAACCTGTACCGCTTCGAAGGTGGCTTCGCCGTCGCGCTTGAGCAACGCCATGCGCTCGGCAACTTTGGAGGCCGAGTCAGCATCGTCGATGTCCACCGGGCCGAGTCGCAGAATTTCCTCGCGGCTGCGCCCGAGGTGCTTGCAGGCCGCCGCATTCGCTTCCACGAATTTACGGGTTTCCTGATCCACCACCAGAATCGGATCGCCCACCGACTCGAACAGCGTGCACTGCATCCCCTCTTCGAGCGGATTGCACACTTTTTTATTACTCTTTTCCATATCCATTAGTATATTTTAATATATCACCCCCGCCGGGGCAAACCGCCCTGCGCCGCATTGCCCTGCGCATTTTTGCATTTCGTGTAAAATGCGTATGTAATCAATATTCGCAACATTTGTGTTAAGGACTGTCATGTATCAAATCGCTCCGAGCATTCTTTCCGCCAACTTCGCCAAGCTGGGCGAAGAAGTCGATAACGTCATCGCCTCCGGCGCCGACATCGTGCATTTCGACGTGATGGACAACCATTACGTGCCCAACCTGACCATCGGCCCGCTGGTGTGCGAAGCCCTGCGCAAGCACGGCGTCACCGCACCCATCGACGTGCATCTGATGGTTAAACCGGTGGATCGCATCATTCCCGATTTCGCTAAGGCCGGCGCAACGTTCATCACCTTCCACCCGGAAGCTTCCGAACATATCGACCGCACCATCGGCCTGATTAAAGAAAGCGGCTGCAAAGCCGGTCTGGTGTTCAACCCGTCCACCCCGCTGGACGTGCTGGAATACACCCTGCCGAAGTTGGACATGGTATTGCTGATGTCGGTGAACCCCGGTTTCGGCGGTCAGAAATTCATCCCCCACGTGCTGGACAAAGCACGTAAGGTACGTCAAATGATCGATGCGGGCAGTTATAACTGCCTGCTGGAAATCGACGGCGGCGTCGGCCCGGCCAACATCCGCGAAGTGGCGGAAGCCGGTGTGGACACCTTCGTGGCTGGCTCCGCCGTATTCGGCAAGCGCAATGAAGCCGACCCGAACCGTTACGACACCATCATCGGCGAAATGCGCGCCGAGTTGGCGAAAGTCAAAAAGGGCTAAGGCCATGCGTCCGGCGTCTTACTTGCTGATCGGTTTGCTGGCGCTGGCGGGCTGCGACAAGCTCACCGGCAAAAACCCTGAACAAGATCAAAAAAGCAAAGACGCGGTCGCGGTAGGCTACGCCTGCCGCGTCTCGCAAAAGGCGCCGGAAGCCTGCATGAAGGAAAACGAAGCGCAAAGCCCCGCGCTGATTCTGGACGGCTGGAAAAAAGCCGATCAGGACATCAAGAACCGCGCGATCGACGCCAACATGATTAACCCGCCGCCGCTCGCTCCGGAAAGCGCCGCAGCACATGGCGAGGGTAAAGACGAAGAGGCGAAGAAGGACGAAAAAGCCGAGGAGAAGCCGGCCGAAGATAAAAAGCCGTCGGAACCGCCCAGCACCAAGGTGCTCGGTCAGAAGATGAAGGCTCACTAAGAATTCAGCCGCCCGGCACTGCCGGACGACGCAAGGAATAACCATGCAACAAGCTCAAATTCGCAGCGCACTGCCGTTCCCCGTTGCCGTTTCCGCGATCGTGATCGATCTGGACGGCACGTTGCTGCACACCGCCCCGGAACTGGCGGAATCCGCCAACCGCATGCTGCGCGACATGGGGCGTGCGCCCGTTTCGCAAGATTTGCTGATGAGCTACATCGGCAACGGCATTCACTGGCTGGTAAAACGCGCCCTGACCGGCGATATGTACGCCGAGCCGGACGCTGCGCTGTTCGACGAAGCGCTGCCGATTTTCGAAAAGCACTACACCGAACTGGCCTGCCAAAGCCAGCCGTTCCAGAACGTGGTGCAAGGTCTGGACGCTATGCAGGCAGCCGGTTTCCGTCTGGGCTGCATCACCAACAAAGTGATGCGCTATACCGACCCGATTTTGCAGCACTCCGGGATGGCGAAGTATTTCGACATCGTGCTGGCGGGCGACACCCTGCCGGAAAAGAAGCCGCACCCGCTGCCGCTGCTGCACGCCGCGAAGTTTTTCGGCTGCCCGATCGAACAGCTGCTGCTGGTGGGCGATTCGCTGAGCGATGCGCAAGCCGCACGTGCCGCCGGCTGCCCGATTATCTGCGTGCCTTACGGCTATAATCACGGCGAACCGGTCGAAACGCTGGACATCGACGCTGTGATTCCCGATTTGTCCGGCGTGCTGCCGCTGATCAAACGCGCCTGAACCTTATGCAAACGAAACCCCTCAAAATCTGGAGAGCAATCGCCGGCTGGCGATGGTGAACTTCACCGCCGCCCCGACCCGGCTGCGCGCGTTTTCCTTTCCATGCACAGATCATCGGAAAACGCCTTGGGATGCCCCGCAGCCGCATTGCGATGATCTGTTTTTGAGGAGTTTTTAAATGCTGCACCCGATTTCCGAACAAGAATTCAACCAACTCGCCGCGCAAGGCTATAACCGCATTCCTTTGGTTGCGGAAACCTTCGCCGATCTCGACACCCCGCTGTCGGTTTATCTCAAGCTGGCCAATTGCCCGTATTCCTACCTGCTGGAATCGGTGCAGGGCGGCGAACGCTTCGGACGCTATTCCTTTATCGGCCTGCCCGCCGACGTACGCATCACCGTGCGCGGCAAGCAAGTCACGCTCACCCACGGCGCGACCGAAACCGTGCACGGGGTTGAAAACCCGCTGGACTTCATTCAGGAATACCGCGCCCGTTTCCGCGTTGCGCCGCTGCCCGGCCTGCCGCGCTTCACCGGCGGTCTGGCAGGGTATTTCGGCTACGACACCGTGCGCTATATCGAGCCGCGGCTGGCGGGAACGCAAAAGCCGGATGCCATCGGCACGCCGGACATTCTGCTGATGCTCACCGAACAACTGGCAGTGGTGGACAACCTCGCCGGCAAGATCACCTTCATCGTTTACGCCAACCCGGAACACGCCGATGCCTACGCACTGGCGCGTCAGCAACTGCACGCCCTGCTGCAACGCCTGCGCCAGCCGGTCGCCATCCCGCGCGCCCCGGCCATGCACGGCGGCGAAGCCTATTCCGAATTCGGCGAAGAACCTTTCAAGCAAGCGGTTGAAACAGCCAAGCGCTACATCTTCGACGGCGACATCATGCAAGTCGTACTGGCGCAACGCATGGCGCAGCCCTTCCCGGCTGCCCCGCTCTCGCTCTACCGCGCCCTGCGCAGCCTCAACCCCTCGCCCTACATGTTCTACTACGACATGGGCGACCACCACGTAGTTGGCGCCTCGCCGGAGATTCTGGTGCGACTGGAAGACGACACCGTCACCGTGCGCCCCATCGCCGGCACCCGCCCGCGCGGCAAAACCGCCGAACAAGACAAAGCGCTCGCGCAAGAACTGCTCGCCGACCCGAAAGAACTGGCCGAACACCTCATGCTGATCGACCTCGGCCGCAACGACACCGGCCGCGTCGCCCGGCACGGCAGCGTCCGCCTCACCGAAAAAATGGTGATCGAACGCTACTCCCACGTCATGCACATCGTCTCCAACGTCGAAGGCAAACTCAAAGCAGGACTCGATGCCATCGACGTCCTCAAAGCCACCTTCCCCGCCGGTACCGTCAGCGGCGCACCCAAAGTGCGCGCCATGGAAATCATCGACGAACTCGAACCCAGCAAACGCGGCATCTACGCCGGCGCAGTCGGCTACCTCGGCTTCAACGGCGGCATGGACCTCGCCATCGCCCTGCGCACCGGCCTCATCAAAGACGCCATGCTCTACGTTCAGGCTGGCGCCGGCATCGTCGCCGACTCCATCCCCGACAGCGAATGGACCGAAACCCAAAACAAAGCCCGCGCCGTCCTCCGCGCCGCCGAAATGGTCCTTGCCGGACTCGACAGCGAATAAGCGAGCAGCGCGCAAGCAACAGCAACGGGGGCAATGCCCCCGTTTCTTTTTAAGCTAGAGTGCAATACGATTGCACTCGGTTTACCGACTACCCATCAACCACTTTGCAAGGCGCATGAAATGCCATACGTAAATTTGCAGATCACAAAGGGCGCAACGCGCGAGCAAAAAGCCCAACTCGTTAAAGACATCACCGACTCGCTCGTGCGCGTCCTCGGAAAAAAGCCCGAGCATACGCATATCGTCATTCAGGAAATCAATGAAGAAGATTGGGGATACGCCGGCCTGCTAACCGATGAATGGAAAGCCAAACAGACTGCATAAGCCATACGGATATGCGCCGGATGGTTTTAGAGACAAACATCCGGCGCACCAAGGGATGCTAACTCTGCCATCAACCAAAGGGAATAGCAATGACGATGTGGCGGCTGATGTGGGCGGCAATCTTGACGTTATGTTTTGCCAATGCAGTGGCGGGCGAGCATGAAAGCCACGACCCCATGTCCAACTGCAATTCAGTAAGCGGCACCTAGATTATGGGGTGACCCTACAACGGTAGAGCTGTTGCACAATGCGGAAAACAATAGCCTCGACATTAAAATGCACAGCATAAAGGGATTGCGAACTGATCCCAGGCTTGAAAAGCTCGTCCTGCATAGCTGTGCCGCAAAAGGGCTATCGCTTTCTTGGAAATACGAGGAGTATTCAGATGGCGAACGCTATAAATCAGACCACCAGTATGTCTTATCGAAGGACGCTGATGGTGCATTAATTATTGGTGCGACATATATGTCCAAGCATCAACTGCTTTTATTATTCTGGCATGGGAACTCTGCAAAAGGGCGCTATAGATTTCTACCTGTGCAGTCCAGTTAGTGCAGCGACTTGTGGGTCAAAGGGTATAGGGATGCTATAAATAAGATAATTTCTGATGCATCTTGTGCTTCGACAATGGGTGGATGTAAAGGTCCGATTAAGCCTGGGGACGATGAGCCGATGTTTCTTGGGACTGTCTGCTCACCCGGTAGTGCGCGAGATTTTATTAACGAAGCCTTTGCTGGTCCGCACGATTACTTTAGAAATACAACTGGCTCATATTGGGAGAATGGATATAGTAAGACATTTACCGGGGGTGAAAGTGTGTGGGACGAGATAAAAAATTATGCGTTAGTTTTACCTGCCGCGCCTTTGGCGGTGTCAGCTATCATCATGACAGCTAGCCAAGGGATGGAGGTGGTAAATAATGTGACCCAAAAATGAGAGCGCTTAATCTAAAACAATTTATTGGGGCTGGTTTGGTTATTGGGGCTGCGTGGAGTGGAGAGGTCCTTGCCGGTGATGTGGGAGGGAATCTTGACCTTGGCGATAAAGGTCATAGTTGTCTGATTAATGGGCAATATAACCTATCGGGTAGGGTAGTCTCTGGAGGTGGGTTTGATGCTTGGCCTGAAGCTTTCTTTGAGTATTTCATGCGTTTCAAGAATGTTGCAACGCAACCTGTGAGGCGTATCGGTGTTGCACTTGCATTCAATCAGGCAGCAAGTTCTGTCGATATTGGCGTTGTGTCGGACTCGGGTGATATCTACCCATATGGAAGTATTGTAGGAGTACATTGTCATCCAGATGGTATTGTTACGGAAGTTCAAAGTAGTGGTTATACAGATGGATCATCGTCTCAGTCTAAGCATAAATACAAATTAAGCAAAGAGGGTAATAGGCTATTGGTTGATTATGAGTTTGATGTTACGGTTTCTTCATTTTTCATTTTTAAGCATAGAAATAGAGGTTGGGTGAGGCTGCAATTTGAAAAGTTATCAAAGTAAGGAAATTGTAGAAGTTTCGGTTTTCTGAGCCGCACGATTTTCTGAAGCAGGGGCTGCTGATTCATAAAAAACCGTGGCAAATGGGGCCGAGCCATTGTAGTGCTGGCTGTTGCCGCGCCTGCGGCACTCGTCTCACTTGCGGCGGGAACAGCTCAGTCCTTCATTCCCTGGGAAGCCTGGAGATACGCTTACTGAGGCATTTGCTGGGCCGAATGATTTTTTAAGGAATATGACAGGGGCGTATTCAAGTGTGGGTAACTCTATGAGCAATGGAATGATGGATACTATAATAAACTATGCATTAATACCGGTGGCAGCCCCTTTGGCAACCGCAGCATTGTAATGGCAATCCAGATAGTGCAGCCTCGTAGGGTGCGTTCTACGCACCGCCCAATTGAATAATGGTGCGCAAAGTGCCCCCTACGCAACCCGCTGCAACCTCCCGCGCCCCTTGTTTGCCGCCGAGTCGCGCAGGACGAACGGGGATCACGGCGAGGACTGCCCGAGCGCGCAGCGCGAGTTCCGCAGCCGCCCGTTCGTTCGAGCGACGCAGGGCACCGCGCAGCGGCGGCAAACCGGGGTCGCCTTTTTTGCTTACTTTTTTGGCGAAGCAAAAAAGTGAGCGGCGGGCGGGGCCGCTCCCCGCATGCATTTCAACAGAAGAATAAGACAAACACCACGGCAGGGCGCAACCGCTATGCGCCCACGCGCCGACTAACCGAACGGCGTTACTCCAATTCCTTCCCGAAGCGCTCCCCGCGCAAATGCCAGTTTTCCAGTATGTCTGCCGATACGAGGATGCGTTCGGCGCGGCCGATGAGGAGGTTGCGGGCAACGAAACCGATGTAGCGGGAATCGGCACTGTTGTCGCGGTTGTCGCCGAGCATGAGGTATTGGTCGTCGGGCACGGTGACGGGGCCAAAATCTGCGCCGCGCGCGGTGTCTTGCAGCCATTGGACGGTGCGCGGGTTGTCGTGATGCCAGCGTTCGGTAAGGCGAACCGCGGGCATGCTGGTGCCGTTGCCGAGGGGTTCGGTTTGTTCGCCGAGCAGGTCGTAATCGGCGTATTCGCCGTTGATGATGAGTTGCTTGCCGCGCATTTCAACGCGGTCGCCAGGCAGGGCAACGATGCGCTTGATGAGGCGTTTGCCGTCGGCGGGCGAGCTGAAGGTAGCGATTTCGCCGCGATGGGGTTCGCCGGTGCGCAGCAGGATAATGTCGGTGAGCGGGAGTTTCAGCGCATAGGCGAGGCGGTTAACCAGCACGACGTCGCCTTCGAGCAGATTGGGACGCATGGAGCCGGAGGGGATGGGATTCCAGTCGGCAATGGCGGTGCGGAACAGGCCGAACAGCAGTAAGAAGATTAGAAATCCCCGGTTTTCCCGTACCCATTTTTTCATGGTTCGCCTTCTCCGTTGTGGCGTAAGCCGCTATGTACTCGGCTATAGAGTGTTTTGTGCGGCAATAGTTCGCCAAGCCGCCACTTTATTCAGGCCAGCGGGGAATTGCAATGATTAAAGCGTAACGGAAGGGGTGCGACGGGAGGGGCGAATGCTTCCCGGACGGGAAGCATTCGGGTGCGGCACGATTAGTGCGCGAAGACGCTGCCCAACAGGGTCAGTGCTGCGCCGGCAGAGGCGACGCCAAAGAATGCGGCGCGCTTGTTCGCCTTATATTCCCAGAAATAAACAGCCAGAATCGCGCAGGCGGCAATAATCGTTCCCAGTACGAATTTCATTATCTTTTCTCCCTCGTGAAATTGTTGATTAATTTACTGCGGATTGCATCATACATTCCCTAGCATTTTTATCAACTATGTGGTTAACATGGTCTTTCGCTATGATTTTTTAAGGTTTTTTCAATTATATTTTAGGGTCATTACGATTAAATTTTAGGGTTATTCGTGGTCGGAATTTACGGACATTGCGGCACCGAACCGGAAAGATGCACCTGCCGGTTGTGCCGCCGCCGGGAGGCGGCTATAGTGACAAATGTACCGGGCTTATCCTGCAACCGACGGAGGGAATCGCGATGAAAGCGCATGCACTGAACACACTGGTTGCCGTTGTTTTAACGGGCGTTTCCGGCTCGGTGCTGGCCGATGCGCCGCCGGGCGCGCTGGGCACGACCGATCAATACGAACTGGGTGTGCAGGCACTGGATTATCAGTACAAAGAGCCGGGTCTGATGAGCAACAAAGGCTCTAAGTTCGGGCTGACGGCGGGCTTTGCCAAGCGGCTGGACGGCTGGAATCTATCAGGCGAGGCACGCTTTGCCACCGGCAATGTGAATTACAACGGCAGCGGCACCATGTCTGGCAAGCCGGATCGGCTGTGGGAATTCCGTCTGGTAGCGGGGGAAGATTATGCCTTCGAAAGCTTTGGACTGACGCCATACGCCGGAGTGGGCTACCGCACGCTGTTTAACGATTTGCGCGGATTTTCCAGCACAGGCATGCGCGGCTACCGCCGCTACAGCGAATATTTGTATATCCCCATCGGGCTGACGCACCGTTTTCAGGCCGGCGACGATGGGCGTCTCTCCACCTCGCTGGAATTCGACTATCTGGCTTATGGCAACCAGAAATCCGCACTCTCGGATACGCAGGTCGGCCTGAGCGACCCGGTGAATAAACAGCGCAAGGGCTATGGCCTGCGCCTGAGCAGCACGTACGAAGCGCCGAACTGGTCGCTCGGCGTGTTTTACAACTATTGGAATATCCGCGATTCCGATACGTCACGGCTGTCTTTCTTCGGCGTCCCGACCAATGTCATCGTCTGGGAGCCGAAAAACAACACCAACGAATTCGGCTTGCAGTTGAAATACCGCCTTCCGGGGATGTGACCTTCCCACCCGTAGAAACCGAACGGCGACCCAAGGTCGCCGTTTTGATCCTACTGTGCTGCCTGCGCAGCCGGGGCGACATAGGCGCTGCGGGCAGCGCGTATGGCTCCGTGATTCTCCACTGCCCATTCGAACAGCCCCTGCATGCGTTCGAGCAGCGTAACGCCGAGCGGCGTGAGGGTATATTCCACGCGCGGCGGCACGGTGGGAAACACTTCGCGGGAAACCAGACCGTCTTGTTCCAGATGCCGCAGCGTCTGCGCCAGCATGCGCTGCGAAATATCGGGAATACGCTTTTTCAGTTCGCCGAAACGCAACGTGCCGTGTTCCAGTTCATGCAGCACCAGCAGCGACCAGCGGTCGCCGATACGATTCAGTACATCGCGGATGGGACAGCATTGCGCATGGCTTCCGTGGGGTTGATGCAAGGTCATGGCTTTCTCCGGTTACTTCCGGGTAACTAAGTAATGTTTCGCGCCCTACTTGCGGCGCGGCTTAGCCACGGTATCATACCGTAACCGAGTACCGAACAAGAACCGATTTGCCGAAATAATTCATCAGGAGATTCACATGAGCAAGAAAACGCTGGTCGTCGTCGCCCACCCGAACATGGCGCAGTCGCGCATTAACCGCACCTGGGCGGAACATCTGCGCCAACATGCCGACCGCATTACCGTACACGACCTGTACGCCGCTTACCCGGACGGCAAGATCGACGTCCCCGCCGAACAAGCACTGCTGGAAGCGCACGACCGCATCATTCTGCAATTCCCGCTGTTCTGGTTCAGCACCCCGGCCTTCCTGAAAAGCTGGATCGACCAAGTGCTCGCCTACGGTTGGGCATTCGGCCCCGGCGGCGACAAACTGGAAGGCAAGTCCATCGGTATTGCAGTTTCCACCGGCGGCCCGGCGTTCGCTTATCAGGCCGGCGCGCAAAACCAGTTTACCCTGAGCGAATTGCTGCGCCCGCTGCAAATGACGGTGCAATACGTGCGCGGACAGTACCTACCCGCCTTCGCACTGCAAGGCGCACTGTACGGCATCACCGACGAAGAACTGGAAAGCAACGCACAAGCCTATGTAAAACACGTGCTGGGCGAAGCCTGAGTTTTATACCGCACCACCCCTTTGCCCCGGCCGCCCCGCCGGGTTTTTTTTCGCGTCGAAAATAAAAATGCCCCGAATGGGGGAATCCGGGGCGAAGGGAGATGAAACCCTGCTCGAGGAGAGGAGGTGTGCGTATCTTACCGACGGAATATGACAACATCATGACAAAAGCGTGACAATTCTCTCCCGCCCGCGCAGACCAACACGCTCTAGAACTTTCTTTGCAGAGGAGTATACTCTTCACAAAAAACAGGGGCCGGATACACGGACACCGGACTCGCAGCAATTTCCCACGAAGAAGGAGAGTGCATGCGCACCAACATGCCCGTAACCAATAATGAATACGTACTGCCGGACGGCGTGATGCTGGTTTCCAGTACGGACATGAAGGGGGTCATTACTTCCTGCGAACGGAATTTCGTCGAAGCCAGCGGGTTTGCGGAACGCGAATTGATCGGTCAACCGCACAATCTGGTGCGCCATCCCGACATGCCGCCGGAAGCCTTCGCCGATATGTGGCACAACCTGAAGGCCGGAAAAACATGGACGGGCGTGGTCAAAAACCGCCGCAAGAACGGCGATTATTACTGGGTGCTGGCGAATGCCACGCCGCTGTTTCAGGATGGCCGGATCACCGGCTATATGTCGGTGCGAACCAAGCCCAGTCGCGAGCAAATCGCCGCTGCCGACGAGGCTTACCGTAAATTTAGAGAAGGCCGGGCAAAAGGTCTGCGCATCCGTGACGGGCAGGTGGAAAAAGCCGGGCTGACGACGGGCCTGAAAGATTTAATCAGCCGTCGCTCGGTCGGTCAGCGTCTGGCTGCGGGTTTCGGCCTGATGCTGGTTCTGCTGGCCTGCGTGGGCGGGCTGGCTTATCAAGGTCTGAATAATTTTGAAGACGAATGGCACCAATATCGCGCCACCGTCTCGAAAAAGCGCGTGTTGCTGGATCATGCCCGCACCGAACTGGGTGACGGCATCCACCATTTCAAAAATTTCCTGATTCGCGGCGGCGATTACAAAGAGAAGTTTTATCAAGACATGGCGGCGCTGGAAAAAACTGCCGACGAATTCGCCCAAGTGCCTGATTTAACGCCGGAAGAGCAAACCGCGCTTCAGGCAATCGCTACCGGGCGGACATCCTATCTTCAGGCCGTCGATGAAATGGCGCGCCTGAAGAGCCTGAACAAAAACATCAACGAAATCGATGCCACCATTAAGGGTGCCGACAAGGGTATTTACGCCGCACTGAACGTGCTGGACGAGGCAATCAGCGCCGACGGCAAAAAGCGTACCGATGCCATCGAGGCGCGCATCGGCAGCGAAAACCGTAATATGCTGGTGGTAATTGCCGTCATCTTCGCAATCGGTGTGCTGATCGCCTATTTGATTATCCGCAACATCCTGAACCCGGTACGCAAAGCTACCCGTGCAGCAGTGGCGGTAGCAGGCGGCGATCTGTCCTACCAGATCAGCACCGACGGCCGCGGGGACGAGTTGGGACAGTTGCTCGACAGCTTCCGCGCCATGCAAATCCAGATGGGTTATTCGCTCCGGCAGGCGGAACAGAAAGCCTCCGATGCATTGCGCATCAAGATGGCGCTGGATTCGGTATCTTCCTGCGTGACCGTGTCCGATCACCATAACGAAGTGATTTACTTCAACGAAGCAATGCGCAAACAAATCCGCGAGATGCAGGCGGAAATGCAGAAGAAGTTCCCCGCCTTCAGCGAGGAAGGCATCATGGGACAAAAAGTCGCCACCTTCTTTGAAGACCCGGAACTGCGCGCCGCCTATGCCGCACCGCTGGACGCACCGAAGACATTCGATGTGCCGATGGCCGGACGCGATATGCGCCTGCAACCCAGCCCGATTTACGATGAACAGCGCACCTATCTGGGCCGCGTTACGCAGTGGACAGACCGCACCACCGAAGTCGCCATCGAGAAGGAAATCGCCGACATTATCGGTGCAGCCGCGCAGGGCGATTTCACTAACCGCATCGAGCTGCAAGGCAAGGACGGCTTCTTCCTGCAAGTGTCGCGCGATGTGAATCAACTGCTGAGCACCACCGCAGAAAGTCTGGAAGAAGTCGCCAGTGTGCTGAGCGAAGTTTCGCAAGGCAACCTCACTCAAACCATTCTCGGCGAATACAACGGCACCTTCGGCCAGATCAAGGAAGACGTCAACAGCACGGTTGCCCAACTGACCGAGACCATCAGCCGCATCAAAGAAGCGGGCGACACCATCAACACCGCCTCGCGCGAAATCGCCAGCGGCAACACCGACCTGTCGCAGCGCACCGAAGAGCAAGCCTCCAGCCTGGAAGAAACCGCCTCCAGCATGGAAGAGCTGACCGCAACCGTGAAGCAGAACGCCGAGAACGCTCGTCAGGCCAACCAATTGGCTGCCAGCGCCTCCGACATCGCCGTGCGCGGCGGCGACGTCGTCGGACAAGTCGTCAGTACCATGTCCTCGATCAGCGAAAGCTCGCGCAAGATCGTCGACATCATCAGCGTCATCGACGGCATCGCCTTCCAGACCAACATACTGGCGCTGAACGCCGCGGTGGAAGCTGCGCGCGCCGGCGAACAAGGGCGCGGCTTCGCGGTAGTGGCCAGCGAAGTCCGCAGCCTTGCCCAGCGTAGCGCCGCGGCGGCAAAAGAGATCAAGGGTCTGATCGGCGATTCCGTAGAAAAAGTCGAAGCGGGTACCGCATTGGTAGACCGTGCCGGCAAGACTATGGAAGAGATCGTCACCTCGGTGAAGCGCGTGACCGACATCATGGCCGAAATCAGCGCTGCGTCTGCGGAACAAAGCGCAGGGATCGAGCAAGTGAATCAGGCCATTACCCAGATGGACGACGTGACGCAGCAAAACGCCGCACTGGTGGAAGAAGCCGCTGCGGCAGCCGAGTCGATGGAAGAGCAGGCGCACCAACTGGCCGGGCTGATGTCCACCTTCCGGCTGTCGGGCGCGAGCCATGCCTCTGCCGCGCAGGCTGCGCCGCGCGGTCGCGCAGCAGCCTTACCTGCAGTCGCGCAATCCGGCAGCGTTTTTTCTTTCGACGATGCGGTAAGCGCGCACATTAAGTGGAAAGGCCGGCTGGTGGATTACATCCGCGGCAAAAGCAACGAGAAGCTCGAAGTCGCCAAGGTTTCCTGCGACGACAAATGCGATCTCGGCAAGTGGCTGTACGGCCCCGCCAAACAATATGCGCACCTGCCGGAATACGGCGCACTGCGCAATTCCCACGCGGAGTTTCACCGCAGTGTCGGCGGGATTGTTCAGTGCGTGCACGACCACAAGCAGCAAGAAGCGTTAGACCAGCTGGGCGGCGACTTTTTCCAGCTCTCCAACAAAACCATCAAGGCCATTAAGTCGCTACAGCAGCGCGTGGAACGTGGGGAAAGCAGCCTGCCGGCAGCAAAAACCGCCATGCGCAGCAGCAAAAAAGACGCCGAAGAAGAGTGGGAAGAGTTTTGATGCGCTCTGCGCAATAAACCAAAGCAAGCAATAAAAAGCCGGGCATTGCCCGGCTTTTTATTGCTTGCTGCACCGACGTTAGCGCACGTCGCGGTGCGCCTTACATTCCACTTCGTTGTACAAATGACTACCCTTGGTGCAGAACTGGGCGATTTCTTTTTCCAGCGTCGCGCCGCCATTGGAAAGCGCCAGCGCGCCCTGCACCACGCCGCCGACCAGCGCCAGCCCCAGCAGGAACTTCGCTGCCTGCTGCAGCTTACCGGGCAGAACTGCCACTGCAACGGAAAAACTGCCGATCAACCCAATGCTGACTGCAACCAGCATCATGTCAAATTCGCTGATATGTTCGATCAAATGCGGAGTCATGGCACTATCCTTTCCAAAGTGAAGTCTTGTACGTAGGAGTTCCGGCTGCACCGACGTCCCCCCATCTTGAGTAGCACCTGAGATTAGAGTCCAATCGCAACCACAAAGGAGATTGGACATGAAGAAGCGATTCACGGAAGAACAGATCATCGGATTTTTGCGGGAGGCGGACAGCGG
>JBFLXR010000013.1:0-66235 GCA_040757065.1 Pseudomonadota bacterium
TCTCGTGATGCGCGAGGAGGATGTCCTCGGCATCATCGAAACGGATGCCGCCTCGATGAAGAAGGCGGCCTGACCCCGACGACTTCACTGGAGACAAGACATGGCAGCAAAGGAAGTCCAATTCCATGACAACGCCCGCGCCCGCATCGTCAAGGGCGTCAACATCCTCGCCAACGCCGTCAAGGTCACGCTGGGTCCGAAAGGCCGCAATGTCGTGATCGAGAAGAGCTTCGGCGCTCCGACCATCACCAAGGACGGCGTCTCCGTCGCCAAGGAGATCGAGCTGAAGGACAAGTTCGAGAACATGGGCGCCCAGATGGTCAAGCAGGTCGCCTCGAAGACCGCGGACGTCGCCGGCGACGGCACCACCACCGCGACGGTGCTGGCCCAGGCCATCGTCCAGGAGGGCATGAAGCACGTCGCCGCCGGCATGAACCCCATGGACCTCAAGCGCGGCATCGACAAGGCCGTATCGACGGTCGTCGACGAGCTGAGGAAACTGTCCAAGCCTTGCGCCGCCAACAAGGAGATCGCCCAGGTGGCCTCCATCTCGGCCAACTCCGATACGGCCATCGGCGACATCATCGCCAAGGCCATGGAAAAGGTGGGCAAGGAAGGCGTCATCACCATCGAGGAAGGCAAGTCGCTCGACAACGAACTCGAGGTGGTCGAAGGCATGCAGTTCGACCGCGGCTACATCAGCCCGTACTTCATCAACAACCCGGACAAGCAGTGCGCGATCCTCGATGAACCGCTCGTCCTACTGCATGACAAGAAGATCTCGGCGATCCGCGACCTGCTGCCGGTGCTCGAGGAAGTGGCCAAGGCCGGCAAGCCGCTCCTGATCATCGCCGAGGACATCGAGGGCGAGGCGCTGGCCACCCTGGTGGTCAACGCCATGCGCGGCGTGCTGAAGGTCGCCGCCGTCAAGGCGCCGGGCTTCGGCGACCGCCGCAAGGCCATGCTCGAGGACATCGCCATCCTCACGGGCGGCACCGTCATCGCCGAAGAGACCGGCAAGCAGTTGGAGAAGGCGACCCTGGCCGACCTGGGCCGCGCCAAGCGCGTCGAGATCCACAAGGAAAACACCACCATCATCGACGGCGCCAGCAAGGCCGATGCCATCCAGGCGCGGATCAAGGCTATCCAGAAGCAGATCGAGGACGCTACCTCCGACTACGACAAGGAGAAGCTGCAGGAGCGCGTCGCCAAGCTCTCCGGCGGTGTCGCGGTGATCAAGGTCGGCGCGGCCACCGAGGTAGAGATGAAGGAGAAGAAGGACCGCGTGGACGACGCCCTGCATGCCACCCGCGCCGCGGTCGAGGAAGGCATCGTTCCCGGCGGCGGGGTCGCCCTGCTGCGCGCCCGTGCCGCGATCAAGGCGCTCAAGGGCGACAACGCCGACCAGGAAGCTGGCATCCGCATCGTGCAGCGCGCCATTGAGGAGCCGCTGCGCGCCATCGCCGCCAACGCCGGCGACGAACCCTCGGTGGTCATCGCCAAGGTCGAAGCCGGCAAGGGCAACTTCGGCTACAACGCCGCGACCGGGGCCTACGGCGACCTGCTCGAAATGGGCGTCATCGACCCGACCAAGGTCACCCGCACCGCGCTGCAAAATGCGGCCTCTGTCGCCAGCCTGATCCTGACGACCGACGCGACCGTCGCGGAAGCGCCGAAGGAGGAAAAGGCGGCAGCCCCCGCGATGCCCGAGATGGACTACTGACCCTCTCCGGGTTGACTTGACTCCGGGGCGGGGCATCCCGCCCCTCTTTTTTTCAAGACCGCTGCTGGGGGGAGTGTGGAACGATCGCCGCTGTTGTTGGCAGTTGCCTCGGCTTCTATCTGTTGAGCTTGACATCTATACGTGGCAAACTATGCGCATTTTCTAGTTGTTGACAACGCAAATGTCTGCCGTCATTGCCATCCAATACACTCAGGATCAGATGCGTACCCTGACCGGCGTGTCCGTCGAGACGGTGCGGCATTGGCGTAAGACCGTGCCTTACTTGGCGTCGAAGACAGGGAAGGCCGCACGGTTCACCTTTGCTGATCTCCTCGGCCTAGCGGTCACCAACGAACTGGTTGGCTCATTGGGCGTACATATTGGCACAGTCAGCGCTGGCGTCGACGCGTTGTTTCGGTTGCTGGCCACCAGTAGCGCCCTGGCACTGAATGGGGCCGTGGCGTTTGTGACACCTACTTCGGCGATCCTGCGCGACACCATCGGCCTCGAGGGAGTTGGCCCGGCGCCAACGCAACCGACTCTCATCATCCCGCTCGATCCTTTAATCACGCGGCTTCAACAGCATATGCTGCCGGTCATGCCAACGCAAAGGCAAATAGCGTTACCGTTTCCGCCCGAGGCAATTCGGAGTAGGGCGTGAACACCGCGACCTTGGAACATGTGCTTGCTGCAACCGGCTTCATGCCGGACGGCCAACCCGCGCGTGGTCTTCGCCTGGGTGCTGAGGCTCGGGCCTTACGCCACGGCCGCGTTTTTGCTCCAGACGCGCTGTGGCGAAGTGCGTCGTCGTTGACCGTCTACTTCAAATTCGAGCAAAGCACGCCTACAGACGATCTGGTCAGCCAGTGGCGACGAGAGGTCTGGAACGAGGGGTTCGCGCCATTGCTGTGGGTGATCTCGCCACAGCGTATCGACCTGTACAATGGTTTCGGCACGCCCGTGAAAGAAGATGATGCCCGGAGGCACCTGATCCGGCGTTTCGAAAACATCGACGCTTCGCTCAAGGAACTGGATGCGCTCGCCGGCAGACTGGCGATAGAGACAGGCCAATTCTGGGCCCAAGTGCCAGCTGTCGATCGCAAGACCAGTGTCGATCAAAAACTCCTGTCCGACCTTGGACGTCTCGAACGCGATTTAGTCGCTGCCAACCTCGCACGTGGTATGGCACAGGCTTTGATCGGGCGGGTGATCTTCACCCAGTATCTGATCGACCGCGAGATCGTCAGTGCGGCGCGGCTGAAGAAGATATGCGGCTACACCGCGTTGCCGGCGATCCTGTGCGACCGATCAGCGACGAGCAAGCTGTTCGAGTGGCTGGCCCAGACCTTCAATGGCGATATGTTTCCGCCCTCGTCGGTCAAGACGACACCCGCCGCTCATCACTTGACGCGGGTTGCCGAATTCCTCGAGGCCGTTGATCCGGAAAACGGACAGCTCAGCTTCTTTCCGTACCAGTTCGATGTCATTCCGGTCGAGCTCATCAGTTCGATCTACGAGCAGTTCGTGCACGCCGAGCCGCGCCCAGATGGAAAGCGCACGGAAGCGCTGCGCAACGGCGTACATTACACACGGCTGTCCGCGGTCTCGCTGATCCTAGATGAGGTCATGGACGGCCTGTCTGGGCGGGAGTCGGTGCTGGATTTGACGTGCGGCTCCGGTGTCTTCTTGGTCGAGGCGTTACGGCGCTTGGTCCATCGGCGCATGCAAGGTCAGGCACCCACTCGGGAGGTGATCCGCTCGACGCTCTATGAGCAGATCTACGGGGTGGACATCAGTGAAGCCGCCATTCGCGTCGCTGCATTCAGCCTGTACTTGGCGGCGCTTGAACTCGACCCCGATCCGCACCCGCACCCCCCACATTCGCTGAAGTTTCAGCCGTTGATAGGTCGGACCTTGTTCGTTAGCGATGCTCGGACCGTCGAGCTTTATGGAGAAGGGAAGGCGGCACTGACGACCCCGACGGGACTGAAGCAGTTCGATCTGATTGTCGGCAACCCGCCCTGGAGCTTCAAGGGACAGGCCGGAACCGAAGCACGGCGCAAGACCAGAACCGCGGGTGTGCCTGCACAGCCGCGGGGAGAGGGGCTGGACTTCGTGCTGCGGGCAGCTGAGTTTGCGCATGAGAGGACGCGCTTTGGCATCATTCTCAGCGCGACGCCGTTCTTCAGTCGCAGCGGAACAGGCATGGCAGCTGCCCTGCATGTCATGCGCGCCTTGGCCCCGATCACCTTGGTCAATCTGTCCAACTTATGCAGTTGGCTTTTCGAGACAGCAACCATGCCGGCAGTGATCCTCTTTGCTCGCCATCGGCCGACGCAGCGAGCAGATCAGGTCACGGTCGTTCAAATTCCGTGGACGCCAAACGGCGCGAGAACCCATTCGTTCGAGGTAGCGCCCAGTGATGTCATCAAGTTGAGTCTTGGCGAGATCGAAAAGCAGCCGTTGAAGTTGAAGGCCGCTGCGGTAGGTCGTCGCCGTGATCTCCTGTTGTTGGACGAGCTGACATCGGAGCATCAAAGCCTGGGCGAACGACTGGCATCACTCGATACGAAGTTCCGCGATGGGTTGACTCAAGGCAGCCCAGCGAACCAGACCCGCGATGCCCGTGAAATAAATGGCTTAGAGCTACTGCAGGCCAACGGCATGCAGCACTTCCGCATTCCTGACGACCTTCCGGCATACAGTTGTTCGAAGGCTCAGTGGCCCCGCTCGCGCGATACCTATCGAGCGCCTTTGCTGATCGTCAAAGAAATGGTGGTGGGTCATCCGCGAGCTACGGTTGCAGTAGCCGAGCGCGATCTTGTCTTTACCGATTCCTTCTTCGCTGTATCGCTGCCGGTAGCCCATAAGCAAACGGCGCATTTGCTCGCCGCAATCCTTAGTTCCGCACTAGCCTCGTGGTTCTTTGGTTTGACGGCCGCTGAGTTTGGCATCTACAAGCGAAAACTATTGATGCGCGACGTTGGCTTTCTGCCGGTTCCCGATTTCATAGCTGCTGCCAAGTCGCAAGCGGGGCAACGCTTACTGGAACTAGAGAATGCACTGCGTAAACGCGAAATCGACACGCAGCATTGGGATGCCCTGGATGAAGCTGTCTTCGACTTATACGGACTTAGTGACACCGATCGAGTCGTCATTCGAGACGGACTTCTGCGTGCCGGATGGCAATGGGAAAACGGCCGCGAGTTCTCTGCTGCAATTTCGGACAGTCATACCGAGGTTGCGGCGTATGCCAAGACCTTCCTCTCCGTCATGGCGGGCTGGCTCTCCGTTCGCAACAAGCGGCACATGCGCGCCGAAGTGCTCGACTTGCCAAGAAGTTCGGCCTTGCGTGTAGTGCGCTTTGTCCTGGAAGACGGACCGGGAGACTCCAGTGTAAGCGTTGTTGCGCCACAAGGTGACTTGAGCGATGTGCTGGCTCGGATTGGCAGACGCCTGAAAGTCAGGATTGCGACTGCGCTCACTGCAGAGCGTGAATTGCGAGTGCATGGCCGCAACGAAGTCGTGATCATCAAGCCGGCAGCGCGTCGCCATTGGATGGGCAGCGCAGCGTTGGAAGATGCCGATGCAGTGGTAGCGGAGAGCTTATCAGGGGGGAATGCTTGAGAATTCCGTATGAGCCCCCTCCAGCTTTGGGCAGAGAGTTCATCGAGCTGGGGCCTGAGATTGTCGCAGTCATCCTGATGACAGTAGCTAGCGGTTGGCGGTACGCATGTGCTGCCGCAGATATAAATGCCAATGCTGGCGAGGTTCTAATAACGGAGCGCTTGCGCGACGGAATGCGCCGTGTGCAGAAAGAAGCTCCAAAGGACTCGCCATATAAGCAGATTTGGGTACTGCCGGGTACTGAGTCACGATCCAAGAGCAGCGTGGTGCTGCCGGACGGGCGTACCGACATCCCGCTGGCGTTTGTCGAAATCTTTTTGCGCTTCGGCGAGCATGACCCGCATGCGATCATCGAATGCAAACGAATCGCCGGGTTGGATACCCACTTATGCCGCGAATATGTAGTCGAGGGCATGGATCGATTCATCCAGGAGAAGTACGGGGAGAACCATGCAGTTGGCTTCATGGTGGGTTACGTGCTCTCCGGTTCGCCGCCAGAATGTGCCGATGGCGTAAATGCTCACTTGAAACGGGTTTCGCGTCCAGCAGATCGCCTCGACCCAAGCGGCGTTAGTGACGGACCGTTTTGGCAGAGCTTGCACGCACGTCCTGAGCAGTCAATGCCAATACGTTTGCATCATGCGTTCCTTGAGTTTTCGGCTTCAGCTGCGTAGCCAATGTTGTGCTCTTCGCCAGAAATCTGTGGTTTTGAGGGGTATAAGGGACCTTTCGTACGGCCTTAATGGACGACTGGGGCGCTTGCACGGTGACTGGGGGCAATATGCCTGAAGTGCTGCGGTCCAGCCATGCAAAACCCTGGGCCGACTGCGACGCAGATGCGGAACGGCTCGACGTGTTCAATGGCTTTCTGCTGATCGCCAATTTCGACGCGCTCTTCGACCGGGGCCTCATCAGCTTCGATGATTCGGGGGTACCGCTGATCTCGCCACGACTGGCCCCGGAAGCCCCCGCGAAACTTGGCCTCACGGCGGATATCCGGCTGCGCTGGCAGGCGCCGGAGCACGCGATCCACCTTGCCTGGTACCATGAGAAGGTATTACAGGCGGGGTAAGCAGGCCGCTGCAATGGGAAAACGCATGTCCAATACCGCCGGTCTTCTCTCCGATTTGTATCAGCTCGTTCATGACGAGCAGCAGACCGCCAATCATCAGCTCTTTACCACCTGGGAGCGTCCCTTGTCGGACAAGCTCCAGAAGGGCATTACACAGGGCTTCGTCCGCATTGAACGCGGTCCTGAGCCGACGACGCTGTGGGCCTATCCCGACGATACCGAATCGCGCTTTCGGGAAGGCGATCTGCTCTGCCTGCATCAGGGCAATCCACTGGAACCGCTTTGCCGGGGACTCTCGTTCGAGCTGGAGGAAGACAATCGCTGGCTGCTGCGAGGAATACGCGCCGTTGCGGCCTTTAACGACTACATGGGCGGGACCTGCTACGTCGACCCCGACGCGATGGACCTCACCGGCTACTACAGGCAGACCCTGGAAGAGATCGCTACTTCCGCCGCCGGCAGGGAAACCCTGATGCCGCTGCTGTCCGGCCAGTTGGACATCGGGTTCGACGAGGGTGCGATGGCGGAAGCGATTCGCATCGCTCAGGCCGAAGGCTGCAACGACAAGCAGGCGGAAGCGGTCGGCTGGGCGCATGGCGCGCAGCATATAGCATGCATCCAGGGGCCGCCCGGAACCGGCAAGACCCGCGTGCTCTCGCTGATCGCCCGGCTGGCCGTGGAACGCGGCGAGCGGATTCTGATGACCTCGCACACCCACATGGCTATCAACAACGCCCTGAACAAGATTCACGTCCAGGGTGTGCCGGTGGTGAAGGTTGGCCGCGCCACGCAACGCAAGGGGCTCGATGACGCGATCCCGAACTTCGAAGGGCTCGACGGCTGGGAGGATCGCCCCACCAACGGCTATGTGGTCGGAGCTACGCCGTTCGCCACCTGCACGTCCCGCCTCGAAAACTACGGCTTCGACACCATTCTTTTCGACGAGGCCAGCCAGATCACTGTGCCGCTGGCGCTGATGGCCATGCGCAAGGGCAAACGCTTCATCTTCATTGGCGACCAACGGCAGTTGCCGCCCGTGCTCCTGTCTCGCTCCGTGCTCGACAAGGAGTCGCATTCGGTTTTTTCCCACCTGACCTCGCGCGAGGCCGAGCACCTGGTCATGCTGGAGGAGACCTACCGCATGAACCGCTGGCTGACCGACTGGCCGAGCCGGACCTTCTATGGCGGTGCCTTGCAGGCGGCCGGGAAGAACCGGGAACGGCGACTTCGGCTTTCCGGCATGCCGGCGCGGTTCTCCGCCGTGCTTGATGCTGACAGCCCGGCGGTTTTCATCCCGACGCCGGACACCTCGGCGCGGACGAAGAACTGGAAAGAGGCCGAACTGGTGGCGGACCTGGTTGAGGCCATCGCCGCCGGCGGCCTGCCGATGAGTGAGATCGGCATCGTTTCGCCCTATCGTGCCCAGGGGCGGACCATACGCACGCTCTTGGCAGAACGTTTCGGCCGCGAGGCGGCCCGGCAGGTGGTGGCCGACACGGTGGAGCGGATGCAGGGGCAGGAGCGCGAACTTATCATTCTGTCGCTGGCCACGGGCGACGAGGCGTTCCTCTCGGCGATCGCCGAATTCTTCTTCCAGCCCGAGCGGCTCAACGTGTCCGTCACGCGGGCGATGACCAAGCTGATCGTCATCGGCCCGGAAATCGGGGACATTCCGGACAACAACGGTAACGAGACGATCCGGCAGTGGGTGGCCTGGCATCGGGACATGATCAGCCAATGCCGGAAGGTGGCGTTGTAGGCATGGCGACGTTCATTCCGGAACGGGTCGGCGCGGTAAGCGCCCGCGGCATCCATATCAAGCGCACGCTCAGCACGCTCGATGACGATCATGTGGTGCGCACGCCGATCCGGCGCAGCGAGTGGCTGCCCGATTTCTTCGTCCAACATCCGAAGAACGGCTGGCTGGCCATCGCGGTCGCCGACACGCCGTTTTCCGCCCTGGCCGGCGACCAGTTGTTCGAGAACGAGGCGCGCGCCGCCTTCGAGAAACTGCTTGCCGACTTTCAGGCTTTTCCCGCCCTCCCTGGCACAAGCCGGGCACCTCTCGGAAAGCTGATCCTGATGTGGAAATGCAGCCAGGACGAGGTGCGAATGATCGCCGGACAGCATCTTGCGCGGTTCGGTATCCGTCTGCTCTCCAAGGCCCAGTTCCTGGAGCTTGGCGCCAAGCTGGTGCCGCGTCTACTTGAGCCCATCGACGCCGAGGCGGAGCAGGCCATTCTGAGCCGCTATTTTCCGGAAGCGGAAATTCACGCCACCTGCACGACCCGCCGCCATTTTTGTCGCGACAACTCGGCGAGGCTTCAGCGGTTCTTCCTGGATCACCAGCAGGAATGGGCGGCGAAACTCGACTTGGAGCCGCCCCCGGAACAGGCCGAAGCGGCAAAGGATCTTTCCATTCGCTTGGTGAACGGGGTGGCGGGCAGCGGCAAGACCCTGATTGCCCTCTCGCGCGCCCAGCTCCTGTCCGAGTTGTATCCGGATCAGCGAGTACTGGTGCTGATCCACAACACGCCGGTGGTTGCCGACATCAAAGCGAAACTGACTCGCACCAAGGGCGCGCTGCCTGGGAATCTGGAGATCGAAACCTTCTTCGGTTGGGCGCACCGCCAGTGGCGGAATCTCTATAAGAAACCGCTGAAACTGACCACTACGCCATGCGAGATAGAAGAACTGATCGCGCACTATCGGACCCGCTGGCCGGAACTGGGACAGCCGGAATCACTCCTGCGCGAGGAGCTCGATTTCATCAACGAGTCGCTGATTACCGATGCGGAGCGTTACTTCAACGCCAATCGTGCCGGCCGTGGCTTCGCTTTGAAACCAAAGGAACGGGCTGCGGTCTGGGAGTTGTTCCAGGCTGTGACGTCCACGCTCAACCGGAGTGGCCAGCGGCTGTGGAGTGCGGTTCCGCTCGAAATCTGCCAGGCAACGGATCAGACGGCCATGGAGAAATACGATCATGTCCTGATCGACGAAGCACAGTTCTTCGCGCCCTCCTGGTTTCAGGCGGTCCGGCTGGCCATGTGCGAGCGGAGCAGCCTTTTTCTTTGCGCCGATCCCAATCAGGGTTTCATGAAGAACCGGCTCAGCTGGAAGAGTGTCGGACTCGATGTGTCTGGCCGCACCAAGAAGCTGCGCCGCTCGTATCGTACGACGCAGGCGATTCTCGCCTCGGCGAACCGCATTCTCGCGCAGTATGCCCAAGGCGATCCGGATGATTTCCTGGTGCCCGATCTTTCTGGCATGGAACCCGGTGTCAAACCGATGCTGGTCTATACCGACTCGCCGCAGGACTCGGTGGACCGGCTCGTGAACGAACTCTCCGCCAATATTGAGGAGCGGACCATGGCATTGGGCGACCTGTTGGTCATCTACGGCGAGAATGTGCAGAAGGCCTTGCTGTATGACAGGCTGTGCAGGCGATTCGGCGCGGACAGCGTCTGGTGGCTCAACAAGAAGGAACACCGCAAGGCGCCGCCGAAGGGATGCGAGCGGGACTATCTGCGCCTGGCGAATCTCGAAACTGCCACCGGCCTGGAGGCTGGCGTGGTGTTTCTGATCGGCATGGAGAATCTTCTCTCAGGTAGTGACACTCCAAGCCTCGGCAAGGAGGTACAGGCGGCCGAGGTGGAAGAAAATGCCAGGAAGCTCTATATGGCGATGACGCGTGCAGGGCAGTACCTGATTCTTCTGTCTTCACAAAGAGTTCCGGCATTCATTGAAGACAGCTTTACACAGTTGGCCGATGCGCCAGAGCCAGCATGAATGCAGTGAGCGCGAGGAGGGAGCCCGGCAAAGGTCCCAAACGGTTATTGAGGATTTCCGATCTAAGCCATGTCCGTTTAACCTAGTGCGTCGTATCGTAGTTTAATTACGCCACGGCGATGCAAAATAAAAGAATTCCTCCAATTGGATCTGGCAACGACAGGCAAGAGCAAGAATTTTTTCGGCAGGGTATACAGCAGGGTATTGCGAAACTCGATGTGGAAAAACAATAGACAAATCAAGGCGCTTACTGCGCCATTTATGATAGAGTGGGAGTGATGGCGTGTCCGGCAACGACCGGTAACGAAAAATGCGAAAACTCTGTTCAGCCCGCTTAAAGCGGGCTTTTTCTTTTCCTATGAAAATAGTGCTAGATATTTTGGCGGCTGTTTATGCCGATGGCATAAGTGCTAGAGTTACGAGATGCAACGTTGCTGATGCCGCCGCAAGGGAGGGGGAATGCTTAAAAGTGGAGCGAACGATGCATTTCAATCCTCTGTGCCGAGAGCGCGCAGTCGCCGCGAGAGCTTAATCAAGTTATTGCCTTTCCTGATTTTTTTGTTTTCTATTTCGGTAACGTACCGAGTCTGGGATAACACCGAGCAGGTCGCTCAGAGTGAGATGGAGGCGAAGTTCAAAACGCGTTCTTTGCTCATTTTGGCGCATCTGGAGCAGCGTATGCTTGCGTACGAGGGTGTGCTGTGGGGGCTGAACGGGCTATTCGCCGCGTCGGACTCGGTAAACCGCAATGAATTTCGTACTTATGTGCAAATGTTGCGGTTGCAACAAGCATTTCCGGGGATTCAAGGGGTCGGATATGCGCAGCGGCTTTCCCCGGCTGAGTTGGATGCGCATCAGGCGCGCGTTCGAAATGAGGGATTTCGCGATTACAGGATCAGGCCAGAGGAAAAGAGAAGGATTTATACGTCGATCATTTATCTGGAGCCGTTCAGCGGCAGAAATTTGCGTGCATTCGGCTATGACATGTATACGGATTCGGTTCGGCGTCAGGCGATGATGCAGGCTATGGACACTGGGCAGGCCAGCATTTCCGGTAAGGTGCGGTTGGTGCAGGAGGACGGTCAGGACGAACAAGCCGGATTTCTAATGTATTTGCCGGTATACCGGAACGGCATGCAGCACGACGATGCGGAAAAACGCCGTAAGAATTTGGCGGGCTGGGTTTATGCGCCGTTTCGAATGAACGATTTGATGGCAGGGTTGAATGAGAGCAACCTAGAGGACATCGATTTGGAAATTTACGATGGTGCGGGGCGAGATGCTGGGGGGCTGATGTTCGATCTGGACCATTCATTAATTGAGGTATCTCCGACGCCATTGTTTCAGGATAGCAAAGAGGTGGTAATCGCTGGGCACCCTTGGTTTGTTGTAATGCGCTCCAGGCCAGGGTTCGAGGCAAGGGAAAAGGACGATCTTCCATCCGTACTGGCATGGGCCGGTACGGCATTTTCCGTTTTTCTTGCGCTGCTGACCTGGTTGCTTGTGCGCGACCGTGCTCGTGCAATCGGGTATGCCGATCGCATGCACTATTTAAGCAATTACGATCAATTGACTGGGTTGCCGAACCGGGTGTTGTTCGCAGACCGCTTTCAGGTTGCCTTGGCCTCCGCTAAGCGCACTCATACTCGTTTGTCTTTGTTTTTTATGGATTTGGATAAGTTCAAACCGATTAACGATACTTACGGGCATGCTGTCGGCGACCAGTTGCTCAGGGAGGTTTCTAAGCGTTTGAAGGAGTGCATCCGCGAGAGCGATACGGCGGCGCGTATCGGCGGCGACGAGTTCGTTGTGTTGCTGACGGCATGTCCTCAGGATGGCGATGCGATGCGGGTGTGCGAAAAAATTATTTCTCGCCTCAAAGAGCCATTTTCGCTGGGAGGACAGCAGATGCAGATTTCTGCCAGCATAGGGGTGGCCTTTTATCCAGAGCATGGTCAAAATCTTGATGACTTAACCAGAAGTGCCGATACGGCCATGTATGCCGTTAAGAAGCATGGCAGCGGCAATATCGGGATATGCGAAGGCATGATGGAGCCTTCACATGAATAAGCGTTGCTATTGCTTAGCGAGTCGAGGGGGAAGATCGTAATTGTATTGTACTGTACTAGTTCGGCGCTTTGCGATTGAGGGGCGGCTTTGTCGCTATTTCGTCTCAACCATTTGGCCGCTTTTGCCCCGATTTGCCCCGAGCAGCGCTCCAATCTGTCGCATGCCCGGAAATTCGCGAACGGATTTGCACCAAGACGGGGCTTGAATTTTAAGCGATTTGCTGGCGAAGCTCGTCCTTCAGTCGTTCCGGTTCTTGCGGTTGTTTGAGTGCAGTACCGGTTAACCAGAATGTATCTTCGGCGCGTTCGCCTAATGTGTTGATTTTCGCATTGCGAACTTCGACGTTATGCCGTGCAAGGGTATGCGCGATGCGCGCTAGTAGGCCTGGCCGGTCACCGGCAATAACATGCATGACGAACCGGCCTTTATCGTCTTGCGACAGGTCGATTTCCGGTTGAATCGGGAAATGTTTGAGCTGACGGCTGATACGGCCAGTACTGGGGGCGGGAGGCGCTTTGCTGTCGCCAAGTTGTTGCGATAGTTCGTATTCGATGAAATTCATCACATCTCGGTAAACCGTCTTGCTGTTCCCGGCATCCATAACCAGAAAGCTGTCCAGCGCGTAGCCATGCTGGGTTGTGTGAATTTTCGCTTCCATGATGTTATAGCTCATGCGGGCGAAGAATCCGCAAATGCGGGCGAACAAATAGGGCTGATCCGGGCAGTAGACGACGACTTGAATGCCTTCCCCGATGCGGCTTAGCCGCGCTTTGACAACCGGGGACGGCGTGTTGACGCGGTGCGCAAGCAGGCGGGTATGCCATGCAATTTCGTGGGCCTCGTGACGCAGGAAGTATTCGTTGTCCAATTGGGCCCAGAGCAAAGTGTAAGTGTCCGGGGAGATGGCGTATAAACCCAGTGTTTCAGCAGCCTGACGGCGAATTTCGCCGGCAAGGTCGGCGGTTTTTCCTCCGCTCAGGTAACGGCGCGCGGCGCGAAACAGATCTTCCAGTAGTTTGCCCTTCCATGCATTCCAGACTTTGGGGCTAGTGCCGCGGATGTCGGCGACGGTAAGCAGATGGAGTGCCACTAAATAACGGTCATTCGGTATTTTTTCCGCAAAAGAGGCAATGACATCCTGATCCGACAGGTCTTGTTTTTGTGCGGTGGACGACATCGTCAGATGATGTTCGACCAGCCAGACTGCGAGATCGGCATCTTCGCGTGTCAGGCCGTGCTGTTTGCAAAAACGCGCGACATCGGCGCGTCCCAGCATTGAATGGTCGCCTCCGCGGCCTTTGGCAATGTCGTGAAAGAGTCCGGCGATGTAGAGTACTTCTGGGCGGGCGAAATCGCGGATCAGTTGGCTGCACAGGGGCTGTTCATGGTTGAACTGGCCAACGGTGATGCGTCGCAGATTGCGCACGACCATCAGAATGTGTTCGTCTACGGTATAGACGTGGAACAAGTCATGCTGCATTTGCCCGACTATGCGCCCGAAGGCCGGCAAATAGCGGCCGAGCAGACCGATGCGGTTCATCAGTCGCAAAACATGTGTAATGCCGCGCGGTTGTCGCAGAATTTCCATGAACAGGGCGCGGTGAGCGGGATCGCGGCGGAATTCGGCATTAACCCGATTCCGCGCACGCCACAATGCTCTGAGGGTCGGTGCGGAAAATCCTTCCAGCTGCGGTATTTTTTGTAATAGAAGGAAGCTTTCCAGCACAGAGGAGGGTGTGTGTTCGAATAGGTGCTCGTCACGCGCTTCCAAAAGGTTGTTACGAGCGATAAAGCGTGCGTTGACCGGCGTGAAATCGGCCGTTTCTTCCGGGAACAAACGGCTGCGCAGATTATCCAGCAAAATGGCGTTCAGTTGCAGGATGGCTTGCTTGGTACGATAGTAGCGCTGCATCAGTACTTCACTGGTGCGCCGCATTCCGTGCGGTTTGGCTTGCATTTCTTCGGCCATCGCGGCCTGAAAATCGAACAGCAGCCGATCTTCGCGTCGTTTGGCTAAATAGTGCAAACGTATACGCAGGATGCGCAGCAGCGATTCGTGTTTGGCGATGCTCAGTGCTTCTTTTGCAGTAATTAAGCCGTGTTCAGCGAGCTCTTGCCATGTCGCACCGAAGCCGCATGCCTGACTGATCCAAAGCGCGGTCTGCAAATCGCGCAAACCGCCCGGACTTTCTTTAAGGTTCGGCTCGAGATTGGTGTCGGTATCAAGAAAGCGGGCGTGGCGCTTCTGCTGTTCCTCCCATTTGGATAGAAAGAATGCGCGCGGATCGAGGTGTGCGGTAAGGCGTGTTTGCAACTCTTGGAACAGCGCTGCGTCGCCGGTGAGTAGACGCGCTTCGAGCAAGTTGGTCTGTACCGTAATGTCGCTGCATTCGGCAAGACATTCGTCTACGGTGCGTATACTGTGACCGACTTCGAGGCCGATGTCCCACAGTACGCCGATCAGGGTTTGCAGTTGCTGTTGCTGCGACTCGTCCGGTTGAGCCGGCAATAAAATCAGCAAATCAATGTCGGACTTCGGATAGAGCTCGCCGCGCCCGTATCCGCCCACTGCGGCCAACGCTAGGTTGCGAGGAATCGCAAGGTCGTGCCAGACTTTGATTAGACAGGCATCGACCAGCTTGGCATGCGCGCGCAAATGACGCAGTGGGGGCGTGCGGAGGGTGAGCGCCTGTTGCAAGGCCTGCCTCGCCTCGCGTAAATGCAGTCGGGTGGCGGCAGTATCGATCACAGATTTATACGGGTGGTGCAGGGGTATCGTCCGATACGGTCAGGACTTCGTAGCCGGTCTCCGTGACTAAAATAGTATGTTCCCATTGCGCGGACAGGCTGTGGTCTTTGGTTACGATCGTCCATCCGTCACCCAGTTGGCGAATTGCAGCTTTGCCGGCATTAATCATCGGCTCAATGGTAAAGATCATGCCCGGCTCCAATTTCACGCCGGTGTTAGCCTTGCCGTAATGCAGTACTTGCGGCTCTTCGTGGAATTTGCGCCCGATGCCGTGACCGCAGAACTCGCGTACCACGCTGTAGCCTAAATCCTCGGCAAACTCTTGAATGGCGTGGCCGATATCGCCCAGATGTCCGCCGGGGCGAACCGCACGTATTCCTTTCCACATAGCCTGATAGGTGGCCTCGCACAGGCGGCGAGCCTGAATCGAGGGTTCGCCGACATAAAACATCCGGCTGGTATCTCCGTGAAAACCGTCTTTAATGGTCGTGATGTCGATATTCAGTATGTCGCCATTCTTCAGTTTCTTATCGCCCGGCACGCCGTGGCACACCTGATGGTTGATCGAGGTGCAAATCGACTTGGGGTAAGGGGTATGTCCGCCGGGCGCATAGTTTAACGGGGCGGGGATGCATTGCTGCACATTCACCATATAGTCGTGGCACAGGCGGTCGATTTCCCCGGTAGTTATTCCGGCTTTAACGAAGGGACCGATATAATCGAGCACTTCGGCTGCCAATCGGCAGGCGATACGCATTTTTTCGATTTCGTCCGGAGTTTTGATGCTGATCGGCATGATAGAAGGCGCAGTTGCAAAAATTTAACAGAACGCGAAGGATAAAGTAGAGCGGGCGCAATCACAACCACTTGCATGAGAGTTCGTGTTTCGTGGCACAATGGGAACTAAACCCCGGATAGGGGTGTCTGATGGTTGCGGTAAGCATTTTGTTACTCACTATTAATGTACGGAGGAACGGTATGAAGCAGATGGGACGAATTGCATTGGTGACTTTGGCTCTGGCGAGCGGTTCGGCTCTGGCGGCTGATGTCGGCGCGATTTTGGGCGGCGCGGTCGGCGGTGGTGCCGGTGCGGCGGTCGGCTCCAGCGTGGGTGGACGTAACGGTGCGATCATCGGTGGTGCGATTGGCGGGGCTACTGGCGCGGCTGTTGGTAGTCAGGCTAACCAACCGGTGCCCGCGCCGCGTCAACGTGCACGCGCGCGCTATGATGATGAGCATGAACATGAGCATCATCGCCGTGAGCATCGTCATGAGCACGACGATTAATCGGGGGCCATTATGAAAAAAATGTCTTGGCTGTTTGCTGCTATGTTGTTAGCAGGCTGCGCCGCAGACGGTAGCAATACCAATACCGTAATCGGCGGTGCAGTGGGCGGTGCGACGGGTGCGGCTGTCGGCGATATTATCGGCGGACGCTCCGGTGCAATTATCGGTGGTGCAGTGGGCGGTGCGACGGGTGCTGCGGTGGGTTCGCAACAGGATGCGCGTCGTGCGCCGCCTCCGCCTCCCCGCTACGAGCGTCGTGATCGCCGCGACGACGATGAAGATCGTCATCGCCATCGTCACGAACGCGAAGACGATTGATGCGCATTGCGCTCGAACAAAAAAGCACGCTTCGGCGTGCTTTTTTGTTTCTCAAATAATAAATCCGAAGCATATTGTGGGAACTATGTTCGAGATGGGGTGTCTACCAAATGTGCGCAATTTTGCGCGCTATATGGATCAAGGAGATTCAAATGAAAAAAATGATGGTATTGGTCGCCGCGACTGTATATGAATGGGCAGAAGTTGTCATGCATACGGTGCCGATGTAACGCGATAATTTTTTCAGGCAGGCGGAACTCTTTTAAAAACAACCTGTCTTATGTTTTGAGTGACGCAAGTTGCTCCCCGTTTCCTCCCTGAGCGGGTGTCTTAACCCCCCTAAGTTAAGACTTTTGCCCCGCCATCATTAGATGGTGGGGCATTTTTATTTCAGCTTGGCCTGTGATTGAGGTGACGTGCTGCTATGGTATTCGTACAATAGCCCCATGCTGAAAACCCGTATTCCTCCCCCTGTATATGCCTTGCTTTCCGCATTGACGATGTGGCGCTTGCATCTGTCCTTCCCGGTTATGCAACTTTGGGGGGCAGAGTGGGGGCGTATCGGCTGGGTAATCGGCTTGGCTGGGTTGTTGCTGGATGGCTGGTCGGTGGTGTTGTTTCTGCAAAGCAGAACGACGGTAAACCCTATGCGTCCAGATCGCGCGCGCCATCTGGTTATTTCCGGTTTCTATCGTTTTTCTCGTAATCCGATGTATCTCGGGTTGCTGTTGCAACTATCGGGATGGGCGGTCTGGCTGGGGAGTGCCAGTCCGTTCGCGATACTTCCGTTGTTCGTGGGTGTGTTGACGGAAATGCAGATTAAGCCAGAGGAAAATATGCTAACCATTTCATTTGGCGACGAATATAAAGAATATGGACGTCACGTCCATCGTTGGTTTGGGCGTAAAGTCTGATTTGATAAAATATATTTTATCCATATAAAATGCTTGCGACCTGCGAGTGGTTTGATTTAGAATAATCACGTTGCAAAGCCGCATTATCTAATCCGACTTGTAAAGGATTTTGCTTATTTGCATGATTTTAAATGATTGCTTGCGCGATCATGGTGTCTTTTTTTGCGTGACTGGCGAATGATTCGAATGAATGGGGTTAAAAAAATGCTGTTTTCGCTGCTGATTGCAGCGGGGGTAGTGTTCGCCCTGCCGGCAAGCGCAGACGAAGAGCTGCCAGATGCAACTCAGCCGAAACTGACCGAAAAGGTGCTGGATAAAGCGAATGGCATCGTTTCGAATGCACTGGGCATGGTCGGCATTAAGTATAAGTGGGGCGGTAACTCGCCGAGTGCGGGTTTCGACTGCAGCGGTTTTGTCCGTTATGTGTATGCCAACGCGTTGGGCGTGTTGCTGCCTAGAAGATCAATGGATATGGTGAATATCGGTCAGCGTGTGAGCTTGTCCGATTTGATGCCGGGCGATTTGGTTTTTTTCAAAAACAAGCGCGGCAGTTACGCCCATGTCGGCATTTATGTCGGCGACAATAAATTTATTCATGCGCCTCGTTCTGGGCGCAATATCGAAGTTGAGGAGTTGAGCGCTAAGTCTTTCAACTTCCGGCTGAGCGGCGCACGCCGTCCTTACGAGCTGAACGAAGAGTAAAAACGAGCTTTCAGCCGCCTCCTTGATTTTTAATTTGCACTAGTCTGGGCATTTCTTGCCCGCTATTTACTCCGATATCAGGCAGCGTGCCGGTGGAGTCGGCTTCGATTTCGGTGAGGTCGGAACAGGCGGTTTCGCATGCAGCCACCACGCCAGCGTTAGGTCGCAGCCATCGCCTTCGGGCAGGCTTGCTAGCCGGGTGCAGTCCGGGCTGTCGGAGGGACAGGCCAGCCGTACATGGAAATGCTCCGTATGCCCCCACCACGGACGAATTTTTCGCAGCCATGCGCGATTTTCTGTCTGGTCTTTACACAATTCGGCCTTGATCGCCGGATGTACAAAAATACGATCCGTTTCATCTTGTTCGGCAGCGTACTTCAGCATGGCGGTTTGAGCTGTGCGCCAAACGCGTCGATCGATTTCCAGGTCGCCCGGTTTAACCATCTCGATTTCGGGCGGGGTGGATAGCGCGTCGCCGTCCAGTGGCTGTATCGCGGTGCCGAACAGGATGTCGGCATCCAGCCCGGTTTGGTGGCTGCTGTGTCCGTAAGGCATGCGTCCGCCGCGTTGTAGCGACAAATCGCCGATCAGCAACGTCCCCCATTGTTGCGCACTGGCTGTGTGCCCCATACGTTGAATGAAATTGATCAACGTCGGATGGCCGAAATAACGCTCGCGCTTGCTGCGGACGACTTGGTAGCCGTCTCCGCTCAAGGGGAGGGAATCCGCCTGAAGCAGGCAGCCATTGGCTGCGCTGCCGATTGCTTCACCTGCTATTGCGGGGGAGGCGCAGATAAGCACGGTCAGGCATGCTATACTTTTTATTGTTTTATTGAACAGAAAATATGGGGATTTCACGGTCTTGTCGGCGGTGGAAGTCGGGCTTAGGGGCAATGTTACACAATCAATACAAGTTAGGCACCCTGCAAAGGGTATGCGGGTTGATGTTCGTATGGACGCTCGCTGCATTTATTGGCAGCGCACATGCGGATGAACTGGCTTTTTTTCAGGAAAAGTTGGCGACGCTGCAACAGCAAACTCCGGTCGAGCGGGCGACGGCAATAGCGCTCGGCCCGCCCTTGCGCAAGGGCTCTGAGGGAGAGCGCGTGCTGCAGGCACGTTTGCGTCTGGCAGAATTGGGGTATGCCGTTGCGCCGGATACAGTGTTCGACGAAACGTTGGGAGAAGTAGTCAAACAGTATCAAAAGGATATCGGGGTTAAGCCCGATGGCAAGCTGGGGCAGCAAACGGTTTTCAACCTGAATCTGACGCGTCATCAGAAAATCGCTATATTGTCGGCGCAAATCGAAGCGATGCGCACCCTCGCTGCCGATGCAGAGCAGCGATATATTTTGATTAACATTCCGGCATTTACAATGCATGTCTACGATGACGGGCGGAATGTTCTGAGCAGCAAGGTCATTATCGGGCGTCCCGAACGTCCGACGCCCCGCATGCGGGCGGAACTGGTCGGTATCCGGCTGAATCCGACTTGGACGCCACCCCCTACGATTCTGCGCAAAGATATTTTCCCGGACGGGCGCATCGACCTGAAATATTTCGAGGAGCACCATCTGCTGATGGTGGATGCCGACAATAATCCGGTGACGCCGGAGCCAGGCCTGACCGAATTGCAGATGAATCGTCAGAGATATCATATTTATCAACCGGCAGGCGACAACAATGCGCTGGGGCGGCTGAAGTTCGTTTTGCGCGATACGCCGGACGTGTATATGCACGATACCAATCAGCACGGCTTGTTTAAGCTGGAGAACCGGGCGTTTTCTTCCGGTTGCATTCGGGTCGAACAATACATGAAGCTGGCTTCGTGGATACTGAAGCGTAAAGAACCTGAAATTCAGGAGTTGATTTCGACAGGCGAGACGCAGACACTGCGTACGCCGCATATTCCAGTGTATTTGGTCTACTGGCTGGCCGAAGAGGTGGACGGCAAGCTGGTGTTTTTCAGCGATTTGTATAACCAGCTCGAACAGTAAGCGAACTTCCCGGAAACAAAAAGGCCAAGGGTTGCCCCTTGGCCTTTTTGTTCGAGTGACAGCGTTTAGCGCTGATTGTCGCTGTTGTGACCGCGGCCGAGTGCAAAGCTGGAACCTTGCTTGCGTTGACGCGAGGGGCTACCGTTTTGCGGACGGCTGTCGGAGAAACGTTGCGGTTTGTTGCTCCAGCCCTGATTCTGTTCTTGGCGGCGACCATCGCGCTGGAAACCGTGACGGCTGTCCGGGGCGCTGTGGTGCGTCATCGGCGTGTGGTTCGAGCGTTCGTCACGGTTGAAGTTGCGCTGATTGCCGAATTCGCCGCGCGGTTGGCTGTTTTTGCTGAACGGGCGACTGTCGTTCGGACGATCCGAACGGTTCGGACGCCCGGCGCTTTGCGGACGCGGCTTGAAGCGCGGTTCCAGTCCCGGAATGGTGTGCTGGGTAATCGGCTGGCCGGTGTACCGCTCGATGCGTTTCAGTTGCCCGATGTCGCGGCTGGAGGCGAAAGAAACAGCGATGCCGCTTGCGCCGCCGCGGCCAGTGCGGCCGATGCGGTGTACGTAGTCTTCGGCTACTTTCGGCAGATCGAAGTTAATGACGTGCGAGATGCCGGCCACGTCGATGCCGCGTGCAGCAACGTCAGTGGCGATCAACAGGCGCACGTTGCCGCGACGCAGGTTAAGCAGCGTGCGGTTACGCTCGCGCTGGTTCATGTCGCCATGCAGTGCGGCGGCGGAGTGACCTTGCGCCAGCAGGCGGTCTGCCAATTCGTCGGCATCGCGTTTGGTGGCGGTAAACACCACGGCCTGATTAACCTCGACATCGGTAATCAGGTGCTCCAGCAAGCGGTGCTTGTGTGCGACGTCGTCGGCATACATCAGGCGCTGATCGATATTTTCGTGACGCGCCTGTGCTGTGGCGATGGTGATCTTTTTGGGTTCTTTCATCAGGCGCTCGGCCAGCTTGCCCACTACGCCGTCCAGAGTGGCCGAGAACAGCAAAGTCTGGCGGCTAGCTGGGGTGGCGGCGGCGATGTGCTCTACATCGTCCACAAAACCCATGTCCAGCATGCGGTCGGCTTCGTCCAGCACCAGCATTTCCAGACGGGAAAAATCGATGCGTCCGCGTTCGATATGGTCGATCAGGCGTCCCGGGGTGGCAACCAGAATGTCCACGAAATTGGACAGCAGTTTGTTTTGCAGCGGGTAGGGCATGCCCCCCAGAATGCTGACGACTTTCAGGCGCATGTGCTTGCCGTATTTTGCTGCGGCATCGGAAACCTGTTGTGCGAGTTCGCGGGTCGGGGTCAGTACCAATACGCGCGGCCCTTTGCTGCGTACAGGCGAGGGTGTCGCCAGACGGTTCAGGGCGGGCAGGATGAACGCTGCGGTCTTGCCGCTGCCGGTTTGCGAGGTCGCCATCAGGTCATGGCCGGCCATGACTTCGGGAATGGCTTGTGCCTGAATCGGCGTGGGTTGTGTATAGCCGGTATCCGCAATCGCTTTCAGGATGGTCGGATGCAGGTTGAGAGCTTCGAATGTGATCGAATTTTCAGTAGACACATTTTCAACAGATACATTTTCAGTAGACACTATGTATTCCTTAAGAATAAAAACAACGCGCGCCCGACCTTCTGTCAGGCAAACAAATTCAGTAGGAGAGAGTATGCAAATCTCTACCGGCGCAAAAAACATCGTCGCTAACCGGTGATTCGCGGAGCTTCCAGCAGGAAGCGGGGGGTCAGATAACGATGAACCAATCGCCACGCGGGGTGACGAAGCGGCGCATTATAGGCGTTTAAAAAATAAAATCCAGTAAAATTTTAAATTTTTTCATGTGGATATGCGGTGTTTCGCCGTGAAGCCATGCTTTTCCCCAGCGCGTGCAGTTGTTCGGGGGTGAGCAGGCGTTGTGCGAGCGGTAGCAACTCGCCGTTTTCCAGTTGAATATGATGGGCATAAGCCGTATTGAACGGGTCGACCAAGTCCGACGGCAGCGTGCTGCTCGTACCTTCGGCTACCTCGAGTAGGCAGGGACGCAAATTGTGCCATGTCGTTTCCATGGCGCGATGTTCGTCCAGCAGGCGGTCGGTCAGCACGATGGCTTCCGGTGATCCGCTGGCATGCAACAGCGGGAATAAATCCTGTTCTTCGTCTTGATGGTGATATTGCCCGGCGGTGTCGAAATAACGCAAAACTGCACGGATGGCTTGCTGTGCTTGCATATCGCAACCGTGCAGGGGCAGATATTCCTGCAATTTGGCGAGGGTGGCGCATTGCGCTTCGATGCGGCCATGACAGGCGCGCAGCATATCGAGCGGGCTGTCGAAGGTCGGGGCGTGGGCGGTGCCGAATAAGTCTTTCATTTTATTGTGCTTGAAGATGTGGGTGTCACGATTATTTCATATTACTGAAGGGCGGGAATACTGCTATCTTGTGATAGAATGCGCGCCTTTCATTTTTTGCAGGTATTGATTCCATGTCTCGCGCCCTTCGTAACATCGCCATTATCGCGCACGTCGACCACGGCAAAACCACGCTGGTCGATCAGTTGCTGCGTCAATCCGGTACTTTCCGCGACAACCAGCAGGTGGACGAGCGCGTGATGGATTCCAATGATCTGGAAAAGGAACGCGGCATTACCATTCTGGCCAAGAATACCGCTATTACTTATGGCGATTATCACATTAACATTGTAGATACTCCGGGGCACGCCGACTTCGGCGGCGAAGTGGAGCGCGTGCTGGGCATGGTGGACGGCGTGTTATTGCTGGTGGATGCCGTGGAAGGTCCGATGCCGCAGACACGTTTTGTGACCAAGAAAGCGCTGGCGCTGGGGTTGCGTCCCATCGTGGTGATTAATAAGGTTGACCGGCCGGGGGCGCGTCCCGATTGGGTGGTGGATCAGACTTTCGATTTGTTCGATAAGCTGGGCGCAACCGATGAACAGCTCGATTTTCCGATTATTTATGCCTCCGGCCTGAACGGTTGGGCGTGCCTGGATCTGAAAGATGCGCCGTCCAACGGAGGCTCCGCTAACAACATGAACCCGTTGTTCGAGACGGTGCTGGGTCATGTGCCTACCCCTCCGGGCAGCCCGGATGCGCCGCTGCAGTTCCAATTGGCGGCGTTGGACTACTCCACCTTTACCGGGCGCCTCGGGATTGGCCGCGTGTTGAATGGTCGTATTAAGCCGGGTCAGCAAGTTGTGATCATGAACCATGAGGCGCAAGTCGGTTCGGGCCGCATCAATCAAGTGATGGGTTTCCGCGGGCTGGATCGCATTTTGGTCGACAGCGCCGAAGCGGGCGACATCATTATCATCTCCGGCTTGGAGGATATCGGTATCGGCGTGACGATTTGCGACAAAGAAAGTCCGGTCGGTCTGCCGATGCTGACCGTGGACGAGCCGACGCTGACTATGGACTTTATGGTGAACTCCTCGCCGCTGGCCGGCACGGAAGGTAAGTTCGTCACTTCGCGTCAAATTCGCGACCGTCTGAATAAAGAATTGCTGACCAACGTGGCGCTGCGCGTGGAAGATACCGCAGATGCCGATGTGTTCCGTGTTTCCGGGCGCGGCGAGTTGCATTTGACAATTCTGTTGGAAAATATGCGCCGCGAAGGCTTTGAAATGGCCGTGGCCAAGCCGCGCGTGGTTTACAAAGAAATTAATGGCGAGAAGTGTGAGCCCTACGAAAATCTGACCATCGATTTGGAAGATTCGCACCAAGGGGCGGTGATGGAAGAAATCGGGCGACGTCGCGGCGAGCTGACCAATATGGAATCCGACGGGCAGGGGCGTACACGACTGGAATATCACATTCCGGCGCGCGGCCTGATTGGTTTTCAGTCCGATTTCATGACGATGACCCGCGGCACCGGCCTGATGAGTCACGTGTTCGACGACTACGGCCCGGTGAAGGCGGACTTGCCGGGGCGTCATAACGGCGTACTGATTTCTCAGGAAAACGGTGAGGCCGTGGCATACGCCTTGTGGAATCTGGAAGATCGCGGTCGCATGTTTGTCAGCCCCGGCGATAAATTGTACGAAGGCATGATTATCGGCATTCACAGTCGCGACAACGACTTGATCGTCAACCCGATCAAGGGCAAGAAGCTGACTAACGTGCGTGCTTCCGGTACCGACGAAGCGGTGCGTCTGACACCGCCGATTAAGCTGACGCTGGAGTCCGCGGTGGAATTCATCGACGACGATGAATTGGTGGAAATTACGCCGAAGTCGATTCGCCTGCGCAAACGTCATCTGAAGGAGCACGATCGCAAGCGCGCAGCACGTGCTGAATAAAGGTGAGTTGGTTTTTTTGCATTCGGTAGTGCCGGATGCAAAAAAACGCTCGTAACGCCCGGTTTTGCTTGACCTTGCTGGAATCCCTTGATATAAAGCCGATGCAGGTTGTTTCCTGTTTACTTTAACCAACATCTCAAGGGGGGTCGCGTGAGTAATAAGTCTGATTTGATCGAAGCAATTGCAAAGTCTGCTGACATTTCTAAGGCTGCTGCAGGTCGTGCGCTGGATGCAACAATCGAGGCTATCAAAAAGTCCCTGAAAAAGGGCGAAACGGTGAGCTTGGTTGGTTTTGGTAGTTTTTATGTGGGCAAGCGTGCGGCACGCAGCGGTCGTAATCCGCGTACCGGTGCCACCATTAAGATCAAGGCTGCAAAAGTTCCTAAATTTAGGGCTGGCAAAGGTTTGAAAGATGCTGTAAACTAGCGGTCTTTCTTGGGGTGCTTAGCTCAGCTGGTAGAGCGTCGCCCTTACAAGGCGAATGTCGGCGGTTCGATCCCGTCAGCACCCACCAAGAAGCAAGTTTTGGAGTGGTAGTTCAGTTGGTTAGAATACCGGCCTGTCACGCCGGGGGTCGCGGGTTCGAGTCCCGTCCACTCCGCCAAATTAAGGCGAACGAAAGTTCGCCTTTTTTCATGTGGTGCATCAATATTTCGTCGGGTAGTGCATATGTTCGATTTCGTACATGAAAAGAAGCGCTTGGTTCAGATCGTTTTAGCGGTGATCGTATTGCCGTTTGCGTTTTGGGGGGTGGATTCTTACCGGCGCTCCTCGGGTGGGGAGGCGGTAGCCAAGGTGGGTGGCGACAAAATTTCGCCGCAAGAATTCGAGAATGCCATGCGTCAGCAGCAAGAGCGCATGCGCGAGCTGATGGGGGCGAATTTCGATCCGGCGATGCTTGATGCGCCCGAAATTAAACAGTCCGTTCTGGAAAACCTGATTAGCCAGCGCTTGCTGCAGCAGCGTGCGCATGACGCACGGCTGGCGATCAGCGATGAGCAGCTAGCGCAACTGATTGCGAGCATCGGCGCTTTCCAGAAGGACGGAAAATTCGATAAACAGCGTTACGAAGCGGCTTTGGCGGAGCAGGGGATGAGCTCCGCCATGTTCGAATCGCGTGTGCGTCAGGATTTGGCAGCGCGTCAGTTGACCGATGCCTATTTGCAAAATGGCTTTGCTTCCCGTTCGGTTGCGGACGGACTGATTCGCGCCAATGAGCAGCAGCGCGTGGTGAGTTTGTCGTTTGTTTCGCCGGCTATTTATCTGCCGCAGGTTAAGGTGGATGACGCGGCGGTAAAGTCTTATTACGATAAAAATCCCAAGGAATTCGAGGCGCCCGAGCGCGTCCGCGTTGAGTACGTGGTGTTTTCCGCAGATGGTATGCAGGGGCAGGTCGCGGTCGACGATGCCGAAGTGAAGAAATACTATGAGGAACATCATGCCGAGTTTGAAACGCAAGAGCAGCGGCAGGCTGCGCATATCCTGATTGCCGCAGGTAAGCAGGCGAGCGAAGCGGAAAGGCAAGCGGCGAAGGCCAAGGCAGAGCAGGTTCTTCAGCAGGTTAAGCTGAATCCGGCCAAATTCGGTGAGTTGGCGAAGCAATATTCTCAGGACCCGGGCTCGGCAGTGAGCGGCGGCGATTTGGGTGTGTTCGGGCGTGGCATGATGGTGAAGCCGTTCGAAGATGCCGTGTACAGCCTCAAGCCCGGCGAGGTCAGCGGTATTGTGCAAACCGATTTCGGCTATCACATTATTAAGTTGTCGGCGGTGAAAGGCGGAAAGGTCTTGTCGTTCGATGAGGTGAAAAAGGAAATTTCGGCTAAGCTCAAGCAGCAAAAGGCAGCTGATAAATTTGCTGAGTTGGCGGATAAGTTCGGTAATGCTGTTTACGAGCAAAGCGATAGCCTCAAGCCCGCTGCGGATCTGGTGAAGGCTGGGATTCTGCAAAGCGGCTGGCTGGTGAAAGGAGCAGTTGCTGGACCGCCTTGGAATGATAAGGCGATTCAGGCGGTTTTCAGCGATGATGTGCTGAAAAACAAGCGCAACACTTCTGCGATTGAAATTGCGCCGAACGTATTGTTGGCCGCTCGACTGATCGAACATAAACCGGCCAGCCTGCTTCCGTTGGCTGAAGTGAGCGGCGGGGTGCGTCAGAAGCTGCAATTGCAGCAAGCGCAAGAATTGGCGGTGAAGGAAGGTAAGTCCTTGTTGGAAAAAGTACAGAAGGGCGAAAAGGTTGCGGTTGACTGGAAAGGCCCGCAAACCTTGACGCGCGCGCAGCGTGCAGGTTTGGATAATGCGCTTATAAAGCTGATTTTTTCTGCAAACTCTGCTAAAATGCCGGGCTTCGTTGGTGCTGAAAACCCGCAGGGCGGTTATCTGCTTGCAAGAGTGGAGGCGGTGCGAGGCATCGATGGTATCGATGATGCGAAGCGCGCGCGCTACATGCAGCAGTTGCGACAAATGAGCGGTGAAGCATTACTGCAGGCTTATCTGGCTGATGCCAGAAAGCAAGCGGAAGTCAGTATCGAACCCTCCTTCATGGGGGAAAAGAAGTAAAGTTTTGGAGTGGTAGTTCAGTTGGTTAGAATACCGGCCTGTCACGCCGGGGGTCGCGGGTTCGAGTCCCGTCCACTCCGCCAGCTCTATAAAACCCGTTGGTTACAACGGGTTTTTTTCTGTCTAGGCGTTTGGTTTGTCTCGTTTATTCAACGGCAGCTGAGAAACAGCTGTCTGAGTGGATACATATTCGTGAGTCTTGCGTATGTCAGAGTAGTGATCGAGCCTTGGCGGTGGAAATGCAACGTGGAAAGGAAGAAAGAGCGTTGGATGGTCTGCTCTCTTGATCTACGTAGCACACCGGCAGGAAATCGGTTGCATTACCCGTGGACTCTAAAGCTCGATGCTACTGAAAAGCGGGTGAGGTGTTAAAATTTTGAAAAATAAACTACCTGTAAATAAGCCAATCAAACATATCGTGAAGGTTGAGTTCCGGAAATGGGATATATGGCTTATATAAGTGCCCTTTCCTAGAGTACATGCCGCGAATCGCCCAGTATGGCGTTAGGAAGTCTTGCGGAACATTATCGAATCGGGCTGCTGATTTCCATATTTCATCAGTGGCAACTGGTTCGCCTTGCTTGTCAACACTGATCCATGCAGAGTTGCTGTCCACAATAATCCAGCCGTGTGATGTTTTCACCTCAGTGACTGCGTGAGATGGCCAGCCGTAACTAAGAAGTGCCCCAATGAAATTCTTTTCAATGCTGCCATTTTTTCTATAGAGAATATAAACATGGCGAGTTTGGAACCCCATCCATTTGTAGGCCTTGTCTAACGTGCGTGAGCGGTCATAACATAATCCGGAACGATGTTTGATTAAATCAATTGGTTCACGGTCTGCGTACTCAGGAATTGGGGAGCCAAGGGGGGCGATTTGCAATACTAAGTTTTGTGCATACCTAATTGCATTTAATTCTGTTTTGTAATCCCTGTCAGAAGTGTTAATTTTTTTAAGGGTGAGGATGTTTTCAAAAACGAATTCGTCTGATGAGTCGATGTTCGTGCTAACTGAAGTGATGCTCAGCAAAATTCCGATGGCAATGACGGCCAAAGAAACTATTATGCCTAGAAACCTAATAAGAAAACTAAAGCGTTTTTTCAAGTTGTCGCTCGACTGATATGTTTTGAATTTTATTTGGATGCGGGGCGGCTCAATAAGCTTCGGTTGTACCTAGCGCGCAGGTATTGAAGCCACCGTCGACATAGGTGATTTCGCCGGTTACTCCGCTTGCGAGGTCGCTACACAGGAAGGCGGCGACATTGCCGACCTCTTCAATGGTAATGTTGCGCTTGAGCGGGGCATTCTTTTCGTTGTATTCCAATAGCTTGTGGAAATCGGCGATGCCTGCGGCTGCCAACGTGCGGATGGGGCCGGCAGAAATTCCGTTTACGCGGATACCGCGCTTACCAAGATCCATGGCGAGGTAGCGGACGCTGGCTTCTAGGCTGGCCTTTGCCAAGCCCATCACGTTGTAATGCGGCATGGTTCGAACAGCACCGAGGTAGGTCATCGCCAGTAGGGTGGCATGTCGACCTTCCAGCATTGGTAGTGCAACTTTGGACATAGCAGAAAAGCTATAAGCACTGATGTCGTGGGCGATGCGGAAAGCCTCGCGGTTGAGTCCATCCAGATAGTCGCCCGCCAAGGCTTCGCGCGGAGCGTAAGCGATGGAATGAACTATGCCATCAAATTTCTCCCAGTGTTGAGAGAGGTCGGAAAATAGTTGTTCGATTTCTGCGTCGCTGCCGACATCGCAAGGAAATACCAAATCGCTGCCGAAAGATTTTGCCAGCTCTGTTACCCGCTCGCGTACCCGCTCGCCTTGGTAAGTAAAGGCAAGTTCTGCGCCTTCCCGGTGCATGGCTTGAGCAACGCTGTACGCGATCGAGCGGTTGCTGATCATCCCGGTAATCAAAATGCGCTTGTTGGCTAGAAACCCCATTCTTTTCCTTTTCGGTATGTAAATACGCCGGTAACGTTGAAATTATAACCGGACAATGATTCATGCGCACTGCGCCGGTGCAATCGTATATAATCCGCCGGTTTAATTTATATATGGGGTTTGCGACGACATGCTGGAAGTCAGCAACTTGGCTTGCTCCAGAGGGGATCATCCGCTGTTTTCCGGCCTGAGTTTTTCCCTCTCTGCCGGCGAACTGATGCAGGTAAAAGGTCCGAACGGTAGCGGTAAGACCAGTCTGTTGCGTACTCTGTGCGGTTTTTTGCGTCCGGACGAAGGCGAAATTCGCTGGGAGGGGCAGAATGTCCGCGAGTTGGATGAAGAATATTTTGCGCATTTGGTTTATCTTGGGCATCACAATGCCATTAAGGATGAGCTGAATGCACTTGAAAATTTGCGCATCTCGGCCGGTTTGTCGGGCATCGAGTTGAGCAATGCAGAGGCGATTGCGGCGTTACGCCGCATGGGGCTGCGTGGGCGGGAAACTTTGCCGGTGCGGGTGTTGTCTCAGGGACAGCGCAGACGGGTGGCTTTGGCGCGCTTGCTGATTGGCGATGCACCTCTTTGGGTGTTGGACGAGCCGCTGACGGCGCTGGATGTCGGTGCGGTGGCATTGATACAAGAGCTGATCGGCGAGCATTTGGCGCGCGACGGGATGGTGATTTTTACTACTCACCAGCCGCTGGCGGTGGACGGCGTGGAAACGCGCGGATTGGATTTGTCGTGAAGCGCCTTTCAGTCCCGTCATTGCTGCTGCTGGTCATCCGACGCGATTTGGTGCTGGCGATGCGTCGCCGTGCCGATGTGTTGACGACCCTGATCTTTTTTGTAATGGTGGTCAGCCTGTTCCCGCTAGGGGTGGGGCCGGAACCGGATATGTTGCGTAAAATGGCCCCGGGCGTGGTATGGGTGGCAGCCTTGCTGGCTTCGATGTTGTCGCTGGCGCGGATGTTTTCGGCAGACTATCAGGATGGAACGCTGGAACAGATGATGTTGTCGCCGCAGCCTTTGTCGCTGGTGGTATTGGGTAAGATTGTGGCGCACTGGGTGTTGTCGGGGCTGCCGTTGGTGTTGATGGCTCCGGTATTGGGGTTGCAGTTCGACATGTCGGGGCAGGCGTTGCTGGTGCTGATCGCAGGTTTATTGCTGGGTACACCGGTATTAAGCATGATCGGTGCGGTGGGGGCAGCGCTGACTTTGGGATTGCGAGGGGGCGGGGTGCTGGTTTCCCTGCTGGTATTGCCGCTGTGCATCCCTGTTTTGATTTTCGGCACCGGGGCGGTCGAGGCGGCCGCGACCGGGATGCCGGTGGTTTCGCATCTGGCTTTGCTGGGTGCGGTGATGCTGATGTCGCTGGTATTTACCCCTTGGGTAACGGCGCACGCATTGCGTATTTCGATGGAGTAAGGTTTTGGCGATTAATTGGTTCAAGTATTCCGCGCCGACGACGTTTTACGGCTTGGCAGGCAAGTTGATTCCCTGGTTCGCGATACCTTCCGCGCTTTTGTTCGCGGTCGGGTTGTATATCGGTTTTTTCGTGGCGCCGACCGATGCGGTTCAGAGTGAGGCCTATCGCATTATTTTCATTCATGTGCCAGCCTCGATTCTGTCGATGTTCATCTATCTGGTCATGGCAGGCTATGCCGCGCTGGGACTGATCTTCAATACCCGTTTGTCGGCCATGATGGCCTCTGCGCTTGCGCCTACCGGGGCGCTGTTTGCTTTTATTTCGCTATGGACCGGCGCGCTGTGGGGTAAGCCGATGTGGGGCGCATGGTGGGTGTGGGATGCGCGCCTGACTTCCGAACTGATTTTGCTGTTTCTCTATCTGGGCTTTATTGCGCTGCATGCCTCTATCGAGGATCCGCGCCGTGCCGATAAGGCTGCAGCTTTGCTGGCAATTGTCGGCTCGGTCAATGTGCCGATCATCTATTTCTCGGTGAAGTGGTGGAATACCCTGCATCAAGGGGCAAGTATTAAATTTACCGGTACTACGATGCATGTTGCCATGCAGCAGGCAATGTTCATCACGCTGGTAGCTTGCTGGTTTTATGCCATTGCGGTTGCGCTGGCGCGTGTGCGCAGCATTATTCTGGAGCGCGAACGCCGTACGCAGTGGGTTACAGAGTTGCCGGAGGTGTGCGCATGAGCGTCGCTGATTTTTTGTCCATGAAGGGCTATGGGCTGTATGTATGGGGTTCGTACGGCGTGGCTTTTGCGATTTTTCTCCTAGAAATCGTGCTGGTGCGCCGCAAGCGCAAAACGACGTTGGAGCAGTTGCGCTTAATGCGCGACATGGAAGGTGAAGAATGAACGCGCGTAAAAAAAGAATGTGGTTTATCGTCGGCGGTGTTGCGCTGGTCGCAGCGGCGGTCGGTCTGGTGCTGTTCGCCTTGAAGAATAATGTAAGTCTGTATTTCACACCGACGCAGGTTTATAACAAAGAAGCGCCGCAAGGCCGCAACTTCCGTATCGGCGGTTTGGTTGAGGCGGGCAGCGTGAAGCGCGAGCCCGACGGCCTGACCGTGCACTTCCGCATTACCGATACCGCCAAGGGGATGGAGGTGGTCTATAAGGGCATCCTGCCGGACCTGTTTAAGGAAGGGAAGGGCGTGGTCGCGCAGGGCAAGCTGGGCGAAGACAATGTGTTCCATGCCGAAGAGGTGTTAGCAAAACACGACGAGAACTACATGCCGCCGGAAGCAAAACAGGCTATCGATGCAGCTCAGGCTGCCGCAAGTGCGCCAGCAGCGGTTTCCGCGCCTGCCGGTAAATAAGGGGAAATGCTGAGATGATTCCGGAAATTGGTAATTTCGCCCTAATCGTGGCGTTGGGGCTGGCTCTGCTGCAAGGCATGCTGCCTATTATCGGGGCAGCGCGCGGCGATGCTGTGCTGATGGGCTTGGCGCGACCGGCGGCGGTCGGTCATTTTGTGTTTGTGGCGATTGCAATCGGCTGTCTGGGGCAGGCATTCGTCGGCAACGATTTCTCGGTGCTGTACGTGGCGCAGCACTCCAACTCGCAATTGCCGGTGCAATACCGGATTGCGGCGCTGTGGGGTGGTCATGAAGGTTCGTTGTTGCTGTGGACATTTATTCTGACCATCTGGACCGTGGCAGTAACCGTGTTCAGCAAACATTTACCGGAAGAAATGGTAGCGCGCGTAGTTGGCGTGATGGGTTTGATTTCAGTCGGTTTCCTGTTGTTTATGCTGATGACTTCCAATCCTTTCGATCGTTTGCTGCCGGCTGCTTTGGATGGCCGCGATCTGAATCCTTTGCTGCAAGACCCCGGTCTGGTGATTCATCCGCCGATGTTGTATATGGGGTACGTCGGGTTCTCGGTAGCATTTGCGTTCGCGCTGGCTGCGCTGCTCGGCGGCAAGATGGACGCAACATGGGCGCGCTGGTCGCGCCCGTGGACGACTGTGGCTTGGGTGTTCCTGACGCTGGGGATTGCACTGGGGAGTGGATGGGCGTATTACGAACTGGGCTGGGGCGGCTGGTGGTTCTGGGATCCGGTTGAAAATGCTTCTTTCATGCCGTGGCTGGTTGGAACCGCCCTGATGCATTCTCTGGCTGTGTCGGAAAAGCGCGGGGCCTTCAAAAGCTGGACGCTGCTGTTGGCCATCGCAGCGTTTTCGCTCAGCTTGCTCGGTACTTTCCTGGTGCGCTCCGGCGTGCTGACTTCGGTGCATGCTTTTGCTTCGGATCCGCGGCGCGGCATGTTCATTCTGGTTTTTCTGGTGTTGGTGATCGGCTCTTCGCTGATGTTGTTCGCTTGGCGCGCGCCGAAAGTCGGCTTGGGCGGCAAATTCGAGCTGGTGTCGCGTGAATCGATGTTGCTGGCTAATAATGTCTTGTTGTCGGTAGCCTCGGCGGCGGTGTTGCTGGGCACGTTGTATCCCTTGTTTATGGATGCGCTCGGTTTCGGCAAGCTGTCGGTCGGCCCGCCCTATTTCAATACGGTGTTCGTGCCGCTGATGATGCCGCTGGTGATGCTGATTGGGTTAGGGCCTTTGGCGCGCTGGAAACAAATCGCCTTGCCCGATTTGTGGGCGCGCGTGCGCGTTGCGTTGTTCGCCAGTATGGCGATTGCCGGGTTGCTGCCGTTCGTGCTCGGTAAGTGGACGCCGCTGATTGCGTTGGGTTTACTGCTGGCGTTTTGGGTGCTGGCGACGGCGTTCGTCGATATACGCAAGCGCATTGCCGGGAAAGATGGCGGACTGTTTTCGCGTCTGCGCACACAGTCGCGCAGCTATTACGGTATGCAATTCGCGCACGTTGGTGTGGCGATTTTTATTATTGGCGTGACGCTGGTGAAGGGCTATGAAACCGAGCGCGATGTGCGGATGAACGTCGGTGACACGGTGGAAATGGGCGGTTATGTGTTCCGTTTCGACGGTGTGCGCGAGGAAAAGGGGCCCAACTTCGTGGCGGCGCAAGGGCGCATGACGATTACCACGAAGGAAGGCAAGCCGGTTGCGCAGTTGTTCCCGGAAAAGCGTCAGTACAATACTTCCGGTATGCCGATGACGGAAGCGGCCATCGACATCGGGTTCTTGCGCGATTTGTACGTTTCGTTGGGCGAACCGATCCCGGAGAGCAACGGTGCGTGGGCGGTGCGGGTTTATCATAAGCCCTTTATTGACTGGATTTGGGCGGGCTGCCTGCTGATGGCGCTTGGCGGTGTGTGGGCGATCAGCGACCGACGTTACCGTATTCATTCCCGGAAGAAAAAAACTGAGGATTCCGCTGCTTCGGCGACTGCGCCGGTCAAGGCGGCTGAGGAGCAAACTGTATGAAGCGTTTCGCGTATTTCGGTATCCCCCTGGCATTTTTGGTTTTAGCGTTTTTTTTGTTTCGCGGCTTGAATCTCAATCCGCGCGAGGTGCCGTCTCCTCTGATCGGCAAACCCGCGCCGGCATTCATGTTGCCGCAACTGCGCGATCCGAGTCAGATTTTCTCGCCGCAGATGATGAAGGGCAAGGTTTGGCTGCTGAACGTGTGGGCGTCGTGGTGCGTGTCTTGTAAGGAAGAGCATCCGGTCCTGGTGGCGTTGTCGCAGCAGAATATCGTGCCGATCTACGGGTTGGACTATAAAGACAAGCGCGAAGACGCTGAGCAATGGTTGAGTAAGGGGGGCGACCCCTATGTGCTGAGCATTTCCGACCGCGATGGTCGCGTCGGAATCGATTACGGCGTGTACGGCGTGCCGGAGACCTACGTGATCGATAAGCAAGGCATTATCCGCTACAAGCAAATCGGCCCGGTGACACCGGAAAGCCTGCGCGAAAAGATTTTGCCGCTGGTTGCTGAATTGGAGAAACAGCCATGAAGCGTTGGGTGTTGGCTGGATTACTCTGCCTGATGCCGCTGTTCGCATGGGCCGGCGAAGCAAAAGATTTGGCGGAAGACCCTGTGCTGGAAAAGCGCATGATCGGTCTGGCGGAAAAGTTGCGGTGTCTGGTGTGTCAGAACGAATCGCTGGCTAGCTCGCATGCCGAGTTGGCGGAAGATTTGCGTCGCGAAGTCCGCGAACAGATGCAGAAGGGGTTGAGCGATCAGGAAATCATCGATTATCTGGTGTCGCGCTACGGCGATTTCGTGCTCTACGATCCGCCGGTGAAAAGTTATACCTATTTGCTGTGGTTCGGGCCGTTCGCTTTGTTGCTGCTCGGCGGTGGCGTGCTGGTGTATCAGTTGCGTAAGCGCCGCCAACTGATTGCCGAGCCGGAATTGTCGCCGGAAGCGCAGCAACGTGCCGCTGCACTCCTTAACGATCGAGAAGATAAATAAGCATGACCCAATTCTGGATAATATGTGCAGGCTTGCTGCTGCTCGCGCTGCTGTTCGTGGTGCTGCCGCTGTGGCGCAGCAAAGTGCGCAATAACGATGTCGAGCGCAATGCCGCCAATCTGGAGATTTTCCGCGACCAGATCTCGGAAATGGATGCCGATCTGCGTAACGGTTTGCTGACGCAAGAACTCTACGAGCAAGGCAAAAAAGAATTGCAAGCGCGTTTGCTGGAAGAGGCGAATCCCGATGCGGCCGTCCCCTCGCTGCTGAAGCGCAATCCGCATAAAGTCTTGGCGGTAGTGCTGGCGGTGGTGTTGCCCACGCTGTCTTATGGGTTGTATCAAATTGTCGGCAATAAAAATGCATTTTTGCCGCAAGTGACGCATGGCACGACCGAAGGTTTCGGCGAGGTGCGGTCTGAGTCGGCAATCAAGGCGCTGGAAGAGAAGGTCAGAAAAAAACAGGACGATCCTGAAGCGATGCTGCTGTTGGCGCGTTCCTACAACGAAATGGAGCGTTTTGCCGAAGCCGCCGCGACCTATGAAAAGTTGACGAAGTTGGTGCCGAATGAAGCAGGTTTGTGGGCTGACTATGCCGATGCGCTGGCGATGGCGAACGGACAGACTTTGATCGGCGAACCGACCAAGTTGCTGGATAAGGCGTTAAAACTCGACCCGAATAACCCGAAAGCTTTGGCGCTAGCGGGATCGGGGGCGATGGAGCGTGGTGATTATCCGGTGGCGATCCGTCACTGGGAGAATTTGCTGAAGCAGATGCCCAAGGATAGCGAAGACGCCAAGATGATTCAGGGCGGGATTCAGCAAGCGCGCGATTTCATGGCACAGCTTAAGTCGCAGGGTAAGGCGTCCGTACCGGCTCCGCAAACAATGCAGGCTGCCCCGGCAGGCGGCGCGGAGCGAATCAGCGGAGTGGTCGAGTTGAGCGATGCCGTGAAAATGCGCGCTTCACCGGACGATACGGTGTTCGTGCTAGCGAAAGCGGCGCAAGGCCCGCAAATGCCGCTGGCTGTGATTCGCAAGCAGGTGCGGGATTTGCCGTTGCGTTTCGAACTCAACGACGGCATGGCGATGTCGCCGCAAATGAAGATTTCCGATTTTCCCCAGATTGTGGTCATTGCGCGGGTGTCGAAATCCGGCAGTGCGATGGCGCAGTCAGGCGACTTGCAGGGGACGAGTCAGCCGCTTAAGCCCGGGACTGCAGATATTAAGGTGGTAATCGACCGCGAGGCGAAATAACGGCAGTAATCAATATGCGTTGTTGATTGCCCGATTTAATGTCATACTCGGGCAGAATCAGGCGGTATGCTTGCCTGCGTGCAGCGATAGTTGGTAAACTGACGTGCCGGGTTACGGCTACACATAACAAGAAAGTGTGTCTGTCAGGATGCACGCGATAGGTTCAGGGGAGAAGTGCGTAAGGGTAATACATTTCGCTTAAGGGGGCGCTGTCGTGTTGAATAAAAAAGTTCTGTTGAATGCTATTGTGGCCGGTGCTGTGGTTGCTTCCGGTTCCGCCAATGCAGCCAGCAACTGGGTGCGTAACGAAGGCGACGTCATGTACATGGCCGACCTTCAATATCAGAATGCAAGTACATACTGGGATCGTACCGGTGTGGTCAGAGGGATAGCGGATTCCGTCGGTAATCCCTGTACATCCAATAATCTCAACCTGTTTCAAGGCGTCGAGTATGGCGCATCCTACTACTACACACTGTTCGGTGGCATCAGCGTCGGTAAGCGCAGTTGCGGTGTGGACAGCATTTCCGGCGTCGGCGATGCGGAGTTGGGGGTGCGTGGTCGTCTGAATCCGTCCGAGAACGGCAAATCTTGGGAAGCCAAGCTGACTTTGCCGACCGGCTATGATCGTAATAACTACTTGCGCATGGGTTACGGGCGCGTTGGCTTGGAACTCGGCGTCCATTACGGCGGTACAGAAGATCCGTACAGCGCCGACCCCTACATGCCCGGCTATGCGCCGCCTTCCGACAGTCATTGGGAATATGGCGCAATGGTGCGTACCTGGGAAGGTCCGCCCGCCAGCTCCGTCGGTGCATACGGCAAGTGGGTGACTCTGCTGCCGCAAGAGTGGACTTTCGCCGCTATGCTGGAAGGCAGCGTTTCGCTGGGACACGGCAAACCTGAGCCGATCGTGAACGCTGCATTTCCCCGTCAGCCCTGGAGCGATGTGCTGAAGGCGAAAGTCGAATTCAAGCACCTGATCGCCGACGGCTGGGTGTTCTCGGTTTCGCCTGGCCTGAGTTTGTGGGGGCGCAATACGCCGCGTAGCCGCGGCATCAGCTTCGGTATCCATAAACTGTTTGCGAAATAATTGCGTATGAAGTTCACCACTCAGCGTATTGGCGGCAGATTCGGGGTGTCGGCGTTGCTGGCATCGATTTTGACGGCATTCGCCCCGACTGCTGCCGTGTTGGCTGCGGAGGCGGACAGCGCCTCCGCCCAGCCCGGCGAAGTAACCGTCGAAACGCGTTTGCCGTTTGCGGGCGATCAACCGGGGCAGTTTTTCTACACGACCTTGCCGATTTCTCTGCTCAATGTAGAGATGGATAAGACGGATGCAGAAATGCTGTTCCGCAAGCCGCCGCACGACAAATCCAGCTTCCCGCTGAAGGTGGTGGACGGCAGCAATAAATTCGATGCGCGCGTGGAAGTGAAAGGCAGCTTTACGCGCCGCTTCCTGAAAAAATCTTTGCTGATCAAGCTAGAAAAGGGAGCATGGCAGGGGAGTAAGTATATTTCCCTGAATTCCATGGTGACCGATGCCAGCATGATGCGCGAGTGGATGGCATGGGATATGGCGCGCGCCATGGGGATGGCGGTGCCGAAGAGTTTCTACACGCGTCTCTATATCAACGGCAAATACGCCGGCTTGTTTCTGTATACCGAATGGATCGGCAGCGAGATGTTTAACCGCGCCGGATTGGGCGGGGACGGCGAGTTGTTTCATGCCAACGATGCGACATTTTGTGCCGACCTGAGCACGCAATCGACCAATCCGCAAAACAAGTGTTGGTTGAAGTGGGTACCGAAAGATGAGAATTTTTCTTCATTGGAGCATCTGACCAAAGAAATCGAGGATACGCGTAGCGTTCAGTTCCACGATTTCATGAACAAAAATTTCCATGTCGATTCGGTCATCAACTGGATCGCGTTGAACGGTCTGACCAGCGACAGCGATACATACAACAAGAACTATTTCTTGTACAACAGCAAGAAGACCGGCAAATGGTCTGTTGTGCCGTGGGACTACGATCTGACTTTCGGTCGCAACTGGGATCCGTACTTGCCGTTCCCGCAAAATACGCTGAACGACAATTTCCAGTACTACTATTCGCCGGATAGCGGTTTCCCGAGCGCTTTAAAAGTGAAAGTGCTGGAAAACCGCGTGCTGATGGAACGCTTGCGCAATCGCTTGCGCCAATTGCTTGGGCTGGGTAAGCCCAGTCTTGATCCGTCCTTCGGCTGGTTTACGCCCGAACGTATGAATTTACGTATCGATACACTGAGGGCCGAGCTGACTAAAGATGCGGAGCAGGATCCGTATTCTGCCGCGCGCGTGAAGCTGTTCGAAGAAGATGCCGAGGCACTGAAATACTACGTCTTGGCGCGCTATAACTATTTAAAACACAACATCGTCGGCGATGATAGCCATTGGGTGTATATCTTCGATCCGAATGTACAGCCGCCTACAACATTCTCCAGCCAGAATCTGAGCGCAAGTGCGTCGTTGCATGCAATCGGCGAAGAAGCCTCGCTTTTCGACCGCTCTAACGGTTTGATGGTGGCTGTTGTTAAGGCACGCTCGCAATACAAACCTGCACATGTGCTGGCAAAGGCAGTCACTTACCATAAGCCGGACTTCCTGCCGCCGGGGCGTCGTGCAGAGGAATGTATTCAGCGTAACTGGGCTTTGACGCAAACCAATCCCGGCGTTTCGCTGGTGGCGGATGTCACGTTGGAGTACCTGCAAGAACACTCCAAACACCATGAAATCGGCGCTGCGGTGAAGGATAAGCGCAACATGGAATTGTATGTGCTGGAGGGTAAATACTGGCGTCCGGTTCCTACTGAGGTGAATTCGCTCTCCAAGACCTTTACGGTGCGCAATCTGAGCTTGCCCGATAATTTGACGATGAAATTCGCCGCCTGTGTGAAGAAAGAACCGGGCGAGAAGGTTGAAGAGCTCGCAGATTACGGTGCATCTTCCCGCGAAACGGCGGAAACTCATCCGGCGGCACCGGCTGCGGCTGTGACTGTCGAAGCAATTCCGGCGCAGTCTGGTGGATCGGTTGATGTGGCAACGCAAGAGGCGGAAGCAGCACGTCTGCAGGCTGAACAGGAAGCGAAGGCTCAGCAAGAGGCAGCCAAAACTGCGGAAGCGCAACGGCTGCAAGCCGAGCAAGATGCGCAGGCTAAGCGCGAAGCCGATGCTGCGCTAGCGGCAAAGTTACAGGCCGAGCAAGACTCTGAAGCCGCTCGCCAGCAAGCGTTGGCAGCACAGGAAGCCGAGGCTGCGCGTCTGCAGGCTGAGCAGGAAGCAAAGGCTCAGCAAGAGGCAGCCAAAGCAGCGGATGCGCAACGACTGCAAGCCGCGCAGGATGCGCAAGCTAAGCAGGAGTCCGAAGCTGCTCTGGCGGCAAAATTAAAGGCCGAGCAGGATGCTGAGGCAGCTAAGTTGAAAGCGGCACAGGATGAGCAGGCACGCCGCGATGCGGAAGAGGCTGAGGCACAGCGACGTCAGGCGGAAGACGAGGCAAAAGCGAAGCAAGATGCCGAGCGCTTGAAAGCCGAATTGCAAGCCAACATTCGGGCAGCGGAAAGTGTGGCGCCCAGTGTGGCGGAGGAGGCTGCGGATTCTGGTGCCACAGGCGCTGAGGCACCTGGGGGGCAGTTTCTGCACCAGCTGATGTATCCCACGCCGGCTCAGTGTCTGAAATTAGTCCAGGTCACTAGCAATAAAGCACATTTGTAACGTTTTGGATCGGCAGCCTGCGAGAGGCTGCCGATGCTTTTCCGGCATAAGACGCATTCGGCGGCACCTACGCTGGATCGGTAAAACATGAATACAAGCAGCAACTCCCAATATTCGGCCTACGAACGCGTTCTTTCACTCTTTGCCAAAATTCATGCCGGCGAGGGGAGAAGCGTCATCTTTCTGTTTCTGAATTCGTTTTTCCTTTTGTTCGCATATTATCTGCTGAAACCCGTGCGTGAGGCGCTGGTGCTCGCCGAGGGCGGGGCAGAGGTGAGGAGTTATGCCGTCGCGGCGCAGGCCATTTTGCTGCTGCTCGCTATTCCGTTGTATGGTTTGCTGTTCCGAGGAAAGCGACGCCTCGAATTGTTGCGCGTCATTACATTGTTTTTTGCTTCTAATTTGTTGGTTTTCTGCGTGCTCGGGTTGTTGCACGTAAATATCGGCATCCCATTCTTTATTTGGCTGGGGATATTGAGCGTTACGCTGGTTGCGCAGTTCTGGGCGTTTGCGGCAGATTTGTACAATGTTGAAGCCGGCCACCGACTGTTTGCCTTGATTGCGGCCGGTTCTACCCTCGGTGCGTTAGTTGGCTCCGAGGTAACGAAACTCCTGCTGGCATATTTCGGCACCTATGGCATGATGCTTGTCGCGGCAGCGGTTATGGCCCTGACGGTGGTGCTTAGCGATCATGCGAACCGGAGCGTGCCGGAACAATCGCGCGGTGCCAAAGACGAGGTCATGGGGCTGGATACACAGGCTAGCATACTGCAGGGATTCTCAATCGTCGCCAAGGATCGCTATCTATTGCTCATTACAGCTTTTGTACTGCTGTTGAATTGCATCAATAGCACAGGTGAATTTATTCTGGCCAAGGTTGTGATTGAGCGCGCCGAAGCGCTGGTGCTGGCCGATGCAACCCAGCATCTGACCAAAAGCGCGGCAATCGGGACGCTGTACGGAGATTTCTACTTTTGGGTGAACTTGATTACCCTGTTTTTGCAGCTATTCATGGTGCGCCGCATTTGGCAGCTGATCGGCATTCGCGGTGCTTTACTGATATCGCCGTTCATTGCTTTCGTTGGCTACGGACTGGTGGCGTTAGTGCCGGTATTCGCGATCGTTCGGTGGGTTAAAATCGCCGAAAACAGTTCGGATTACTCAATTCAAAGTACCACCCGACACGCACTGTTTCTGCCCGTCAGCCGCGTCAAGAAATATCAGGGTAAGACTTGTATCGATACTTTTTTCTGGCGTTTAGGTGACCTGATTCAAGCCTTGGTAGTGTATGTCGGCCTGAATGTGTTCGATTTTGGTATCAAACACTTTGCCTTGGTTAACTGTGTGCTGTCTGCGCTCTGGATCATTGTGGCAGTGCAGATCGATCTGATGTACAGGCGGCATACGCTGCCCCGCGGCGCAGATACCGAGCACGATCCCATCGAATAATAACCCAGTCTTGTTGCAGTTGCGAGGCTACGCGATTGTGCGACTGTCGCGGTGGGTCAGAATTGCCCCTTGTCCTGATCGTGATTGTGTCTGAGGAACAGCAGACTCATAGCGCCCGATAGCACCAGACCGAAAACGAGAATAATGCTGTAAATCGTAAAATTCAGCTTATCCATCAGTGCGTAGAGCGACAGCATAGCGAAAATGCTCAGGTTTTCGTTGAAGTTCTGCACAGCAATCGAACTGCCGGCCCCCATGAGTAAGTGACCGCGATGCTGGAGCAAGGCATTCATCGGGACGACGAAATACCCGCCCATCGCTCCGATCACAATCAGTAAAGCGATGGCCAGTGGCGTATTGGTGACCGGGATCATCGCTAAAACGACCAAACCCATAGCAATCCCGACCGGGAGGACGTTGACCGAATGCTCTAGTTTGACAAACTTTGCCGCCAAGATAGAGCCAATCGCGATGCCGATCGCAACCCAGGCAGTTAACTTTGCCGCCTGACTGAATTCCATTTGCAAAGCAATTGGTGCCCATGCCAGTACGATTAGCCGTAGCGTAGCGCCTGCCCCCCAGAAAAGGGTGGTGACGGCCAATGAAACTTGCCCCAGTGGGTCTTTCCATAGCAATCTGAAGCAATGTGCAAATTCCTTGACCAGAAATGCCGGATTGCGGCTAAGTGGGCGGTGGTCGATGGGCACCTTGGGAATGAAGAGGTTAAAGATTGCCGCGGCTATGTAGAGCAGGACGATGATGGCAATGGCAAGTTCCGGCGCAGTATCGATTCCGGTTTCTATGGCCGGAACATCCCACCACTTCAGCATGGGTTCAGCGATCGATGGGCTGGTCAGAACGCCACCGACCACTGAACCCAATACAATGGCGGCAACCGTTAATCCTTCCATCCAGCTATTGGCCAATACCAGTTTCGCGGGAGGGAGATATTCGGTCAGGATGCCGTATTTTGCAGGGGAGTATGCCGCTGCACCGAATCCGGCCAGTCCGTACGCCACCAGCGGATTGACGCCCATCAGCATGGCGACGCAACCGGTGAGTTTAATGCTGTTGCTGATGAACATCACGCGTCCCTTCGGCAGCGAATCGGCAAAAGCACCGACGAACGGGGCGAGCAAAATGTAGGAGGCGACAAAGGCTTCTTGCAAAACCGGCGTGTGCCACGATGGCGCCTGAAGGTCTTTGAGCAATGCAATCGCCGCGAAAAGCAGGGCGTTGTCTGCGAGCGCCGAAAGGAACTGCGCTGCAAGAATAATATAGAAGCCGAGATTCATTCGGATTGCGTGGATTTGTTAAGCGCGATTTATATCACGAAACGGGCAGCCCTGCTATTATTGGCATCATATTCACCATTGTTTTTTGCTATGCCACGTCCGATTCAAGCCCGTATCGATCTTTCCGCCCTGGAAAACAACCTGAAAGTCGTCAAACGCTACGCTGCGTCTCGGGTAATGGCGGTCGTGAAAGCCAATGCATACGGTCATGGCTTGCTGCGTACGGTTGAGGCACTCGCGGCGGCGGACGGCTTTGCGTTGCTCGATCTGCAGGACGCAATTACGCTGCGCGAGCAGGGGGTACGGCAGCCGATACTCTTACTGGAAGGCTTCTTTTCGGCGGCAGATGTGCCGCTGCTGGCCGAATACGCGCTCTCGACGGTGATCCATAGTTTGCACCAGCTGCCGATGCTGGATGCCTACCCGCAACGCGGCACATTGGATGTCTGGCTTAAAATAAACAGCGGAATGAACAGGCTGGGGATCGATTTGTGCGATGCGCCGGCTGTGATTGAGCGGCTGCGCACGCATCCGGCTGTGAAAAACGTCACTCTGATGACCCATTTTTCGCATGCGGACGAACCGCACGGGGTGGCCGAGCAGTGGCAGCATTTTTGCGCGGTGAGCGGTGGACACGCTTTGCCGGTTAGTGCGGCGAATTCTGCGGCGATTCTGCGGTATCCTCATGCACACGGCGATTGGGTACGGCCCGGCATTATGCTGTACGGCAGCTCGCCGTTTGCCGACGTTTCGGCGGATGCTTTGGGGTTGCGGACGGTCATGACGCTGAGCAGTGAAGTGATTGCGGTAAAAACGCTGCAGAACGGCGAGTATGTCGGTTACGGTGGGCTGTTCAAAGCGAATGCGCCCACACGGGTCGGCGTGGTGGCTTGCGGCTATGCGGACGGCTATCCGCGCCATGCCCCGACTGGCACACCAATTCAGGTAGCGGGGCAGCGAACGCGTACACTTGGGCGCGTGTCGATGGACATGCTGTGTGTCGATTTGAGTCATCTGACCGAGGCCGATGTCGGAAGCCGGGTGGTGATGTGGGGTGAGGGCATGCCTGTGGACGAGGTTGCCCGTGCGGCTGGGACAATCAGCTACGAGCTGCTCTGCGCAGTTGCAGCGCGGGTACCGTTCGTCAGTTGCTGAAAAAGCCGCTTTGGAGCAGCTCGATGGTCAGCGCTCGGAAATCGTTTGCGCCCGGGCTGTGCGGCGCATAGGTATAGACATCCTTACCGTACATAGGGCTGCTGGCTAAGGCAACGCTTTCGCCGATGCGGGAGGCGCAGAGCTGTTCGCCGTATTGATTTTTCAGTTTATCGAAAATTTCAAAAGAAAGTTTACGTCGCGAATCGAAGCGGGTGACAACCACACGCCGTTCGAACTTGCGCTTCAGTTTGTTTTCCAGCACGTTCAGCGCTGCATCGATCCGGTGCACGCCTTGCAGCGAAAGAAAATCCGCCGCTACGGGAATCAGCACGCGGTCGGCAGCCAGTAACGCGTTCAATGTCAGCACGCCCAGCATCGGGCAGCAGTCGATTAATACTGGCGCTCCGGTCAACGCTAATTCTTGTTGCAAACCGCCTTTCAGCCTTAATGCAGCCTTCGGATCATTGCCGAACATGGCATCGATTTTGGATAGTGTCAGCGAGGCTGGAATGATTTGCCAGCCGGCTGGGGTGTCCTGTAGTAGTCGATCCAGCGGTTTGTCTTGCAAAAAAAACGACGATACGCAGCTTTCATATGGTATTTCTGGGATGCCGCTCGATAATGTCAAATGCGACTGAGGATCGAGGTCGATGCCGATCGGGTGAAGGTCGGCGCGGGCCAGTCCTGCGGTAAGGTTGAATGTGGTCGTCGTTTTACCGACGCCGCCTTTCTGGTTGAATACGGCGACTACCGCCATCTGCAAATTCCCTGTACTTAGATTGTTTGTGGAATATCAAGTAAAACAAGGTATTACTATGCGCTCTGAATGTAAGTTCGGCGTGCGGGTCAACATGCTGCCGAAGTGCGCATTATGCTATGAAAACGCGAGAAGTTAAACTGATTTGATGTTGGTGAAAGAGAACAATTACAAAAGCAGTGCTCCGGTAATGGAGCACTGCCATGTAAAGCTATGCAAGCCGGCCCGCGGTATTAAATTTTGAAATGGCGTACGGATTGTTCGAGTGTTTGAGAGAGTTGCTCCAGTTTGTCGGCGACGACCGTAACTTCTTGCACGGCAGTGCTGTTGGCTTCGGACATTTGCGCTACACGTTCGACATTGGCGGCGATGTTGCGACTGCTTTGGCTTTGTTCGCTAATGGAAGAGGAGATGTCTTCCACGCCGTGCAGCACCTGCGTTGCACCGTCGTTGATTTCGACAATGGATACGCCGGCATTGGCTGCGAGCGATGAACCGTTGGTGACGGCTTCGACCGTAGCATGCATTTCATTAACTGCGGCGAAGGTGCCGTTGCGGATTTCTTCGACCATTTCGGAAATCTCATGGGCCGATTTGCCGGTTTTTTCGGCCAGTTTGCGTACCTCGTCGGCGACGACCGCGAATCCCCGGCCTTGTTCGCCTGCGCGGGCGGCCTCAATTGCGGCATTCAGCGCGAGCAGATTGGTTTGATCGGAAATTTCTTTAATAGCCGTTACAATGTATTGGATTTGATTGGATTTTTCACCGAGTTGCTGGATGGTCTGGGAAACATTCTCGACCGCGCTGGAAATGCTCGCCATATCGGTCACCACTTGCTGCACGATTTGCGCTCCATCGGCGGCCAGTGTTTTTGATTTTTCCGAAATGCGGCTGACTTCGGCAGCATTGGCGGCGACCTGATCGATACTGACGGTCATTTCCTCAACCGCCGCTGCCATGCTGTTGGCGGAGTCTGACTGTACTTGCGAGCTACGCGATACGTGCTGCATGGTTTCGGAGAGTTGTTTAGAGCGGCTTTCAATGTCGTCCGATACCGATTTGATCTGGTCAATGATCGAACCTAGCAAAATTTTTGCAGACTGCACGGCGCAAAGCACATCTCCCATCTCGTCCTTGCCGGCGATATTCGCCATCCCGCTCATGTCGCCGTTCACCAACTCATTTAAGTGGGATTTGATTTCCTCGACCGGCGCGGCGACAAAACGACGCACGGCCCAAGCAATAAAGAAATACAAGAACAGTTGTAGCACGATTTGACCGGCCGCCATCTTAATCAGCAATGCGTGGTAATCGCTATAGTCGTTTGTCAGGTCTATTCGAATATTGGAAGCACCGAGTACAGTACCTTCAGTGCCTGAATGACAAGCCAGGCAGTTGGTGCCGTGATAATTGTTGCTCCCGATTATGGGGCTGACCAAATGCAGTACGGGCTTGTCGTTTTGCCATTCGATCGCATGGTAAGCCTTGCCGCTGGCAATGACTTCACGTTCGATATCTTCGCTGATCTGCTCGTTTGGCAGTCCGGGGCCGTACTGTTTGACGACAGATCCCTCACGCACCAGTTTCAGACCGATAATATTGCCTGAGCTCGCGATCTTGTCGATCATCAGTTTGCGCATGCCGGCATCGCCTATTTGACCGGTTACCATCAGCATGTTGGCGCTATCGACGACCTCGTTGGCTGTGCCGCTCGCACGTTGCAATGCTGCTTGCTCCATTTGACGCTCGATCTGGTTCGAGATGGAGAGGGTGGCGATCAGCAGTAAAACCAAAATAACCGGCTGGATAGACAGTTGCAGTTTAGTTTGCAGCGGACGGTCTCGGAACCAGTCGCCAAGTGAGCGGCGTTTGTCGGGCGATCCGGAGCGGTATAAAGCTTCGGTTTGTACGATTTCATTACGGCTGGGTTTCTTCCGTAAAGAAAGGTACCCCAGTACTTGCCCCCGCTCAATAATTGGCGAAACAGTCGCCAGTACCCAGTAATGGTCGCCGTTTTTGGAGCGGTTTTTTACCAGACCGCGCCAAGGGCGGCCGTTTTGTACGGTTTTCCAGAGATCGGCAAATGCCCAGCTAGGCATGTCGGGGTGCCGGACAATATTGTGGCTGCTGCCGACCAGCTCTTCGTGGGAAAAACCGCTGATTCTTATAAATGTTTCGTTAGCGTAAGTAATGATGCCTTTCGGATCAGTACGTGTAATCAATACCTCGTCTTCTTGATAGTCGATTTCTTTTTGCGTGACTGGAAGATTCTTCTTCATGGCTCCTCACCCACTGTTATAAATATGTTCGACACCATGCGGTTTACACCTTGGGATCCCCGATATATTCATATCGGCGTAGTCTGACAGAACCTTAGCAGGTTTACTTAGCTACGGGAATAGGCAGGGCTGGGCTGTGCGGTTTCGCGCGCAGAGCAGGCCAATGCTCGGCTGCGAAAATAGTGAGGAGCGCCATCCGGGTATGTGAATGCAGACACGAGGCGAGTCGGATGGCGCTCAGGAATTAAGCTGCGACAGGGCTTAAATTTTAAATTGTTTTATGGATTGCTCCAGGGTGCGGGAAAGCTGCTCCAGTTTGCCGACTACCGAAGAGACTTCTTGCACAGCAGCGCTGTTGGCTTCGGACATTTGCGCTACCCGTTCGACATTGGCGGCAATGTTGCGGCTACTTTGGCTTTGTTCGCTGATGGAAGCTGAGATGTCTTCCACGCCGTGCAGCACCTGCGTTGCGCCGTCGTTGATTTCAATAATAGCGACCCCGGCATTTTCCGCCAAAGTCGAACCGTTGGTAACTGCGCTCACAGTGGCATGCATCTCATCTACGGCAGCCTGTGTACCATTTCGGATTTCATCAACCATTTCGGAAATCTCATGGGCCGATTTGCCGGTTTTTCAGCCAGTTTGCGCACTTCGTCGGCGACGACCGCGAATCCCCGGCCTTGTTCGCCTGCGCGGGCGGCCTCGATCGCCGCATTCAGCGCGAGCAGATTGGTTTGATCGGAAATTTCTTTAATAGCCGTTACAATGTACTGGATTTGATTGGATTTTTCGCCGAGTTGCTGGATAGTCTGCGAAACATTCTCGACTGCGCCGGAAATACTCGCCATATCGGTCACCACTTGCTGCACGATCTGCGCTCCGTCGGCGGCCAGTGTTTTTGATTTTTCCGAAATGCGGCTGACTTCGCCCGCATTGGCGGCGACCTGATCGATACTGACGGTCATTTCCTCAACTGCCGCAGCCATGCTGCTGGCGGAGTCGGACTGTACTTGCGAACTGTTCGAGACATGCTGCACAGTGCCAGTCAATTGTTTTGAGCGTTGCTCGATGTCGTTCGATACCGATTTAATCTGGTCGATAATCGAACCGAGCAAAATTTTTGCCGATTGCACTGCACCTAAAACCTCGCCCATTTCATCCTTGCCGGAAATGTCGACCATCCCGCTCATATCGCCGTTGACCAGCGCACTGAGGTGGGATTTGATTTCCTGAACCGGCTGCGCGACGAAACGTTTTACCGACCAACCGATTAGGAAGAACAGAAGAAGTTGTAACGCGATTAGCCCGGCGACTACAGGCAGGGTGATTTGTTCAATGGGTTTGTCGGTTTGGTGCATCATCCAGAATGCGCCGATAGCGAGCAAAACGAAGGTAATAGGTTGGATGCAGAGACGTAGTTTATTTTGTAGAGATAAATTCTTGCACCATCCGGCGAATGTACGGTTTCCGCTCGGTGCTTCGGATGTGTACAGAGCTTCTGCAGCTGCGATTTCGGCGCGGCTCGGTTTTTTACGCAGCGAGAGGTAGCCCAGCACTTCGCCGCGGTCGACAATTGGCGAAACCGTGGCGCGCACCCAATAATGGTCGCCGCTCTTGGCGCGGTTCTTTACGATCCCGCGCCAGGGTTGCCCGCTTTTTACGGTTTGCCAGAGGTCGGCAAATGCCCAGGGTGGCATGTCCGGGTGTCGAACCATATTATGGTTATGGCCGATTAGCTCTTCCTCGCTGAAACCGCTGATGCGAATAAAGGCTTCATTTGCGTAAGTAATGATCCCTTTCGGGTCGGTGCGCGTAATGAATACCTCGTTTTCGTCGTAATGGATCTCCTTCTGCGTGACGGGCAGATTTCTCTTCATGGTTGGGCTCTCCTCGGTTGAGTGGTTTTATAGTTATCTGACACAGCATTTTTTGTGCCAGTTTTGCCCTTTTTTCTGCTTGCCGTCATTAGTTTGTAAAACATTAGCATGTTTATCGAGTGATGTGAATAGCTCTATGGTGTTGTGTTTTCTGAATTTTTAGGCGGATATTCGATCATGGGTGTATTGGAGGAGAGCGGTTTTGGCGAAAAGTAAGTGCATTCGAATATACTACTCAAAGTTTGCGTGGATGTGACAGAGGTGCCGTGGATACAAGCATGAATGACAATGCCGGTATTGACCGGTGCGAAACGGAAATAACAGCAGCAGGGCGGGTATTGGTCACTGGCGGTGCGGGGTTTATCGGCTCGCATGTGGTTGAAGCGTTGCTAAAGGTAGGGATGCGCGTAACTGTATTGGACGATTTCAGTACTGGGCTTAGGGAGAATTTGCCAGCCCCGTCAGAAGCGTTGCGTGTGGTGCAGGGGGCGATACTCGACCGCGTGGCGTTGTCGCGTGCGCTGGACGAAGTGGTGGCGGTGATTCATTTGGCTGCGGTGGCGTCGGTGCGGCGTTCTTTCGAAGACCGCCCGGGGACGCACAAAATCAACTATGCCGGTTCGGAGCTGTTGCTCGACGCCTGCAGCGAAGCAGGAGTTCGCCGGGTGTTGTACGCCTCGTCCGCTGCGGTATACGGCGATTATGCCTGCGCAGTGTCGGAAAAAATACCGCCTCGCCCCCTGTCGCCGTATGCGGAAGATAAATTGGCGGTCGAGCGCTTGCTCGATCAGCGCAGTCAAAATGGCGGGGCGGCATTTACCGCTTTTCGTTTTTTTAATGTCTACGGACCGCGTCAAAATCCCGCATCAGATTATGCCGGGGTGATCGAGTTGTTTCTTCGGCAGGTCAGGCGGGACGAGCCATTGACGATTTTCGGCGATGGGCTGCAAACCCGCGATTTCGTTTATGTCTCCGACGTGGCTGGAATCGTTGTGGATAGTCTGTTACGTGGATGGGGTATTGGTAGCATAGTCAATGTCGGACGTGGGAGCGGCATCAGTTTGCTTGAATTGGTGAATGCTATTGAGTGCGCAACGCGGAAAAGGGCCGAAATTCATCGTGCGGCGGCTAGAGTCGGAGATATTTGCTACTCCGTCTCGGACGTGGCATTGCTGTACCGCTTGTCCGGCATGCGTGCCGAAACAGATTTGGCTGCCGGTCTGCGCATGATGTTGCGAGAGTGAGAGGCTGGATTGAGGGCGTACGAGGAAAGCGTACTGGCATCGTTTTTGCTGCGTACAATATGAAACATTGAGGGAGTAAAATCTGTTTGGTATTCGCGACTGTCGATTGCGCAGGGATCCGAATCTCGGAAAAAGAATGAATTGCTGTTAACGAGGAGAGTATGGATAACACATTGAATGCAGGAAATAAAATAGCGGAGATCAGCGATTTGCCGCGCCTAAAAATGGATGCAGATAGCGTGGTGGACGATTTCCGTCGCTATTTCAGCCATACGATGGGGCGCGATGAAATCAGTCTGGCGCAATATCAAATGTATGCGTCGCTGGTGCTTTCGTTGCGCGACCGGCTGGTTGAGCGTTGGAAAGATACCCGTCGTGCTTACCGCAAGGCGAATTGCAAGCGGGTGTACTATTTGTCGCTCGAATTCCTAATGGGGCGCGCGTTGGGCAATGCGCTGTTAAACCTCGAAGTCGATCCGAAAACAGGCGAGGCATTGCGCGCCTTGGGCGTCGGAATGGAAGCACTGGCCGAACAGGAACACGACGCCGGTTTGGGTAACGGCGGTCTGGGGCGTCTGGCAGCTTGTTTTCTCGACAGTTGCGCTACGTTGCAGTTGCCGGTAATGGGATACGGTATTCGATATGAGTACGGCATGTTCCGGCAGAAAGTCGAGGACGGTTATCAGGTCGAAGAGCCGGATCACTGGCTGCGCGACGGCAATCCGTGGGAAATCGAGCGTCAGGAGTTTGCTATCCGGATTAAATTCGGCGGCAGAACGGAATATTTGCGCGACGACTTGGGACGGTTAAAGGTGCGCTGGGTCGATACGCGCGACGTGATGGCGATTCCTTACGATATGCCGGTTCCGGGATACCGCAACGGAACGGTTAATACTTTGCGTTTGTGGCGCGCTGCGGCGACTGAGGAATTCGATCTTTCCGAATTCAATGCGGGCAGTTATACCGAGGCTGTGGCGTCGAAAAACGCGGCCGAGCACATTACGATGGTGCTGTACCCAAACGATGCCAGCGAAAACGGCAAAGAATTGCGCTTGCGTCAGCAATATTTCCTGGCCTCGGCCAGCCTGCAGGATGTACTGCGTCAATGGTGCAGCCTGCACGGCAACGATTTTTCGGAATTCGCTGACAAGAACGGTTTTCAACTGAACGATACACATCCAACCTGCGCTGTGCCGGAGCTGATGCGCTTGTTGATGGATGAGCACGGTTTGGGCTGGGATGAGGCTTGGCGGATTACGTCGCGTTCGATGGCCTATACCAACCATACGCTGTTGCCGGAAGCACTGGAGCGCTGGTCGGTCAGCTTGTTCGGACGTCTGCTGCCGCGCTTGCTCGAAATTATTTACGAAATCAATGCTCGCTTCATGTCCGAGGTGGCGCGACATTATCCCGGAGATGTCGATCTGCAGCGCAGGTTATCGATCATCGAAGAGGGTGGGGAGCCGCAAGTGCGTATGGCTTATCTGGCTGTGGTGGCAAGCCACTCGGTCAACGGCGTAGCAGAGTTGCATTCGCGTTTGTTGCAGCAACATCTGTTTCACGATTTCTACGAAATGTGGCCGGAAAAATTCAATAATAAGACCAACGGGGTGACGCCGCGCCGCTGGCTGGCTTCCAGCAATCCGGCGCTGTCGGCGCTGATCGGCGGAAAAATCGGCGAAGCTTGGATTACCGATTTGTCGCAACTGTCCCGTTTGAAATCCTGTGCAGACGATGCTGCTTTCCGTCAGGCTTGGCACGATGTGAAGCATGCCAACAAAGTGCGTCTGGCAGCGTTGGTGCAACGCGACTGCGGGGTGACGTTCGATCCGGCGGCATTGTTCGATGTGCAGGTAAAACGCATACACGAATACAAGCGCCAGTTGCTGAACGTACTGCACGTGATTCATTTGTACGATCGCATCAAACGTGGTGATACGGCAGACTGGACGCCGCGTTGCGTGCTGATCGGCGGCAAGGCCGCACCGGGCTATATGATGGCGAAACGTATCATTAAGCTGGTAAATGCGGTGGCGAAGGCGGTGAATGAAGATCCGGCAACGCACGGTTTGCTGCGATTGGCCTTTTTGCCGGATTACCGGGTGACGGCGATGGAAATTATTTGTGCAGGGGCTGAGCTTTCCGAGCAAATTTCTACTGCAGGTAAAGAGGCTTCGGGTACCGGCAACATGAAATTTATGATGAACGGTGCGCTGACGATCGGGACGCTGGACGGCGCGAATATCGAAATTCGGGAAGAGGCAGGAGAAGAGAACTTTTTCCTGTTCGGGCTGACGGCCGAAGAAGTCGAGGCGCGACGCGGGCATTACGATCCTGTTTCGATTATTAACGCGGATAGCGATTTCAAACGGGTGATGGATTTGCTGCAAAGCGGGCACTTCAATCTGTTCGAACCCGGTATTTTCGATCCGATCATTCATTCGGTGACCAATCCGAACGACCCGTGGATGACAGCGGCCGATTTTCGCAGTTATATCGATGCGCAACAGCGCGTATCGCAAGCCTACCGGGATCGTGAACATTGGTTACGGATGAGCATATTGAATACTGCCGGAAGCGGTAAGTTTTCCAGTGACCGTACCATACTCGATTACAACCGGGAAATTTGGCATTTGCCGCAGGTGCCACCGCAAATCTGATGCGCGTTGTCTAAATTGGGCACGTCCAGAGCGCCGATACCGTTCACCCGGTATCGGCTTTTTTTTGCACGGTTTCGGTGCCACGATGCACCGAAATGCAGCGCGCGGGCAGATGTGCGGGTGTCGAGTCACTAGAGGCAGTGTTTCGAAACATTAGGTTGCATTTTTTGGCATGGTGCTTGCTAAGTAGGGGCGATAACTTGCGTTTAAGAATAAAGACAATGACAGGTAATGATTCGCTGATGCCTGAGATGGCTGAAATAACGTCTCAGAAGATATTGCTTATATGCTCTGTGCGAGCGGCGTCTCTCTTCGGGGGTGAGCCGCTTCAACGACAGATGCAGCAAGTGTGCAATCCGAATCGTTTGATTCGGTAGCGGATGACCGATGATGACGCAGATTACCGGTTGTCCCTCTGCAGTCGAGCATATCCGGCAATCGGTGGCTTATGCCGATGGACAATGGGTCGGGGAGGTGGACGACGTTCGGATTCGCAGCGTTTTCCAGCCGATATATAGCTTAGTACACTCTCGTATGGTGGGAGTGGAAGGCTTGATTCGCTGTGCGGATACGCAGGGGCAGGTCATTCCTCCTTTGGAGATGCTGGCCAGAGCGGATCGGGAAGAATCGAAGGCGGTTCACCTCGACAGGTTGTGCCGTTACCTGCATCTGAATAATCTGCGTGTACATGTTCCCGAGGCTTACTGGCTATTCATGAACGTCAGTGCGCGTACAGTGATTGCAGGCAAGAATTACGGCACTTACTTCGCCGAATTGCTGCATTGTCTGGACTTTCCCGCGCATCGTGTTGTGATCGAGATTCTGGAGGACAACATCCGGGACGAGCAGTTGTTGGCGTCGGCGGTGGAATACTACCGGGAGCTTGGCTGCATTATCGCTATCGACGATTTCGGTGCGGGCAATTCGAATTTCAATCGCGTCTGGCAAATCAGCCCGGACATCGTCAAGCTGGATCGTTCACTGGTTGTACGCGCGAAAACCGATGGCCGGACGTGGCGCGCTTTGCCGAGTTTGGTCGAAATGCTGCGCGAATCCGGTTGTCTGGTTCTGATGGAAGGCATCGAAACGGAACAAGAAGCCGTGATCGCAGTTAAATCCGGTGTGGATATGGTGCAGGGCTATTACTTCGCGCGTCCGAGTTTGCGGGCGGAACCCTGTCGCCCAGTGCCTGAGGCGATGCGCCATATTCAGGGACAATTCATCGAGGCGACCCGCCACGCGGCGATTCATTTGGGCAGCCGTTTAAAACCGTATGTCGAATCGTTTCAATTCGTGCTGGATCGGTTGCGCGCAGGATACCCGTTCGAAGCATCGGTGGCGGAGTTGATGGGGTTGCCGCTGGTGAGCCGCAGTTACATGCTCGATCACGAGGGTGTGCAGCATTTAGAAAGCGTATCAGGACAGGCCTCATCAGAGAATGGACGATTCGACATCCTGACCAGAGGGGCTGGGGCGGACTGGTCTACCCGCAGCTATTATCGACGGGCGATTCAGAGCCCGGGGCAGGTTCAGATTACAACCCCGTATTTGTCGGTGGCGGATGCGGATATTTGCATTACCTTATCCATCGCCGATACTTTGAACGGGCAGGTACGGGTGGTGTGTTGCGATTTACGCTGGGAAGAGCTTTGATGCGTACTTAGAACAAGGCGAGGCCGGTCGCTACGCCGACCGTCATGGCACCGAATCCGGTGGCTACATGTTTAGCCAATTCTTTCCCGCCGATTGAAAACACGAGGCTGAATTTGAATGTCATATTGGCGACGAAGGCGAGTGTGATGGCGGTAACGGTCTGGTCGCCGGTCAGTTTCTGCAAGGAAAACAATCGCAGGCTGGAAAGGGTAATGGCATCGACATCGGTTAATCCTGAAACCAGTGCAACGGCATACACTCCTTTGCTGCCCGCAAAATCGGAGAGCCAGGCCGAGCAGAACAGGACGATTACGTAGAGCAGGCCGAATCCGAGCGCGGCGTGAATTTCGGTCGGGTTGGATGAGTTGGGCAAAGGCAGGTCGTTGGCTGCCGAAAGTTTGCGCCAGTCCATCAGGGTGGCCACCATGCCGAAAGCCAGTCCCAAGCCGAAAACCGGCAGTAATTTCGGAAGAATGCCGGATGAAACCGCAGCGCTGACTACTGTTAAGCGTATTAAGACCACTTGGCTGGCGATCAGAATGACGACGGCGGATAGCCGGGTGAGATCGGGGCTGTTCTTACAATGTTTTGCATAAACCAGCGTCGTGGCTGTGCTGGAAGCTAACCCCCCAAGAAAACCGAGCAAAGGCGCGCCGTAGCGATGTCCTGCCCAGTGTAAGGCCACATAGCCGCTCAGGCTTAGGCCCGAGATCAGCACGACCATCATCCAAGCGTGATGCGGGTTAAAAGCATCGTACGGGCCGTAGTTCTGATTGGGCAGGATGGGTAGGATAACAAACGTCAGAACCGAGAATTGTAGAATCGAAACCAAATCGCGCCGGGTAAGGCGTAAGGTCATGCCGCGCAACTCGGGTTTGAAGTAAAGCAAGGTTGTAATGCCGATGGCCAGCATGACGGCTAATTTGGATTGGTCGTACCAGACCAGCCCGCCTAGGCCATAACTTAGCAATAGTGCGGCCATGGTGGTGGTACCTGGATCATCATTCTCGGCAGGCTTGATGAGATAGACTGAAATAATCATCGCGCCTACAGCGATCAACCCTCCACCTATGACCCAAGTCGAACCGCTTTTTTCGGCCAGCATGGCCGTTACAGTACCGAACAGGGAAATGAGCGTGAAAGTGCGTAACCCCGCCTTTGCGGAGGGATTCCGCTCACGCTCTAAACCGATCAGCAAGCCGATGGCTAGGCTAGTAAGGAATTGCGGCAAAGCATCAATTCCATTGCTGAGAGGGAAAGTCGTATTCATATAGGACACAGTTAATCGTGATCAGGCGCGAATGTGGCGAGTTGTGTTCTAATTCTATGCTTTCTTGAGAAGGTGAGGGAGTTATTATTTGCCTAAGAAGAGGAGGGGTAGGTAAATATGTTGTGGAGCTGTCAATATATCTTTAGATATAGTTACGTCGGCTTGGGGAAGCGATACAATACGGAGTTAAATTGACTGAAGTCCGCCTGGGGCTGTTTGGGAAAGTGCGGGTAAGGGGTGTGGTGGTGTATAGACGAAAATTTGTAGAGAAGTGCTGGCTTGCGATTCTTGTACTAATTACTTCCGTGACATGTGCATCTGTCAATGTTCAGGTGAATGCTGAAGAATTAGGTGGCTCATCGTCGTCGGCTTTGCCGTTGAGTGATCCCTGTGCTAATACCCCCGAGGCAATCGGGTGCAATAAGGCCGCGATCGTGCTGGCAAATCAGAAGGCGCAGACTCAATCAAAAAATGTTAATGATGGGCAGCGCGATAATCCGCTAGCTAAAAATGTTTTTCCGCCAGAGCCACCAACTGAGTTTGAAAAATTTGTTGCTGAAACGGTAGCAACCCCGCTGAAAATTTTTGGGCAAAATTTATTCACTGATGTGCCCAATACATTTTCGCCTGTCGATAATATCCCCGTAACTTCAGACTACATCATAGGGCCCGGTGATGAGCTCGTTATCAAGGGATGGGGGCAAGTCGATATCGACCTCAGTGTTGTGGTTGACCGAAACGGCACGATTGCCTTGCCTCGTGTAGGCACAATCAATGTTTCTGGTGTGCGTTACCGCGATTTACAGGGGTATCTGAAGCAATCAATTGGTCGGGTTTTTAGAAATTTTGAACTCGATGTTTCGCTGGGTAAATTGCGGTCAATCCAGGTTTTCGTAGTAGGGCGCGCTAAGCGCCCGGGTGCGTATACGGTAAGTTCACTGAGTACGTTGGTAAATACTTTGTTTGTATCAGGTGGGCCATCTTCCACCGGATCCTTCCGGTCTATACAAGTTAAACGTAACGGGTCGGTAGTTACTGAGTTTGACATGTACGATTTTTTGCTAAAAGGCGATAAATCGCATGATATAGCTTTGCAGCCTGGGGACGTAATTTTCATCCCGCCTGTTGGTGCTTTGGCGGCAGTTGCAGGCAGCGTCAATGCGCCTGCAATTTTTGAATTGAGAAAAGAAAGTGGGACGCTTGCTGAGTTGGTTGAAATGGCGGGCGGGCTTTCTACTGTGGCGAAAGGGGAGAAAGTCAGGGTTGAAAGAATCGATGATCGAAGAGTGCGTAAAGTCGATGAATTCTTACTTGATCAAGCCGGCTTGGCGAAGAAACTTAAAGATGGTGACGTAGTTCAGGTGGGCTCTATTAGTGGCCAGTTTGATAATGCGGTTACTTTACGGGGCAATGTCGCGAATCCGGGACGCTATCCGTGGCGCGAAGGAATGCGTGTGAGTGATTTAATTCCTAGTATGGATGCATTGATCGCGCCTGAATATTGGACTGAACAAAATAAGTTGGCCAAAGGTAATAAAGTCAGCAAGGATTCGTTACAGGCTCAATTTAAGAATAAGCAAAACGAAATTAACTGGGATTATGCATTGGTGGAAAGGCTGGATAAGGTTCAAATGACCAATGTGCTGCTGCCATTTAACTTAGGGAAGGCGGTTGGAAATAAGGACCGAGAAAATGATCTGGTGTTGCAGGCTGGGGATGTGGTGACCATTTTCTCTCAAAGTGACATGCAGGTGCCCGTAGCCAAGAGAAGTGTTTATGTGCGACTTGAAGGCGAATTTAACCATGCGGGTCTGTACCGTGCACTTCCAGGGGAGACCTTGCGTCAACTGGTTGTTCGGGTTGGTGGATTGACATCCCAAGCCTACTTGCTTGGTAGTGAGTTAACGCGGGAATCTGTTCGAGAAATTCAGCAAAAGCGACTGGATGAAATGCTGGATCGTATGGAGTTTGATCTGCACAGAAAAGGGGCGGATGCGTCAACGTCCGGGCTTTCTAAAGAGGATGCGGATGCAGCAAAGTCTCGTGTGGACCAACAGAGGCAATTGATAGGCAGAATGCGCCAAGTAAAAGCGGGCGGACGAGTTGTGCTTGATTTGCCAATGCGTGGGGCCACTGTTAACGATTTGCCAGACATCGAGTTGGAGGATGGTGACCGTTTTTATGTGCCTATGGTGTCCTCAACCGTAAACGTCATGGGGATGGTTTATAACCAAAATGCCTTTATTTATAAGGCTGGTCAGAAAGTGAATGACTATTTGGCGAAGTCCGGTGGGCCAACTCGGGATGGAGATGAGGACGACATTTACTTGGTGGGGGTCGATGGGCGCGTTTTGAGTATGCGAAATAGTGGTTCCATATTTGGTGGTGGTCTTGGCGGGTACGATGTTATGCCTGGCGCCACTATCGTGGTACCTGAGCGGCTTGAGAAATATAACCTCACTCGATCGGTTAAGGATTGGGTGCAGATTTTCTATCAGTTTGCTTTGGGGGTCGCTGGACTTAAAACCCTTGGGGTCATTCGATAAGTGTAGTGCTATGACAGAAAATCAAACTGATAAATTAGATTCCAGTAATCTGGATGCGCATCATAATGGGATTAATTTCCTTGAATTGGCAATTCTATTCATAAAAAATGTTAAGTTGATTTTGGGCGTGACCCTTGCGGGCGGGGTTTTGTCCGCAGGGCTGTCAATGTTAATCCCCAATACTTTTACAGGCGTTGCAAAAATTCTCCCGCCGCAGTCAAACCAATCTAGCTCTGTTAATGCGGTCATGCTTGCACAGCTGGGGGGCTTGCTGGAGTAGGGGGGGGCTTTAGGTATGAAGGATCCGAACGCTCTATATATCACCATGATGAAAAGCCGGGCCGTGACTGAAAAGATTGTTCAGCGTTTCGATTTGCAAAAAGCTTATGGCACTAAGACGTTGACCGACACTTTAAATGTACTCGAAAGTGTTAGCAGAATCGGTGCTGGTAAAGATGGGGTTCTTGCGATTGAGGTGGACGATCGTGTGCCTGAACGGGCGGCAGCGCTGGCGAATGCCTATGTGGATGAGCTGAATAAATTTATGCAAACTTTGGCTCTTACCGAAGCAGCACAGCGCCGCAAGTTTTTTGAGACACAACTGAAATCCGCTAAAGATCGCCTAACAGATGCTGAACTGTTGTTGGACAGAACACCAAATACTAGCCTTCAATATATGGATGCAAGAAGAAACCTGAAATTTGAGGAATCTGTATATGAGGTGCTTGTTAAGCAATTTGAGATTGCTAAGTTAGATGAATCAAAGGATTCCCCCTTAATTCAGGTACTGGACAAGGCGATTACTCCTGAGAAGAAATCCAAGCCAAAACGCACGGTCATTGTGGCTTTATCAATGACATTTGCTTTTTTAGTAAGTGTACTCTGGCTTTTTTTCCGAGAAAAATTTGTGAAGAGCGGGCGTTTGCATGAATTGCGTATGCGTCTTGGGATAGAAAAATAATTTGGTAAAGTTTGTGCTGTATCGTTGATGCGGTGTTAATTAATGTTTCGGTGTGTTAAATGATTATGAATCTCGCAAACGCAAAAATTGGCGTTATTGGATTAGGTTATGTCGGTTTGCCTTTGGCCGTGGAGTTTGGCAAACATTACCATGTAATCGGTTTTGATATTAATAGCAATAGAATACAAGAGCTTAAATCTGGTGAGGATAAAACTCTAGAGGTGGCCGCAGATGAGTTAAAAGAGGCACTGAACCTCACTTATTCGGACGATCTCAATGACTTGCGCGAATGCAACACATTCATCGTGACGGTTCCGACACCTGTTGATAAGCATAATCGCCCTGATTTAACCCCGCTAATTAAAGCAAGCGAAACGCTCGGTAAAGTCGTTAAGAAAAATGACGTGGTGATTTACGAGTCCACAGTTTATCCTGGTGCAACAGAAGAGGATTGTATCCCGGTAATTGAAAGGGTATCCGGGCTTCAGTTTAACATTGATTTTTTTGCAGGTTATAGCCAGGAGCGTATTAATCCAGGTGATAAGGAACATCGTTTTACAAATATCAAGAAAGTTACCTCAGGCTCTACTCCGGAGATTGCCGATTACGTAGATGCACTATATGCCAGTGTAGTAACCGCGGGTACGCACAAAGCCAGTAGCATTAAGGTTGCTGAAGCTGCCAAAGTGATTGAGAACACCCAGCGTGACGTTAATATTGCTTTGATAAACGAACTTGCTTTAATTTTTAATCGGATGGGTATCGATACCGAAGAGGTACTTAAAGCTGCGGGTAGCAAATGGAATTTTCTCCCTTTCCGCCCAGGTTTGGTGGGGGGGGGCATTGTATCGGTGTCGACCCGTATTATTTAACCCATAAAGCGCAAGAATTGGGCTATCACGCTGAAGTTATTTTGGCAGGGCGCCGTATAAATGATGGAATGGGAGCATATGTCGCCGATCAAGTGGCGCGCTTAATGACTAAAAAGCGTATTCATGTTGTCGATTCAAAAATACTTGTGATGGGGCTGACATTCAAAGAGAACTGCCCGGATCTGCGTAATACCAAGGTTGTAGATATTATTAATGAATTCAAATCCTTTAATGCGCGCGTTGATGTGTTCGACCCGTGGATTGATGCAAATGAGGCTGAGCATGAATATAGTCTGCGGCCAGTAGATTGCCTTGAAGAGGGCAAGTACGACGCCATTGTGCTGGCTGTTTCGCATCAGCAATTTATCGATATGGGCATTGAGAAAATTCGCAAACTTGGAAAAGAAAACTGCGTTATTTTCGATGTGAAATATCTGTTTTCCCCCAATTCTGTTGATGGGCGTTTGTAATGTCGGCTGCTCAACGATATGAAGAAATTTGTGCTTATCTTTCAAAAAATAAGCATACATGGCTGGTGACGGGAGTCGCAGGCTTTATTGGGAGTAATCTTCTAGAAGCACTGCTTAAGTTAAATCAACGCGTTGTTGGTTTGGATAATTTTGCGACTGGTTTCCAGAAAAACTTGGACGAAGTAAGAGGTCTGGTTAGCCAAGATCAATGGTCTAATTTTTATTTTATTGAGGGTGATATCCGGGAATTGGAGCATTGCAGGAAAGCGATGACTTGGCTAAGAGCTACTGCGGCCAGCTTGGACGAGGCTCATCCCGTGGACTACGTTCTCCATGAGGCAGCACTCGGCTCAGTGCCGCGATCAATTGAAAACCCGATCAATACCAACGAAACTAATATCTCAGGATTCCTGAATATGTTGGTTGCGGCACGTGATGCAAAGGTTAAACGGTTCGTTTATGCGGCTTCCAGCTCTACCTATGGAGATCACCCAGCGCTGCCTAAAGTTGAAGCCAATATCGGCAAACCGCTTTCGCCTTATGCCGTAACTAAATATGTCAACGAGTTATATGCGGAGGTGTTTGCACGTACCTATGATTTCAAAACAATAGGATTGCGTTACTTCAACGTGTTTGGTAAACGGCAAAACCCGAATGGTGCGTATGCAGCGGTAATCCCAAAGTGGATAGCCTCGCTCATCAAAAACGAGCCCGTTTACATCAATGGCGATGGCGAGACCAGCCGCGATTTCTGCTACATAGATAACGTTGTGCAGATTAACCTGCTCGCCGCGACGACTGAAAATTCAGAAGCTAGCAATCATGTCTATAACACAGCGGTCGGTGATCGCACAACATTGAATCAGCTGTATGAGAATCTACGTGTAAATTTGTCAACGCAGCACCCCCATCTCAATGATGCTAAGCCAATCTATCGAGATTTCCGGTCGGGTGATGTAAGACATTCACTAGCGGATATTTCCAAAGCAAATAGCTTGCTTGGGTATATTCCTCAGTACCGAGTGGGAGAAGGGCTGAAAGCGGCAATGAATTGGTATCAAGAGCATATATTAGAAAATTAACTGTGTCGGAAAAGAATACTTACGGTCAGATACTGAAGTCCTCTTCCGTAATGGGTGGAGCTGCGGTCGTTACCATGATAGTTGGTATGGTAAAAACCAAATTTGCAGCGGTTTTAATTGGGGCGGCTGGTGTGGGTTTGCTCGCTAGCTATACCGCTATTCAAGGGTTGATTCAAACCTTGGCTGGACTAGGAATTAATTCTAGTGGTGTGAGGGATGTTGCAGCTGCCGTAGCTAAAGGTGACCAAGAGGCCATAGGTCGGGCAGTTAAAACCTTACGACGCATGTGCTGGTTAACTGGCATATTGGGTATGCTTACGGTTGCTGCGCTAAGCCCGTTGATTGGTCAGATAACGTTTGGCTCAGGCGAGAATAATCTAGAAATTGCCGCTCTGGGGTGGATTGTCTTGTTTGTCAATGTTAGTGGAGGGAAATTAGCATTAATGCAGGGTTTCAGACGCATTGGTGATGTCGCTCGTGTCAATATTATTTCTGCGGTGACTGGCGCATTACTAAGCACAGTATTTTACTTTTGGCTGGGGATGAGAGGTATTGTCCCAGCCTTAATAATTTCAGCTGGTGTGCAGCTCATCGTATCATGGCATTATGCTAAACGTATTTCTATGCCAGAAGTAGACATGACTTGGCAAGAAAGTCTCAAGGAGGCTGGCAGCATGGTGCGATTAGGCATAGCCATGATGTGGACTGGATTGCTCAGTGGTTTGGTTAGTTATGCTACTGTTTTAATGATAAAAAACCAGTTTGATTTGCATGCTGTAGGTCTTTATAGCGCCGCATTTGCGCTTTCTGGTATGTTTGTTAATTTTGTTTTACAGGCGATGGGGGCTGATTTTTACCCAAGGCTAGTTGGGGTGGCGCACGACAAAGTCGTTATGAACAGAATAGTCAATGAGCAGACCGAAATTGGTTTACTTCTTTCGGTACCTGGTATCCTGGCAACATTACTCTTGGCGCCATGGATTATTCAATCGTTTTATGCTAAGGAGTTTATACCTGCGGTTGATCTTTTACGTTGGTTTACTGTCGGGTGCTTAGGGCAGGTCATTGCATGGCCATTGGGATTTGTAATGCTGGCGCTTGGTAAGGGGAGATGGTTTGTTTTTACTGAAACGACTGGAAGGCTATTTCAGCTGCTATTAATTTTTTTGATGCTCAATTACGTCGGTTTTGTAGGTGTAGCTGTTGCCTTGCTACTTTTATATATTTTTTACACCACCATAGTTTATATTGTTGCAAAAAAACTCACAGGATTTACGTGGTCTGTATCAGTAAAAAGAACCCTGTTAATATCCATCATATTGATTGCATTGATCAGTTTGCTATTTTCTGTGTTAAATTCTGGCGGTAGATTGTTAGTGAGTTTTGTTTTATTGCCGATTATTTCAGTCTATAGTCTGCGCAGGTTGATTAATTGTATCGGGATTGAGCATCGCATTGTGCAAGCGGCACTTAGGTTTCCAGGCGTACGTGCTATTTGTGGTTTCTAGGAAATGAAGATGAGTAAATATTTTCACCCTTTAGCTGATGTGAAATCAGATCAAATTGGCTCCAATACACGAATATGGCAATTTAGTATTGTTCTTCCCGGTGCAAAAGTCGGCGATGATTGCAATATATGTTCACATTGTTTCATTGAAAACAATGTGTTAATAGGTGATCGGGTAACTATAAAAAATGGAGTTTCATTGTACGATGGGCTTCGTATTGAAAACGATGTTTTCATTGGCCCCAATGTGACATTTACTAATGATAAGTATCCGAGAAGCCGCAATGCAAATTATGCCTGTCTGCAAACTTGGGTCGAGAGTGGCGTAAGTATAGGAGGTGGCGCGGTTATCTTGCCGGGTATTCGAATTGGTGCTGGTGCAATAGTTGGAGCTGGCTCAGTTGTAACCAAAAATGTTCCACCTATGGTGACCGTCGTTGGTAATCCCGCGAAACCAATAAGTTAAGGTTAACATGAAATTTCAAATATCAGACTGCCGATTGGTTGATCTTCCTAAAATTCACGATCCACGAGGTAACCTGACTTTTATTGAAGGTAATAGTCATGTACCTTTCGATATTCAGCGTGTTTACTATCTTTATGATGTGCCTGGTGGTGCGGAGCGGGGAGGTCATGCGCACAAAGCGCTTCAGCAGTTGATTATCGCAATGTCAGGAAGTTTTGATGTGGTTCTTGATGATGGCCACAATAAAAAGCGCTTTCATCTTAACCGCTCATATAACGGCCTTTACGTTTGCCCAATGATTTGGCGGGAGTTGGATAATTTTTCTTCGGGTTCGGTCTGCATGGTGTTGGCTTCGAATAGGTACGATGAGGAGGATTACTATCGTGAATATTGTGATTACAAGGCTGCACGAGGTCTAAAATGAAAGTACCCTTCATCGATTTGCGTACTACATACCTTGAATTGAAGCCGGCGATTGATGCTGCTGTTGCTCGCGTACTTGATAGCGGTTGGTATATTTTAGGAGAAGAAGTAGAGGCGTTTGAAGTCGAATGGTCATCTTACTGCGATGCCAAATTTGCGGTAGGTGTTGCTAATGGCTTAGATGCACTCCACTTAGCTTTGCTGGCTTTGGGTGTTGGCCCGGGAGATGAAGTAATTGTACCCAGCAATACTTATATCGCCACCTGGCTTGCTGTTAGTCAATGTGGCGCTACTCCCGTGCCAGTCGAGCCTGATGTGCGCACATATAATATCAATCCGACTTTGATTGAGGCTGCTATCACGCCTCGTACAAAGGTAATCTTGCCCGTGCATCTTTATGGGCAACCTGCAGATATAGAGCCGATCCTGAGCATTGCGCGTAAGCACGGTTTGCGGGTCTTGGAAGATGCTGCACAAGCACACGGTGCACGCTATAAAGGAAAGCGGATCGGTGCGCATGGGGATGTTGTAGCTTGGAGTTTCTATCCCGGCAAGAATTTAGGTGCGTTTGGGGATGGCGGTGCTATCACTACCAATGATCCGGAAATTGCTGATCGGGTTCGTGTATTACGCAACTATGGATCACGCGTGAAGTATATGAATGAAGTGCGCGGATTCAATAGTCGACTCGATCCCATGCAGGCCGCAGTGCTTAGGGTTAAGCTTAAGGTACTAGATGACTGGAATCATCGAAGAAAATTGATTGCGCAAGCCTATTTAAATGGCATAACTGAAATAGGTCATAAGGTAGAAATTACACTGCCTTTCATCCCTGATTTTGCTGATCCAGTATGGCATCTATTCGTCATTCGTCATTCTGGTCGTGATGAGTTACAAAAGCGACTGACTGCATCAGGAATTGGCACCATGATTCATTATCCAATTCCACCACATAGACAGCCCGCCTATTCAAAATTGGGTATAACTGATGAAAATTGCCCAATTGCAACCCAAATGGCAAGAGAACTATTAAGCTTACCAATTGGTCCCCAGATGGATCAGCTAAATGTAAAGACTGTTGTCGAAAATTTTTCTTCGTTTATTCGATGAATATCTCAGCGCATAAAGGATGATATGAGTGAGACAACAGATATTGTAGTTGAAGAAAGTATGCAGTTTCTTAACCAAAGGCCGCTTGTTACCTTTGCGCTATTCACATACAACCAAGAGAGGTATGTTCGAGAAGCAATTGAGGCAGCATTTTCGCAAGATTACCACCCATTGGAAATTATTATTTCTGATGATGGCTCAAGTGACAACACGTTCAAGATTATCCAAGAAATGGCGGAATCTTACTCTGGACCGCATAAAGTCGTAGTCTTGCAGACTGATAGAAATCTTGGAACCCTATTGCACGTTGCCCGTGTTGCGAAGATTTCTCAAGGCGCGCTTCTAGTTCTGGCCGCAGGGGATGATATATCGAAACCTAATCGAACTAGGTTATGTGTTGATTATTGGTTAAGAACAGGTGCGTGGGGACTATATTCCAAGTTTGATTATATTGATGACAATGGCGATTTGCTATCTCAATCTGAAGAGATGGATCAATGGTCTTCCATTATGGACGGTTTGCGACAATATGTAAATAAAGAGAGGGATAAAGTTTTACTTGTGCATGGTGCTACTTCCGTATATGACAAAAAAGTATTTGATGCTTTAAAGTTGACAGATGATGATTACATTCTGGCCGAAGATGGGGCTTTGAGTATATTAATTAATGTACTTAACAAGAATGTGGTTAAGGTTGATGAATCTCTTGTGCTTTATAGAAAGTCAGTTACTTCTTTAACAAATGGGGTAAGAAAAGAAATAAGATTGTCGAAATTGATGATCGAGGAGAGGTCTGCTGAGAGACTCGCTATGTCTCAGGCTAATCGTTGCATGTTTTTTTTAAGGTTGAATGAACGATATAAAACATTTGATGAACTTCCTATGCACGAAGCATTGTTGACAAGAGATATCTATAGGTTTTTAGCAAGAGGTAATTGGGCATCAATGGGGTATTTAAAAAGAGCCTCTTTTATTTTTTCCAAAAAAATTAAGCTTGAGGATCTTAAGTGGGCATTGCCAAGGTTTATATCTGTACGTGCATTTCTATTTATAAAGATGGTAATAAGAAATGTAAACACGACGTCCCCCCGTTTTTCAGTAGCACGGGGCTTTAGAGTCCGTGGGTAATATAACCGATTTTCCTACCAGTTGTGCTGCGTACGCCGAGGGCGTCAGGCCCCCCAGCGATCTCTTCGGTCGCTCTTCGTTGTATTCCCGCCGCCAAGCCTCGATCACTACTCTGGCGTGCGCCAGGCTGACGAACCAGTACTC
>JBFLXR010000014.1:0-65614 GCA_040757065.1 Pseudomonadota bacterium
TCTTCCACACCGAAAGGCTTGGCTAGATAATCGTCTGCCCCGCAATCGAGTGTGGCGACTTTTTCTTGCTCGTTTTGTCGGGCGGAGAGTACCAGCACAGGCGTGTCGGAGTGCTTTCTGATTTCGGCAAGCCAGTCTTTCCCGTCGCCGTCCGGCAGGCCGAGGTCGAGAATGATCATTGCGGGCCGCAAACCGGCAAAGTCCTGCCGGGCTTGTGCGAGGGTATGGACTGCATGCGGCGTATATCCGGCAGCGTTCAAGCTGGAAAAAATAAACCGGCTGATGTCGCGGTCGTCTTCGACGATCAGAATGGCGATGCGCTCATGCATAAGATGCTCCGCCCTGTACGACGGGGAAGGTGAGCGAGGCACAACTGCCGCCGCCTTCGCGCGGCAAAATGTCGAAATCGGCATGGTGCAGACGGGCGATGGTTTGCACGATGGTAAGACCTAGACCCATCCCGTTTTTCCCGGAATCCAAGCGCTGAAATTTGCGAATACAGCTTGTGTCGAACCCGTCCGGGAAGCCGGGGCCGCGATCTTTGACGCTCAGCGTAACAGTATCGCAATCGCCTGTTGCTTCGATCAGGATCGGCTCACTTCCCCGATGGGCATTGAGTGCATTGTCGATCAGGTTGCCGAGCGCTTGGGTCAGCAGGGTGGCGTCGCCCCGGATCAAAGGCAGTTCCCCGGGGATGTTCGAACGCAGCTCGTGCGTGACTTGTCGGTTGCGGTAGCGTTGCAGCACGGTGCCGACAATTTCCTCCAGAGATTGCCAATCCAGTTGCATGTTATGCGCACCGCCGGACTCGAGACGGGAAAGCGACAAAATGTTTTCCGTCGTGACGGCGAGGTGTTGCGCTTCGCTGTCGACGGATTTCAATAAGCGCAGTTGTTCGGATTCGCTGAGTTGATTTTTCTGGGTAAGCAGGGTTGAGGTTGCGCCCATGATTGCGGTTAGCGGCGTACGCATGTCGTGAGAAATCGAGGCGAGCAGCGCATTTTGAATGGACTCTTGTTGTGCATGCAATTCAGCTTCCTTAGCGCGGCTTTCCTGATGTGCGCGTTGATAGGCGGTCGAGATTTGGTCGAGTAGTCCGCGTAGAAAAGTCAGTTCCCCGTTCTCGAGCGGGGCTGAGCCTTTCGAAATAATCAAAAGGGGGAAGGTGCCCGGCAAGCGTTCGAAGGGTATGATCCACAGACCGAGTTCCGGCCAGTTTCCGGTGCCGGGGCCGATCATGCGCGCGTTCTGGCAGCACCACTGGCAGGCGCGCTGATCCAATACTATTGTGCCGGGCGGGAAGGTATGGCACAGCCCGAATCCTCCTTGCGGGTTCGGTACCGCAATACCGACCGGCAACCCGATGGTTCGGTGTATCAATTCTGCGGCGGTTTTCAGTAAGGTGGTTTCGTTCGGCGCTTCAGCCAGCCGTTCGGATAACGTGCGCGCCGATTCGGCCTGACTGCGGGCTTTTTCCGCGAGGACGGTTTGCATTTTTAGGCGGTGCGTCAAGGAGGCTACGACGACCGAAACGACTAAAAAGCCGGATAGCACCATCCATGATTCGGCGCTGGCGACTTCGAAGGTGTAGCGCGGCTCGATAAAGTAATAATTGATGGCGAGGAAAGACAGGCAAGCGGTCAGTATCGCCAGAGAAAAATGCAGTGAGTATGAGGCGGCGGTGACCGCGAGCAGATACAGTATTACCGTGCCGGTTAAACTGCGGTCGAACCACAGGCTGCTGACGGCCGTTGCGATGGCGACAAGCAGGGGTGGAATCCAAAGCTGTTTTGCATGAGAAGACAAATCTTGCTCCCGATTCAGGGGAGGTGGAAGCTTAAAGCATATTCTGTATCGAATGCGTAAACAGATGTGATTTATAATCCGGGCGAATCAATCCGTATTACCTTGGCGGCCGGCTCCCGGCCTGCGGGCAGAACCATGACAATTATCCGGCAAGCAGATTTCATCGACAGCATCGCGGATGCGTTGCAATTTATTTCTTACTACCATCCGGCCGACTATATACGCGCGCTGACGGCAGCTTATGAAAAAGAGCAGTCTCCGGCGGCGAAGGATGCCATGCTGCAAATTTTGACTAATTCGCGTATATGCGCCTTGGGCCGCAGGCCGATTTGTCAGGATACCGGCATCGTGGTGGCTTTCGTGCGGGTGGGGATGGGGGTGCGTTGGGACGATACGACGATGAGCGTTGCCGAGATGGTGAATGCGGGCGTCCGCAAGGCTTATCTGCATCCCGATAATGTATTGCGTGCATCGGTGGTATCCGATCCGGCGGGCGCGCGTCTGAACACCAAAGACAATACGCCCGCAGTCGTACATATGGAACTGGTGCCGGGCGACAAGGTCGATGTGCGCATCGGAGCGAAAGGCGGCGGATCGGAGAATAAGACGCGCTTTGCCATGCTGAATCCGGGCGAGGATGTGGTGGAATGGGTGGTGAAGCAGTTGCCGGGGATGGGGGCGGGTTGGTGTCCGCCGGGGATGTTGGGCATCGGCATCGGCGGGACGGCTGAAAAAGCAGTGTTGCTGGCTAAAGAGGCGTTGATGGAACCGATCGATATGCCGGAACTAAAGGCGCGTGGCCCGCAGTCGCGGTTGGAAGAAATGCGTATTGAGATATGCGATCGGGTGAATGCCTTGGGTATCGGCGCACAAGGTCTGGGTGGGCTGAGCACGGTTCTGGATGTGAAGATTCTTGATTATCCGACTCATGCGGCTTCTAAGCCGGTGGCAATTATTCCGAATTGCGCAGCGACCCGGCATGTGCACTTCGAGCTGGACGGCAACGGGCCGGCGACGTTTGCTGCGCCGATTATGAGCGATTACCCGGATGTGCAATGGTCGCCAGCGCCCGACGCGCGCCGGGTGAATTTGGATACGGTTACGCGAGAGGATATTGCTCAGTGGCAACCGGGCGATACCTTGTTGCTGTCAGGCAAGCTATTAACCGGGCGGGATGCGGCGCATAAGCGGATGACGGAAATGCTGGCGCGCGGCGAATCTTTGCCGGCCGGCGTGGATTTTCGCAACCGATTCATTTATTATGTCGGGCCGGTCGATCCGGTGCGCGACGAAGTGGTGGGGCCGGCAGGGCCAACGACCGCGACGCGCATGGATAAATACACCGAGACGATGCTGGCGCAGACTGGTCTGATCGGGATGGTCGGCAAGGCAGAGCGCGGTAAATCCGCGATCGAGGCGATTAAGCAGCACGGTGCGGTGTACCTGATTGCGGTGGGCGGCGCGGCGTATTTGGTTGCGAAAGCAATACGCAGCGCGAAAGTGATTGCCTTTGCCGATTTGGGCATGGAGGCGATCTACGAATTCGAGGTAGAAGACATGCCGGTAACGGTGGCTGTCGATACGCAAGGTCGCTCGGTGCATGAAATCGGCCCGGCAGTGTGGCGGCAGAAAATTGCCGAAATGACATTGCACGGGAAGTAACAGTTTCGGGAGGTTGTCGTTGGCGACAGTTTTCCACAAGAATTGGCGGGTCTCCCCGCATTGCAGATCGGTCAACCTGGTCAGGTCCGGAAGGAAGCAGCCACAGCCGAATATGCAAGTGCCGGGGGTAAGGCTCGCCTCCTTTTTCGTTCAGCGGCGCATTGTTTCGTGCTCCGCTTCTGTGAGCGTAGATCTTGTCAGCGACTTCAGTTCTTGCGCGCAAATGGCGTCCTAAAAATTTTGCTCAGTTGGCGGGGCAGCAGCACGTGGTGCAGGCACTGACCAATGCGCTGACGCAGAACCGTTTGCATCACGCTTATCTGTTTACCGGCACACGCGGGGTCGGCAAGACCACAATTGCCCGGATTTTCGCTAAATCGCTGAATTGCGCCGAAGGCGTCACCGCGACGCCGTGCGGCGTGTGCGAGGCTTGCCGCGAAATCGACAGCGGCCGCTTCGTGGATATGATCGAACTGGATGCGGCGTCGAATACGCAGGTGGACAGCATGCGCGAGTTGCTGGAAAGCGCGCTGTATGCGCCGACCAGCGGTCGTTACAAGGTTTACCTGATCGACGAAGTGCATATGCTTTCCAAGTCCGCCTTCAACGCGATGCTGAAGACGCTGGAAGAGCCGCCTGCGCACGTCAAATTTATTCTGGCGACCACCGATCCGCAGAAAATTCCGGTTACAGTGTTGTCGCGCTGTCTGCAATTCAATCTGAAACAATTGCCGCCCGGTTTGATCGCCGAACATTTGCAATATGTGTTGCAGCAGGAAGGTATCGCCTGCGAACCCGCTGCGCTGGGGCTGATCGCTCGTGCGGCGCAAGGCAGCATGCGCGATGCGCTGAGCCTGATGGATCAGGCAATCGCTTTTTCCAATTCGACAGTGGACGAAGCGACGGTGCGCAACATGCTCGGTGCGATTGACCGGAGCTATTTGTTCGAGTTGCTGGAATTGCTGTTGACGCAGGACGGAGCCGGTATGCTGCGGGTGGCGGACGATATGCAGGTACGCAGCGTGGCGTTCGATGCCGCATTGCAGGAGCTGGCGACCTTGTTGCATCGCTTGGCGTTGGCGCAGACCGTGCCGCAGGCGATTGCCGAAGATGATCCCGAGCGGGAGCGCATATTGGCGCTGGCCGGGCAGTTCGCTGCGGAAGAAATTCAGTTGTATTATCAAATCGCCGTTCACGGACGCAATGAAATCGATCTGGCCCCGGATGAATATGCCGGTTTTACCATGACACTGTTGCGTATGTTGGCGTTCCGCCCGGACGGCGTGAAAACGCAGCCGGCGTCCGCACCGACGCCAGTTCGGCATGCACCGGTCACCGCCCCGGCGCAGGCGACAGTCAGTACGGCAGACGTTCCGCCGCTGGTCGCCGAGCGTATTGCGGAATCGAGGGCAGCGGTGTCCGGCGGGGCGCTGGACTGGGGTGTGCTGCTCGGACAGTTAAATGTGCAAGGGCTGGCGCGCGAGTTGGCGAAACATTGCGTATTGACCGAGTTTGCCGAAGGCAGAATCGTTCTGTCTCTGGCGCCGCAGAACAAACATTTGCTGAATAGCTCGGCGCAGGAGAAGCTGCAAACCGTGCTGAGCGATTATTTTCAGCGACCGGTTCGCCTGCAAGTTACAGTGGGCCGGGCTGAGGCGGCAACGCCCGCCGTGCTGGAGCAGCAGGAAAAACACGCTCGCCAGGAATCTGCGCGCGAGGCGATCGAGCAAGATCCCTTTGTGCGCGAGGTGCAAACGCAGCTCGGCGGCTGGTTGATTGAAGAATCCATTAAACCTATCTAAATTTAAGATGTCGAGGAGTAAGAAGCATGTTTAAAGGTGGTTTGGGCGGCCTGATGAAGCAGGCGCAGCAAATGCAGGCGAACATGAAAAAGGCGCAGGACGAACTGGCGCAAGTGGAGGTGGAGGGTCAATCCGGCTCCGGTTTGGTGAAGGTGGTGATGACCTGCGCACACGACGTGCGCCGTGTCCATATCGATGACAGCCTGATGTCCGACGACAAGGAAATGCTGGAAGACCTGTTGGTGACCGCATTGAACGATGCCATGAAGAAAGCGGCGGCGACCACCCAGCAGCGCATGGGGGCGTTCACTGCCGGGATGAATCTGCCGCCGGGCATGAATTTACCCTTCTGATGAAAACTCCATCCAGTCTGGAGGCATTGATCCACGCTTTGCGGTGTTTGCCGGGCGTGGGGCCTAAGTCTGCCCAGCGGATGGCGTATCACTTGTTGCAGCGCGATAAACCGGGTGCGGTGCGCTTGTCGCACGCCTTGGGCCACGCGGTGGAAACGCTGCAGCATTGCGCGAAATGCAATAATTTCTCTGAAGAGGAAGTCTGTGCGCTGTGCAGTTCTGGGCAGCGCGACTCCGGTTTGCTCTGCGTGGTGGAAATGCCCGCCGATCTGTTGATGATGGAGCAGACGCAAAGTTACCGCGGCATGTACTATGTGCTGATGGGGCGTTTGTCGCCGTTGGACGGTATCGGTGCCCGCGATCTGGGGTTTGAGCGTTTGTTGCGTCGTGCGCAGGATGCGATTCAGGAAGTGATTCTGGCGACGAATTTTACTGTGGAAGGCGAGGCGACGGCGCATTATTTGTCCGCCATGCTGCGGGCGCAGGGAATTAAGGTGACGCGGATTGCGCGGGGGCTGCCTGTGGGCGGCGAATTGGAGCATGTCGATAGCGGGACGCTGGCGCAAGCTATGCTGGAACGGCGAGAGGTAAGGGAATGAGCGAGCAAGGCGAGCGTTTGCAAAAAGTTTTGGCCCAGGCCGGGCTCGGTTCGCGCCGCGAAATGGAAGAATGGATTGCCGCCGGACGCGTAACGGTGAACGGCGAGGCGGCGACCCTGGGCGTGCGCGTTCAAGAAGGCGATACGGTGCGCGTCGATAATAAGCGCACTATTCGAGTCAGGTTGCACGAGGGGCAGTTGCCGCGCGTGATGTTGTATCACAAGCCGGATGGCGAGATCGTCAGCCGGGACGACCCCGAAAAGCGTGCTTCGGTATTCGACAAACTGCCGCGCTTGAAGGGGCAGAAGTGGATTGCGATTGGCCGGCTGGATTTCAATACTAGCGGTCTGTTGATTTTTACCACTTCCGGTGAGTTGGCGAACCGACTGATGCACCCGCGTTTCGAAGTGGAGCGCGAGTATGCCGTGCGCGTGCAAGGCGAAATGACACCGGAGCAGATGCGTCAGATGTTGAAGCAGGGCATCGAGCTGGAGGACGGCCCGGTCAAATTCGAGAAATTGACCGACGAGGGTGGCGAAGGCTTCAACCACTGGTATCGCGTGATGTTGAAAGAAGGGCGGAACCGCATCGTGCGCCGCACTTTCGATGCGCTGGGGCTGCCGGTCAGCCGTCTGATGCGGGTGCGCTACGGGATTGTTAATCTGCCGCCGCGCCTGAAACGCGGTACGATGGCGGAACTGGGGCCGGGCGAAGTGACAGCGGTGCTGGAGTGGGTGGGACTGATGCCGGAGAATAAGCCGGAACCGGCACCGGTGCGTGCACGCGGCAAAGTCGCCGGGGAGTCGGAGCAAAAGCCGCCCGCTAGGGTTAAACGAGGCAACGAACGCACGGCGGCACGAGCGGGCGATGTGTCGCGCAAACAACAAGTGCGACGCAGAAAAGCATGAAATGCGCCGCATGGTCGGAATTGGATATAGAATTGCCAAGAGATGACCGGCTAAAAATAGGTGCGTCCCGGCGCGCGGTTGCGTGCGAGGATTAGAGAGCTTGCATGGAAGATCGAAACAATAAAACCATCATATGCAGCGTGCTGTTTCTGGATATCGTCGAATATTCCAAGAAATCGGTCGCAGGGCAGATCTCACTGAAAGAGCGGTTTAACGCCTTTCTGTCGATCGCCATTCGCGATATTCCGATGGATGACAGGATTATTCTCGATACCGGGGACGGTGCGGCGATCAGCTTTCTCGGCGACGTCGAGGATTCGCTGAAGGTTGCGCTGAGCATGCGCGCCAGCTTGCTCAATGCCGGGGCGCATATGGAGCCTCTGCTGATGGTGCGCATGGGGATCAATCTCGGCCCCGTCTGCCTGGTGAAAGACATTAACGATCAGCCGAATATCGTGGGCGACGGCATTAACGTCGCGCAACGCATTATGGAGTTCTCCGAGCCGGGGCAGATTCTCGTTTCCCGTTCATACTACGAAGCGGCTTCGCGTTTATCGCACGATTATGCCGGCATGTTCCATTATCTGGGCGTGCGTACGGACAAGCATGTGCGCGAACACGAGGTTTATGCGCTGGGGAATGCGGCGGAATTCGCCGAGCAGTACCAATCTTTGTCGAATAAGCGGAAGCACGCTTCCGAAAACGGCCCATTGCTTGCAGTGTTCAAAAAAACATGGGACGGCAGTGCACGCACGCTGGGCGAGGCTGTGCTGCGCGGTACTGCCGCTTTTCAAACGGCTACGCCGGCCAGACAGGTGCTTTACCTGTCGGGTTTGCTGGTGGGCGCGTTGTTGCTGTTCGGCGTGATCGTCAAACTGTTCGGTACGCAAACGCACAAGGCGCTTCCGGTGGTTGCCAAGGCGCAGGAGAAGACCGCGGCTAAAGAGGGTAAGCGTGCGCCTTCGGAGGCTGCCGCTCCCGAGTCGGTCGGTAAACCGGACGAAAGTCAGGCAGAGCCTGCTGCGGGCGACGCTCCGGCAGCCCGCAAGAAAGAGGCAAAGAGCAAGTCCGCCAAGAAGGGCGATGTGGTCGATAAGTTGCAGTCGATTCTGCAACAAAAAAAGGATGCAGTGCTGGAAGTGCAATGCAAGCCCGGAGCCTTGCTCTATGTCGATGCCTGGCAGAAAGGTAAGGTCGGCAGCGCGCCGCTGACGATACCGCTGGCGGCGGGCAAACATACGATCATTATCGATCCACCCGGGAACGGCGCTGTCTATTCCAAAGAGCTGGTGTTCGGAAGCGGGCAGATCGTCAAACTCAGTCCGGGAATCTGTCAATAAGGTCGCAGCGCAAGATGATGAATCGGCTTGGTCGGTACGAGGTTGTTGCGGAGCTCGGTCAGGGAGCGATGGGGGTCGTCTATAAAGCGATCGACCCGTTGATCGACCGTGTGGTGGCAATCAAAACGATTAACCTGAATCAGGCGGAAGACGAGAAAGAAGAATACGAAGGGCGCTTTTATCAGGAAGCCAAGGCGGCCGGGCGGTTGAGTCACCCGAATATTGTGACGATTTACGATGTCGGACGGGAAGATCATATTGCCTATATCGCAATGGAATTTCTCGAAGGTCGTGAGCTACGCGATATTCTCAACGACGGCGAGCCGTTGCCGCTCGATCAGGTGCTGGATATTGTTGCGCAAGTGGCGCTCGGTCTGGCGTATGCGCATGAAAACGGCATCGTACACCGCGATGTGAAGCCCTCAAATATCATGGTGACACGTGACGGCCATGTAAAAATTACCGACTTCGGTATCGCGCGCATGGCCTCCTCGGCAGTGCGCACACAGACTGGAATGGTGCTCGGTTCGCCCAAGTATATGTCGCCGGAACAGGTGGTCGGCAAGGAGTTGGATCAGCGCTCGGACATCTTTTCACTCGGTGCCATGCTGTACGAAATGCTGACCGGGCGTTCGCCGTTCGACGGCGAAAATGTGAACTCGATTCTTTATCAGGTGGTGAATGCGATGCCGACGCCGCCGAATATCGTCAATCCGGACTTGCCGGAGATGCTGAGTTTCATTGTGGCAAAGGCGCTGGCGAAGAATGTCGACGAGCGTTATCAGAATGCGCGCGAATTTGCCGACGATTTGCGGATTTGTCGGAAATCCTTGTCGCCGGAAAGCGCCGGTGCGGCTGTTAAAGCGGCATCGTCCGCCGTACTGCCCGGTGCGATTGTTTCTGCGCGGCGCAGTAGCGAGGCTGATGCAGAGTCGTCTGCCGGAACAATAGGTTTATCGAAATCGTTCGATTCGTTCGGCGCGACGATGCGTTTGGCAGCCATGACGAATGCGTTCGACGAAGTGGAGTCTTTCTCGAAAAAATATCAGGAAACGCACGGCGCAGTACGGACGGGCGCGATTCCTGCCGCCTTGCGCCTGCCGCCTGAGCGGGTCGATCCGGTCAAGGCTTCCGCGATCGGCGGTAATTTATTGCTGATCCTGATTGTTTTGCTGATTCTGGCGGGCGTCATGCTAGCCGTGCTGCGTTAAACGCCAGCGACGGCAGTGCGTCGTATGCTGCAAGGGGCGGGGAAAAAGCGGGGCGTAGCAACAAGAGAGACGTGGCATTTCCTGCCTTCCATGGTTTCGCTGCTGTGGCAGTCGGCATTCTCCGGTGCAGTCATCTTCGGGTTGTTTCAGACAACGCTGCCTGAGTGGTCGGTGTTGCTGCTGGCCGATCTGATATTGTTGCAGCTGGTTTATGCCGCACGGTCGATGCGGGCGGGTTCGGCTGTTGCCGCACTGACGTTGTTGCCAGATGGCGATTGGCAAATTCAGCTTCGCGACGGCCGCAGGTTGGCGTGCGCGTTTTCCGGTGCGACGGTAACGCCGCATGCTGCGGTGCTGGCGCTCAGGCCTGCGGAGCGGCGTTTCCCCGTTCGGGTGGTCGTGTGGCCGGATAGTCTCGGCAAGGAGGCATTCCGGCGATTGCGTGTTGCGGTTAAGTGGCGGTGCGGTAGTTGGCCGGCGTAAGTACGGTTGGCTCGGCTATTTCCAACATATTCGGGTAGTCTTTGCTGTAGTGCAGGCCGCGACTTTCGTGACGCGCCATCGCGCTTTGCACGATCAGGTCGGCCGTCAGTACCAAGTTGCGCAGTTCGAGCAAATCCCGCGAGACGTGGAAATTTCGGTAATACTCGTTGATTTCCTCGTGCAGCAATTTAATGCGGTGCTGAGCGCGTTCCAGCCGCTTGGTGGTGCGCACGATGCCGACATAATCCCACATAAAACGGCGCAATTCCGCCCAGTTGTGCGAAATGACGACGGCCTCATCGGCATCCGTGACCTGGCTTTCGTCCCATTGCGGCAGTGCGGGCATGGGTTCCGCTGTTTGCGCAAGAATGGCCTGCGAGGCCGATTCGGCAAAGACCAAGCATTCCAGCAGAGAGTTGCTTGCCAGGCGGTTGGCTCCGTGCAGGCCGGTATGTGCGGTTTCGCCGATTGCGTAAAGGCAATCAACATCGGTTTTGCCATCCAGATCGGCGATCAGTCCGCCGCAAGTGAAATGCACTGCGGGAACGACCGGGATGGGCTCTTGGGTGATGTCGATGCCCAGTTCGAGGCAGCGTGCGTAAATGGTCGGGAAGTGCGCGCGCAGGAATTCCGCCGGTTGATGAGAAATGTCCAGATAGACGCAATCCAGACCGTGTTTTTTCATCTCGAAATCGATGGCGCGCGCGACGATGTCGCGCGGTGCCAGTTCGGCGCGCGGATCGTGACGGGGCATGAAGCGGGTGCCGTCCGGCAGTTTAAGGATGCCGCCTTCGCCGCGCACCGCCTCGCTGATTAAAAAGGATTTGGCGTGCGGGTGATATAAGCAGGTAGGATGAAACTGGATGAATTCCATATTCGCTACCCGGCACCCCGCGCGCCATCCCATGGCAATGCCGTCGCCCGTGGCAGTATCCGGATTGGTCGTGTACAAATAGACTTTGCCGGCTCCGCCGGTCGCCAATATGGTGTTGCGCGCGGCAAAGGTTTGAATTTCGTCGGTCAGGCAATTCAGAATATAAGCGCCGTAACAGCGGTTGTCCGGCTTGCCGAGCTTGTTGCCGGTGATTAAATCGATGGCGATATGATTTTCCAGCAAGGTAATGTTGGGATGGGCTTTTACCTTGGCGGCGAGCGTTTCCTGCACGGCTTGGCCGGTGGCGTCGGCCGCGTGGATAATTCTCCGGTGACTATGTCCGCCTTCGCGTGTTAAATGGTAGCCGACATTGTTTTCGGTATCGCGCGTGAAAGGAACACCGGCTTCGATCAGCCATTCGATAGCGGCTCGGCCATGCTCAACAACGAATCGCGTGGTATTCGGATCGCACAGCCCGGCGCCTGCGGTCAGCGTGTCGTGAATGTGCGCGTCCAGCGAGTCGTCTTCCGACAGAACGGCGGCAATCCCGCCCTGCGCCCAGTTGCTGGCACCTTCCAGCAGTGATTTTTTGGTGACGAGGGCCACCCGCTGGCTGCCGGCCAGTTTCAGTGCCAGCGACATACCGGCGAGTCCGCTGCCGACGATCAGAGCATCGAATTGCAACACAGATTTATCCAAGAATCGAATCCACCGCCGTACTATAGCAAACTTTTTTTACTGTTCCGGCATAAAAACCGGAATGCGGTGTGAACTATTTTATTTTCCCGTTGTCTTTAAGTCAGTAGATGCAACTGTCGGCTGACGTCTCAGGATTGTCCGGGTTATACTAGCGCGCCGAAGTGGGCCGAATTCAGCATATAATCAGGATAAATTTCGAGAATGAGCGACAGGGAGGTCGATCAGCAGTTGGTTGAGCGCGCGCAGCGAGGCGACAAGCATGCGTTCGAGCTTCTGATTGCCAAGTACCAGCGCAGGCTGGCGCGGTTGATCTCGCGCTTCGTTCGCGACCCGGGCGAGGTTGAGGATGTTACGCAGGAGGCCTTTATTAAGGCTTACCGTGCGTTGCCGGCCTTCAGGGGAGAAAGTGCGTTCTACACTTGGTTGTATCGCATCGGGATCAATACTGCCAAGAATTATTTGCTTTCGCTCGGGCGGCGAGCGCCGACCAGTACGCTGTTCGATGCCGACGAGTCGGAAGACTTCGAAGAAGCGGACTTGCTGCATGAAGTCAGTACGCCCGAGAATGAATTGATGAGCAAGCAGGTGGTGGAGGTGGTGAACTCTTCCCTGCAACAGTTGCCTGACGATTTGCGCACCGCGCTGACGCTGCGCGAGATTGAAGGGCTGAGTTATGAGGAGATCGCGGCGGTCATGAATTGCCCGATCGGAACGGTGCGTTCCAGAATTTTCCGTGCGCGCGAAGCGATTGCGGAAAATCTGCGCCCGCTGTTGGGTACAAATAAAGACCAAAGGTGGTAAGCATGAAACAGCAGATTTCAACCTTGATGGATGGCGAATTGTTTGACGATGAGGCAGAAGCCTTGCTCGGTCAGATGAAAAAAGAAGGCGAGGTCTGCGAGGCATGGCTGACTTACCATTTGATTAGCGATGCGATGCGCCAGCCCGATCATCTGCATGCGGACATCAGCAGCAAGCTGCGCGAGCGCCTGCAAGCAGAGCCGACGGTTCTTGCGCCGCATAGCTGGCGCAACCAGAAAACGCGCTGGTTCGCGCTGTCTGCTGCGGCTTCCGTGCTGGCGGTCGGCGTGGTTGCATGGCTATCGGTGCAGGTCGGGCCGGAACCTGCCGCCCAGATGGCTTCGAATCAACAGCAGCAACCCTCCGCAGTGCGTCCCGCCAGTTTTTCTCCGAATCAAAATAACGATGTGAACGATTACCTGATGGCGCATCAGGAGTTTTCTCCGAGTGCCGATGTGCAGGGAGCCGCATCCTATATTCATACAGTAGCAGGTCGATAGTGCAGACGAGTTTCGGTTTGTCCCGCCCTTTATGGGCCGCGTTTCTGTGGGCGGTTGCGCAAACCGCTTGCGCAGACCCGTTGCCGCAGGACGAGCTGAGCTGGCTGAAAACCATTGCTTATGCGGCGCATCGCACGGACTACAGCGGGACGTTCGTCTATCAGTACGGCAGCCATGTCGAGGCTTCGCGCATTACGCATATCTCGGATAAAGACGGCGAACACGAGCGGTTGGAAAGCCTGGACGGTACCCGCCGCGAAATTATCCGCAACAACTATCAAGTCTGGATTTATCAGGGTGACGACCGGAAGCCGAAATTCGGCCCGCGCTTGGGCGGCAAGACATTTCCCGCGCTGCTACCGGAACAGCTGTCGGTGCTGGGGGCGAATTATGTGATGACGCAGTCCGAGGAAGGTCGCGTGGCGGGTTTTCATGTTCACACAATCACCTTTCAGCCGAAGGATAATTTGCGCTACACCCGGAAAATGTGGGCGCACAACGATTCCGGTTTGTTGCTCAAGAGCGCGGTGATTGATGACCGCGGTCACATGGTGGAGCAATATACCTTTACTGAGCTGACGATCGGCGATGCAGTGGAGCGTAGATGGCTGGAATCCTTGAAAAATATTCCAGACAATTACCGTCAGATACCGGCGGCTCCTAAGGCTGGCAGTGCACCGTTGCAGGCGACGGGATGGAAAGTCGATGCGCTTCCGGCGGGGTTTAAGAGAATCGTCGAAACGAACCGCCAGCTCAGGGGGCATAACAGTCGAGCCGTTCATATGGTGTTTACCGACGGGTTGGCGGCAATCTCCATTTTTATAGAATCTGCGCAAGACCGTTCCGATGTGACGCCGGGATTAAGCAGCCAGGGAGCGATGCAGATTTTCAGCAAAATCACCAATGACGGCAGGCTGATTACGGTGGTCGGCGATGTGCCGCCTCAGACGGCTATGCAGGTTGCCGATTCGGTTCGGTACGCAGGTCGGTAGTATGCTTGAGGCTCGGGCTGTTGTGATCTCGCTGGATGAGCAGGATGCCGTAGTCGAAGCGCAGCAAAGTGCCGGTTGCGGGCATTGCAGCAGTGCAGGCGGGTGCGGTACTGCCAAGTTGTCTAAGCTGTTTAGCAGCGGGGCGCGTCAGTTCCGGGTGCGCAACAGTATCGGTGCGAAGGTGGGCGAAACCGTAAAAATCACGGTGGCCGATGGGGTGTTGCTGAAGAGCTCGATGCTGCTGTATGCGTTGCCCATTGCTTTGCTGCTGGTCGGCGGTGTTATCGGAACCGGTTTTTCTGCTGATGCGGCGTTGCGGGATGCCTATGCGGCAGGCGGTGCGCTGGCTGGGCTCTTGCTCGGATTTGTTGCGGCGCGCTTGTTGGCCGGGAAATTAACCGGAAACGATGGCGTGCAGCTTGTGATGTCTCGGGATATGGGGTGTCAATCCACCCGCTAGATTATTCGATGAGGGAAGAATGCTGAGAAGTCTGTTTGCGGCTTTAAGTTTTTGTCTGTTCATCCAAAGCGTTTCTGCAAAAGAGCTCCCCGATTTTACCGATCTGGTCGAAAAACAAGGGGCGGCGGTCGTCAATGTTAGTACCACGCAGATTGTCCGCAACAACGGGATGCCGAACATCCCGGAAAACGATCCTTACTTTGAATTTTTCCGTCGTTTCTATCCGCCCGTGCCGCGCGAACAGGAAACGCAGTCTCTCGGCTCCGGTTTTATCATCAGCGCGGACGGCTACATACTGACCAACGCCCATGTGGTTAACCATGCCGATAAGGTAACGGTACGTTTGGGCGATAAACGTGAATTCAAAGCCAAGCTGATCGGTGCCGATAAGCGCACCGATGTTGCGTTGCTCAAGATCGAGGCGAGCGGTCTGCCTGTGGTAGCAGTAGGCGATCCTGCGCAACTGAAGGTCGGCGAATGGGTGCTGGCCATCGGCTCGCCCTTCGGGTTCGACAGCAGTGTGACGGCGGGTATCGTCAGTGCCAAGGGGCGCTCACTGCCGCAAGAGAATTATGTGCCGTTCATCCAGACCGACGTGGCGATTAATCCCGGTAACTCAGGCGGCCCGTTGTTCAATATGAAGGGCGAGGTGGTTGGCATCAATTCCCAGATTTACAGCCGTTCCGGCGGTTACATGGGGCTGTCGTTTGCGATCCCGATCGATGTGGCGATGGAGGTGGCGAAGCAGTTGAAGGCCTCGGGCAAGGTGACCCGCGGACGTATCGGTGTCACGATTCAGGAGGTGACCCGCGAAGTGGCCGAATCCTTCGGGCTGCGCAAAGCTACTGGCGGCCTGGTCAGTAGCGTGGAAAAAGGCGGACCGGCCGATAAGGGCGGAATCAAGCTCGGCGATATTGTGCTGCAGTTCAATGGCAAGGCGATCGGTAACTCGAACGAGCTGCCGCGTCTGGTAGCCGCGGTCAAGCCGGGTAGCAAGGCAATGCTGCAAGTTTGGCGTAAAGGCGAAACGCGCGAGTTGGCAGTCGAAGTCGGCGAAATGCCGGACGATAATCAGGTTGCGCAGCGCGGCGGCGAAAATGCGCCGACCCTGCTGCAGGCAGTGCCGCGTTTGGGGATTGCTGCTAGCGAATTAACTGCCGAGCAGCGTCGCGAATTGCAGGTAAACGGCGGTTTGCTGGTGGAAGAGGCCAAAGGGAGTGGTGTGCGAGATCTGCGTCGCGGCGATGTGATTTTGGCGGTCGGCACGGTGGAGGCGCATAGTGTGGCTGAGTTGAATGAGATTCTGAAACCCCTGCCGAAAGGGCGCAATGTCGCATTGCTGTTGCGTCGCGGCGGTACGATTTCCTATCTGGCCGTGCAACTCGATCAAAAATAAGTTTATCCCGGCCCGAACGGGCAGCAAGCCGGTGCAAAATCGGCTAAAATCCGCGCTTTGCAGAAGCCCCGCCACGGTTGGTGGGGCGTACTTTACCGACTAAATTCCATGCAACGCATCCGCAATTTTTCGATTATCGCCCATATCGACCACGGCAAATCCACGCTGGCCGACCGGATTATTCAACTGTGCGGCGGCTTGTCCGACCGCGAGATGGAAGCGCAAGTGCTCGACTCGATGGATCTGGAGCGCGAGCGCGGTATTACCATCAAGGCGCAAACCGCAGCGCTGAGCTACAAGGCGCGCGACGGACAGATTTACAACCTGAATCTGATCGATACGCCGGGGCACGTCGACTTTTCCTACGAGGTTTCCCGTTCGCTGTCCGCTTGCGAGGGGGCGCTGCTGGTGGTGGATGCCTCGCAGGGGGTGGAAGCACAGACCGTGGCGAACTGCTATACCGCTATCGATCTCGGCGTGGAAGTGGTGCCGGTGTTGAATAAGATCGATCTGCCTTCGGCCAACCCGGAAAACGCGATTCAGGAAATCGAAGATGTGATCGGCATCGATGCACAGGATGCGGTACGTTGCTCTGCGAAAACTGGTGAAGGTGTGGCGGACGTGCTGGAGGCGTTGATCGCCAAGGTGCCGCCGCCCAAGGGCGATCCGGATGCGCCGCTGCAAGCGCTGATTATCGACTCGTGGTTCGATAACTACGTCGGCGTGGTAATGCTGGTGCGCATCGTGAACGGGAAGCTGAAGCCCAAGGATAAAATTTTGCTGATGGCGACCGGCGCGCAGTATCTGACCGAACACATCGGTGTTTTTACTCCGAAATCGCAACCGCGCGAAACACTGACCGCCGGGCAGGTGGGTTTCGTGATCGCCGGGATTAAAGAGCTCAAGGCTGCCAAGGTGGGCGATACCATTACGCTGGCGGGCAAACAGGCCGCCGTGCCGTTGCCGGGCTTTAAGGAAGTGCAGCCGCAGGTGTTTGCCGGGCTGTTCCCGGTCGAAGCCAATCAATACGAAGCCTTGCGCGATTCGCTGGAAAAGCTGAAGCTGAACGATGCGGCGCTGCAATTCGAGCCGGAAGTTTCGCAGGCGCTGGGCTTCGGCTTCCGCTGCGGTTTCCTCGGTTTGCTGCACATGGAAATCGTGCAGGAGCGGCTGGAGCGCGAGTTCGACATGGACTTGATCACCACTGCGCCGACGGTGGTGTATGAGGTGGTATTGCGCGACGGTACAGTGATTCAGGTGGATAACCCGGCCAAAATGCCGGACCCCTCTAAGATTCAGGAGATTCGCGAGCCGATCGTGAACGTGAATCTGTATATGCCGCAAGAATATGTCGGTTCGGTGATTACCTTGTGTACGCAAAAGCGCGGCGTACAGGTCAATATGACTTACCACGGCAAGCAAGTGTTGCTGGAGTACGAAATTCCGATGGCCGAAATCGTGTTGGATTTCTTCGACAAGCTGAAATCGGTGTCGCGCGGCTATGCCTCGATGGATTATGAATTCAAGGAATATCGTCCTGCCGACGTGGTGAAGGTGGATATGCTGATTAACAGCGAAAAAGTGGATGCTTTGTCCATTATTGTCCATCGGGCCAACAGCCAGTACCGCGGGCGCGAAGTGGCGGCCAAGATGCGCGAGATTATTCCGCGTCAAATGTTCGACGTGGCGATTCAGGCAGCGATCGGTTCCAATATTATCGCCCGCGAAAACGTTAAGGCTTTGCGCAAGAACGTGTTGGCCAAGTGCTATGGCGGCGATATTTCGCGCAAGAAAAAGCTGTTGGAGAAGCAGAAGGCCGGTAAGCGCCGCATGAAGCAGGTCGGCAGCGTGGAAATTCCGCAGGAGGCATTCCTCGCCATTCTGCAAGTCGAAGACAAGTAAACGCGGGGCGTTATGGATTTTGCATTGATATTATTTACCTTGCTGGTTGTGACGGGCGCGATTGCGCTGCTCGATAAACTGGTGTTGAACGCTAAGCGTCCCGCCGGCGAAAAGCAGTCTTGGTGGGTCGAATATGCGCGCAGCTTTTTTCCGGTGATTCTGATCGTGTTCGCGCTGCGCTCGTTCTTGGTCGAGCCGTTTAAGATACCTTCAGGTTCGATGATTCCTACCTTGCAAGTCGGCGATTTTATTCTGGTTAACAAATTCACCTATGGCATTCGTCTGCCGATTGTGAACAAGAAAATCGTGCAGCTGAACGATCCGCAACGCGGCGATGTGATGGTATTCCATTACCCGGAGAATCCGTCTGTCGATTACATCAAGCGCGTGGTCGGCACGCCGGGCGATACCGTGGTGTACCGCAATAAGCAGCTTTGGGTGAACGATGTCCTGCAAGAGCAGGCTGCGGACGGCGATTACAATTATGTGGACGGCATGCGCTTTTTCTACACCAAGAAAAGCATGGAAACGCTGAACGGACGTGCGCATGCCATGCTGGTCGATCCGGCGATGCCGAATCTGCATTTGGACAGCGTGGCGGATTTTCCCCAGAGCGAGAATTGCAGTTATACCGCAGACGAGGTACGCTGCAAGGTGCCGGCCGGACATTACTTCATGATGGGCGACAATCGCGACAATAGCCGCGACAGCCGCTACTGGGGATTTGTGCCGGATAACATGATTGTGGGCAAGGCGTTCTTGATCTGGATGAACTTCGGCGATTTCAAGCGCATCGGTTCTTCCATTCGCTGAGAGAGGTGAAGAGATGGGGCTGGCTGCATACCGCAAACAAAACGGATTTTCATTATCCGGGTTGCTGAGTTGGGCGATCCTTGTGGTCGCCGTCGCTTTGTTCGGTTTGAAACTGGCGCCGCCGTACATCACCAATTACCAGATTAAACAAGCATTCAACAGCATGGTGCGCGATAGCGAGTTGCGGAATGCCTCCGACTACGATTTGCGTATTGCATACGGTAAGCGGGCTTCGGTTTCCAATATTACCGAGATCAGGCCCGAGCAGGTGGTGGTGATCCGTAAGTCCGACGGTTTCGAGCTGAGCGCGCATTACACTGTGAAAGTGCCGCTGGCCGGAAATGCCAGTCTCTTGCTGGAATTCAACCCGGTCAGTTCGAAATAAAGCCGATGTCGCGGGAGGACTTGAGTCGTAAACTCGGCTATACCTTTACGCAGCCGCAACTGCTGCAACGCGCTCTGACGCATCGCAGCTACAGCGCGGCGCATTACGAGCGCTTTGAGTTTCTCGGCGATAGCGTACTGAATTGCGTCATTGCCAAGCATCTGTACGATACTTTTCCAGATTTGCCGGAAGGCGATTTGTCCCGCCTGCGTTCCAATCTGGTCAATCAGCAAACCCTTTGTACGCTGGCGCAATCGCTCGGTCTGGGCGATTTGCTGATGTTGGGCGATGGCGAACGTAAGAGTGCGGGTGCGCGCCGCCCGTCGATTCTGGCCGATGCGCTGGAGGCTATCTTCGGGGCGGTCTTTCTCGATGGCGGCTTTGAGGCGGCGCAGCGTGTGGTGTTGGGCCTGTATGTGCCGTTTTTGGCGAAGGCAGATCTGCAAACGTTGGGTAAGGATGCGAAAACTTTGCTGCAAGAGAACTTGCAGGCTCGTAAGCTGGCGTTGCCGAAATACAGTGTACTGACTATTAAGGGCGAAGCACATGCCCAGACGTTTCAGGTGGAATGCCGGATCGACGCCTTGCAGATCGTGACGCAAGGCGAAGGTGCGAGCCGCCGCAGCGCCGAACAGGCTGCGGCCGAAACGGCATACCGCCAATTACAACAGGCTTAATATGAACCAAACACCAGATTCTTTCCGTAGCGGTTTTGTCGCGATTGTCGGTCGGCCGAATGTCGGCAAATCGACTCTGCTCAATCATCTGATCGGGCAAAAGATCAGCATCACCTCGCGTAAGGCGCAAACGACCCGCCACCGCATTACCGGGATTCTGACAGACGAACGCAGCCAATTCGTGTTCGTCGATACGCCGGGCTTCCAGACGCAGCACATGAATGCGCTGAACCGCGGGATGAATCGCGTGGTGAGCAGCACCTTGCGCGACGTGAACGTGATTCTGTTCGTGATCGAAGCGTTGCACTTCGATGGTCGTGACCGCCAGGTCATGGAAATGTTGCCGAAGAATGTGCCGGTGCTGCTGGTCGTCAATAAGGCCGACATGCTGAGCGATAAAGGCGCGATGCTGCCGTTCATCGAAAAAATTTCTAAAGAATTTGAATTTGCCGGAATCGTGCCGGTCAGCGCGCGGCAGAACAAACAGCTGGATACGCTGGTCGAGGCGATACGTAACCTTTTGCCGGAAGGTGAGCTGATTTACGCGGAAGACGAGATTACAGACCGTAACGAACGCTTTCTGGCGGCGGAGTTGCTGCGCGAAAAAATCTTCCGCTTTACCGGCGAAGAATTGCCGTATTCGGTCAGCGTGGTCATCGAACAGTTCAAGATCGAAGGCAATTTGCGCCGTATTCATGCCGCCGTGCTGGTCGATAAAGATGCGCACAAGGCGATGCTGATCGGCAAGGGCGGGGAAAAGTTGAAAGAAATTTCCACGCAGGCGCGTCAGGATATGGAAAAGCTGTTCGACGGCAAGGTGTATCTCGAGGTGTGGGTCAAGGTGCGCAGCGGCTGGGCCGACGACGAGCGCGTCCTGAAATCCCTCGGTTACGAATAAGGCGAAATGACGCAGCAGGGCAAGCACCGGGTAGAAGATCAAGCCTTTGTGCTGCACAGCTACCCATTTCGCGAAACCAGCCTGTTGCTGGAGGTTTTTAGCCGCGAACACGGGCGGCTTGCCGTTGTGGCGCGCGGTGCGCGTCGCCCCCGTTCGGTGTTGCGCGGGGTGTTGCTGGGCTTTCAGCCGTTGCAGCTTGCCTGGTTCGGCAAAGGCGAGGTGCGCACTTTGCATGCTGCGGAGTGGCAGGGCGGTCAGCCGCATTTGCAGGGCACCGCGCTGATGTGCGGATTTTACCTGAACGAATTGTTGCTGAACTTGATGGCGCGCGACGATCCGCACGAGCAATTGTTCGATTATTACCGCCACACTTTACAGCGTTTGGCCTTTGAAACCGATCATGCGGCGACGCTGCGCTGCTTCGAGAAACATATGCTGGAGGAACTCGGCTATGCTTTGCAGCTCGAACGCGAAGCAGTGAACGGCATGCCGGTCGAGGCGGGGCGCAATTACCGCTACGTGATCGAGCATGGCGTGCTGGCCGATGCGCCGGATCGTGCGGAGGGTTTGACGCTGGCGGGTAAAACGTTGCAGGATATGGCTGCGGACGATTACCGCGACCCGACAACGGCGCAGCAAAGCAAGCAACTTATGCGCATGCTGGTGAACCATTATCTGGCCGGAAAAACCCTGCATACGCGGGAATTGATTAAGGATTTGCTGAAAACATGATTAAGCTCGGATTGAACATCGACCATGTGGCGACGGTGCGGCAGGCGCGCGGGGCACGCTACCCTAATTTGGTGCGGGCTGCCCTGATTTGCGAAGAGGCGGGCGCCGATGCGATTACGCTGCATTTGCGGGAAGACCGTCGCCATATTCAGGATCGCGATGTGGAAATTTTGCGCAGCATGTTGCAAACCCGCATGAATCTGGAATGTGCCGTGACCGACGAAATGATCGGCCTCGCCCTGAAAACCAATCCGCACGATATTTGTCTGGTGCCGGAGCGCCGCGAAGAGCTGACCACCGAAGGCGGGCTGGATGTGGTACGGCATTACGACAGCGTACGCCGCGCGACCGAGCGTTGTCTGGAAGCCGGAATCCGCGTTTCGCTGTTTATCGATGCCGACGAGCGGCAACTCGATGCGGCGCAGAAACTCGGCGCGCCGGTGGTGGAGATTCATACCGGCAAATACGCCGACGCCGACAGTGTGCCGGAACGCGAACACGAATTGGCGCGCATATGCCGAGCGGTGGCGCACGGTCATAGCCTCGGCCTGCAAGTGAATGCCGGGCACGGCTTGCACTACCACAATGTGCAACCCATTGTGGCGATTCCGCATATTGCCGAATTGAATATCGGCCATGCCATTATTTCCGAGGCGATTTTCATCGGATTGGAACAAGCGGTCAGACGCATGAAGGCTTTATTGTCTGCCGCATGATTTTCGGCATCGGCACCGACATTATTTCCTACCGGCGGGTCGGCGAGCTGTACGCCAAGTACGGCGCCCGCTTTGCTAAGCGCATTCTGAGTGAACGGGAATATGCAGAATATGCAGAGCATGGCGACCCGACCCGCTTGCTGATGAAGCGTTTCGCCGCTAAAGAGGCGCTCTCCAAGGCGGTCGGCAGCGGCTTGCGTCACCCTGTGACGCTGCAAAATATCAGCGTCGTGCACGACGCACTGGGTAAGCCGGGCTTTCGGTTTGCACCGGAACTGGAAGACTACCTGCGCGTGCGGGGCATCGGTCGGCATCATCTCAGCATCAGCGACGAGCGTGAGCACGCCGTCGCATTCGTCATTCTGGAAGGGGAGCATTAATGGGGATCGGTCCGGTTATGCTGGATGTGGTAGGCACGCAGCTTACCCCGGAAGATATTGAACGCTTGTGTCACCCGCTGGTCGGCGGGGTGATTTTGTTCGCCCGCAATTACGAGTCGCCGCGGCAGTTGCTGGAGCTGACCGCAGCGATTCATGCGCTGCGTACGCCGTCTCTGTTGATTGCGGTCGATCACGAAGGCGGGCGTGTGCAGCGATTCAGGCAAGGGTTTACCCGGATTCCGCCGATGCGAGAACTCGGCAAAATCTGGGACGCGAATCCGCGCAAGGCTAGGCATCTGGCAGAGCAGGTCGGCTACGTGCTGGCTGCGGAATTGCGCGCGCACGGTGTCGATTTCAGCTTTGCGCCGGTGCTGGATGTCGATTACGGCAGCAGTGGGGTGATCGGAGACCGGGCATTCCACTCCGATCCTCAGGCGATTGCCGAACTGGCGCATGGCGTGCAGATCGGTTTGCGCCACGGCGGGATGCCGACGGTTGGCAAGCATTTTCCGGGTCACGGATTCGTGCGTGCCGATTCGCATTTGGAAATTCCTGTCGATGAACGCAGTTTTACCGACATCGAAATGTGCGATTTGATTCCGTTTCAGCAAATGGTGCATTTCGGTCTGACGGCGGTGATGCCCGCGCATGTGATTTATCCGAAGGTGGATAATCGACCGGCGGGGTTTTCGCCGGTTTGGCTCAAGCAGATTTTGCGCGGGCAACTCGGTTTTGAAGGCTGTATCTTCAGCGACGACCTGAGTATGGAAGGCGCAACTGTGGCGGGCGGCATCGTACAACGCGCGGAAGCGGCGCTGGCGGCCGGTTGCGATATGGTGCTGGTGTGCAACCGACCGGACTCCGCCGATGCTTTGCTGGACGGGCTGAAGTGGGAGATGCCCGCGACCAGCAAGGCGCGGCTGGCGCAAATGCGAGGTCGTCCGCATCCGCTGACTTCGGTGCAGTTGCACGAGCAGGCCGAATATCTGAAGGCATTGCACGAGATCGCCGTGATCGGCGTCAGCGAAGGCAATCTGCCGCTGGCGTAATGCTGCGTGCGGCTTTGCTTTTCGTGCAACGCTTGCGATAATCCTACTCATTCGATTTAGGCTTTTCTTCGGTTTTCAATATGAGCGAATTACAGATGAGTCTGTTGGCAGTCGGTGCGCTGGTAATTGTCGCCGTTTATCTTTATAGCTGGTGGCAGCAGCGACAGTACCGCAAGCGTTTTAGCGCGGCATTCAAAGCCCCTCAGGCCGATGCGCTGTATCGTACTCCCGACGAAGCCGAGCCGGAGGAGAAGCCTGCGGAAGCGTTGTATACGCAACCGGATGCCGAACCGCTGGCCGAGAAAATGGACGAGGCGCTGGCTGAAGAGCACCGGCAGCCCCACGCGGAAGACGAAGCCTGTGCCTTGCAGGAAGCAGGGCTGGATTACATCGTGACGATTACTCCGCCTATCCCGGTGCATGCGGATGCGCTGAATGCCTTGTGGCAGGTTCGATTCGATCAGGGTAAGAGCGTGCATGTGTGTGGATTGAATCAGGCGCGCCATGCCTGGGAGCGCGTGGTGGCGGAAAGCCCTCAACCGTACGCAGCTTTCCGGCTGTCATTACAACTGGTCGATCGTGGCGGGGCAATCAGCGAAACCCGTTTGTCGGATTTTCATGAGTTGGCACGCGGCATCGCAACGGCACTCGATGCTGCACTCGATGCGCCGCCGGTGCACGATACCGCTGAACGGGCGCTCGATCTGGATGCGTTTTGTGCCGAGGTCGATCAGTCTTTCGGCCTAAATCTGATGCCTGCCGGCGGGCGACAGTTTTCAGCTGCCGATGTGGCGCGCGCGGCAGAGCAGAATGGCTTGACCTTGCAAGCCGACGGGGCCTTCCATTTGGTGGATGCGCGCGGCCACACATTGTTCAGCTTGTGCAACAGCGACAATTCGCCTTTTCAGCATCACACGCTCGACCAAGTACGGGTCGATGGCTTGAGTTTGCTTCTCGATGTGCCGAATGTCGAGACGCCGCTGCGCGTTTTCGACGAGATGGTCGAGTTGGCGAATAAGCTGGCGACAGCATTACGGGCCAGCGTGGTGGATGACCGGCGCGTACCTCTGTCCTCACTAAGTCTGGCGCTGATTCGGACGCAGATCGAAGGCATCGAGAAGCGTATGACGGATCGCCAAATCGTACCGGGCAGCCCGCAAGCCAGACGGTTGTTCGCCTGATGCCCATTCCCCCGGTAGAACGCGCTGCGCAACTGCGCACCGAAATCGAGCGGCATAATTACCAATATTATGTGCTGGACGATCCGCTTATTTCAGATGCGGAATTCGATGCTTTATTTCGCGAATTGCAGCAACTGGAAACACAGTTCCCCGAACTGCTGACGCCGGACTCGCCTACCCAGCGTGTGGGGGCGGCACCGCTGAAATCGTTTGCCGAAGTGACGCACCGTACGCCGATGCTTTCGCTCAATAACGCTTTTACCGATGAAGAAGTGCAGGCCTTCGACGCGAGGGTACGCGATGGGTTGACGACATCGGAGGTCGAATATGCCGTCGAGCCGAAATTCGACGGGCTGGCGATTACCCTGACTTACCGCGACGGGGTATTCGTGCAAGGGGCAACCCGGGGCGACGGTTATCTGGGCGAAGATGTGACCGAGAATTTGCGTACTGTGCGCTCCATCCCGCTGCGTTTGTGTGAGGCAGTGCCTTTTGCCGAGATTCGTGGCGAAGTGCTGATGATGAAACGTGATTTCGAGGCGCTGAACGTCGCCCAGGAAGCGCGCGGAGAAAAATTGTTTGCCAATCCTCGCAATGCGGCGGCGGGTTCGTTACGCCAACTGGATTCGCGTATAACCGCCAGCCGGCGACTGAGTTTTTTCGCTTACGGGTTGGGCGCGGTCGAGGGCAGAGAGTTGCCTGGGACGCACGGCGCGCAAATGGCTTTGTTGCAGTCGTGGGGCGTGCCGGTGGACGAGCATCGCAACGTGGTGCGCGGGGTGCATGGCTTGCTGGCCTATTACCGCGAAATCGGCACACAACGTGCCGCCTTGCCATATGAGATCGACGGTGTGGTGTATAAAGTTAACGACATCGTGCAACAGCAGCAATTAGGTTTCGTCTCCCGTGCGCCGCGCTTTGCGATTGCGCATAAATTTCCGGCCGAGGAGGCGCTGACTACTGTGCAGGACATCGAAGTGCAGGTCGGGCGTACCGGCGCAATTACGCCGGTGGCGCGTTTATCACCGGTGTTCGTTGGCGGAGTGACGGTTACCAATGCGACGCTGCATAACGAAGACGAACTGCGTCGCAAAGATGTGCGCATCGGCGATACAGTGGTAGTGCGCCGTGCCGGGGATGTCATTCCAGAAGTCGTGCGCGTGCTGACCGAACGGCGAACCGGAGCGGAGCGCAAGTTTCAAATGCCGCAGCAATGTCCGGTATGCGGTTCGCATGTGGCGCGCGGCGAGGATGAAGCGGTGGCGCGCTGTACCGGCGGGCTGTATTGTTCGGCGCAGCGCAAGCAAGCTTTGCTGCATTTCGCCAGCCGTCGGGCTATGGATATCGAAGGGCTGGGCGATAAGCTGGTCGAGCAACTGGTGGATTCCGATCTGGTGCAAACGCCCGCCGATCTTTACACGTTACAATTAGGCCAGTTGGCCGCGCTGGAGCGCATGGGCGAGAAGTCCGCCGAGAACTTGCTGCAGGCGGTCGGACGCAGCAAACAGACTACACTGGCGCGCTTTGTCTACGCACTGGGAATCCGCAACGTGGGCGAGGCGACCGCCAAAGATTTGGCCCGGCATTTCGGGGCATTGCCGCCCTTGCTGGAGGCCGACGCCGAACGTTTGCAGCAGGTGCCGGACGTGGGGCCGGTAGTGGCGCAAAGTATCGTCGATTTTTTTGCTGAGCCGCATAACCGGACAGTTATTGCACAGTTGATCGAGCGCGGCGTGTATTGGGAAGAACATGCAGGCGAGGATCGCACGACTTTGCCGCTGGCGGGCAAAATTTTTGTGCTGACGGGAACGCTGGAGGGTATGGGGCGCGACGAGGCAAAAGCAAAGTTGGAGGCGCTGGGAGCCAAGGTGAGCGGCAGCGTGTCGAAAAAAACGCATTATGTGGTGGCCGGTGCGGAAGCGGGCAGTAAACTGACCAAGGCGCAGGAGCTCGGCGTGCCGGTGTGGAACGAACAAGATTTGTTAGCATTGTTGCAGGAATATCAAACGAAATGAGTCGAGTCAGAAAAGCCGTATTTCCGGTAGCAGGTTTGGGCAGCCGTTTTTTGCCGGCGACCAAGGCCAGTCCGAAAGAAATGATGCCGGTGGTGGAAAAGCCGCTGATCCAGTATGCGGTGGAAGAAGCCGTTGCAGCGGGCATTACCGACATGGTATTCATCACCGGACGCAACAAGCGCGCCATCGAAGACCACTTCGACAAGGCCTACGAACTGGAAGCCGAGTTAGAGGCGCGCGGCAAGGCCGAACTGCTGCGCATCGTGCAGGAAGTCATTCCTAAACACATCAACTGCATCTACATCCGGCAGACAGAAGCGCTGGGGTTGGGGCATGCTGTACTTTGCGCCGAACCCGTCATTCAGAACGAACCCTTCGCCGTCATATTGGCGGACGACCTGATCGACGGCGAACCGCCTATCGTCAAACAAATGGTGCAAGTGTACGAACAACACCGTTGCAGCGTTCTGGGCGTAGAAAACGTACCGGCCAACCAGACCGACCAGTACGGCATCGTCGGCACCGAAGCCTGCGGGAACGACATCGAACGCGTCACCCGCATTGTCGAAAAACCCAAACCCGACGTTGCACCTTCGACCCTGGCTGTGGTCGGACGCTACATCCTGACCCCGGCGATATTCGACCATCTGAGAAACGTCCAGCCGGGCGCGGGCGGCGAAATCCAACTGACCGACGGCATCGCCGCCCTGATGGCGGAAGAGAAACTGCTGGCCTATCGTTTTCATGGCACCCGCTACGATTGCGGCTCCAAACTCGGCTACCTGAAGGCGCAGGTCGCCTTCGGATTGAAGCATGAGGAGCTGCGTCAGGAATTCGCGGACTATCTGAGGGAAAGGTGTCAGTGTGATTGAGCATCAGCGTGCTTTGCGGATTCTGCAAGATGCCGAATTGATTTGTCCGGCAGAAACCGTACAAGCTGCGGTGCAGCAAGTCGCCCGCGCTGTTTGTGCGGAGCTCGACGGGGTATTTCCACTGGTACTTTCGGTAATGGGCGGTGCGGTAGTGTTTACCGGCCAGTTGCTGCCCCAGCTGAATTTTCCGCTCGATTTCGATTATGTGCATGTTTCGCGTTACGCCGATTCCAAGCGCGGCGGCGCATTGCGCTGGAAGGTGGAGCCCAGCGAGAGTGTGCGCGGCCGAACGGTGCTGGTGCTGGACGATATTCTGGATGAAGGTGAGACGCTGGCGGCGGTGAAGCAGCGTCTGCTGGACTTGGGAGCAGAGAAGGTTTATTGCGCTGTGTTGGCGGATAAGTTGCACGGACGCGCAAAACCGCTGCGGGCGGATTTCGTCGGTCTGGAGGTGCCGGATCGCTTCGTCTTCGGTTGCGGGATGGATATTCATGGCGCATGGCGCAATTTGCCTGCGATTTATGCGGTAAAGGAGGGGTGAGATGCTGGCAATCATAGGCGGAACGGGGCTCACGCAACTGGCGAATCTGAAAATTACCCACCGGCAAGTGATTCGTACACCTTATGGCGAACCTTCCGGCGCACTGACCTTCGGAACGATCGGCGATCAGGAGGTGATCTTTCTGGCGCGTCACGGGTATGGTCATACGATTCCGCCGCATCAGGTTAATTACCGGGCGAACTTGTGGGCATTGAAAGAACAGGGCGTCAAAAACGTGGTGGCAGTCGCGGGCGTCGGCGGAATTCGTGCCGATTTGCGTCCCGGTACGCTTGTTGTACCCGATCAGATTATCGATTACACCTATGGGCGTGAATTTACTTTTTTCGATAGCAGCGAAAATTCGGTTACGCACATCGATTTTACTGTGCCGTATACCGAACCGTTGCGTCAACGCCTGCTGACTGCAGCGAAACGTGCCGACGAAGTTTGTTTGAACGGCGGTGTGTATGCGGCGACGCAAGGGCCGCGGCTGGAAACTGCTGCAGAGATCAATCGTCTCGAGCGCGATGGCGCCGATATGGTTGGGATGACGGGCATGCCGGAAACGGCGCTGGCACGTGAAATCGGGCTGCATTACGCGACGATCGCAGTGGTGCTGAACGATGCAGCCGGGCGCGGCGAGAGCCGGGGAGAAATCAACCTCGATAGCGTTAATGTCGTGGCAGAGCGCGCAATGGCTAGTGTGCGCAGTATCTTGGAGAATCTGGTCGGCAATGGCGATTAAACCCGTATTGCGGATGGGTGATCCGCGCTTGCTGCGTTGCGCGGAAGCGGTCGAGGTGTTCAATACGCCCGAGCTGCATGCTTTGCTGCGGGATATGCATGACACCATGGCGGCCGAGAGCGGTGTCGGGCTGGCTGCCCCGCAAATCGGGATCAATTTGCGGGTGGTGATTTTCGGTTTCGAGCAGAGTGCGCGTTATCCCGATGCCGGGGCAGTGCCTTACACCGTACTGATTAATCCTGTCATTACCCCGCTCGATGAAACGCAGGAAGAAGGTTGGGAGGGGTGCCTCAGTGTGCCGGGACTGCGCGGCTGGGTGCCGCGTTACAGCCGGATCCACTACCGAGGATTCGATGTCTGTGGCAAGCCGATTGACCGGGAGGCGGAGGGCTTTCACGCACGGGTGGTGCAACATGAATGTGACCATCTTGACGGCGTGCTGTATCCGCGGCGCATACGAGACCTGACGCGATTCGGGTATTCTGAAACGATATCCCTTCTGGAAGAGGATGGAACGGAGGATTCCGAATGATAATGGATGTGACGTCGCAACGGGTATACCGCAGTTTTATCTGGGGTACGGCGGCACTGGTGGCGGTGATGGTCGGCGGTACGGTCGGTTATCGCTATATCGGCGGCGACCAGTATTCGTGGATGGACTGTTTCTATATGACGTTCATCACGATTGCGACGATCGGTTACGGCGAAATCGTCGATTTGTCGAACAGCGACTATGGGCGCATGTTCACGGTGATTATCGGCTTTGCCGGTATCGCTTCTCTGAGTTATCTGTTATCCACGGTGACGGCCTTTATTCTGGAAGGCGATATCAATCTGACTTGGCGGAGAAAGAAAATGCTGCAAAAAATCGCAAAAATGCACGATCACTATATCGTTTGCGGGGTGGGGCGTGTGGGGAGCAATGTCGCACACGAATTGCAGATGACGGGGCGTCCGTGCGTGATTATCGATGAGGATATGCAGCATATCGAAAATTATTTGCTGAAACATCCCGAGCAGTTGTACTTGCACGGCGATGCCACGGATAACGATATTTTACTGGCGGCGGGAGTGAAGCATGCGCGCGGGGTGTTTGCGGTGGCGGCGGACGACAGCAAGAATCTGGTTATCAGCCTGAGCGCAAAACAACTGAACCCGAACGTGCGCGTGGTGGCGCGTTGCCACGATGTGAAAAACGTGGAAAAAACCCGTCGTGCTGGCGCGGACGAAATCATCTCTCCCGACTTTACCGGCGGTTTGCGCATCGTTTCCGCGATGGTGCGCCCGCATGTTGTTTCGTTTCTCGACGATATGCTCAAGTCGGACGACAATCTGCGTATGGAAGAAGTGGCGCTGCCCGAGGGATTGGGCGGCAAGCCGCTATCGATTCTGAATCCGGGCGGGCGCGATTACGTGGTGCTGGCGATTTCCAACGGCGGCAAATGGGCGTTTAATCCTCCCACGCACCATACGCTGCACGGCGGGGATATTCTGATGGTGATGACGACGCCGGAAGGGCGTAACCGATTGGAGCAATTGATTCAGGGCGTCGCGTAAGCGCTATTGCTAACTGCGTAATTTCTCTCGGGCACTCCATGGGTTGGGTACGCGTGGCAGCCGAGGGAGTGGAAAATGCGGTGCAGGCAGCTATGCTGCGCGACAGGAGATGCGATTGCGGACAGGAATGTTCCGGGCGGCCTATGCAAGCCAACGAGGTGGCCCACTTCTTCACTGCGCTTGGTACTGAGTAGCGCGGCCACGCTGGCGATGGATGCTGAGATTGGACAGGAAGCGCTTGGCTTCCTGTTAAATAAGCGTGTTACAGCGACTTTTCGAAGTGTTTGACCAGCATGATGAGTTCGTCCCCGGTATTCGCAAGTTTAACCGTGGCTTCGCTGGTGCTGCGGATGCCTTCGGTATTGCTGGCGGACAGCGACAGGATTTCGTTCATCTGGCGGCTGATGACGGCGGCCGCTTCCGACTGCTGCTTGAGCATGGCGGAAATTTCTTTAGCCATGTCGTAACTCTTATCGCTGGCATCCAGAATTTCGTTCAGGCTGGCGCTGCTGGCATGAATCAATGCCGTGCCGTTGGTGACTTCGTTGACGGCGTGATCCATTGCGGAAACAGCATCCGTAGTGGCTTGCTGAATGGCCTCGACGGTTTTGGTAATGTCGCCGGTACTGGAGCCGGTGCGTTCGGCCAGTTTTCTGACTTCGTCGGCTACCACTGCGAAACCGCGTCCTTGTTCGCCAGCGCGCGCAGCCTCGATTGCCGCATTCAGCGCCAGCAAGTTGGTCTGGTCGGCAATTTCCTTAATCACACGGGTAACTTGACCGATGCGCTGAATCGAGGAATCCAGATTCAAAATGGTCTGGCGCGATTGGTTAACGGTTTCTACGATCCGTTCGATAGAGGAAATGCTTTCGGACATTTGCTGGCTGCCCCGACGCACGATTTGCTCGGTGAGTTCGGCCATTTCTTCCGAATCGCGCGTATGCTGGTTGGCGTTCTCAATCGAGCCGAGCATTTGATCGATAGCTACCCCCGCGCGGGTAACGCTTTCGGTTTGACTGTCGGAGCGGTGCAATGCCATGACCATTTCGCTGCGTACTTGATTGGCGGAATCGTCGGTGCTTTTTGCGGAAGCCATGACGTCGGCAATAATCGCGCGCAGGTTGATGCGCATGGATTCCAGCTCGTTCAGTAAGTGCCCGAACTCGTCGCGACTGTCCGAGCTGACGGTGAACTGAAAGTTGCCTTCGGCAATTTGTGCAAGTGCGTAACGCGCTTTACCGAGGAAGCGTTTCACGGTGCCGCCGAGCCAGAGACGCGCGAAGATCGTCAGCAAAGTGCCGCAGAGTACGACGGAAGCGATGACCTGATCGAGCAGTGTTTTCGCTTCCATGAAATAGTAGAAATTACTACCGCCCAGCAATACCGCCATGGTAATAAAGACGATATTCAGGCGGGTAGTAAAGGAGATGTCGTCGAGGCGGAATTTGCGCTTGGGCAGGGAGGCGCGCCCTTCGCGCAAGGCCTTGTACAAGCCTTCGCAGGCTTCGACTTCCTTGCGGTCCGGTATGTTGCGAACCGACATATAGCCGACTTTTTTGCCGTTTTCGATGATGGGAGTGACATAGGCTTCGACCCAGTAGAAATCCCCGGTCTTACAGCGGTTCTTCACCACGCCGCGCCACGGCAAGTCTTGCTTGATGGTGTCCCACAGCCACTGGAAGGCGGCGGCGGGCATATCCGGATGGCGGACGATATTGTGGTTTTTACCCAGCAATTCTTCCTTGCTGTAGCCGCTGATATCGACGAACGTCTGGTTGACGTAAGTGATAATCCCTTTTAGATCGGTCTTACTGACGATCGGCCTGCCGGCCTGCATGAACACTTCGTTATTAGTAACTGGCGTGTTGATTTTCATAATAATTACCCACTGACTCCCTGATTGCCAGTATAACGGTAGATATTACTATGTTTAAAGCGAAAAGAAGGGTAATCCCCCTCTTTTTCGCTTTGCAACTTAGGATTTTCCGATTAGTTCGCGCAGAACGTACGGCAGAATGCCGCCGTGACGGTAGTAATCGACCTCGATCGGCGTGTCGATACGCAGCAGAAGCGGTACATGCTGAGCAGTGCCATCCTTGCGGCGAATGGTCAGTGTGACGTCTTGTTGCGGCTTCAGGTTTTCGTCGATGCCGCTCAGATCGAAGGTTTCGTCTCCGGTCAGGTTCAGCGAGGCTACGCTGTCGCTGTCTTTAAATTGCAGCGGCAAGACCCCCATGCCGACCAAATTGCTGCGGTGAATGCGCTCATAGCTTTTGGCGACGACCGCTTTTACGCCGAGCAGTTGGGTACCTTTGGCGGCCCAGTCGCGCGAAGATCCGGTTCCGTACTCTTCGCCAGCGAAAATAACGGTCGGGGTGCCTGATTCGATGTGGCGCATTGCGGCATCGTAAATCGGCATTTGCTCGCCGTTATATAAAGTGAAGCCACCTTCTACGCGGCTGCCGTCTGGGTTTGCGGGTAGCATCAGGTTTTTGATGCGCACGTTGGCAAAGGTGCCGCGCATCATGACCTCGTGATTACCGCGCCGGGCGCCATAGCTGTTGAAATCTTTTATTGCTACGCCCTTGCCTTGCAGGAATTTACCTGCCGGGGTGGAGGGTTTGAAGCTGCCTGCCGGGCTGATATGGTCGGTCGTGACCGAGTCGCCGAGAATGGCCAGCGCCCTTGCTCCCTTGATTTCGCGGATTGTGCCGGTTTGCATGCCGAATTGTTCAAAGAACGGCGGACGGGCGATATAAGTGGAGTCGTCCCACTGGTACAAGTCGCCGGTCGGTGCAGGAATGGCATTCCACAACGGCAAATCTTTGGTCAAATCGCTGTACAGCGTGCGATAAACATTCGGATCGCTGGCGAATTTTGCGACGGTATGTACTTCGGCATTGCTTGGCCAGATGTCTTTCAGGTAAACAGGTTCGCCATCTTTACCGATGCCCAGCGGTTCGGTTTCCAGGTTGATATTAACCTTGCCGGCAATCGCAAAAGCGACCACTAGGGGCGGGGAGGTCAAGAAGTTGGCCTTGATATTTGCGTGAATCCGCGCTTCGAAGTTGCGGTTGCCGGACAGCACGGCTGCGGCAATGATATCGTTTTTGACGATGGCCTCTTCCAATTTGGCATCCAGCGGGCCGGAATTACCGATACAAGTCGTACAGCCATAAGCGGCAACGCTGAAGCCTAACTGCGCCAGCGGTTCCAGCAAGCCGGCGTTTTTCAGATATTCGGTGACCACGCGCGATCCGGGCGCCAGCGAGGTCTTGATGTGCGGTGCAACGCGCAAGCCTTTGGCGACGGCTTTTTTCGCCAATAAGCCGGCTGCCAGCAGCACGCCGGGGTTCGAGGTGTTAGTACAAGATGTGATGGCCGCGATGAGTACATCGCCGTTACCGATTTCGACTTGCGGCAGCATTTCCCCGCTGCTTTCGCAGCGGACGGCAGGGGTGGGGTGTTCGCCCGACATTTCCATTTCGCTGCTGTTGGCGCTGCCGGCTTCTTGCGAGCCGCCGCCGGAAACCGGGATGCAGACTTCGCTGCGGCGATCCGGCAGGCCGGTGGCAAAACGCTGGTTCAGCTTTTCGGCGGGCTGGTTAAAACCGTTTTCCGCTACTGGCTTGCTGAACAAACCGTTGAAGGTCTCTTGCATAGACGACAGCAGCACGCGGTCTTGCGGGCGCTTCGGGCCGGCCAGCGAAGGTTGAATCGAGGACAGGTCGAGTTCCACTACGCTGCTGTAATCGATGCTGCCTGCTTGTGGAATGCCGAACAGATTTTGCGCCTTGAAGTAGGCGGCAAATGCCTCGACTTCTTCTTCGCTGCGGCCGGTATTGCGCATGAAGTCGACTGTGACGTCGTCAACCGGGAAAAACCCCATGGTCGCGCCGTATTCCGGGGCCATGTTTGCGATGGTGGCGCGATCCGGCAAGGTCAGCGCGGCAGTGCCTTCGCCGAAGAATTCGACGAACTTACCGACGACTTTGTGCTTGCGCAGCAATTCGGTGATGGTCAGTACCAGGTCGGTGGCGGTGACGCCGTCACGCAGCATGCCTTTCAACTGTACGCCGACCACATCCGGGGTCAGGAAATAGACCGGCTGGCCGAGCATGCCGGCTTCGGCTTCGATGCCGCCTACGCCCCAGCCGACCACGCCGATGCCGTTAATCATGGTGGTGTGGCTGTCGGTGCCGACCAGCGTGTCGGGATAGTAAACCCCATCCTTGAATTGTACGCCGCGCGCCAGATATTCCAGATTGACCTGATGCACGATGCCGATGCCGGGCGGAACGACTTTGAAGGTATCGAATGCCTGCATCCCCCACTTCATGAACTTGTAGCGTTCGGTATTGCGTTCGAACTCGAGTTCCATGTTCAGTTTCAACGCATCCGGGCTGTTGTAGTGATCGACTTGCACCGAATGGTCGACGACCAGATTTACCGGTACCAGCGGTTCGATGATTTTCGGATTTTGGCCCATTTTCGCCGCTGCATCGCGCATGGCGGCCAAATCAGCGAGCAGCGGTACGCCGGTAAAGTCTTGCAGCACGATACGCGCAACAACGAAGGGAATTTCTTCGGTGCGGGCGGCTGTCGGTTGCCAGTTGGCCAGTTGGCGCACATGCTGTTCGGAGACCTTCTTGTCGTCGAAATTGCGCAACACGGATTCCAGCACGATGCGGATCGAAACCGGCAGCCGGGAAATATTGCCTATGCCGGCTTGTTCCAGAGCGGGGAGCGAATAGTAATGTCCGGATTTTCCGTTGGACAGGGTCAGTGTTTGGCGCGAATTGAACAGGTTGTGTGGCATGAAGCAAAACTCCGAAACAGGCATGAAAATATGCGCAATTATACCGCGCGCGCACCAATTTCGCTTTCAAAAACGGGTACTGGCCGGTACAGGGCTAGGCTTTGTGCTAACTGTTTATATATATTATGAAATATTGTTTTATTCCATCCGGCGAATAAGATGGGTGCATGTCCATGCAAACTTTCTATGGAGGGTGCGCAAAATGTTTACCGATTTCTCTGCGGTCGTATTTGTGATGTTCTTGGTGACTTCGTTTACGTATGCAGTGTATGCAACCAACCGTTCGCACGGCGAAGCGGTGACGGAGGCTTTGTCCGAGGCCGTGATATGGGGCGTGGCGCTGTTGATTTATACCGTGGTCGATTTCTTTATCGTCACTTCAAATATGTTGTGATCGGCTTCGCCGGCGAATTCAGGCGCGCACATTGACGAAAATGGGGGAGCTACGGCGTGCGATCTTGCGTATTGCGCAGGTTCGGCGTATTAATCGCGTGTGCCTAAATCCATTTGCGAGGTGCCGCGATGTTCAGTGACCGAAACAGTGCCGCATTGCAGTTGGCCGAGCGACTGCAGACATATAGCGGCCAGCATCCGCTGGTACTCGCTATTCCGCGCGGTGCCGTACCGATGGCGAAAATTCTGGCCGAAAAATTGCAGGGCGACTTGGATGTGGTGCTGGTGCGCAAATTACGCGCTCCCCAGAACTCCGAACTGGCAATCGGTTCGGTAGATGAAACCGGCTGGGTCTATCTCGCCGATTATGCCCGTCAAATGGCCTCGGAAGACTATCTCGAGGCGGAAAAGAATCGGCAGTTAGCGGTGATGCGGCAACGGCGTGCAAACTATACGCCGATCCGTCCACCGGTCGATCCGCAAGGCCGGATTGTTATCGTGGTGGATGACGGTCTGGCGACAGGTTCGACCATGATTGCCGCCTTGCATGCCTTGCGCGCAAAGCAGCCGAAAAAGCTGATTTGCGCAGTGCCGGTCGCGCCTGCGGATACGCTGGAAAAGATCAAGCCTTTCGCCGATGAAACAGTATGCCTGAGCGTGCCGCCGGTGTTTTATGCCGTCGGCCAATTCTATGCCGATTTTCCCCAAATCAACGATGATGAAGTTGTAAATCTACTTAGCACGGATGACGGAAATGCATAGTTTCTAGCGATCCGGTTATTGGGAGGGACGTATGCCGATGTCTTATCCTGAAAGTTGGGAATTAGTGCTGCATCTTGTCAGTATCCTGCTTGCAGGCGGGGCGATTGTCTGGACTTCGCGTCTGACTTTTGTGTCGCGCCGGACAGGTGTGTGGCTGCTCCTTTCCATTGCGTTTGCCATCTTGGCGGGAGAGCGGATTGCCGGGCTATTTTATCCGGAGGTAAGTCGAGTCCGGGATAGCGGCACAGAATTGTTGGATGACTTTCTGCATTTGGTGATTTCCGGGTTGTTGCTAGCAGGCATTTACCACTTGCGGCTCGTGTTTCTCGAACGCCAAGAGGAGCAACGAAAACTTTCGAAGCAATATGACGAGTTACAGCGCTTATACAACATACTGTTGTCGCGCGAATTGCGCCTGAAAGAATTATTCGAAGAAAACCGATCCTTGAAGAGTCTTTTATCCAAACACCCCGAGCTTTTTGCGTTGCCGGATATGCAACGAGATATTGCAGTAACGCCGAGTCCGCCCGCAATGAAACGAAAGGCGGACTCAATTCAGATACCCGAATGGATGGACGTTCCGCAAGCAGATGGGAATATCGTGCAAGAGCGTACCGCGCTGTTGTTTTTGTTGGAAGATATTGAGCGAATTCGCCATCAGATCGAGCAGGCGCACAGGGAATGGACCGATGCGCTGGATGCCGTTCACGATCCGGTATTCATGCACGATCAGGCTTACCGGATATTGCGCTGCAATCGCGCTTATGCAGAGCGGGCCGGCATGCGGGTTAAGGAGGTGATCGGAAAAGTGTACTGGGAAGTTTTTCCCAAGCTGCCGGGGCCGCAGCTAGGTTGTTGTAAATCCATGCAGGATGCCGAGGAGCAGAAAGAACTCATGATCGAGGGTGGGGAAATCTTTTTGTCTCGTTCATTCGCGGTACGAAGTTCGGAAGGAATGTATTTATATTCTTTACACATTATGGAGGATATTACCGAGCGGAAACGTGCCGAGGCGACTATAGCGCAGAGTGAGAGGCGTTACCATTCCTTGTTTGACAATATGCTGGAGGGATTCGCCTATTGCAAAATGGAATTCGTGAGCGGTAAGGCAACGGATTTTATTTATCTCGATGTAAACATGGCGTTCGAAAGACTGTCGGGTCTTAAAGATGTCGTCGGGAAAAGGGTCAGCGAAGTAATTCCCGGTATTCAGCAGACCAATCCAGAATTGTTCGAAATTTACGGGCAGGTTGCGCTGAGTGGGGAGCCAGCGCGTTTCGAAACGTATATCGAAAGACTGGAAACATGGTTTTATCTGTCGGTTTACAGCATGGAAAAAGGATATTTCGTTGCTGTGTTTGACAATATTACCGAGCGGAAACGCACCGATCTCGATTTGCGCAAGCTGAACCGTGCACTGATCATATTGAGCCGATGTAACGAGATATTGGTACATGCTTCTGAAGAGAATGCGCTTTTGAAAGAAATGTGCGACATCATCGTTGAGACGGGCGGTTATCTGCTGACATGGGTCGGTTATGCGGAACGCGATGAACAAAAAAGCGTTCGACCGGTCGCTTCTGCCGGTGACGATGAGCATTATCTGGCTCAGGCCCGCATATCTTGGGGGGATGTGGAGCGCGGGCACGGTCCGGTCGGTATGGCAATTCGGACGCAAACTGCGCAGTTGACGCGTGACACCCTGACGGATCCGGCTTACCGGCCTTGGCTCGATAGTGGCATCAAGCTCGGATTTCGCTCGATTCTTGCGTTGCCGCTGGCTTCGGTCGGGCAGACTCTGGGGGCGCTTGCGATTTATTCTCCAGAAGCTGACGGGTTTTCCGATGAGGAAATTCGGTTGCTGAGTGAGCTTGCAGACGATCTTGCATTCGGGATTGTGACTTTACGCGTCCGCAGCTTGCAAGTGCGAACGGCTGAGCGTTTGCAGGCGAGTCTTGAGGGAACCATAGTCGCGATGGCTGCGGTCGTGGAAATGCGCGATCCTTATACTGCAGGCCACCAGCGCAGAGTGGCGGCATTGGCAGGGGCAATTGCGCGGGAGATCGGTTTGTCGGAGGATGAAGTGCATGGTATTCATCTGGCCGCGATGATTCACGATCTCGGAAAAATTCAGATACCTTCCGAAATCTTAACCAAGCCGACCAAGCTAACCGCGCTGGAACATGAGATGATTAAAGTTCATCCGGCAGCGGGCTACGACATTTTGAAAGGGATCGATTTCCCTTGGCCAATTGCAGAAATCGTTTATCAACATCATGAACGAATCGATGGTTCAGGTTATCCGCGTGGATTGAAAAATAACCAAATTTCCATGGGAGCCAGAATATTGGCTGTCGCCGATACGGTCGAAGCGATGTCTTCTCATCGTCCTTACCGGCCGGGATTCGGAATAGAGGCTGCGTTGGAGGAAATCGTTCAGTTCAGAGGGACGCACTATGACCCGATTACGGTCGATATTTGCGTGAAATTGTTTTCTGAGAAGCGTTTTATGTTTTCGGAATAGTGGATTGTGAGTTGCCAAGGTAGAATAAAAACCAGTTTGCAGCCGCTCGTGCCACTTGTTCCAGCGTGCCCGGCTCTTCAAACAGATGCGTGGCGCCGGGGACGATAACCAGCTTCTTTTCGCATTGCAGGACGGTATGCGCGGCATCGTTCAGTTCGATGACGATGCCGTCCTCGCCGCCGACCAGCAGCAGAGTGGGGGCGCGTACGCTTAGCAGAGCGCGTTCTCCGGCCAGATCCGGCCGCCCGCCGCGCGAAACGACTGCCGAAACGCTATCCGGCAGTTCGGCTGCAGCCTGTAACGCGGCCGCAGCTCCTGTGCTGGCTCCGAAATAACCGAGTTTGCAGTGTTGCGTTGCCGGCTGTTGCCGAAGCCATTGCGTGGCGGCGAGCAGTCGTTGCGTCAGCAGGGGGATGTCGAAGCGTGTGGCATAAGTCTGATCTTCTTCGCGTGTTAATAGATCGAACAGCAAGGTGCCGATGCTGTTCTGGTGCAAGAACGATGCGACGTAGGTGTTGCGCGGGCTGAAACGGCTGCTGCCGCTGCCGTGTGCGAACAGTACGATGCCTTTCGGGTTTTCCGGCAAGACGAGCTCGCCGGCTAATTGAACCTGACCGGCCGGGATGGTGACCTCATAACGGGTGAGAGTATTGGTTGCAGTCATCATCATGCTGACTCCGGTTTTGTAATGTACAAGAATGCCTCCACCCGCATGGGCGGATATCCTTGCGACGTTGCCAGCAGCGGTCTAGTGCGCTGCGAAGAACACGACGCCGAGTACGACTATAAAGGCGACGATGGCGAGAAAAACCAATACGCTGCGTAAGGTGTCCATCTTTTTCTCCTTTCAGCTGTAAACGTCCCTTGGACGGTGCTACGTTTACCGGACTGCGACTGGAATGCGTCGCCGTCCGAATGGGGCGTCGAATTTTCCGAAATGTCCGGCCAGTTTTGCGCCGCAGTATTCGCAGAATCCGCGCTCGGTTACGTGGTAAGCCTAAACGGCATACCAGTCGCGCACGATCAGTGCTGCGTTGCAGCTGCCGCAGAAGGTCGTGCCGCCTTCAGTGTCATGCACATTGCCGGTGTAAACGTGTTGCAGCCCGGCGGAACGAGCGATCCGACGCGCCCGGTTCAGGGTTTCCGGCGGCGTTGGCGGCAGATCCGTCATGCGGTAATCGGGATGGAATGCGGTGAAATGCAGCGGCACGTCAGTACCGAGCTCGCGCGCGATCCATTCACTCATTTTGCCGATCTCATGATCGGAGTCGTTCTGTTCCGGGATCAGCAGAGTCGTCAGCTCGACCCATACCTGTGTTTCTTGTTTTAAATAAACCAGCGTGTCCAGAACGGGTTGCAAATGCGCGCCGGTGAGCTTGTGGTAAAAAGCATCGGTAAAGGCCTTAAGATCGACATTTGCGGCATCCATTTTGGCGTAAAACTCGCGCCGGGGCAGATCGTGCATGTACCCCGCTGTAACGGCGACCGTATTAATGTCAAAAGCGTGACAGGCGTCGGCGACATCTATGGCATATTCGGCAAAAATTACGGGGTCGTTGTAGGTGAACGCTACGCTTTTGCAGCCTAACTCTTGTGCGGTACGGGCAATGGCCTCCGGGCTGGCCAAGTCGGCTAGCCGGTCGAAATCGCGCGAGCGGGAAATGTCCCAGTTCTGGCAGAATTTACAGGCCAGATTGCACCCCGCCGTGCCGAACGACAGAATGCTGGAGCCGGGATAGAAATGGTTAAGCGGTTTTTTCTCGATAGGATCGACGCAGAAACCCGAACTGCGACCATAAGTCGTGAGCACCATCCGGTCGCCCGCGCGGGCGCGTACAAAGCAAGCGCCGCGTTGTCCTTCATTCAATTTGCAATCGCGCGGACACAAATCGCACTGAATGCGACCATCTTCCAGCCAGTGCCAGTACTTGGCGGGGTGGCGCTCGCCGAGGCCGATTTCGCCGTTCACAGTGCGCTCCCGTCGAAATCGACTTCGCGCCACTTTTGCACGGTATAGCGCGATAAGCGGACATCGTCAGACCAATAATTGACGGGTAAGCCGGCTTTGTATTTTAAGTGCTGCATGAAAACTTCCGCTTGCGGCAATTGCTCCCAGACTTGCGGCAGGAAGGTGCTGCGATAGCGCCCGCATTCGAAAATTATGCCGTCGATGCCGGGGCGCAGTTGCTCCAGCGCCTGAAACTCGTCGGCAAACTGTATCGGCTCGGGTTGAGATAACAATGAAACTTCAATCTCGATTTCTTGATATTCCTGCGCATGCAGGGGGTGAAAACGCGGATCGTGAAAAGCGGCGGCACAAGCATTCTGGCGGACGTCTTCCAGTAAAGGCCGATAGGCTTCGAGCGAACCGATGCAGCCGCGCAGTTGTTTGTGCTTGGACAGTGTGACGAATGTTGCGCCGGGGTGATGCATCCAGTCGCGGTGGGCGATGCGTATATGCGGTTCGCCCAGTTTCTCGGCAATCGCGTGGCGTGCCAGTTTCAGCAGCAAATGACCTTCATCCCGCGTGCGCATGGGCGGCCTCTTCGGTGAATGCGATAGCGGCATACCCGACCACGCCGTCGTGCGGGCCGGCGGTGTCGCCTGAATTGCGCAAGTCGAGCAGATGTGCCTGCATGCGCCGTCTTCGTACGCTTTCCAGTAAGCCGTTAATGGGTACGGCACCGCAGGCTTGCTCATGGTGCGGTAGCGGTTCGAGCGCCAGAATGGCGTCAACAGTCACGCGGTCGATTTGCCGGGCAGCCCGGTAAGACAGGTAATGCGAGAGATCGGAGCTGACCAGAATCAGCGTTTCCGATCCGCCCCACAGGCGGTCGATGACCTCCGCCACTTCTTCCGTGCTGGCATGCCCGACGACCAGCGGTACCAGGGTGAAGTCCCTCAGAACGGTTTGCAGAAACGGTAACTGTACTTCCAGTGCGTGTTCCTGAGTATGCGCGCGCGGGTTGAGGCTGATTTGCGGTAAACCGGCCAGCGTTTGTATGGCTGCCTGATCGAGAGGGATGTCGCCGAGGGGGGTAGCGAAGGACTCAGCGTCGGAGAGTGCGAGTCCGCGTAGCGGTACGCGGTGCGCCGGGCCGAGCAATATGACACGCCGGATGCGCTCGGCAAGCGGTTGCAGGCAGGCATAGGCGCTGGCGGCGACCGGGCCGGAATAAATGTATCCGGCATGCGGCACGATCATGGCTTTGGGGATTAAATCGGCATGCGGGGCATGCGCAAGCAAGTCGCGAACCGTCCGTTCAAGATCGGTCGGCGACTCGGGGTAGAACAATCCGGCTACGGCGGCGCTGCGAACAGTTCCCATTTTGTTCCCCTACGGCAGGTTGCCTGTAATGTTGGGGTGCTGGTTCGTATTTTCAATGGGTTGCGTGGTTCAGGCAAGCGATTTTTCGAGTAGTGCGGCAATTTGGTCGTGGTGGTTTTTTCTGGCGAGCGAGAGTGGGGTGCTGCCGTCTTCGTGACGGACATCCGGGGCAGCGTGTTTGGTGAGCAATAGCTTTACGATGGCGAAGTGACCGTTGGAGGCGGCTTTGTGTAAGGGTGTCCAGCCGTCGAAGCTGCCTAGATTGACATCCGCACCGCATGCGATCAGTTGACCGGCTGCCAGCAAGTGACCGCGTGCCGCAGCTTGCATCAACGGCGTCCACCCGGATTGGCTTTGGGTGTTGCAATCGGCGCGATGGTCGAGCAGTAGTTTGATTACATTGCTACAACCATTGTATGCCGCCCAGTGTATAGGGCAATAACCCATGTTATCTCTGGCCTGCACATCCGCACCGTACTGGAGCAACAGTTCTGCAATAGGTTCGCTGCCGTTAAAGGCGGAAACCATCAGCGGTGTCCAGCCGCGTTCATCGGTCAGGTTGCTCTCGAAACCGCGGATCAGCATAGATTGAACGGCTCCGCAGTTGCCGCCTTCGATAACTTTCATGAAAGTGCGTGCGCGGTGATGCGGATCTTCTTGTTCGATGGTGCGCTGATCCTTCCCCGCATTGTGGGGGTCGACCACTTCCCAAATGTCTGCCTGCTTTTCCTGAGGCTTGAGATGGTCGTGGATGACGCTCAGCCGGAAAAGTTCTTTGGCGACCTCGGGCGGAAAACCTTGGCGTACCTCACCGCGCTGGTTAACCAGCAATTCTTCGAAATAGGCAGTGCAAGCCGGGGTGCCCCAGAGTTCGGCGATGCGATGGAGAATGCGCAGGAATTGTTTTTCCAATGCATGAGGATAATAGGCTTCTTCGCCTCCTATCATGCGCAATATCTGTTCATTCATCGCGGGTTGTACCTGCCTCTTAGCGAAATTCGGTTCGAAATGCCGATGCTGCAAAGTTTAGCGGTAAAGTTATGCCGCCGTCCAGCCGCCCGGTTAGTCGTGCATCGTCATGCTGGTCGGCGAGGCGGCGCAGCCAGAAAATCGACGGCCTCGCCTTCGTTGCGCGTCCGGCGGAAGGGAGGCAAACTTTGCCAGATGCGTCGACCATAGGGCTTGTCGACCAGCCGCGGATCGCAAATCGTTAATACCCCGCGGTCGCTTTCGTCGCGGATCAGTCGTCCTGCACCCTGCTTGAGAGTAATGGCGGCACGCGGTAATTGGTATTCCATAAACGCGTTGCGTCCGGCGCGGTTGAGTTGTTCGATGCGGGCGGCGAGCACGGGGTCGTCCGGCGGCGCAAAGGGCAGTTTATCGATGACCACCAGCGACAGCGCTTCGCCGCGCACGTCCACGCCTTCCCAAAACGATTGGCTGCCGAGCAGCACGGCGTTGCCCAGTTGGCGGAAGCGGTCGAGCAAATCGCTTTTCGAGCCTTGTCCTTGCAGCAGCAGAGGGTAAGGCCAATGCCGCAGATCGAATTCCGCTTGCAGCAATTCGTGCGCCCGTTGCATGGCACGCAGGCTGGTGAATAACAGAAAGGCGCGTCCCTTGCTGGCTTCGATCAGCGGCAAGGCGGCACGCACGACGGCTTCGGTGTAGCCCGGACTATTCGGTTCCGGCATGCCGGTTGGTACATACAGCATGGCTTGCTCGGGATAGTTGAACGGGCTGTCCCAACAGGCGGTTTGCGCTTCGATTAGCCCCATTTCGTGCTGGTAGTGCGAAAAATCCTGCTTTACCGCTAGCGTAGCGGAAGTGAAAATCCAAGCGCGCGGGTGCCCCCCGATCTGGCGGGCGAAAATTTCCGCGATCGAGAGCGGTGTGATGTTCAGTTGTACCGAATGGCGGAAGACCTCCAGCCAGCGCACGTTTTCAGTCTCTTCCTTATTTTGCCAGGCCTTCAGCTTTTCCAGTAACGACAGACTGCGCTGCCAGCAATTCTCCAGCCCTTCGCTGCGCTCGGCTTGCTTTTCTAATAGCTCGCTTAAATCCATCAACTTCAGCAGCAGGGTGTCGAATGCTGTTTGCCAGCCACTGATTTTGGCCGTGCCACTGGCAGGCATCCGACCTTCGAATTTAAAAATCAGCCGGAAGTCTTTCGCCGCTTTTTCCAATGTGTCGGCTGCGACCGGGAGTGGCGCAAAATCTTTGGCGGATGCGGCAGCTTCCAGGCGTGTATCGCGCGCCAATTCTAATAGTTGCGTTGTAGATAAACTTTCGCCGAAAAACAGGCTGGCGGTTTCCGGGAGCTGATGTGCTTCGTCGAAGATCACGGTGTTGCAGGCGGGCAATAGCTCGGCCACGCCTTCGTCGCGCAGCATTACGTCGGCAAAGAACAGGTGATGATTAACTACCACCACATCGGCTTCCATGGCTTCCTTACGCGCTTTGAGGACGAAGCAGTCCTTATACTGCGGGCATTCCTGCCCCAGGCAGTTGTCGCGCGTCGAAGTGACGTGCGCCCAGACGGTCGCATCTTCCGGTACGTCGGACAGGCCGCCTTTGTCGCCGGACTGGGTGACTTTGGCGTATTGCGCGATTTTGCTCAGATGGCGCACATCCTCGCGCGAAGCGAATCGACCGTCGCTGAGGGCGCGCTCCAGATGGTAGTGGCACAGATAATTGGCGCGCCCTTTCAGCAAGGCAATCGAAACCGGTGCTTTCAAGGCGTTGCGCACAGTCGGTAAATCGCGCTGAAACAGCTGATCCTGCAAGGTTTTGGTGCCGGTGGAAACGATGACCTTGCCGCCCGCCATGAGGGCAGGAGCCAGATAGGCATAGGTTTTTCCGGTGCCGGTACCCGCTTCGGCGATTAACTGACCGTTGTTGCGGATCGCTTCGGCGATGGCTTGTGCCAGTTCGATTTGCTGTGGGCGGGGACGAAAACCGGGAATGGCGTGCGCCAGAATGCCGTCCTCGGCAAAAAGCGTCTGAATATGTTCGATGCTGGTCACGACTGCAAACGATCCCCGGAGAGCGGGCAGGGTAAAACGGAAGGCGGCATTATGCCTGAACTGGGGCGTGTTCACACGCCTCTGTCCGGTATGGCTGAACCGATTGCGGCAAACGCTTGTCCGGTTTCGGAGAATGCGAAATAATGGCTTACCATTCAACCGGATGGCGTGCTGCATGCGACACCACAACAGGAGGTGCAGTGAGAACGATTCCGTATTATGTGACCCGCGAGGCTTTGCTCCATCCCGAAATCGGCAAGACTTTATTGGAATCGGGGTCGGTACCCGATCCAGCTTTTTTGTACGCGGAGCTTGCCCGTCTGGTCTATAAAAAATTCGAGCGCGGCCCCGATGCGCGCGCGGAAATTATCGAAGCGCTGCAACGGGTCGGCTATGAGGCGGTGTTGTTTTCCAACCACGGTGCGAGCTTCGTCGATTCTCAAGCGATGGTGGTGCATCATGCCGGAAACCGGGAAGCCATCGTGGTTTTTCGCGGAACGGAGATGAAACTGGATGACTTGAGCACCGATTTGGCGGCCTGGCTGGAGCCTTGGGTGGGCGGCGGCAGGGTGCATGCCGGATTCGCCAAGGCTTTCAATGTGATTTGGCCGGAGATTCGGATGCACCTCGACCAGTTAAGCGCTAGCCGGGTCACGTTTACCGGACATAGCTTGGGTGCGGCGCTGGCGACATTGGCTGCCAATCTGTGGAAAGATGGTCAACTGGTGACGTTCGGTTCGCCGCGGGTCGGCGATGGGGCGTTCGTGGCTTCATTCGGGCCGTTTGAGCAAACGCGCTATGTGGACTGTTGCGATCTGGTGTGCAGTATTCCATACGAATGGCTGGAATACCGGCATTTGTCGCTGCCGCGCTATATCGACCGGGAGGGGGTGGTTCATACGCGGGCCGATGAGGCATACATGGAACTGGATCGGAATGCGGCTCGCAGCGAGTATGTCCTGCATTATCCGTTCAATGCAGAGAATGTGCCGTTTCGCGAACTTGCCGATCATGCGCCGCTGAATTACGTCGCGGCGTTGAGGGCAGCAGCCGAATAGCAATAAGTGCGCTGCGTGGTATGATCGCGCCCCATGAATACGCTGACTGACTCTTTACACCGTTTTTTGTTCGAACATTCGCCGGTACGCGGTGAATGGGTGCATTTGAATACTGCCTGGCATACCGTGCAGAAACAGCACGATTATCCTCCGGCTTTACGCTCGGCGATGGGCGAACTGATGGCGGCGGCGGCGCTGCTGGCGGCGATGCTTAAGCTGGAAGGCGCACTGATTTTGCAAATTCAGGGTTCGGGCCCGGTCTCCTTATTGGTGGTGGAGTGCGACGGTAGCTTGAATATGCGCGCAACTGCCAAGTGGAGCGGCGAGCTGGCCGGACAGACTTTGGCCGAGTTGGTCGGCGATGGCCGTTTCGTGATTACGCTCGATCCCAAGGACGGCGGACAGACTTATCAGGGCGTAGTGGCGCTGGAAGGCGAAACCGTCGCCGAAATCCTGCAAAATTATATGCAGCGCTCCGAACAGATCGAGACGCGCCTGTGGTTGGCTGCGGACGCGGATTGCGCAGCCGGATTTTTGCTGCAAAGGCTGCCCGGACAGGAAGAACCCGATACCGATGTCTGGCCGCGCGCCTGCCAGTTGGCGGCGACGATCAAAACAGACGAGTTGCTGACGCTGCCTGCACAGGAGCTGTTGCACCGCTTGTTTCACGAAGAGGATATTCGTCTGTTCGATGCGCAGCCAGTGAGTTTTCGCTGTAGTTGCTCACGACAAAACGTAGCGACGATGCTGCGCATGCTGGGGCGCGACGAAGTGCAAGCGATTCTGGACGAGCAGGATGAAATCGAGGTGCATTGCGAATTCTGTAATGCGCGTTATGCTTTCGATAAGGTGGATGCTGCTGCAATTTTTTCGTTGACTGCGTCTGCAGAACCGAACGACACACGACACTAGGCGTTTTAGTTTGGGCTTGTGCTAGTCTTTTTTGTTCGAACGCCAGATCGAGATAATCAGCCACAAGGCATTGATCAGCGCTAGCAGAAAACCGGCCAGACCGAATAACGGTAAGCCGAACAGGGTAGGGCCGCCTTGCACGGTCATTACAATGGCCGATCCGATAATCAGCGCTGCAATCAACACACCCAGCGTGAGCCGGTTGGTGCTGTGATCGATCTGGTGTCCGAAATGGTCGAGCCGCTTCACGTCCAGATCGATTTTCAGCCGTCCGCGCCGCGCCTCTTTCACCAGCCGCGAAAGGTCGCGCGGCAAGCCGCCGACCAGAGAAAACACTTCATGCAATCCGCGACCGCCGCGCTTGAGTAAAGTGGCCGGGTAATAACGCTGAGTAATGACCATTTTGACGAACGGTGTCAGGTGGTCGGTCATGTGGAAATCCGGATCGAGCTGGCGACCCAGTCCTTCTAGTGTAATCAGCGCCTTAAACAGCAAAGTGAGGTCGGACGGCAGCACGATGTTGTGGTCGCGCATAATGGCGGTGATTTCGCTCAGCAGCGCGCCGAGGCGAATATCCTTTAACGGCACATGTTCATAGTTGAAAATAAGTTCGTTGATGTCGCGGGTTAGCTTGCTTTCGTCGACATCGGCGTCTTCCGTCCAGTCCATCAGTACATCGAGCATGGCGAGTTCGTTGCGTTGCGCCAGTGCGGCGAGGAGATTGACGATCTGATTGCGGCGATGATCGGATAAGCGGCCCACCATGCCAAAATCCAGTAAAGCCAGCCGGTTGCCTGCCAGGTAAAATACATTGCCGGGGTGGGGGTCGGCGTGGAAATAGCCGTCCAGCAAAATCATTTTCAGCACAGCGTCCGCGCCTCGGCTGGCGAGCAGCTTGCGGTCGAGACCGGCGGCTTCGATCGCTTTCATGTCGTTGCCCGGCACGCCCTCGATGCGCTGTTGCACGTTCACAATCGGGCTGGTCCATTCCCAGTAAATCCGCGGAATGACAATGTTCGGATCTTGCTCGAAATTGGTCGAGAAGCGGTCTTGCGCCCGTGCTTCTTGTGCCAAATCGAGTTCGCGCTGCAAAGAGCGGCCGAACTCCTGAACGATCAGCGTCGGTCGGTAACGCTTCATTTCCTCCGTATTGGCTTCCAGCATGCCGGCGATAATTTCCAGAATATGCAGGTCGGAGGCGATCTTGGATTCGATGCCGGGACGGCGAATTTTTAGTACGACCGGTGTGCCGTCGGGTAGCTCGGCACTATGAACTTGTGCAATCGAGGCTGAGCCGCAGGGATTGCTGTTCAGATTGCGGAAAATTTCGAGCGGGGATGCCCCGAGTGCTTTGGTGAGTTCCGGCAGCAAGGTTTCGAAGCTTTGCGGCGGAACGGTGCTTTGCAGTTTCTCGAATTCCGCGATCCAGTCCGGTGGAAAAACATCCACGCGGGTGGACAGTACTTGTCCTAGTTTAACGAAAGTAGGGCCGAGTTCTTCCAGCGCCAGACGGATGCGCTGCGGGGTCGAAAGAGTTTCTTTTTCTTCGTGACCGGCGAGATGCAGTATTTGCCCCGTACGCTCCAAAACCGAGACAATGCCGCTGCGGCGCATGATATCGCCGAAACCGTAACGTATCATCACCGAAGTGATTTCATGCAGACGCGAGAAATCGCGGATGGCAGTAACGGTTTCGAGCAGCATCGTCGGGCGGGTTCCGGGTTATTTTTTCGGCTCGTGCAAAGCGTCAGCAATGCCTGCCAGAATACCGCTGGCTGCCAGTGTCAGGCGTGCACCGAATTCGCGGGCTGCACTGAGGCCGTTTGTTTGTGCGTCGTGGGTGACGCTGCGGGCATGGTTGGAAAATGCGCCGAGCGTGCTTGCAACTTGGCGTCCAGTGTCGGTACCTGTATGTCTTGCGTGTGTTAGCAGGTCGCGCCATTCGGCGCGGATGCGTTCGCCTGCCGATTCGGAAACATGCTGCACCGTACTCATAAAGGCTTCTTCAGTTTGTTTCAGGTTATCCAGGGCGATTTTCAGATCGCCGTCGTTGAATTCCTTACCGCTGGCGGTCAGTTGCTCCAGCGCCAGATGAAAAGCTTCGGCGGATTTCTTCATGGCATCGTCCAAGCCCGCAAAGGCTTCGCCGAGTGCTTGTTTGCTGTCGGCGGCACGTTTCTCTGCGCCGATACTGATGCCTTCGGTGAGCGATTTCACGACTTCGCGCACTTCCGCACTTTCCAGCTTGCGTTGTTTGAGCGCGTTCAGTGTGAGGCTATACACCCGGCTGCGAATGTCGTTGCCTTCCGAGACCGAGGCGCTGGCCGCTTCTTTGATGGCTTCGTTGGATAGTTCGCTCATTTCCGTTCCCCTATGTACGTTGAGTGAAATTCTGCAACCCGACGGCAAATATAACGCGAACTAAAAAATGCCGCAGCACTTTCATGTTGTTGTACCCTATCGACCGCGTAACCCGGAGGAAGCATGGCAAAGGTAAAAAGTATCTATTCCTGTACCGAATGCGGCGGACAGACCCCGAAATGGCAAGGGCAGTGTCCGCATTGTTCGGCGTGGAATACGCTGGTGGAAAGTGTGGCGGAAGCGCCTGCGGCGGCGAAAAACCGTTTCAGCGCGTTGGCGGCCAGCGGGCAGTTGCAGCGATTGTCCGAGGTGGAGGCTGCGGAAGTGCCGCGTACCCCGACCGGCATTGTCGAATTCGACCGCGTGCTCGGCGGCGGCTTGGTACGGGGCGGCGTGGTGCTGATCGGCGGCGATCCGGGAATCGGCAAGTCTACGTTGTTGTTGCAGACATTGGCGCATCTCGCACCGACGCAGAATGTGCTGTATGTCAGCGGCGAAGAGTCTGCGCAGCAGATTGCACTACGTGCCAAGCGTCTGGCGCTGGATGCCAGCGGTGTACGCTTGCTGCCGGAAATCCAGCTGGAAAAAATTCAATCGGTTGTGGGTTCGGAGCAGCCGGATGTGGTGGTGATCGACTCGATCCAGACCTTGTATTCCGAGCAACTGACTTCTGCGCCGGGGTCTGTGGCACAAGTGCGCGAATGCGCCGCGCAACTGACGCGATTGGCGAAAAGTACCGGTGTCACCATGATACTGGTCGGGCATGTGACTAAGGAAGGTGCGCTGGCCGGGCCGCGCGTACTGGAGCATATTGTCGATACGGTGCTGTATTTCGAGGGGGATACCCATTCCAGCTTCCGGTTGATACGGGCGTTTAAAAACCGTTTCGGCGCGGTGAACGAGTTGGGCGTGTTTGCCATGACCGAACGCGGACTGCGCGAGGTGAGCAATCCTTCCGCTTTGTTTTTGTCGCAGCACGGTACGCAGGTGGCGGGATCTTGCGTGATGGTGACGCAAGAAGGTACGCGTCCCTTGCTGGTGGAAATTCAGGCTTTGCTGGATGAGGCGCACTCGCCTAGTCCGCGCCGCTTGTCGCTTGGGTTGGAGCAGAACCGGCTGGCAATGCTGCTGGCGGTGCTGCATCGGCATGCCGGGATCGCCTGTTTCGATCAGGATGTCTTTATTAATGCTGTCGGCGGAGTGAAGATTACCGAGCCGGGCGCAGATTTGGCCGTTTTATTGGCAATGGTATCTTCGCTGCGCAATAAGCCGTTGCCGGAAAAGTTGGTGGTGTTCGGCGAAGTGGGGTTGGCGGGCGAGGTTAGACCAGTGCAACGCGGACAGGAGCGCCTGAAGGAAGCTGCCAAGCTGGGCTTTACCCAAGCACTGATTCCGAAGGCGAATAAACCGAAGCAGTCGATTGCCGGAATGGAAATTATTGCCGTTGAACGCGTGGAAGAAGCTGTCGAGAAAATGCGCGGCTAAGGGATGGCAAGATGAGCAAAGCGTTTACCAAAGAAACTGAGCAGGAAGACGAAGAGGCGCTGGCTCCGGCCTTGCAGCTGCCGTCCGGAGTCAAAAATTACATTACTCCTGCGGGGTATCGCCGCTTACGCGACGAACTCGAATATTTGTGGAAAGAGGAGCGTCCGGCGCTGGTGCAAACCATTTCGTGGGCGGCATCGAACGGCGACCGCTCCGAGAACGGCGACTATATTTACGGCAAGAAACGCTTGCGTGAGATTGATCGGCGCATCCGCTTTCTCAGCAAGCGGATCGAGAACGCTGAGGTGGTCGATCCCGAACTGCGCGCCGGTTGCGAGCAGGTGTTTTTCGGTGCGACGGTGACGGTTTGCCATGCCGATGGCGAAGAGCGCACCTACAGCATCGTCGGGGTGGACGAAGCCGACGCCGGGAAAGGCTTGATTAGCTGGGTGTCGCCGCTGGCGCGCGCCTTGCTGAAAGCGCGCGAGAGCGATGTGGTGCAGCTGCGATTGCCGCATGTGGCGGAAGAGCTGGAAATCATCGAAGTGGCATATTGTGCGATTGCATTCGAGGCGTTGTTCTGATGCTGCGCACCATTGAGGTGCGTTGCCGATTGTCAGCCGCCCGGTCTGCGGTTAAAGTGCAGCCCTTATTCACACTCGGAGGCGGGGCATGACGTTGTTCACGTTGCTGACAGTACTGCTGGTGGTACTGGGGCTGGCTTTCTTCCGCGCCTCGCGCTGGGGTTGGCTGCTGGCCGCAGTGGTGCTGGTATTCTTCGTGGCGAGCGGTAACCGCATTTCTCCTGAGGCTTTGCAGGCCGTTTATATATTGCTGGCAGCATTGATTGCGGTGTTCGGCATTCCCGCATTGCGCCGCCCGGCGATCAGCGCTTTCGCGCTGAAGTCGTTCCGCAAGGTTTTGCCGCAGATTTCTCAAACCGAACAAGAAGCGTTGGATGCCGGCACAGTCTGGTGGGAAGGCGAGTTGTTCGGCGGGCATCCTGACTGGGAGAAGCTGCTGAATTATCCCAAGGCGACGTTGACTGAGGCCGAGCTAGCTTTCTTGCAGAACGAAACAGCGCAGTTATGCGCCATGCTCGACGATTGGGAGATAACCCACCGCCGGGCCGATTTGTCGCCCGAGACGTGGCAGTTTATTAAGGATAAGGGATTCTTCGGGATGATTATTCCGAAAGAATATGGCGGGCTGGGTTTTTCCGCGCAGGCGCATTCGGCAGTGGTGGCGAAGATCGCGTCGCGCAGCACGACGGCGGCGGTGACGGCGATGGTGCCGAATTCGCTCGGCCCGGCCGAATTGTTGCTGCATTACGGCACCGAACAGCAAAAAGAGCGTTACCTGAAACGGCTGGCGAAGGGCGAGGAGGTGCCGTGTTTTGCGCTGACCGGCCCGTTCGCCGGTTCCGATGCCGGTGCGATCCCCGACTACGGCATTGTCTGTCGCGGCGCATTCAACGGCGAGCAGAATGTGTTGGGTGTACGGCTGACATGGGAGAAGCGCTATATTACGCTGGCGCCGGTTGCGACTTTGCTGGGGCTGGCGTTTAAGTTATACGATCCGGAAGGCTTGCTGGGCGGGGAAAAAGAACGGGGGATTACGCTGGCGCTGATTCCGGCCGATATGCCGGGAGTGGAAATCGGGCGGCGCCATTTTCCGTTGAATTCTGCGTTTCTGAACGGGCCGACGAGTGGGCGCGACGTGTTCGTGCCGCTCGATTGCATTATCGGCGGGCCGGAACGCATCGGACAGGGCTGGCGTATGCTGATGGAATGTCTGGCGGCGGGGCGCTCGATTTCGCTACCCTCCAGCGCAGTGGGCGGCGCCAAGCTGGCGGCGCGTACCAGCGGCGCTTATTGCCGGGTGCGCAGGCAATTCAAATTGCCGATCGGAAAATTCGAAGGCGTCGAGGAAGCACTGGCGCGGATCGGCGGGCATACTTACCTGATGGAGGCGGCACGCCGTCTGACGGCGCAGGCAGTGGCGCAGGGCGAGAAACCTTCGGTCGTCTCGGCAATTGTAAAATATCATTGCACCGAACGCGGACGCATGGTGATTAACGATGCGATGGATGTGCACGGCGGCAAGGGGATTTGCCTCGGGCCGCGCAATTATTTGGGTCGCGCATACCAACAGTCGCCGATCGGCATTACCGTCGAAGGTGCGAATATTCTGACGCGAAACATGATAATTTTCGGTCAGGGTGCTGTGCGGGCGCATCCGTATGTGTTGAAAGAAATCGCGGCGGCGCACGAAGCGGATGCGGCAAAGGCTCTGACCGATTTCGACGACGCTTTGTTCGGTCATATCGGTTTTACGGTGGCGAATGCTGCCCGTTCGCTGGTTTACGGGTTATCCAACGGATATGGGATCCCGGTACACGGCAGCGAGGCCGCCAAGCGTTATTACCAGCAACTGACGCGCTTTTCGGCAGCCTTTGCTTTGTTGGCCGATATGTCCATGCTGGTGTTCGGCGGCGGTCTTAAGCGGCGCGAGCGGATTTCGGCGCGGTTGGGGGATGCGCTGAGTCAGTTGTATTTGTGCTCGGCGGTTTTGAAGCGGTTCGAGGATGACGGTCATCCTGCAGAGGATTTGCCCTTGTTGCAGTGGGCGCTGGAAGACGGATTGTTCCGGTTGCAGAATGCACTAGACGGCGTGCTGCACAATTACCCGGTTCGTCCGCTGTCGTGGTTGCTGCGCGGCCTGATTTTTCCCTATGGCAGACGGCTTGCACCGCCGTCAGATCGTTTGGATCATGCCGTGGCAACGTTGCTGATGCAGCCCGGACCTGCACGTGACCGGCTGACGGAGGGAATGTATGTGCCGGACGGGGATGAAAACGACCCCGTGGCAGTACTGGAAGCGGCGCTGGCGAGCGCATTGCAGTGTGAATCGTTATGGCAAAAAGTCGAGGCGGCGGATAAGCGCGGCTTACTGAAGGCGCTGGAGACGTCTGCGCGGATACGCGAAGCGGGCGAGCAGGGGCTGTTGACCGACGAAGAAATCGGGTTGCTGGAACGCGATTATGCCTTGCAACGCAAGGCGGTGATGGTGGACGATTTTGCGGCGGCAGAGTTGCCGGCAGGGCGCAGTTAAGCGTCCGCAAAGAATAATCTCGGGAGGAGAATGCCGTGCATGGCGGCCAGGAACATGTGATTACACCCGATCAGGCCGGTAGCCTGCACGGTTTATTTACGGAGCGTGTGCGTCGTACCCCGGAGGCCGTGGCCTACCGTTTTTTCGATGCCGCGCATAACCAGTGGGTCAGCCTGACTTGGGCGCAGGTGCGCGACGAGGTGGGGCGCTGGCAGGCTGCTTTGCAGCGCGAGGGCCTGCAACCGGGCGATCGCGTGGGGATTATGCTGCGCAACTGTCCGCAGTGGATGATGTTCGATCAGGCCGCGCTTTCGCTCGGTCTGGTGGTGGTGCTTTTGTATACCGTGGATCGTCCCGACAATGTGGCTTATATCGCCGAGGACGCAGGCATCAAGGTGCTGCTGTTCGAAAACGGCGACCAATGGCTGGGACTGAGCGGGGTCAGCAAGCAGATGACGGCGGTGCAGCGTTTTGTTTGTTTGCGCCCCGTTGCTGCACGGGGCGAGGAACGCCTGATCTCTGTGGATAAATGGTTGCCGGAGCGGGCGGCTTTGCAGGCCGAGGTGCGGCCGGATCGTCATGCGCTGGCAACCATTATGTACACCTCCGGCACGACAGGGCGTCCGAAAGGGGTAATGCTGAGCCATGAGGGGATACTGTGGAATGCGTACGCCAGTATGGACGTATTCGCGGTGCGGCAGGACGACGTGTTTTTGTCTTTCTTGCCATTGTCTCACGCCTTTGAACGCACACTCGGCTATTACCTGACCGTGATGACCGGGGCGCAAGTCGCCTTTGCGCGTTCGATTTCTTCTTTGTCGGAAGATTTGCGCACGATCCGACCGACTGTGCTGATTGCGGTGCCGCGTGTTTTCGAGCGCATCTACCAGGCAATTCAAACCCGGTTACACGAGAGTTCCGGCTTCCGGCAAAAATTTTTCCGCTTTGCGGTCGGCATCGGCTGGGCGCGTTTCCTGCATCAGCAGGGGCGGGGCCCGTGGATACTGGATTTCTTGCTCTGGCCCCTGTTGCAGCGCATGGTGGCGCAAAAAATTCTCGCGCATCTCGGCGGCAATCTTCGGGTGGCGGTCAGCGGCGGCGCGGCACTGCCCTTCGAGATAGCGCAAACTTTTCTGGGGTTGGGATTGCCGCTGGTGCAGGGGTACGGACTAACCGAAACCGGGCCTGTGGTAAGCGGCAATCATCTGGATCGTAATGATCCTGCTAGTGTCGGCGAGGCAATTCCCGGCGTAGAAGTGCGGCTGGGCGAGCAAAGCGCACTTCTAGTGCGTGGGCCGAGCAATATGCTGGGTTACTGGAATAATCCTGCTGCTACAGCGGCAATGATCGATGCTGAAGGTTGGCTGAATACCGGCGATACGGCGCGGATTACGAATACCGGGCATATTTACATTACCGGGAGGCTGAAAGAGGTGATCGTGATGTCGAACGGCGAGAAAATTCCGCCGGGCGATATGGAGCAGGCGATTCTTCGCGACCGCTTGTTCGAGCAAGTGATGGTTTACGGCGAAGGGCGCCCGTATCTGGTTGTGCTGGCTACCGTGAACCCCGACGTCTGGGTGAAGCTTGCGCAGGACTTGGGGGTGCGCGCCGACATGCCGGAATCGCTGCACGATCTGCGTGTCGAACGCGCTGCGCTGGGGCGTGTGGCCGCCCAGATACGCGAGTTTCCGGGATATGCCAAGGTACGTCGCGTGTTGTTGCTGGACGAACACTGGAGCATCGAAAACGGCTTGCTGACGCCGACCTTGAAGTTGAAGCGGGCGCAGGTGGTGGCAAAGTACGCCGAGCGGATCGAGAATTTGTACCAAGGTCATTGAGTTTTTTCTCCCAGTCGTTTCTGCGGAACGATCAACGGGCTTTACAGAATGAGATACATCTGTTAGGGTTGCAAGCTGGGGAGTAAATACATATAACAATGAATAGGTTCCGAGAAGTTCCTAAAAATTTTCGAGCTTTCTGGGTGTTTGTGTCGCTGTTCAGCATCGTTGTCTGGATGCTATGGGGAGCGGGCGACGAACACTTCGAGCATTTGCATCTCGGACTGGATGCCGGAAACGGTATTCTGGCCTTTCTTTTGGCCCTATTTTTGTGGGCTAATCTGCAAGACGACGAGCGCGAAATGCGCCGTTATATCTCCATCAGTTTTGCCTTTACCGCTGCTGCCGACTTGCTGCATGCCTTGATCGGCATCGAATGGACGGGCTGGTTCGTCTGGATGGGCAGCTATTCCAGTGCGCTGCACTCGATGACCTGGATGCCGGCAACCTACATTCTTCCTGTTGCGATGGGCTGGATGCTCTGGCTGCTGTTGCACCGAGCCGGGCTGTCGGCGTGGCGCTTTGCAACCATCGTCGGGGTCAGCGCCCTCGCACTGTTATTGCTGGCCCTGAGTTATCCGCCTTACGAAGCTTTCTATTTCGGCATACAACGGCCCATGCAGTTGCCCTTGATCTTGCTGTGGGCGTTCGTGATTTTCGCTTATTGGCGACACCGCGCCAGCCACCCGCTGTTTCAGGGTTTGGCGCTGATGGGTGTGTTGTTCCTGTTGTCCGATTTGCCGGTGTTGTACTCGCTGGATCCGCACGACCGTTTTTCCATGATGGGGCATGTAGGCAAAATGTTTTCGCTGACCATGCTGCATGTGATTCTGATGCATACCGCTGCGGAAGACGCGCATGCGCGCAGCGAGGCGGAAACCCAGTTGAGCATGGAGAAAGAGCGTTTGCGCGTGATGCTCGATTCAATTGCCGACGGCGTGATCGCTACCGATACGCGGGGAACGATCACCTATATGAATCCGACCGCAGCCGAGATGACCGGATGGAAGCCGGGGGAAGCGCGAGGTAAGCCCTTGGGTGAAGTGTTTCAAATAATTAACGAACATACCCGTCAGTTGGTTCCCAGTCCGTTGGAAAAAGCGCTGTGCAGCGGCGGCGGAATGCGCATCGGGCGCGTTGAGCATATTGCGCTCTTACGGCGCGACGGCACGGAGTTTTCGATTCAGGACTCGGCGGCACCGCTACATAACCGCAGCGGTAAATTGCTGGGGATGGTTTTAGTATTTCAGGATGTCAGCTTTGCGCGTAAAGCCGTGCAGCAACTAAACCATCAAGCAACGCACGATGCGTTGACCGGTTTGCTCAATCGTAGCGAGTTCGAACGTCATGTCGATGCGGCACTGACGGCTGAGGGGCGTTTCCATACGGTATTATTTCTTGACCTCGATCGATTCAAGCTGGTTAACGATACTTGCGGGCATATTGCGGGAGACGAGTTGTTGCGTCGCGTGACTTTGCTGTTGCAGACTGCTTTGCGCGAGGGCGATATTCTGGCGCGATTGGGCGGCGATGAGTTTGCGGTGTTGCTGGAAGGTTGTCCAATCGGACGCGGAGAAGAAATTGCCGGGAAGTTGCGTATGCTGCTGAGCGAGTTCCGCTTCCAATGGGACAGTAAGTCGTTCAATGTAGCGGCCAGCATCGGGCTGGTCTGTTTCAGCGATAACAATCATTCTGCTGCGGATATTATGAAAGCGGCTGATACGGCCTGCTATATCGCCAAGGATATGGGGCGCAATCGCGTACACGTGTACAGCGACGAAGACAGCGACACCGTACTGCGGCGCGGCGAAATGGAGTGGGTGGGGCGCATCATCAGGCATTGTCGGAAAACCGTTTCTGCCTCCATCGCCAGCGGATCGCTCCGGTGAGCGGGCTGGAAGACGACTGTGCGCATTACGAGATTTTGGTGCGGATGCTTGATGAGCAGGGCGGGCTGATTATGCCGATGGCATTTATTCCTGCGGCAGAGCGTTATGGCCTGATGCCACAGATCGACCGCTGGGTAGTGCGCGAAGCCTTTAAACTGCATGTGCGCGACAGTCACCGCGATGTCTGGTCGATCAATCTTTCCGGCGCTTCCCTGAACGATGATGAGTTTCTCGGTTTCCTGAAAATGCAGTTCGCTGAATCAGGCGTTGCGCCTGAGTCGGTTTGCTTCGAAATCACCGAAACTGCCGCCGTGTCGAACCTGACCAAGGCTGGGCATTTTATCCGCGAACTGCGTGCGCTGGGTTGCAGTTTCTCGTTGGACGATTTCGGCAGCGGCATGTCGTCCTTCGGTTATCTCAAATACTTGCCGGTGGATTATCTTAAGATCGATGGCAGTTTTGTGAAGGATATGGTCTCCGACGCCATCGACTGCGCGATGGTGGAGGCTGTCAACAAGATCGGCCACCTGATGGGGCTGCAAACCATTGCCGAATTTGTTGGCAACGAAGAAACCCGTCTGATGCTGGCCGATATCGGTGTCAATCATGCGCAAGGTTTCGGTATCGGCAAGCCGGAGCCATTCTGAACTTCCGCTTTTTGAACGGTAGCAGCCGGTGTACTATCCAGCTGAGCCTCGATTCAATCCGGGAGATGCAATGAACCGTTTCGTTGTGCGACAGGCCGCCGTACTCGGCGCGGGCGTGATGGGCGCGCAGATTGCCGCGCATCTGGTCAATGCCGACGTGCCGACTTTGCTGTTCGAACTGCCGCCTGCCGAGGGAGATGCGAATGCCAACGTAGTCAAGGCTATCGAGGGCTTGGCAACGCTCGATCCCGCGCCGCTTTCTACTCTCAACAAGCTTACTTGTATCCGTGCAGCCAATTACGCACAGCACTTGGAATTGCTGAAAGGCTGCGATCTGGTGATCGAAGCGATTGCCGAGCGGACGGACTGGAAAGCCGATCTTTATCGCAGAATAGCGCCGCATCTGGGCGAGTATACCGTTCTGGTCAGTAATACCTCCGGATTATCGATTCAATCATTGAGCGAGGCGTTGCCTGAATCGGTTCAATCCCGTTTCTGCGGCATGCATTTCTTCAATCCGCCGCGTTATATGCATTTGGTCGAATTGATCCCTTGTGCAAAGACTGCCCCCGGTTTGTTGGATCAGCTGGAAGCTTTCTTGGTGTCTACGCTAGGGAAGGGCGTGGTGCGGGCGAAAGATACGCCCAACTTCATTGCTAACCGGATCGGCGTTTTTTCTACGCTGACGACCAAACACCATGCTCAGGCTTATGGTCTGGCGTTCGATACCGTGGATGCGCTGACCGGCCGCTATTTGGGACGGCCCAAGAGTGCCACTTTCCGCACGTTGGATGTGGTCGGACTGGATGTGTTCGCGCATGTGGTGAATACCATGCGTGAAAATCTCTCTGACGATCCTTGGCGACAACATTATGAATTGCCGGAGTGGTTCGGCAAATTGGTAGCGCAAGGGGCGCTGGGGCAAAAGACCAAGCGCGGCATCTATCAGAAAATCGGTGGCGAAATCCATGTGCTCGATTTGCAGAGCCAAACCTATCGTCTTTCCGACGGCAAGGCCGACGAAGGCGTGAAAGACATCCTGCGTCAGCGCGATTGGGCGAATAAACTCGCGGCTTTGCATGGCAGCCCGCACCCGCAGGCGCAATTCTTGTGGAGCGTGTTCCGCGACGTGTTCCATTATTGCGCCTTGCATCTAGAGCAGATCGCCGACAGCGCCCGCGAGGTGGATTTCGCTGTACGTTGGGGCTTCGGCTGGGAGCAGGGCCCCTTTGAAATCTGGCAGGCGGCGGGCTGGCAACAAGTCTCACACTGGATAGAAGAGGATATTCGTGCCGGCAAGGCGATGGCGAATGTGCCGCTGCCCCCTTGGGTGACAGAGCCGATGCGGCGCGGAGTACATGAGGCTGCAGGTTCCTTTTCGCCGGTCAGCGGAGTGCTCAAGGCGCGTCCAGTGCTACCGGTTTATGCGCGGCAATTATTTCCGGAACGTTTACTGGGCGAGGTTGAGCCATACAGCGAGACCGTGTTCGAAACCGATGCCGTGCGGGTGTGGCATACCGGAGATGACATCGCTGTGCTGAGCTTTAAAACCAAATTGCATACCATAGGCAATGACGTGCTGGACGACGTGTTGCGTGCAGTCGATACGGCGGAAGCGCATTTCGCGGCTTTGCTAATTTGGCAGACCGAGCCGCCGTTCTCCGTCGGGGCGAATTTGCTGCAACTGATGCAAGGCGTACAAGAAAGCCCAGAAGAATCTCAGGGCGTATTCGATAAGTTGAAAGGCGCGGCACAGCGTGTCAAATACACTGTTGCGGGGGGCGGCGGGCTGGGCGAAATCTTGAACGCTGCGACTGGGAATGTGTTGCGTGTGGAAGAGGTAGTTGCCAAGTTCCAGCGTACCACCCAAAGGTTGAAATACGCCCGCGTGCCGACCATCGCTGTAATAGACGGGCTGGCGCTTGGCGGCGGTTGTGAATTTGCCTTGCATTGCAGTCGCATAGTCGCTTCGCTGGAAAGCTATATCGGTTTGGTCGAAGTCGGCGTCGGTCTGTTGCCGGCCGGCGGTGGTTGCAAAGAGATGGCATTGCGTGCCGCGCAGGAAGCGCAAGGCGGCGAGTTGTTTCCCATTCTGCGACGCGCCTTCCAGAATATCGCCTTGGGTACGGTGGCTAAAAGCGCTGAACTGGGGCGTGAAATGGGGTATTTGCGGCACGGCGACCGCATTGTGATGAACCGTTTCGAGTTGCTGCATGTCGCTAAGCAGGAAGTACGGTCACTGACTGCCACCGATTACCGTCCGCCATTGCCGCCCCCGTCGTTTGCTGTGGCGGGTCGGGCAGGTATCGCCAATTTCAAAGCAGCGATGGTGAATATGCTGGAAGGCGGCTTTATTTCCGAGCACGATTTCGCTGTGGGCAGCCGTGTGGCCGAGGTAATTTGCGGCGGAGAGGTAGAAGCCGGCAGTCTGGTAGACGAGCAATGGCTGCTGGACTTGGAGCGTCGTCATTTTATGGCTTTGCTTGCCACTGAAAAAACGCAGGCACGCATCGAGCACATGCTGAAAACCGGCAAGCCGTTGAGGAATTAACGATGATGCAAAAACAGCTGCAAGAAGCCTACATCGTCGCAGCCACGCGTACTCCGGTCGGTAAAGCGCCGCGGGGCATGTTTCGCCAGACTCGCCCGGACGATTTGCTGGCGCACGTGTTACGCAGCGTGCTGGCGCAATGTCCCGGCCTCGATCCCGCCGAGATCGGCGATGTAATAGTCGGTTGCGCCATGCCGGAGGCTGAACAGGGATTGAATGTGGCACGCGTGACCGCCTTGCTGGCCGGGTTGCCGAAGAGCGTACCGGGCATGACGGTCAACCGTTTTTGTGCCTCCGGTTTGCAAGCTGTGGCGATGGCGGCTGACCGCATCCGGCTCGGGGAAACCGACGTAATGCTGGCAGGCGGTGTGGAAAGCATGAGCCTGATTCCGATGGCAGGGAATAAGCCGGCCTATAATCCGGTGCTGTTCGAGGGGGATGCTCACCGCGCGATCGCCTATGGCATGGGCATTACCGCCGAGAAAGTCGCGCAACGCTGGAAAGTGGGGCGCGAAGCACAAGATGCTTTCGCGTTGCAAAGTCATACCCGTGCGCTGCGTGCGCAGGCCGAGGGTGCATTCGGCGATGAAATCAGCCCCTATACTATCCAGACCCAACAGCCCGATCTGACCGCCCGCAGCATACAAATAAGTGCGCACGCAGCAGAGCAGGACGAAGGCCCGCGTGCCGATACTTCGCTGGAAGCGCTGGCAAAACTCAAGCCGGTGTTCGCACTGGGCGGCAGCGTCACGGCGGGTAACAGCTCGCAAATGTCGGACGGCGCGGCCGCGGTATTATTGTGCAGCGAAACCGCGCTGAAACGGTACAATCTCACCCCCATCGGCAAGTTCATCGGTTACGCTATCGCGGGTGTGCCGCCGGAGATCATGGGCATCGGCCCGGTCGAGGCGATTCCGCGCGCCTTGCAACAAACCGGCCTGCGGCTGGAGGATATGGGTTGGATCGAGCTGAATGAGGCTTTCGCCGCGCAAACTTTGGCGGTGATGCAAGAAATGCGGCTCGACCCCGAGCGGGTTAATCCGCTGGGCGGCGCGATTGCGCTGGGACATCCGCTCGGCGCGACCGGCGCAATCCGTACCGCAACCTTGCTGCATGGGTTGCGCCGCAGCAAGTTGAAATATGGAATGGTGACCATGTGTATTGGTACCGGCATGGGCGCAGCGGGTATTTTTGAAGCGTTATAGGAATTGAAAGCAAGATGAAAAAACTGGTTTTAGGTTGTTTGTTGTGCGTCATGAGTTTCTCTGCGGCTGCGCTCGAAATGGCAGGCGCCAAGCTGGAAGACAAAGTGCAGGTCGGCAATGCGCCGCTGGTGCTGAGCGGGGCAGGCCTGCGCCAGCGCTTCATTATCAAAGTGTATGTGGCCGGACTGTACCTCGGCGAGAAAAAACACGGTGCGGAAGCCGTGCTGTCTGATACCGGCGCCAAGCGCCTTGCGCTGCATATCCGCACCGGCAGCGTTTCGCCCGACCATTTCTTGGGAGGCATCCGCAAAGGCATTGAAAAGAACGAAAGCGAACAAACCGTTGCTACGCTGCGCGAGCGCATGAACGCCTTCGATAAGCTGTTCGAACCGGTTAAAACCGTCAGCGAAGGCGACGTGATGCGTTTTGACTGGCAGCCGGGCAGCGGCACCCATGTCAGCGTAAACAATAAAGAAATCGGCATCATTCCCGGCGAAGATTTCTACCGTGCTTTGCTCAAAGTGTGGATCGGCGACAAGCCGGTGGACGAAGATCTGAAGAAAGGCCTGCTGGGTGGCTGATGCTGCACGGCTGAATGCCGACCCGAACGCCTGCCGCATTGACCGTGCCGCCCTGCAGGCGGCCTGCGCGCGACAGGGGGCGGATTTCGCCGCCTTGATTGAAGCCCGCCCGCATTTGTTTGCCGAATCGCCGTTGTTTGTGACTTCAGCTCATCTGGAGCAAATGCAAGCCGTGATCGCGGCAGTGGAGGCGGTAGTCGCCTTGCCCGGCTGGCGCGAGCTTGCTTTGCAGGATGCACCCGCCATTGCCCGCCATGCACCCCGTAACCCCGGCGTATTTTTCGGTTACGATTTTCATCTGAACGCGCAAGGTGCGCACCTCATCGAAATCAACACCAACGCGGGCGGCGGGTTTCTCAATGCCTTGCTGATTGCCAGCCAGCAGAGCGTTGCTACCCCCGGCCAGCGCATCGGTGCGGCAGAGCCGGAAACCGTATTTCTGGAAATGTTCCGCACGGAATGGCGCTTGCAGCGCGGCGACGCGCCGCTGCGCATCGTCGCCATCGTGGACGAAAATCCGCGTGAACAATACCTCTACCCGGAATTTCTGCTTTGCCAGCGTATGTTCGAGCGTGCAGGCATTACTGCCCTGATTGCGGACCCCGCCGAACTGTACGCCCAGCCGGACGGCCTGTATTGCGGTGCGCAGAAAATCGACCTGATTTACAACCGCCTCACCGACTTTTCGCTGGTGCAGTATCCAGCACTGGCCCAAGCCTATCTGGCCGACCGTGTGGTGCTTACTCCGCACCCCTATGCCTATGCCCTGTATGCCAATAAACGCAATCTCGCCCGGCTGACCGACCCGCAAAGCCTGCGCGCCCTCGGCGTGCCGGAAGAAACGATTGCGGTATTGCGGGCGGGTATTCCCGAAACGCGCATCGTGCGCGCCGAAGACGCCGAAACATGGTGGGCGGAACGCAAGCAATGGTTCTTCAAGCCCAACAGCGGCTACGGCAGCAAAGGCGCTTACCGGGGCGATAAACTCACCAAGCGCGTGTTCGAAGAGGTGATGCAATCCGGTTACGTCGCCCAGCGGCTGGCTGCGCCGGGCGAACGCAGCGTCAACGTCTCAGGCGAGACCGCAGCCCTTAAATTCGACCTGCGCTGCTACACCTACGCAGGCCGCCTTCAACTCGCTGCTGCGCGGCTCTACCAAGGCCAGACCACCAACTTCCGCACGCCGGGGGGCGGGTTTTGTATTGTTAGCCGCTTAGACTTTAGTCTGTGCTAGGCTTTAATTGCGAGAAAATATCGCTCATGTTATCTGGTTGCAAAGCCCATCTATATGCTGGGTGAATTTCCCAGTCGAAGCCAAAGTCTACAAATTTATGTGAGAGATATCGACTTTCTTCGAAGTACCGTCTTTCAATAAAATTTCCAATCTCTTTTCTAGCAGTTAAAAAATTTATTTTATACATAAAAGCTGCAATATCTTTTGTGTCGGCAACTTTCCCGTTAGCAAATTTAAATTGCCCAGTTTCTTGGATATTTCTAATTTTTTTAGCAATGCTTCTGTGTTGTAAACGTAACCAAGCTTTGCTCTTTTTTCTTCTTTTGATGGTTTCATGCCAAACAATAAGCGTTCGATATCGGGTAGTTCGGATCGGTATTCATTTATTGTGTCTTGAAGCCTTCCTTGAGAATATTCCTCAAAAATGCTTTCAAAGCTTTTTGTGCCAATTTTTTCTTCTTTATTTGTTCGGGCGCTTCTTGCGGCTAAAGTACACAATTTGACGAGGTCTCTTGGCCTTTTTCGAATTAATGACATGAGCATTTTGTAAGTTGGGATTCTCTCCCAATGACCACGACCATTGAATTCTGTGGCAAGGATATCATTTAAATGTGCAGCTAATGCAGTCTGTGGCAGTTTTGTTAATTCCTCTGTGGATGAATTCCTGTTAAAAAATTGATCAACTCGTTTGACTAGTAAGGCGAGAATTTCATGGTTAGACCATGAATACCAAATTACTGAGCCTTCAATTTTGTCAGTTGATTCATCTGATGTTCTTGCTAAATAATATACATCCGAGCGTAAGCTCACTCTGAAGGATATCCCTTTATTTTCTGCTGAAATATCTCTGACCGCATTTAGGAGGGCAGAAATCTTTTTGATATCATTTGGCTTGCCTTGCCAGCCACGATCTAGATCGTCTAAATAAACGTAAACTCTCCCTGATTTGAGAAATTGTTCGATTATTATTTTTTTTGATTCTTGCAAGCTTGCATAATTACTTGCTCGGAATGTGGATTGAAGGAAGTCAACAAGTCTTCCGCCATACTCATTAACTTTTGATCTAATGCCATCATAGGGTAGGCCAAATGACGTAAGAGCCTTTCTAGAAATAATCTCTAAAATTCCAGATTTCCATTCACGGATAAGTTTTAATATATCAGTTTCGCTATCGCCTATTCCAACGATGTCGTCTGGTTTGATTAGAACTGATAGCTTACCTTGTTGCTTTTCTTCTTCCATTGCAACGTGGAAAGGGCTGATTTCCCAATTCCTTTATGACCAACTAAGATTCTAAGTGGTAGATCATTTGCTACTTGCTCAAAGGCATTGCCTTTAAGGTAGTAACCTTTCAATCGGTTTATGTCCTCATCTTCTGCGGCTTCATGACCAAATAGAGCCGCGATATTTTCTTGTATTGACCCAGCGGAACCTGCTCAACTCAAGCCGCTAAAGCATAAGCCTCAGCAGGCGTTTTCATTTTCAGCGATTGATGCGGTCGCCGATTGTTGTAGAACATAATCCAGTCGCCGATTACT